>NZ_CP083560.1:0-634039 GCF_025143825.1 Sulfitobacter sp. S223 | reverse complement strand
ATGGTCACATCATCGGTGGCTTTGAAGGTCCGAACCCCTTTGGGGCCTTTCACTTCGATGGTCTGGCCGCTGACCGAAGCAGTAACACCGCTGGGCAGATCGACCGGTTTTTTACCAATACGAGACATCAAATTCTCCTTAGAATACGGTGCAAAGCACTTCGCCGCCAACATTGGCTGCGCGTGCGCTTGCGTCCGACATCACACCCTGTGGGGTGGAGACAATCGACACACCCAGGCCCTGACGGACGGATGGGAGGTCTTGTGCGCCCATATAAACGCGGCGGCCTGGCTTGGAGATACGCTTCAGTTCACGAATGACGGGCTCGCCTTCGTAGTACTTCAGGCTGATCTCGATGGCAGGGTGGCCATCGGCGCCTGTCATCTTCTCATAGCCACGGATGTAGCCTTCGTCCGCCAGCACGTCCAGAACCCATGCACGCAGCTTGGAAGCTGGGGTCATGACTGTGGATTTGCCGCGCAACTGGCTGTTACGGATGCGTGTCAGCATATCTGCGATAGGATCGTTCATCTGATGCGCTCCTTACCAGCTCGACTTCACCATGCCGGGGATCTGGCCTGCGGAGCCAAGATCCCGCAGCGCGATGCGCGAGATTTTCAATTTACGATAATAAGCGTGTGGACGGCCTGTCAGCTGGCAACGGTTGTGCAGACGCACAGCCGAAGAGTTGCGAGGCAGTTTCGCCAGCTTCAGGGAGGCGCGAAAGCGATCTTCCATTGGCTTGCTTTCGTCGGAGATGATTTCTTTCAACTCCGCACGCTTGGCGGCGTACTTCTTGACCAGTGCTTCACGCTTCTTTTCGCGTGCGATCATGGATTTCTTAGCCATATCTAATTCCTTCCCGCGCTTATGAGTTGAAGGGCATGTTGAAAAGCTTCAACATTGCCTTCGCTTCGGCGTCGGTTTTCGCCGTGGTGGCGATGATGATGTCCATACCCCAAGTTTCATCGACCTTATCAAAGTCGATTTCAGGGAACACGATGTGCTCTTTCATACCCATGGCATAGTTGCCGCGGCCGTCGAAAGATGTGCCTTTCACGCCGCGGAAGTCGCGAACGCGTGGCAGAGCAATTGTGATCAGACGATCAAGGAATTCGTACATGCGGTCACCGCGAAGTGTAACCTTCGCGCCCAGAGGCATCTCTTCACGAACCCGGAAACCCGCGATGGATTTCTTGGCGATTGTGGTAAGTGCTTTCTGGCCCGCGATGGATGTCAGGTCTTCCTGAGCGGATTTGGCTTTCTTGCTGTCACGAACAGCTTCTGCGCCACAACCGATGTTCAGAACGATCTTGTCCAAACGTGGGATCTGCATTTCGTTTTTGTAGCCGAACTCTTCTTTCAGGGCTGCACGGATGCGGTCCTTATAGTCGGCCTTCAGGCGGGGTGTATATGTTGCGGTATCGAGCATCAGATCGCGTCCCCTGTTGTCTTGGCGAAACGCACTTTGTTTTCGCCATCCATCTTAAAGCCCACGCGGGAAGGTTTGCCGTTGGCATCCTTGATCGCGAGATTGCTCAGGTCGATTGGCATCGATTTAGGGATGCGACCGCCCTGGGATGTCTGGGACTGGCGTGTAGCACGCACGTAAACATTGATACCGTCTACAACAGCCTTACCGGATTTCGGGTCAACGGAGGCAATCTTGCCCTCTTTGCCTTTGTCCTTGCCGGCCAGAACGATGACAGTGTCACCTTTTTTCAGCTTAGCAGCCATGATTACAGCACCTCCGGAGCGAGCGAGATGATTTTCATGAAGTTCTTTGCGCGCAGCTCACGAACAACTGGTCCGAAGATACGGGTGCCAACTGGCTCGTTGCTGTTGTTCAAGATAACAGCAGCATTGCGGTCAAAACGGATGGCTGTGCCATCGTCACGACGAACTTCTTTTGCGGTACGAACGACGACGGCTTTACGCACGTCACCCTTCTTTACACGGCCGCGTGGAATGGCTTCCTTTACCGAGACGACAATGATGTCGCCAACGGATGCGTACTTACGCTTGGAACCACCCAGGACCTTGATGCACTGAACACGGCGAGCGCCGCTGTTGTCAGCAACATCCAGGTTGGTCTGCATCTGGATCATTTGGTTTCTCCCGACCTGTAGGGGGCGATGCGTGCCTGATCCCTAGGGTTTCGATTAAGTTGCTATCCGAAATGGATAACGCGACCACCCTTACAGATGGCCGCGCGAAGGATCATGCTTCCGCAGTGATCACTTCCCAACGCTTGGTTTTGGAACGTGGCGCACATTCAATGATGCGAACCTGCTGGCCCACTTTGAACGTGTTGTTTTCATCGTGAGCCCGGTATTTTTTGGACTTACGGATGGTCTTTTTCAGAACCGGGTGCGTAAAGCGGCGCTCTACGGATACGGTGACTGTCTGTTCGTTGGCGTCCGAGGTTACGGTGCCTGTCAGGATACGCTTTGGCATAGGTCTAGGCTCCTCTTACGCGTCTGTTGCTGCGGCTGCAGCTTTTTGGTTCAACACTGTCTTAACACGGGCTACGTCACGCTTAACTGTGCGCAGGCGTGCAGGGTTTTCCAGCTGGCCAGTGGCCTGCTGAAAACGCAGGTTGAACGCTTCTTTTTTCAGGTTCACAAGCTCGTCGCGGAGCTGGTCCGGCGTCTTGTCGTTCAGTTCGTTGGCTTTCATGCCATTTCCTTTCAACATCACCAGTAGGCCCCTAGAGGGTGACCATGATTCTGATGGAGTTCATGATGAAGCTGCGCAATAGCCCTGATCGCCCTGTGACGCAACCCCTAGCTGCCCAGCGGCAAGAGGTTTTACGCTTGTTTCAGAAGGCGTGCGCCAATCCATACAGCCAAGGGGTTCGCCAGCGCCACCAAAGACCGTAGCACATTCGATATAGAACGGGAGGCCAGTGGGGAAACACGCACGATGACATCAGTTGATAAAGTGTAAGGTCGAATGCGGATAACATTTGCAGCACACGCGACAGACGGTAAGCATGTCGCATTGGCGCCTATGGGTCTGGATGTCGGGCCGAACATGCAAGAGATAGTCTTTATACAAAACTAATGGCGACCCCCTCGCCCTTTTGGGGACGCGGCGGTATGAGAAGCTATGACACATATCAAATCCCTCTTTGTGACCCGCCTTTACCAAGCGCAGCTTGGTGCAATTGACACCGCCGAACTTGAAGCATCATGCTATTCCATCGCCGAAGATGACGAAGCCGGACAAGAGTGGTGTGAAAAGAACGGCTATCCGGGGTACACCTCCTATGCCTCGCTGACCGATCTGGGCTGGCGTTTCCCGATCTTTGCTGAAGTGGTTAAAGCCCTTGATGCCCATGTCGCGGCCTTTGCCGAAGATCTGGAGCTTGACCTGGACGGACGAGAATTGAAGCTTGAGGACATCTGGATCAATATTCTGCCCGAAGGGGGCAACCACACGGGCCATATCCATCCCCACTCTGTAATAAGTGGCACAACTTATGTGGCCATGCCCGAAGGCGCTAGCGCCATCAAATACGAAGACCCGCGCCTGCCCATGATGATGGCCTCCCCTGCCCGCCGCAAAGACGCACGTGAAGAATTGCGGACATTTGCGTATGTCGCGCCAGCCGTTGGCGACGTCTTGCTGTGGGAGAGCTTCATTCGCCACGAAGTTCCGATGAACATGTCGGAAGAGGACCGCATTTCAGTCAGCTTTAACTATTCTTGGCATGGGTGAGTCATGAAAACCGATCTGCGTAACGTACCGCTTTCCGATTTGTCGGTTGAGGACGGCACCCGCCCCCAGCGCCCCGACCTGGGCGCTGTGGCCGCAAACCAACGGCAATCTGGCAAACATCTTGCAGCAATTCACCGTCACTACCTAATGGAGATGGGCCGCATCGCGCAGGTTCTGCGCCGGATTGAAGCAGGCGATGCTCCGTCGACGGAACTTGAACATATTGTGCTCAACGCAGAGATGACCCAGAACTTTCGCGCCTTCGGCACGATTTGCGGGCAAGAATGCAAAGTCCTGACAATGCACCACGATATCGAGGAACAGTCGATATTCCCCCAACTGCACGCGCGCGGGTCAGAAGCGATGCGTGCCATCGTGGACCGTCTGCGGGCCGAGCATCTGGTGGTGCACGAATTGCTGGAGCGTCTGGCCGCCGTTGCCCATGATCTTGCGGCGTCTCCAGATGCAGCGCATTTTGCCGAAGCAGGCGCCATTTTCGACAAGCTATGGGAGGTGGTCAAATCCCACTTCCACTATGAGGAAACCACGCTTGAAGAGGCCCTTGGCTTTTACGGCGTGATGGTCTGAGCGGAGCGCGGCGTCACTTCTTCTTGCGCGCTTCTTCCTGCTCCTTGACCAAGGCCTTCTCTTCCTTTGTCATCTTGTTACCCCATTGATTATTGCTCAGGCCAAGATCGGCAGGCATTGGCTTGGTCTTGCCCTTTTTAATCTCGCCGCCCTTGTTCAGGAACTGCTGGATGAGGTCTTCGTCTGTGGTGGGCTTGGGAACTTGTTTCATGACGATGCCTTTCGACTAGGGGTTCAGGGCAAACTCTATTGGGTCACACTCTTGTTGGCTAGTGGCCCATGACGGCTTTGCCTGAATTCCAGGCATCGAACCCCAGTGACGGCTCAGCTCGTTCACGGTCAATCACATACGCGCGCATAAATGGCATGCTGGGTGGACTAGCCAATGTGCCTTGCCCATGTCGACCTAAGCGCCGGCAATACTGCCTGCCCTACATCACATTCCTGAAAGGATACCGGCACGATGATTGGCAAAAACAGCACGGAGCTACGGGCATTAGCCAGCGCAGGCCTGATCGGAGAGATCACATTTGAAGCCTATGCCTGGCTTGTCTCGCCACTCTTGTTCGGGGTCAAACTGGAGCCCGCAAATCTGGTGATTGGGTTGACGAAGACATTCACGGGCTCACAATTGCCCTATGCGGCTGCATTCGCGATACATTTTCTGATTGGCTCGCTTGGCTTTGCGGCAGTTGTTTATCTCATCAAGCGGGTCACAAAGCTTGGTTACCTTGGTTCAGGCATTACGGCGGGTCTGCTGTTATGGTTTGTCGCACAAGGAATGTTGGCGCCTCTAATGGGCCGAACCTTCATGATGGGCTTTGGCAGCTACACACAATCATCTTTGATTGGCCATGTGGGAATGACAGCTTTAATTGCCTTACTCTGGGCAAAATTCCAACAACACGCATCAGCATCACAAGTCTGACAGCAGCTGGGGATTGCGCCAAATAAAAAGCCCCCACTGTTCTTACAGTGGGGGCTTTCTTAGTTCTAGCGATGTCGCTTGGACTTACCAGTCTTCGCGAACAACAACGCGTGTTTTGATTGGCAGCTTCATCGCAGCAAGGCGCAGAGCCTCACGTGCAACGTCGTCACCAACACCGTCGATTTCAAACATAACGCGGCCTGGCTTTACCTTGGCTGCCCAGAAATCCACGGAACCTTTACCTTTACCCATACGAACTTCGACGGGCTTGGAGGTTACTGGAACATCTGGGAAGATGCGGATCCAGACACGGCCTTGACGCTTCATGTGACGCGTCATGGCACGACGTGCTGCTTCGATCTGGCGTGCAGTTACACGCTCAGGCTCGATTGCTTTCAGACCGTAAGTGCCGAAGTTCAGGTCAGACCCACCCTTCGCCAGACCCTTGATAGAGCCTTTGAACTGCTTACGGAATTTCGTACGTTTTGGCTGTAGCATCTATCTACTCCTTAACGCCGACCGCCGGCACCACGAGGTGCTGGGCCGTCTTGCATTTCTTGTGCCTTGCGGTCACGGGCAGCTGGATCATGTTCCATGATCTCGCCTTTGAAAATCCACGTCTTGATGCCGATGATGCCATAGGCAGTCATTGCTTCAACATGTGCATAGTCGATGTCCGCACGCAGTGTGTGGAGCGGAACACGACCCTCACGGTACCATTCGGTACGCGCGATTTCTGCACCGCCAAGACGGCCAGCAAGGTTCACACGGATACCCAAGGCACCCATACGCATGGCGTTCTGTACCGCACGCTTCATAGCGCGACGGAAGGAAACACGACGCTCAAGCTGCTGTGCAATGCTTTCACCAACAAGGGCTGCGTCCAGCTCTGGCTTGCGAACTTCAACGATGTTGAGGTGCAGTTCAGAGTCGGTGAACGCGGCAAGTTTCTTGCGCAGACCTTCGATATCTGCACCTTTCTTGCCGATGATCACACCAGGGCGCGCTGTGTGGATCGTAACGCGGCACTTTTTGTGCGGACGTTCGATGATCACACGGGAGATACCCGCCTGATGGCATTCTTTTTTGATGAACTTGCGGATCGCAAGGTCTTCGAGAAGAAGATCACCATAGTCTTTGGTGTCAGCATACCAGCGGCTATCCCACGTACGGTTAACCTGAAGGCGCATGCCGATTGGATTGACTTTATTACCCATTATGCTTGCTCCTCAACCTGACGCACGACGATTGTGATTTCCGCAAACGGCTTCATGATCTTGCCGAAACGGCCACGCGCACGTGGACGACCACGCTTGAGTGTCATGTTTTTACCGACATAGGCTTCCGCCACGATCAGTTCATCCACGTCGAGGTTGTGGTTGTTCTCGCCGTTGGCGATCGCGGACTGAAGGCATTTCT
The DNA here is from genome assembly GCF_025143825.1 of Sulfitobacter sp. S223. Lineage (NCBI taxonomy): Bacteria > Pseudomonadati > Pseudomonadota > Alphaproteobacteria > Rhodobacterales > Roseobacteraceae > Sulfitobacter > Sulfitobacter sp. S223. Next base: position 627,381 of record NZ_CP083560.1, on the reverse strand, counting down.
TCACATCGATCGCGATACGCTTCTTGGAGAAGGTCAGGTCCGTCAGGGCCTTGTCGACCTTCTTGCCGCGGATCATGGCGGCAACGAGGTTGAGTTTCTGCGGGGACGTCTTCAGCATGCGCAGTTTTGCACGTGCTTCGTTGTCGGCCACGCGGCGGGGATTTTTATCCTTGCTCATGGCTTATTTCCGCTTCGCTTTTTTATCAGCTGCGTGACCATAATAGGTCCGTGTTGGTGAAAACTCACCAAACTTCTGACCAATCATCTCTTCGCTGATGTTTACTGGGATGTGCTTGTGACCGTTATAGACGCCGAACGTCAGACCAACAAACTGCGGCAGGATCGTGGAACGGCGCGACCAGATCTTGATCACTTCGTTACGACCGCTTTCGCGGGAGGCTTCGGCCTTTTTGAGGACATAAGAGTCAACAAAAGGACCTTTCCATACTGAACGAGACATCTATTAACGCCCCTTCTTCTTGGCGTGACGCGAGCGGATAATCAGCTTGCTAGACGCTTTGTTCTTGTTACGTGTCTTGGCACCCTTGGTTGGTTTGCCCCATGGGGTAACCGGGTGACGACCACCGGATGTACGGCCTTCACCACCACCGTGAGGGTGGTCGATCGGGTTCATAACCACACCACGCACAGACGGGCGGATGCCCTTGTGACGCATGCGGCCAGCTTTACCGTAGTTCTGGTTTGAGTTGTCGGGGTTGGACACAGCACCAACGGTGGCCATGCATTCCTGACGCACAAGACGAAGTTCACCAGAGCTCAGACGGATCTGAGCGTAGCCACCGTCACGACCAACGAACTGGGCGTAGGTGCCTGCAGCACGGGCGATCTGGCCGCCTTTGCCTGGCTTCATCTCGATGTTGTGGATGATGGTACCGATTGGCATGCCGGAGAATGGCATGGCGTTGCCTGGCTTGATGTCAGCCTTGGCGGATGCCACGACCTGATCACCAATGGCGATACGCTGTGGAGCAAGGATATATGCCTGCTCACCGTCTTCATATTTAACCAGTGCGATAAACGCGGTCCGGTTCGGGTCATATTCAATGCGCATGACCGTAGCTGTTACGTCCAGCTTGTTGCGCTTGAAATCAACGATGCGGTAGAGGCGCTTTGCACCACCACCCTTACGACGCATTGTGATCCGTCCGGTGTTGTTCCGTCCGCCGTGCTTGCTAAGACCCTCTGTGAGGGCTTTAACTGGGCGACCTTTCCAAAGCTCCGAACGGTCGATCAGTACCAGCCCACGCTGGCCTGGCGTCGTCGGTTTGTACGACTTGAGTGCCATGTTCTCTGTCTTCCGTTTGCTTGCATGCGGCCCCGTAGGTCCGCTGTGGTTAGAGGGCCCCGAAGGTCCCAAAGTAGCGCGCACAGGGTTTGACCCATGCACAAAGACGAAGCCCCAGACGAATCTGGGGCTATGCCGATGTGGTCTGATAGGGGGGATGGGGGATGGGGTCAAGACAGCAATGTCGGGTTGCCGCCAATTGCCTCCGAAGACCGTGCTGGAGCGGCCCATGGCTCAACGCAATGCAGGCAAACTACTTCTTGAAGTAGGCGGTCAAGTTCTCAACAGAACCGCCTTCAGCCTTAGGAACGATCCTGAATACTGCGTTTACAAAGCAGAAGAGCGAGAAGCACAAGAGGCCAAGGCACAATGCCGCCACAACGAACCTGCCATAGGCTTGCTGGTGCAGCCAGTCGAATGCCGAGCCGAGGCCACCTGCCTGAGATGCATCCACTGTGATGGCAGCATAGGCAATGAGTGCACCGATGATAGCAATAGCTACACCTTGAGCGATCAGCCCGGCACGAAGCAACGGGTTCCAGTTGGCCGTAAAATGGTTTGCCTCAAGGTTGTCCCGATAGCTTTGCGATATGCCTTTGTAGACATAATATCCGCCGGCACCGACGGTGATAAGGCCAGCAGTACCGATGAGCCATGGTCCGGCATTGGTCTGCATCATGGACGAGAGCATAGTTTGCCCCTGCCCACCCGAACTCCGGCCACTTAACGCCGCAAGCGCCAATACGCCAATACCGCCATGCAACAAGCCCGTCACGATCATTGCTATTCGTGCAAATATACCTTTCGCAGAATTTCCATGAGCCTCAAGATCCCAGAAGCTGTCTATGCATCGCCATATTGCATAGGCGAACATACCTGCCGCGATCAGCGACACTGCCGCCAATCCGACCCAACTGTCCAGCGATCGCATGGTGTCTTGCGCGCCTTTGGCTTCGCTGCCTTGCCAGACGGACCAGAGTGAAAATCCAGCAACGACAAGATAAACCAGACCACGGCCCGCATAGCCCGCACGCATGAATGGCATCGTCCACGCAAAGTTCTCCGGGTCGATTTTGGAAAGAATATTCTCACGCACCGAAATGTCGTCGCTTGGTCGTACTTCGCCAATTGCCATCTGCGCGCCTTCCTGAATGTTCTGGACGTAAAGCAAACGCGCCCCATCGCAGTTCGTTCCATCCCAAGATCTGCGGCGCATCCACAAAAAAAGGCGCAGCCCCAAGACTACGCCCTTTGGAATTTATCAACCCTAACCTATGTGGGATCGGCTGGCTTAGATCAGTGCGAGGCTTTTCGCAGCTTCACGACCGTTGCGGTCGGCTTCGATGTCGAACGTGACCTTCCGGGTCATTGATTTTGCCAGCTCGCACAAAAGCGGGAATGTAAATGAAGACGTCCTTGGCACCACTATCGGGAGAGATAGAACCAAAACCGTTAATGGAGTTGTACTATCTCAACATGACTTAGGCCATCAGTGTATTTTTTCGCACTCTGGCATTCGCCGGAACATCGCAGGTGAGTATCCCCCCTACCCCCGATCAAGAGAACGCCGATCTGGACATTCGACCACTGCCAAAACGCGGGTGCGCAGTACCATCATCCCCACCTGACCGCCGATTGTACACAACACGAACCAGCCAACGGCGAGAGGCATCAACACCTCCCATGGGGCTGTCTTGAGATACGCACTTGACCCGAGGACCATACCGGAGCTCCAGCAGAACATCGAAATGATCGCAAGCTGTGACGCGACAACCATATCGCGCGGTGCCAAATCTAACATGGGGCGGCCAACATTCCTGCGCAGGACTGGCAACACAAACATGGCAATCATCAATGCATTCACTGTCATCAACGCCATAAGTGAAACCTTGACCCAGAGCTTCGGCGAGAATGTGGAAAGGTCAAAACCGGTCCGGATGTATATCAGAATAAGGCCGGTGCCCCACAGACCGGCAAAAGCGCAGACAATCCACCGATGTAGCTGCTCAATGGAGCGGATATCGGAGGTTTTGATCGGGGCGTGTAAATCACGACAGGTGCGGTAGTCATGAAACAGAGCCGTCCCCATCCCTGCAGCGAAAAGTACCAAATGCGCAGCGCGCAAAACATCAATAAAAACGGGGCTGAGCACCATTCAGGGGCTCCTTACTTCAAATATGGCAACAATATGCAAAAGCTACTCTAAGAAGCACACATGGATTTCATCAACCTTTCCAGCGCCGTAACGGTACGACTGCGACAATTTGGACACAAACTGACATACGGGTCCGAATTGCTGTGTAATGCAAGGCGCGCTTCACTACCGCTTGGTCAAAGACTCTCGGAAAAAGCCCTGAAGCTCAGCTTAACCCCAAGCAAAAATAGTCCACGGAAACAAAAACGGGCGCATCCATCTGGATACGCCCGTCAAATTCTTCAAGCATTCGCCTCCAAAAGAGGCAGGCGGCTTATGCCAGTGCGAGGTTTGTCGCAGATTCACGACCATCACGGCCGGCTTCGATGTCGAACGTGACTTTCTGGTCATCGTTCAGGCCTGTGAGGCCTGCTTGCTCAACAGCGGAGATGTGAACGAAAACGTCCTTGGCACCACCATCGGGAGCGATAAAACCAAAACCTTTAGTGGAGTTGAACCATTTTACTGTGCCATTGGCCATCAGTGTATTCCTTGTATGTTCTGCCCGCGGAATGCGGCAGGTCGGCTAAGTCAAATAAAGATCGTAAGACTGAGCCGTAAGGAGCAGTAGTAGCGATAGACAGTGTAACGTTGCCTGCCTCAGATGCGCCTTTGCCAGCATAATAGCAAGCAGTTTATCACAGCCCTCTCCGTTAAGAGCGTATATGGCGCTTTACAGCCGAAAAGGCCCACGGCACCTGCAGCAATACCTTCGGTTGACTGCCACACGAACGGAAAAAGCCCCGCTGTTTCCAGCAGGGCTTTCTCAATTTCAGCTTAAGCGGACCTTACAGGCCGGTCGACACGTCGATGGTGTTACCTTCTTCGAGTGTCACATAGGCTTTTTTCACGTCTTTACGTGTGCCCAACTGACCGCGGAAGCGCTTTACTTTGCCTTTGGTGATGGACGTGTTCACGGCCTTCACCTTAACGCCAAAGAGAGCTTCAACAGCTTCTTTGATCATCGGCTTGTTGCTGTCCATCGCCACTTCGAAAACCACGGCATTGGCTTCTGACGCCATTGTCGCTTTTTCAGTGATGATCGGCTTGCGGATCACGTCGTAGTGTTCTGGTTTCGCGCTCATTTCAAACGGGCCTCCAGTGCTTCGAGTCCTGCTTTTGTGATGACAAGTGTATCACGCTTCAGGATATCATATACGTTTGCGCCCATTGTTGGCAGGATATCCAGACCTTCAATGTTGCGTGCGGCTTGCAGGAAGTTCTCATTTACGGTTGCGCCGTCAATGATCAACGCCCGCTTCCAACCCAGGGATTTCACCTGTTTGGCCAGTGCGGAAGTTTTACCATCAGACATTGCATCGTCGATGATCACCAGCGCGCCGGCTTTCGCCTTTGCGGACAGTGCGTGACGCAGACCGAGCTTGCGGAACTTCTTTGTCAGCTCGTGGCCGTGGCTACGAGGAGTTGGACCCTTGTAGATACCGCCCCCGCGGAAGATCGGTGCAGAACGTGCGCCGTGGCGTGCGCCGCCGGTGCCCTTCTGGCGATAGATCTTCTTGGTGGAGTAGCTGACTTCGCGACGAGTCTTGACCTTGTGTGTACCAGCCTGCGCGTTGTTACGCTGCCAGCGCACGACACGGTGCAGGATGTCGGCGCGTGGCTCAAGGCCGAACAGTGCCTCGTCCAGGTCGATCGATCCGGCTTTGCCGCCGTCGAGTTTGATGACATCGAGTTTCATGCGTCACCTTCTTTCTTATCTGCATCGGCTTCTGGTGCTGCTGCATCAGCGCTTTCTGCGGCTTCCATTGCGGCCTGCTCGGCTGCTGCGGCTTCTGCTGCTGCTGCTTCTGCTTCGGCTGCTGCGGCTGCTGCGGCTTCTTCGGCTGCTTTCGCAGCTTCACGTGCGGCGGAGGCCAGAGCGGCAGGAACGATCGCGCTGTCAGGGAAAGGCTTTTTCACAGCATCTTTAACTGTGACCCAACCACCCTTGGAGCCCGGAACCGCGCCTTTGACCATGATCAGACCACGAGCGGTATCGGTTTTGACAACCTCAAGGTTCTGGGTCGTCACGCGAGCAGCGCCCATGTGACCAGCCATTTTCTTACCTTTGAAAACTTTGCCTGGATCCTGACACTGACCTGTAGAGCCGTGTGAACGGTGAGACACGGAAACACCGTGTGTCGCACGCAGACCGCCAAAGTTGTGACGCTTCATCGCACCGGCAAAACCTTTACCAATGGATGTACCGGCAACGTCAACGTACTGACCTGCGAAATAGTGATCCGCGATGATCTCTTCGCCGACGGGCAGCATTGCTTCCGCGTCGATGCGGAATTCCGCAACCTTACGCTTTGGCTCTACCTTTGCAGCGGCAAAGTGGCCGCGCATCGCTTGAGATGTCCGCTTAACCTTCGCTGTGCCAGCGCCAAGCTGAACAGCAAGATAGCCGTCCTTCTCGATTGTGCGCTGCGCGATAACCTGAAGGTTGTCGAGCTGAAGAACGGTCACAGGAATCTGCTTGCCGTCTTCCATGAACAGCCGGGTCATACCGACTTTTTTTGCAATAACGCCTGAGCGCAACATGATATTACCCTCCTACGTTTATGATTGCAGCTTGATCTCGACATCCACACCAGCAGCAAGGTCGAGCTTCATCAGCGCGTCCACAGTCTGGGGAGTCGGATCAACGATATCCAGCAGGCGCTTGTGCGTGCGGATTTCGAACTGGTCACGGGACTTCTTGTCAACGTGGGGGCCACGAAGAACGGTGAATTTTTCAATCTTGTTCGGCAGCGGAATTGGGCCGCGAACGGAAGCGCCTGTGCGCTTGGCGGTGTTGACGATTTCCTGAGTGGAAGCATCAAGCACCCGATAATCAAACGCCTTAAGGCGGATGCGGATGTTTTGGCTAGCAGCCATAATGCAAATCCCTTTATCTGGGATGGAAACGGATTGGAGGGGAAACGCTCATCGCCTCGCCTCTTCGCGCCTTTTTGACAACGCACACGGGGCGCGAATACACGCACCCCGGTGGTTGAGGCGGCTATAGGGGGAATCAGCACACGTGGCAAGAGGGGATTTGAGCTCAGCCATCATTGGGATAAGAAGACCCACGACCACCCATCAAGATTACTTATATTGAGTGCCTGATACAGCTCACGGTACGACTCGAACACATGGTTATTGAGACTGACATATTCGTATGCCAGCGCGGCAAAACGCCACGTGACCGCCAAATCGGGGCGAAAACACCAGAATAAATGCCTTATTCGAGAAATCTTAATGATCCTCGTGTCTTTATAAGTTGTTCAATGAGCACATTGGTCTATCAAGTTGCCAAAGAAGATAAGAAGCAGGCATATGATCCAACACTCAAGCACTGAAATCACCCCCGCTCCAAAGCACGCGAGGGAGTGGGTAAAAGTACTCGCAAATTACCGCGAGCCGAAAACATCCCGCAGCCTGTATGAACTGGCTGTCACACTTGGTCCCTTCGTCGCTCTTTGGGCTCTCGCATGGTGGTCCCTTTCAATCAGCGCATGGCTGACCCTAGCGATCTCATTGTGCAATGCTGCCTTCTTGCTGCGATTGTTCGCCATCCAGCATGATTGCGGCCATAGTTCATTCTTCAAGGACCGCGCGTTGAGTGACTGGGTCGGACGGGTACTGGGGGTTTTGACCCTTACGCCCTATGATGTCTGGCGTCGCGCACACTCGATTCACCACAGCTCGGCGGGCAACCTCGGTCGCCGGGGTATTGGCGACATCGACACTCTCACTGTCGCAGAATACCAAAGCCTCTCGCGCTACAGACAGTTCCGATACCGTCTATATCGGCATCCCATTGTCTTGTTCGGCGTCGGACCAGGCTACTTGTTTTTCTTGCAGAACCGGCTGCCGCTCGGCTTGATGGCCCATGCAAAATACTGGATCAGCGCAATGTGCACCAATGCAGCGATTATCGTTGCCCTCTTGGTGATCTGGTATTTTGGCGGACTGATGCCGATCCTGTTGATTTTCGTGCCGTCCACCCTGCTGGCCGCCACGGCCGGTGTCTGGCTCTTTTATGTGCAGCACCAGTTTGAAACGACCCATTGGGAAGACGACCAGGACTGGGATCTGCATGACGCCGCCCTGCAAGGCAGCTCTCACTATGTCCTGCCTTCCGTTCTGCAATGGTTAAGCGCAAACATTGGCATCCACCACATTCACCATCTCTATAGCCGTATCCCGTTCTACAGGTTGCCAGAAGTCCTGAAGGACCATGCCGGTCTCGCAGAGATCAACCGAATGACAATACGTGAAAGCTTTGCCAACGCACGCCTACACCTCTGGGATGAAAGCTCCAAAAGGCTGCTGTCGTTTGCTGAAGTGAAGCAAGGAGCGGCAATGGCCTAAGGCCACCACACACGTACTGAGACATTTGCACCTATCGGGACGTCCTCGATAGGTGTTTTTTTATGTCCAAGGTGGTCACTCGCAAAGACCAAGTGTGGCCGCATCAACCCCAAAACTATTGCACTTACTGCAATCCCTCCGCAGCCAATTATATTCCACACAATTGAAATGCCCCACTGCCCTCATTAACCAAACAGAATAAGGCCGCTCCGGTAAGGAGCGGCCTTATTCTTTATTCAGCAATCATGTCCCCTTAGGGGAAGATATGCACGGGCTTACGCCCGCGCATTATGATTATTCAGTGATTTTGGAAACCACGCCGGCGCCGACTGTGCGGCCGCCTTCGCGGATCGCAAAGCGCAGACCGTCTTCCATCGCGATCGGGGCGATCAGCTCAACGTCGAACTGAAGGTTGTCACCCGGCATCACCATTTCTGTGCCTTCTGGCAGCTGAACGGTACCGGTCACGTCCGTTGTACGGAAGTAGAACTGTGGACGGTAGTTCGCGAAGAATGGCGTATGACGGCCACCCTCTTCTTTGGTCAGAATGTACGCTTCGGCTGTGAACTTCGTGTGTGGGTTAACGGAACCTGGCTTACAAAGAACCTGACCACGCTCAACGCCTTCACGGTCAACACCGCGCAGCAGGGCGCCAATGTTGTCGCCAGCTTCACCACGGTCCAGCAGCTTGCGGAACATTTCAACGCCTGTGCAGGTCGTCTTCTTGGTGTCGCGGATACCAACGATTTCGATTTCGTCGCCAACGTTGATCACGCCACGCTCAACACGGCCTGTCACAACTGTACCACGACCGGAGATCGAGAATACGTCTTCCACTGGCATCAGGAACGGCTGGTCTACAGCACGTGCTGGTGTCGGGATGTATTCGTCAACAGCGGCCATCAGCTTCTTGATGGACTCTTCGCCGATCTCTGGGTCACGGCCTTCCATAGCTGCCAGTGCGGAGCCAGGGATGATCGGGATATCGTCGCCAGGGTACTCATAAGAGGACAGCAGCTCACGGATTTCCATTTCAACCAGTTCCAGCAGCTCTTCGTCGTCTACCTGGTCAACTTTGTTCATGTAAACAACCATGTACGGGATGCCAACCTGACGGCCGAGCAGGATGTGCTCACGCGTCTGCGGCATTGGGCCGTCGGCCGCGTTCACAACCAGGATCGCGCCGTCCATCTGGGCAGCACCGGTGATCATGTTCTTCACATAGTCAGCGTGGCCGGGGCAGTCGACGTGCGCGTAGTGGCGTGCCTCTGTCTCGTACTCAACGTGCGCTGTGGAGATTGTGATACCACGCGCTTTTTCTTCTGGCGCGCCGTCAATCTGGTCGTACGCTTTGAAATCACCGAAGTACTTCGTGATCGCAGCTGTCAGTGTGGTCTTGCCGTGGTCAACGTGGCCGATTGTGCCGATGTTGACGTGTGGTTTGTTACGTTCAAACTTTGCCTTTGCCATGGTGTTGGCTCCTTTGTGGTCATTTGATAGTTTTAGCCTGCCAGCGGCCCGACGGATACTCGATCGGACCTCTGACACTGGTGTTCATTAGCTCCGCAAGAGAAGCTGCCTCATCTGCGCAGTGTAGCCAGCGACAAGATTGCGAAGCTCAGCCTCGGCGCCTTGTTGTCTTGGACCGGCAGTTTCGCCGCGCAGACGACCGATCAGGATGCCGGATCCGTCCGAGGCGCTGACCGTGGTCCGCAAATGACTTTCGCCAAGAACGGTCCGCGCCACCGAAGCAAATTCCACCCGCACAGTGAGATCAAGAGATCGAGACCCCTGGCCCATACCTGCAAGATTAGCGTTCAGATAAGATGCGAGTTCAGCGGCCACCCTCTCGATACCGAGTGTTTCGACATGGTCGCCGATCACGTTGCCCGCTCCCGTTGCATCAACGCGAAAACTCCGAATCGTCACTTGATCAAGCAACGCGCCCCCACGTGAGGACGGCGTGCCGCTCGAACACGCGGAAAGGGCAGCGAAGGACGCTGCCCCACCCAACGCGATGATCTCGCGACGATTGATCATCAAGCAAACTTTGCCTGAATCTCGTCAGAGATGTTCTGCGGTACGCCCTCGTAGTGGTCGAACTGCATGGTAAAGTTGGCACGACCCGAAGACATCGACCGCAGAGTGTTGATGTATCCGAACATGTTGGCCAGCGGCACGAACGCGTCGATGGCAATCGCGTTACCGCGAGTGTCCTGACCCTGCACCTGACCACGACGGGATGTCAGATCGCCGATGATACCGCCGGTATATTCTTCCGGAGTAATCACTTCGACTTTCATGATTGGCTCGAGCATCTTCGCACCGGCTTTTTTCATGCCTTCGCGCATACCCATACGGGCCGCGATTTCAAATGCCAGAACACTGGAGTCAACATCGTGGTACTTACCTTCGATCAACGCCACTTTGAAGTCGATCACAGGGAAGCCCGCAAGCGGACCGGAGTCCATGACGGATTTGATACCCTTTTCGACGCCTGGGATATATTCCTTTGGCACCGAACCACCCACAACGCGGCTTTCGAAGGAGTAACCTTCGCCTGGCTCTGTTGGCGTGATGATCATTTTCACTTCGGCGAACTGGCCTGAACCACCCGACTGTTTCTTGTGCGTGTAAACGATCTCTGCTTCGCGGCTGACAGTCTCACGGTATGCCACCTGAGGCGCACCGATGTTGGCTTCAACTTTGAATTCACGCTTAAGACGATCCACCAGAATGTCGAGGTGAAGTTCGCCCATGCCCTTCATGATGGTCTGACCGGACTCAATGTCAGTTTCCACGCGGAAGGATGGATCCTCGGCAGCAAGACGTGCCAGACCGGCAGACATCTTCTCTTGGTCGGCCTTTGTTTTAGGCTCAACCGCGATTTCAATAACCGGATCAGGGAAGGTCATCGTTTCGAGAACCACTGGATCGTTGACGGCGCAAAGCGTGTCACCGGTTGTGGTGTCTTTCAGACCTGCCAGCGCGATAATGTCGCCCGCGAATGCTTCGGTGATTTCTTCACGCTCGATGGAGTGCATCATCATCATGCGGCCAACGCGTTCTTTTTTACCTTTGGTGGAGTTCAAGAGCGTGTCGCCCTTGTTCAGAACACCAGAGTAGATGCGTGTAAACGTCAGCGAGCCAACGAAGGGGTCGTTCATGATTTTGAATGCAAGGCCAGAGAACGCCATGTCATCATCCGCACGGCGCGGGATGCTACGTGTTTCTGTTTCATCACCTGGTTTGAAGCCCATGTAATCAACAACGTCCAGCGGGCTGGGCAGATAGTCGATAACAGCGTTGAGCAGAGGCTGAACGCCTTTGTTCTTGAACGCGGAACCACACAGAACAGGAATGAATTTGATGGCCAGTGTACCCTTACGGATCAACGAGCGCAGCGTTGCTTCATCAGGCTCTGCGCCGTCCATCAGGTAGTTTTCCATGGCTTCATCATCCATCTCGACCGCAGTCTCGATGAGGTGAGCACGCCATTCGTCGGCTGTCGCTTTCAGGCTGTCACGGATTGGCTTTTTGACCCAGCTTGCGCCCAGATCTTCGCCTTCCCAAACCCACTCTTCCATGGTTACGAGGTCAACCATGCCTTCAAGCTCAGTTTCTGCACCAATTGGAATCTGGATAGGTGCAGGGATCGCACCTGTGCGGTCTTTGATCATCTTAACGCAGTTAAAGAAGTCCGCGCCGATTTTGTCCATTTTGTTAACGAAAACAATACGTGGAACTTTATAACGGTCAGCCTGACGCCAGACAGTTTCTGTCTGTGGCTCAACACCCGCGTTGGCATCCAGAACAGCAACCGCGCCATCGAGAACGGCAAGCGAACGCTCAACTTCAATGGTGAAGTCAACGTGGCCGGGCGTGTCGATGATGTTCATGCGGAACTTGGTGTCCGAAGTCGCATCGGCTGTAGGCTCTTCCTGGCGCTGCCAGAAAGTTGTCGTCGCAGCAGACGTAATAGTGATGCCGCGCTCTTGTTCCTGCTCCATCCAGTCCATCGTGGCCGCACCATCGTGCACCTCACCGATGTTGTGGGATTTGCCTGTATAATACAGGATGCGCTCGGAACAGGTGGTTTTACCGGCGTCGATGTGGGCCATGATGCCGAAGTTGCGGTAGCGTGAAAGCGGATAATCGCGTGCCATTTGTAAAGCGTCCTCAGAGGTTTTGCTTTGAAAAGGGTCAGGAGCCCAGCGTGCCCGGGCTCCGATCTTGAAGGTATATTACCAGCGGTAGTGGCTGAATGCTTTGTTCGCATCGGCCATCTTGTGCGTGTCTTCACGCTTTTTGACGGCTGTACCGCGCGACTGAACAGCATCCAGAAGCTCGCCTGCAAGGCGCTCTTCCATTGTGTTCTCGTTGCGTGAACGTGCAGCTTTGATCAACCAGCGGATTGCAAGTGCCTGACGGCGCTCTGGACGCACCTCAACAGGAACCTGATAGGTCGCACCACCAACACGGCGCGAACGAACTTCGACCGAAGGCTGGATGTTTTCGAGCGCTTCGTGGAACACTTCCACTGGCGCGCGTTTGATTTTCGCTTCGACACGGTCGAATGCGTTATACACGATACGTTCTGCAACCGACTTTTTGCCGTCGATCATCAGGTTGTTCATGAATTTGGTCAGGATAAGATCGCCGTATTTGGCGTCTGGCAGTACTTCGCGTTTTTCAGCGGCGTGGCGGCGTGACATCTTGTTGTCTTCCTCTTGGCGGGGTGCTGCGCGGTGCGCGGCATAGTGTCTGATTGGTTCAGCCGGGTGTCAGCCACCCGGCCACAGGCGATCTTACTTCGGACGCTTCGCACCGTACTTGGAGCGGCGCTGCTTACGGTCTTTAACGCCTTGCGTATCGAGAACACCGCGCAGAATGTGGTAACGCACACCTGGAAGGTCTTTTACACGACCGCCGCGGATCAGAACCACGGAGTGCTCCTGAAGGTTGTGGCTTTCACCCGGAATGTAGGAGATCACTTCGAAACCGTTGGTCAGGCGAACCTTCGCAACTTTCCGCATAGCGGAGTTCGGCTTCTTAGGAGTGGTTGTGTAAACACGTGTGCAGACGCCGCGCTTTTGCGGGCATTCCTGCAGGTGCATGGATTTCGAGTACTTGCGTTTTGGCTGGCGCGGTTTGCGGATCAGCTGCTGAATCGTTGGCATTCCGGTTTTATCCCCGTGTTGCTGTCGTGTTTGCACTTGGGCGGACCCCCGTGCGGTGAATAGTGCTACATGCGTCCATGCGGCGGTCTGGAGCAGATGATCCAAAGCAATATGGCCGCAACGCTTCCGTACCGAGGTAAGCGAGGCGGCTATGCTTTCAGAGGATCGGGCCAATTAAGGCGGCCTGGATCTTGACCACATGCAATATGATATGCGCAGCAGGGGCGACCCCCAGTTGCTAGATAGCGCGCGTATACGGGGAGTCGGCTATGCTGTCAACAGGGGCGCCCCCTTGCCAAAGCCCCCCCTGCCCCCGCATAGTCTGCTCAAAACCAACGAGGACAGCAGTGACACTCCAAGTAATTGGCCTTTGCCGGTTTTCCTATCCTGCCATTGGCGGATTTCAGGTCGAACATGAAACCATCGAAGAGCGCGTCGCGTATCTTTACGATCACGCCCGTCTGGAAGAACGCTTCCGTCTGATGGAAGCGATTGCGCTCCCTTGCATCAAGGCACAGACCGATCAGGATTTCGAACTTATCGTGGTGATCGGCGATCAGCTACCCAAGAAACACCGTGACCGCCTGAACGATATCACCGCCAATATCCCGCAAGTTCGGATTGTCGAAGAACCTCCGCGCCCGCAGCGCGAAGTGATGAAAGAGATATTGAACAAAGCGCGCAAGAATCCCTCAGAACCCTGCCTACAGTTTCGGCATGACGACGACGATGCCTTTGCAGTCGACTTTATCGAACGCCTCCGTGCCGCATCTGATGATGCGAAAAGCCTGACGGCAAAGCACAAGGCCGTCAACTTTGACTGGAACAAGGGACACGTTGCCGAGTTTGGCTCCAAGGGGATCGCTTCAACTGATATCTTCCGGCAACTTTACCCAGCTGCGATGGGCATGCAGATACGTGGCAATTCGCCCCTGACCATCATGAATTTCGCACATGAAAAAATTGCTCGGTTTATGCCAGTGGTCAGCTATGCTGATCCCCCAATGTTTGTGCGCAGTCACAACGGCTCAAACGACAGCCGCCAAAAGCAGGTAAAGGCTGTGCCAGTGAAGCCCGCCACCTTCGAGCAAGCCGAAATGTACCGCGATCGCTTTGCCATCGATATTGATCATGTCCAGCGCGTGTTCGGAGGCAGCTAACATGCGCACGATCGGAATTTGCCGGTTTTCCTATCACGGCAAAGGGGGGTTCAAGGTGGGCGCGGAAGATCCGAAAGCGCTGGCTGCGTTCCTTTACGGGGAAGCGCGGATGGAAGAACGGTTTCGACTGTTCGAAGCGATCACCTTGCCCTGTGTCGCTGCGCAGACTGACCCCGATTTCACATTTCTGATCGTCACCGGAAAATGGTTTCCGGAAAAGTATCTCAAACGCTTGCGCGAACTGACGGCCGACATCCGGCAATGTGAAATCCGTCAATATCCGCCACGACCGCATCGCAAAATCATGGCAAAGGCGATAAATGACTGGCGCGGTCCACCAGACGATCCCTGTTTGCAATTTCGTTTAGACGATGATGATGCAATGGCCTTAACCTTCGTCGAGCGGCTCAAACAAACAGCGCAAGACCTTGGTGCAATCACGGCGAGGCACAGTGCGGTAGCAGTGGATTTCAATCAGGGCTACGTCTTTACCGCAGGATCTGACGGGGTAAAGCTATGGCCATATAACTATCCCTATTCTGCGATAGCTCTGGGAATGATCGTGCAAGCCGGCAACGACGACACCATCATGAGCCATGGGCATCAGAACCTGTGGAAAACAATCCCGACGATGACCTTCACGGGCGAAGACATGATGATGCGGGGACACAACGACTATAACGACAGCCGTTTGCAGGGCAACAAGAACGTCTTTGACTATCAGCCTATGACTGCAGAACAGTCGGCACATATCTACAGGACATTCGGCATCGACAACGATTACGTGAAGCAGATTTTTTCACGCCCGTGATAGTTTACGCTCTCGGTAAAACGTGAAGATGCCCGTAGCCATGACAATGGCTGCCCCCAGCAGAGTGAGCCCGCGCGGCACCTCGTCAAACACGAAGAAACCGATCAGCATCGCGCCAACCAGACCAGTGTAGCGGAAGGGCGCGATGAATGAGACATCTCCGGTGCGCATTGCCTGTATGCTGGAAAAGTATCCCAGCAAAACAAAGATTGCCGATGCGCAGATGCACAGTGCTGACGAAGCAGATATCGCGGCCCATTCCTGCGTTGCCGATGCGGCTCCTGCCGCAATCATTACCGCCAATGTGGTGCCTAATGTGACGCTCATCCCCGAGACTTCCGAAGAAAGCCTGCGAGTGATCAGATCGCGGACAGTCACACCAATCACAGCGGCAACTGCGTAGAGTGACCAGATGTTAAATCCTTCCGCGCCAGGTCGAACAATCAGCATAACGCCGCCCAGTCCGATCACGATGGCGAGCATGCGCCTCCAGCCAACCGCCTCTCGGTAAAACAGGGCCGTTCCCAATGTGACGGTTAACGGGACCACCTGCATGATCGCGTTAAGGTTCCCGATCGGCATTTTGAACAACGCCGTCAGAAAGAAGTATGCGGTGATGACTTCGGCCAAACCGCGAAGAGCAATCAACGCTTTGTCCCGTCCCGAAATCTGTAATCTCAATGTACCCAGCGAACGGGCCAGAAGAAAAATAAGCACAGTAGCCAAAATTCCACGGAGAAAAATCAGCTGGAACAAAGGCACGGCGCCATTTGTGGTTTTCAAAAATGTATCATTCAGCACGAAGGAGGCCATGGAGGCCATCATCAGCAAAGCACCGGCAGTATTTGGGGACATCAGACTTTCCTAGAACCTGAACGCAACTCTGGGCGAATGTCATCCCTAGAGCAATGCGTCGTCGCAGGTGCGAGGCAAGAAAGGAGATTATTTCGCCAATGCAGCTCTTCAGCTGCGGCTGACCGGGGCGCAGAAAAAAGCCCCCGGATCCAGTTGGATGCGGGGGCCTCTAATATTTAGCAGAATTTAGGCGCGTTATTAATCGCGGCTATCCTCATCAAAGGCTGTCGGCGAAGAGAATACGTCACCACCGACGACATCTTCAGCTGGCGCCGAAGGTGCTGCCAGACGTGCCGCTTCTTCTGCTTCGATACGGCGGGCTTCGATCACAACATTGTCGCGATCCTGAGCCACACGGCGCATCTGCTGGGTTGCCCCACCTGTGCCCGCTGGGATCAGACGGCCAACAATCACGTTCTCTTTCAGGCCCACAAGTTTATCGCGCTTACCCTGCACCGATGCTTCGGTGAGAACACGTGTGGTTTCCTGGAACGATGCTGCCGAGATGAAGCTGCGGGTTTGCAACGACGCCTTGGTGATACCAAGCAAGATAGGTTCGCCTTTAGCGGGACGGCCACCCTTCTTCAGCGCCTTTTCGTTGGCGGTGTCGAATTCCTGCTTGTCCACATGCTCGCCTTTCAGCAGCGTGGTGTCCCCGCTCTCCTGGATCTCCCACTTCTGCAGCATCTGACGCACGATGACTTCGATGTGCTTATCGTTGATCTTCACACCTTGAAGACGATAAACATCCTGCACTTCGTCGATCATGTAGTCAGCAAGAGCTTCAACACCCATGATGGCGAGAATGTCATGCGGCGCTGGGTTGCCGTCCATGATGTAATCGCCCTTCTGCACGAAGTCGCCTTCGGCCACGGGGATGTGTTTGCCCTTCGGCACCATGTATTCGACCTTGTGATCCGGATCTTCGGAGCTCTCGATCGCGATGCGGCGCTTGTTCTTGTAGTCTTTGCCGTAACGCACATAGCCGTCGATTTCTGCGATGATGGCGTGATCTTTGGGGCGACGTGCCTCAAAGAGTTCGGCCACACGTGGCAGACCACCGGTGATGTCCTTGGTCTTGGCACCTTCACGCGGGATGCGCGCGATTACGTCACCGGCCTGCACTTCGTTTCCGTCTTCAACAGACAGAACCGCGTCCACAGACATCGGATAAGTAATCGGGTTGCCTGCATCGTTACGCACAGGTTCCCCATCGGCACCCACAAGGATGATCTCTGGCTTCAGCTCGTTCCCTTTGGCAGCAGAGCGCCAGTCGATCACGATCTTCTGGGTCATGCCCGTTGCGTCATCGGTCTCGTCTTTGACGGCAATGCCGGAGACAAGATCGACGTGCTTGGCCGTACCAGCTGCTTCCGCAATGATCGGCAGCGTGTAGGGGTCCCATTCATACAGCTTGTCACCGCGTTCGACTGTCTGACCTTCTTTGACAAACAGCTTGGTACCGTAACCCACTTTGTGGCTCGCCCGTTCGTCACCGTTTTCGTCGATGATGAGAAGCTTCATGTTACGACCCATAACCATGGTTTCATCTGCGGAATTCTGCAGCGTCATGGAGTTTTCGAACTGGATCTTACCTGCCTGACCGGCTTCCTGGAAGGATTGTTGACCACCCTGAGCAACACCGCCGATGTGGAATGTCCGCATCGTCAGCTGTGTACCGGGTTCACCAATGGACTGAGCCGCGATGATGCCAACGGCCTCACCTTGGTTAACCAGCGTACCGCGTGCAAGGTCGCGACCGTAACACATGGCGCAAACGCCCTCTTCGGCCTCACAAGTCAGAGGCGAACGGATACGCGCAGAAGCAACGCTGGCCTCATCAATGATATCAGCAAGACGTTCGTCAACGATTGTTCCGTTGGCAATCAGAACCTCGTCCGTGCCCGGACGCATGATGTCTTCTGCAACGACGCGACCCAGCAGACGCTCGGCCAGTGAGGAAACAACCTCACCGTCGTTGACCGCAGCAGTCGCTGTGATCGCAACATCAGTGCCACAGTCGTGCATACGAATGATGCAGTCCTGTGCCACATCCACCAGACGACGTGTCAGATAACCGGAGTTCGCTGTTTTCAGAGCTGTATCCGACAGACCCTTACGCGCACCGTGCGTCGAGTTGAAGTACTCAAGAACGGTCAGACCTTCTTTAAAGTTCGAGATAATCGGTGTCTCGATGATGTCGCCGTTCGGTTTGGCCATCAGGCCGCGCATACCGCCAAGCTGTTTCATCTGCGTAACAGAGCCACGCGCACCGGAGTGCGCCATCATGTATACGGAGTTCGGTTCATTCTCGGAACCGTTCTCGGCATATGTGGTGGCAGAGATAGAGCCCATCATCGCGTCGGTGACTTTGTCGTTACACTTTGACCATGCATCAACGACTTTGTTGTACTTTTCACCCTGAGTGATCAGGCCGTCCATGTACTGCTGTTCAAAATCCTTAACCTGTTCACGGGTGTCTTCCACCAGTGTCCACTTGGTCTCGGGGATCAACATGTCGTCTTTACCAAACGAAATACCGGCTCTGAAAGCCTCGCGGAAGCCCAGTGTCATGATCTGGTCACAGAAGATGACCGATTCTTTCTGGCCACAATAGCGGTAGACGGTATCGATGACCTGCTGCACTTCTTTCTTGCGCAGCAGACGGTTCACCAGATCAAACGGTGCTTTTGCATTCAGTGGCAGCAAGGCACCAAGGCGCACACGACCAGGTGTCGTATCGAAACGCACCATGATTTCGTTGCCTTCGTTGTCGATCTGCTTGATCCGCGCTTTGACTTTCGCGTGCAGGTGCACTTCGCCGGAATCGAGTGCGTGCTGCACTTCTTCCACGGAGCCGAACACCATGCCCTCACCCTTCATACCTTCACGCTCAAGCGTGACGTAATACAGGCCCAAGATCATATCCTGAGAAGGAACAATGATAGGTGCACCGTTTGCAGGTGACAGAACGTTGTTCGTGGACATCATCAGAACGCGCGCTTCCAACTGGGCCTCAAGGCTCAGCGGAACGTGCACGGCCATCTGGTCACCGTCAAAGTCAGCGTTAAAGGCAGAGCAGACCAGCGGGTGCAGCTGGATAGCTTTACCTTCGATCAGAACGGGCTCAAAAGCCTGAATGCCAAGACGGTGCAATGTAGGCGCACGGTTCAACATGACTGGATGCTCGCGGATAACCTCGTCGAGGATATCCCAGACTTCGGGACGCTCTTTCTCGACCAGTTTCTTGGCTTGCTTCACTGTGGAAGAAAGACCTTTGGCTTCAAGACGTGAGTAGATGAACGGCTTGAACAGTTCGAGCGCCATCTTTTTCGGCAAGCCACACTGGTGCAACTTGAGCTCAGGACCCGTCACAATGACCGAACGGCCGGAGAAGTCGACGCGCTTACCCAAAAGGTTCTGACGGAAACGACCCTGCTTACCTTTCAGCATGTCGGACAGTGATTTCAGCGGACGCTTGTTGGCACCCGTGATCACGCGGCCACGACGGCCGTTGTCGAACAATGCGTCGACTGATTCCTGCAACATACGCTTTTCGTTACGCACGATGATATCGGGCGCGCGCAGCTCAATCAGTCGCTTCAAACGGTTGTTCCGGTTGATCACACGACGGTACAGGTCGTTAAGGTCGGAGGTCGCAAAGCGGCCACCGTCCAGTGGTACCAACGGGCGCAGCTCTGGCGGGATCACAGGGATCACTGTCAGAACCATCCACTCAGGGCGGTTGCCGGATTCGAGGAAGGACTCAACCACCTTGAGGCGCTTGATGATCTTCTTCGGCTTCAGCTCGCCTGTGGCTTCTTTCAGCTCTTCACGCAGCTGGTCGGCCTCAGCTTCGAGGTCGATCGCGGCCAGCATTTCGCGGATCGCTTCAGCGCCGATGTTGGCGGTGAAGGCATCCATGCCGTAGGCGTCTTGCGCGTCCATGAACTCTTCTTCGGTCATCATCTGACCGTATGTGAGGTCCGTCAGGCCCGGCTCGATCACAACGTAGTTTTCAAAGTAAAGAACACGCTCAAGATCACGCAGTGTCATGTCCAGCATCAGGCCGATGCGCGATGGCAGCGACTTGAGGAACCAGATGTGTGCAACTGGCGATGCCAATTCGATGTGGCCCATGCGGTCACGGCGAACTTTTTGCAGTGTAACTTCAACACCACATTTTTCGCAGACAACGCCGCGATATTTCATGCGCTTATATTTGCCGCACAGACATTCGTAGTCTTTGATCGGGCCAAAGATACGTGCACAGAACAGACCGTCCCGCTCTGGCTTGAACGTACGGTAGTTGATGGTTTCGGGTTTCTTGATCTCACCGAATGACCAAGACAGGATACGCTCTGGCGATGCCAAAGATACCTTGATCTCGTCAAACGTCTTGGTAGGCGCGACGGGGTTAAACGGGTTGTTTGTAAGTTCTTGGTTCATTGGATGTCCTTAGATTTATTCTCGAAAGCGGGGGAGAGAGGGTCCGGTCTCCGCGTGGAAGACCGGACTGGAATATCTAAATTCCAGCGTTGCCCTACTCTTCGTCCTCCGCATCCAGGAGTTCCATATTGAGACCCAAACCGCGGACCTCTTTGACCAGAACGTTGAACGATTCCGGAATACCGGCTTCGAAGTTGTCCTCGCCTTTGACAATGCTCTCGTACACTTTTGTACGGCCAGCGACGTCATCCGATTTCACAGTCAGCATTTCCTGCAAGGTGTATGCAGCGCCGTAAGCTTCAAGTGCCCAGACCTCCATCTCACCAAAGCGCTGACCACCGAACTGTGCTTTACCGCCCAATGGCTGCTGGGTAACCAGCGAGTATGGCCCGGTAGAACGCGCGTGGATTTTGTCATCCACAAGGTGGTGCAGCTTCAGCAGGTATTTCACGCCAACAGTAACCTTACGGCTGAACTGCTCGCCTGTGCGACCATCAAACAGGACAGACTGACCGGATGTGTCAAAGCCTGCACGTGCAAGGCTGTCGTTCACATCCGCTTCCTTCGCGCCGTCAAAGACAGGCGTTGCGATTGGCACGCCGCGGGTCACATTGCCCGCTGCTTCCAACAGCTCTTCCTCGTCCATGCCGGTGATGCCCTCTTCGTAGACATCATCGCCGTAGGCCAGCTTCATCGCTTCACGCACAGGTGTCATGTCGCCGGAACGCTTATATTCCTGCAGCGCTTCGTCGATGTTGATGCCCAGACCGCGTGCGGCCCAGCCCATGTGTGTCTCAAGGATCTGACCGACGTTCATACGCGATGGAACGCCAAGTGGGTTCAGACAGAAATCAACCGGCGTCCCATCTGCGAGGAACGGCATGTCCTCCATTGGTACCACTTTGGAGATAACACCCTTGTTCCCGTGACGACCGGCCATTTTATCGCCTGGCTGCAGCTTACGCTTCACCGCGACGAATACTTTGACCATCTTCATCACACCGGGGGGCAGGTCATCGCCACGGCGTACTTTCTCGACTTTGTCCTCAAAGCGCGCATCCAAGGTCCGCTTCTGGATCTCGTACTGCTCGTTCAGGGCCTCAACGATTTTCGCATCGTCTTCGTCCTCAAGGGCAAGCTGCCACCACTGACCACGGGACAGAACATCGTCCAGTGTTTCATCTGTGATCTGGCTCCCTGGCTTAACACCTTTGGGGCCTTTGACTGCGATTTTACCCAGCAGCATCTCACGCAGACGCGCATAGATGTTACGGTCAAGGATCGCGAGCTCATCGTCGCGGTCACGGGCCAGACGTTCGACTTCTTCACGCTCGATCTGGAGCGCACGTTCGTCTTTTTCAACGCCGTGGCGGTTGAATACACGAACCTCGACAACTGTACCAAAGTCACCCGGCTTTACGCGCAGCGATGTATCGCGCACGTCAGAGGCTTTCTCACCAAAGATGGCGCGCAGAAGCTTTTCTTCTGGTGTCATCGGGCTTTCGCCTTTTGGCGTGATCTTACCCACAAGGATATCGCCCGGCTCAACGTCCGCACCGATGTATACGATGCCTGCCTCGTCGAGGTTGCGCAGCGCTTCTTCACCAACGTTTGGAATATCGCGTGTGATTTCCTCTGGCCCAAGCTTCGTGTCACGGGCGGCGACTTCGAATTCTTCGATGTGGATCGAAGTGAAGACGTCGTCACGCGAAACGCGCTCGGAGATCAGGATGGAGTCTTCGTAGTTGTAACCGTTCCAAGGCATAAACGCGACGACCACGTTTTTACCAAGGGCAAGTTCACCCATGTCTGTTGACGGACCATCGGCAATAACCTGACCCTTTGTAACCGTATCACCAACCTTCACCAGCGGACGCTGGTTAATGCAGGTGTTCTGGTTAGAGCGCTGGAATTTACGCATGCGGTAGATGTCCACACCCGCGTCGCCCAGCTCAAGGTCTTCGGTTGCGCGGATAACGATACGTGTCGCGTCCACTTGGTCGATGATACCAGCGCGCTTGGCCATATAGGCCGCACCGGAATCGCGTGCCACAACTTCTTCGATGCCTGTACCAACAAGCGGTGCTTCTGCCTGAAGCAGCGGCACAGCCTGACGTTGCATGTTCGAGCCCATCAGAGCCCTGTTCGCATCGTCGTTCTCAAGGAACGGGATCAGCGAGGCAGCAACAGACACCAACTGCTTTGGCGAAACGTCGATCAGATCCACGTTCATGGAAGGTGACAACGTATAGTCACCGGATTTCCGTGTTGAGACCAGATCGTTGACGAACTTCATGTTCTCATCAAGGTTCGCGTTGGCCTGAGCCACGGTATGACGCATCTCTTCGGTGGCGGACATGTACTGTACGTCATCAGAGACAACACCATCTGTCACCCTACGATAAGGCGTTTCGATGAAACCGTATTTGTTCACACGGGCGAAGGTCGCCAGCGAGTTGATCAGACCAATGTTCGGACCTTCAGGCGTTTCAATCGGGCACATGCGGCCGTAGTGGGTTGCGTGAACGTCACGCACCTCAAAGCCGGCACGCTCACGCGTCAGACCACCTGGTCCAAGCGCTGAAAGGCGACGCTTGTGCGTGACCTCGGACAACGGGTTGGTTTGGTCCATGAACTGCGACAGCTGCGAAGAGCCGAAGAATTCACGCACCGCAGCGGCGGCTGGCTTAGCGTTAATCAAGTCCTGAGGCATGACCGTGTCGATTTCGACAGAGGACATACGTTCCTTGATCGCGCGCTCCATACGAAGCAGGCCAACGCGGTACTGGTTTTCCATCAGTTCGCCAACGGAGCGCACACGACGGTTACCAAGGTGGTCGATATCGTCGATATCGCCACGGCCATCGCGCAGATCAACCAGCGCCTTGATACATGCCACGATATCGGCACGGTCCAGCGTACGCTGGGTGTCTTCTTTGTCCAGCGCCAGACGCATGTTCATTTTCACACGGCCAACAGCGGAAAGGTCGTAACGCTCGGAGTCGAAGAACAGCGTGTCGAACAGGTTCGACGCGGCTTCAACGGTGGGCGGCTCGCCCGGGCGCATAACGCGGTAGATGTCCATGAGCGCGGTGTCGCGGTTCATGTTCTTATCTGCCGCCATGGTGTTACGCATGTAAGGGCCGACGTTGACGTTATCGATATCCAAGAGTGGGATCTCGGTGATACCGGCATCAACAAGCTCTTTCGCGGTCCCGCCGATCAGCGTGCCGTCTTTGTCGTACTCAAGCGTCATCTCGTCGCCGGCTTCGACATAAATCGCGCCGGTTTCTTCGTTGATGATGTCTTTGGAAACGAACTTGCCCTGAATGTGGTCGAATGGCAGCAGAAGCTCTTTTACTTCGCCAGCGTCGATCAGCTGTTTCACGGCGCGTGGCGTGATCTTCTTGCCCGCTTCAAACAGCACTTCGCCGCTGGCCGCATCTACGATGTCGTAGGTCGGGCGTGTGCCACGAATACGCTCAGGGAAGAATGGAGAAATCCAGCCTTTGCCCTTATCGAGCTTGAAGTTCACAGTGTTATAGTAGGCATCCATGATCGCTTCTTGATCAAGACCCAGCGCGTAAAGCAGCGTGGTGACAGGCAGCTTACGGCGACGGTCAATGCGCGCGAACACGATGTCTTTGGCGTCGAATTCGAAATCCAGCCACGAACCACGGTAAGGAATGATCCGGCAAGCAAACAAAAGCTTGCCCGAAGAATGCGTCTTACCCTTGTCGTGATCAAAGAACACGCCGGGTGATCGGTGCATCTGGCTTACGATTACACGCTCAGTGCCGTTCACAACAAACGTACCGTTCGGTGTCATCAAAGGCATATCGCCCATGAACACGTCTTGTTCTTTGATGTCTTTAACAGACTTCGCGCCTGTATCCTCATCGATATCAAATACGATCAGACGGAGCGTTACCTTAAGCGGCGCTGAGTACGTCATGTCGCGCTGCTGGCATTCCTCAACGTCATACTTCGGCTTCTCAAGCTCGTACTTCACGTACTCAAGGATAGAAGTTTCGTTAAAGTCTTTGATCGGGAAGACAGACTGAAAAACGCCCTGAATACCATCACCATCGGTGGGGGTTTCGGCGTCGCCTGAATTCAGGAACAAATCATAAGAAGATTTCTGAACCTCGATGAGGTTCGGCATTTCCAGCACTTCGCGGATTTTGCCATAATATTTACGTAGACGCTTCTGGCCAAGGAAGGATTGTGCCATGTGTCGTGTCACCTTTCGTGTCTCTTGCCGAATGCGCCATCGCCGGGGCCGCGATGCACACCCATAAGAGCGGCTAAGTCCGGTCTATGCTGGAGCGCGTCCCACCGCACCCCTTCCGACCAATGGACCTATCCAGAGAGACGCTTGTTTACGTAAGCGCCTTCCAAGATAGGTTTGGCTGGACGAGGTTTTCACCCCGTCCAGCCAGTATTTAATGCAGGAAATAGATCCCTGCTTGCGACGGCTTAGGCCAGCTCGACTTCTGCGCCAGCTGCTTCCAGCTTGCCCTTGATGTCTTCTGCTTCGGCTTTGTCGACGCCTTCTTTGATCTTGCCGCCAGCTTCGACCAGATCTTTGGCTTCTTTCAGGCCCAGACCGGTGATGCCGCGAACTTCTTTGATCACGTTGATTTTGGACGCGCCGGCGTTCTTCAGAACGACGTCGAATTCAGTTTTTTCCTCAGCAGCTGCACCAGCATCTGCAGGACCAGCCATCATCACTGCGCCGCCAGCTGCGGGCTCGATGCCGTACTCGTCTTTGAGGATTGTCTTCAGTTCTTGTGCTTCAAGCAGTGTCAGACCAACGATGTCTTCTGCCAGTTTTTTCAGATCAGCCATGTTTTAGCTCTTTCCGTTAACGATATGTGTGTTCCAACGTGTAGTTTCAACCACAACGTCGATTTGACGATATTGTCGCTTACGCAGCCTTGTCTTCGATAGTTGACAAGATAGATGCGATGTTGCTTGCAGGTGCGCCAATGGCGCCAGCGATGTTGGAAGCAGGTGCGCCCAGCATGCCCGCGATCGTGGAGATAAGCTCCTCGCGCGAAGGCATTTTGGACACGGCTTCTACACCGGCGACGTCCAACGCGTTCTCACCCATGGCACCACCGAGAATAACCAGCTTTGGGTTCTCTTTGGCGAATTCCTGAGCAACCTTGGCCGCAGCCACTGGATCCTCAGAATAGGTCAGAACGGTCATACCCGTCAGAAGGTCAGCAATGCTCTCACATGGCTTGCCCTCAAGGGCGATCTTGGCGAGCCTGTTTTTGGCAACACGCACGGCCCCGCCCGCAGCGCGAGCGCGCGCACGAAGGTCCTGCATTTCAGCAACTGTCAGACCGACGTAGTGGCTAACCACTACAACGCCAGAGCTTTCAAAGATTTGGCCGAGTTCGTCGACCAACTGTTCTTTTTGTGCTCTATCCACAGTTTCTCTCCAAAGTTATCGGAGGGGTGACCCTCCGGGCTCGTTTTGCCGGACAGATGTCCGACGTCGGGTCCTTACGGGTCCTTCCCAAGATCATCCGAGAGCAAAGCCCTGAAAAATCTTTAGTCATTCCCCATCTCAGGCAGGAATTATGAACTGATCTCCCAGCTCACCCGCCATCTCGGACGAAGCGCAAAAAGCGCACGACGAATCGTGCGCTATGATGCAAGGGTGGGATTAGTCTGATTGAGAGGGAATGCCAAGACCGAAACTGTAATTCGGCAACCTTCCGACAAAGAAGCCTGCTACAGACCACTTAGAGACAGCAGCGCTTGCGTCAAGTCATGGCGGCGCGGGAAACTTCATCTTGAGACAAGTTATATTTGCTGGAAAACCTCGACCGAGCGGAAACCAGACGGGGGTCATCCGGCTGCAACCCAAGTGTGCGCATAAATTCACCCCGCTGCTTATTCTTTAGTGCATCGCGATCAATCGCTGTTTTCATCGCCCGGTCGATCACCTCGCCGCCCGGACTGACGTGAAACCATTTCGAAAAATCACGGAAGTGATGTTGATTATGGAGCGTTGTCACATGGCGCTCTACCTTCGTTTTGGGGATATTTAGATGCGATGTCATGTGAAACCACTCATACCCCAAGAACATCAGCACGCCCCCGACCAGAACAATGGCGGTAGCTATATGAAACGGTGCGGGCCATCCAAACAAAACCGCTGCCCCCCATACCAAGCCGAAATTGATAAACAGAATGGGCAGAGCAATCCAGATCGGCACAAAGAAGAGTTTGTGATTGGTCGGAAAATCATGGTGCCCGTAATGAGCCTGATAGAGCAAATCAAAAGCCCACTGGCGCGACGGCGGAGGCAAATGAAAGATAAATCTGTGCAGATTGTATTCGTTCAACATCTGCGCAACGAATCCTAGCGGGATAAGCAGCCAGGCCCACCATGGGGCGGATATAATCATTACAGCCAGACCAAACAGGGCAGCGATCGCCATGAAGCATACGCTCGCATGGGAGAACATTATTCTTAGTCTTTGCATCGCCACTCCTCCATCCACGTCAAAGATTACGGGCAGCGCTGTTGAATTGTCAAAATTGACCTCGCGACAAGAAAAGGGCGCCCCGATGGAGCGCCCTCTCAAACTCAAGTCTGCTTAAGCAGCTTACTCGGCAGCAGCGTTGTCCACAGAAACTGTCACGCCTGGGCCCATTGTGGAGCTCAGTGCGATCTTTTTCATGTAAGAACCCTTGGCGCCAGCGGGCTTGGCTTTGGCAACAGCGCTTACGAATGCGCGGATGTTTTCAACCAGTTTGCCTTCGTCAAAGGATGCTTTGCCAACGCCTGCATGGACGACACCGCCCTTTTCAGCTTTGAACTGCACTTCGCCGCCTTTAGCTGCTTTCACAGCTGCAGCAACGTCCATGGTCACAGTACCGACCTTGGGGTTTGGCATCAG
Source organism: Sulfitobacter sp. S223 (assembly GCF_025143825.1). NCBI lineage: Bacteria > Pseudomonadati > Pseudomonadota > Alphaproteobacteria > Rhodobacterales > Roseobacteraceae > Sulfitobacter > Sulfitobacter sp. S223. The sequence continues at coordinate 600,144 of NZ_CP083560.1, read as the reverse complement.
GTTGCGAGGGCCCAGAACTTTACCAAGACGACCAACAACTGGCATCATGTCAGGAGTCGCAATGCAGCGATCGAATTCGATCTTGCCGCCTTGTACGATTTCCATCAGATCCTCTGCACCAACGATATCTGCACCAGCTTCCTTAGCTTCATCAGCTTTGGGGCCACGTGCAAATACGGCTACGCGCACATCTTTGCCTGTACCGTTTGGCAGGCCTACAACGCCGCGAACCATCTGGTCTGCGTGACGTGGGTCAATGCCGAGGTTCATGGCGATTTCAACGGTTTCGTCGAACTTGGTGTTCGAGTTACCTTTGATCAGGGCCACAGCTTCTTCAACTGTGAGGTCCTCTTTACCGACGAATGCTTCACGTGCGGCGCGGATACGTTTTCCAAGTTTAGCCATCTTACTTAACCTCGATGCCCATGGACTTTGCGGAGCCCAAAATGATTTTCATCGCCTGTTCGACGTCGTTCGCGGACAAATCAGCCATTTTCGCTTCTGCGATTTCGCGCAGCTGCTTGGGCGTGATTGTGCCAACGGTCTCACGGCTTGGCGTTTTGGCGCCGGAGTTAACTTTAGCCGCTTTTTTCAGGTAGTGAGACGCTGGAGGGGTCTTGATGTCCATCGTGAAGGACTTGTCCTGATAATAGCTGATGATGGTCGGGCAAGGTGCACCAGGCTCCATGTCCGCTGTCTTGGCGTTGAACGCCTTGCAGAATTCCATGATGTTGATGCCGCGCTGACCCAATGCTGGACCGACGGGCGGGGACGGGTTTGCTTGACCCGCTTTAACTTGCAACTTCATCGTACCGACGAGTTTCTTGGCCATGATGGCTCTCCTTTCAACACCCTCAGGACGCGACCCTCGGGATATGTGTTGCGCGGTTATGGTCCGGATGCCGCGGCACCCTCGCCTCCCACGATGTGAATCACCCCTTAAGGCAACTTGGGTCGCATAGCGCATGTAGGGTTGATAATGCAAGCGATGGTTAGAGGCAGTCCTTCGAACGTCTGCTCTGAGCCCATGTTACCGCTTTTGTGCAATGCAGCGAATGAACGCTATCGCCGAACAGCCCGAAGCCTTCAACAGCGGCTTAGGTTTTGAACGGAGTTTTTTGGTAGCATCGATCGGGGTAGTTTAAACCTTGGCCCAAAGGGAGGGTTTTAGAATGTATCAGATGGTGAGTAAGTGCATTTAACGGATATTCAGCCAAGACCCTAGAATGTCAGCACCCTCTTGTTTTCCGTTCGGAGAATTGTCGTTGCTGGATCGAACGCAGCATCAAGTATGCATTGTCTTTGGTTCTAGACGCATCTTCGTCGGTTAGCTTGCCCGCAGGAACTGCAACCAACAAGTCCGAGAAACTCATACCCCACTTGAAGCGTCCAAAGAACGTCGATTTCGTTACACGATCTCTATCGGCGTCCGACATGGCAGTATCTGACATCAAATCGGCAAATAATTCTCCCTCAGCCCTGTCGACAGTCCGTATTGCGCAGTGCGCTTTCTCGGCTAGCCATGTCGGCAGATCTGGAAGCGCCCCACTAACTACGAGATGTGCAGCAAGTCTACGGTAACCGCGGAATTCTTCTAACCCAGTGCCATTGGTGACTGCCCGGCGTAACAAACGATCAATTCTGATAATATGGTCCGGCGACAACGGAGATTGCTGCAAACGTTTGACTAAATGACGTTTTGTATAACCTGATCGGAACAACATGACGTCGGCTTCAAGAAAAGCCAAAGCGAACTCGATTAAGTCGCTTATTGGCTCAGGCCAGCCCGGTTTCGCAACATCTTCCGCAAAGCTCATCAACCTTGAGGACATATTTGTCGGATAGTCTGGCGCGATACCTACAGAAGGTGGGTTGCCGCAATACTCATTTAGAAGGCTTGACCAAGCGTGGTAGGAACACGTTCGCTTTGGCTTAGCAATTGTGGGGATAACTGCCGCCACTGCCTTCACCACTTCCGTCCAATAAATAACGTCTTCGGAGTTCAAACTCTGCAAGCGGTTCTCTTGCTCACATTCGGCGGCAGCCCCTCTTCTGTGCTGCGCCGCTTGCGTGGGTTTTAACTTATTATTTTTCATTTTTTCAGTTTATCAGAAACTTCCCGCCTTGATCTACATTTTGTCTCGCAGACTATTCACAATTCACACCGTTTCAAAAACGACCGTTTGCTGAACGGCTCACCAAACCGGCCATAGACGTACATGCAGCGAAAGGCAGTAAGCTCCGCTCAGCGGACTTTGACTTTCACAAACCGTGAACCAAGGCCGTTGATCAATCGACAAAATAGAGAATGGCGTCACCTCGCAAAAGGTAACGCCATCAAATGTTATTTTGCGTTCGGAACGTGCCGAGGTAATTAAACCTGCTTGTTCACCTGAGTGAAGTCCAGTTCGACGGGTGTTTCGCGGCCAAAGATGGACACCATAACTTTGAGCTTCTGGTTGTCTTCGTCCACCTGCTCGACCATGCCATCGAAGTCTTCGAACGGACCGTCTGCAACTTTGACCTTTTCACCAATCTCGAAGTGGATAAGCGTTCGAGGCGCTTCTTCACCCTCTTGAACACGACCAAGGATCGCGGTGACTTCTGCATCGCGCATTGGCATCGGGCGGCCCTGTGGGCCCAAGAAGCCTGTGACGCGGTTGATCGAGTTGATCAGGTGATAGCCACGATCGGACATTTCCATGTGAACCAGCACATAGCCCGGCATAAAGCGACGCTCGGTCGTGACTTTCTTGCCGCGACGAATCTCAATCACTTCTTCCGTGGGCACAAGTACTTCGTCGATCTGGTCCTCAAGCTCTTGCTCAGCAACCGTGTTGCGAATCTGCTCGGCGATCTTTTTCTCAAAGTTCGACAGGACGCTGACCGAATACCACCTTTTTGCCATTTGATCTTTCCGTCCTTGTCTAGAGCGCGTTGCGCGCTTGCGAATTCCTAAATCTCTTCTGGGCCTTTGCCCACCCGACCTACAACCAGCATCGGCGCGCAACTCGAATCATCGCACGCGTGTCGCAGAACAGGCTTGCGAACTAGCCCACACGCCATTGGGATTCAAGTGTTGGCAGAAGATTTTGCAGCCTTCTTACGGCCCGCATCGTGCATCCGTCCGGCTTTAGCCAAACATGTTCAACACATACTGAAGACCACCGCGGATCACGATATCCACCAGAGCGAAGAATACCGCCGTCAATGCAGCAAGGATAAATACCATCACCGTTGTTAGCATCACCTCACGGCGTGTTGGCCAGACGACCTTTGCCACCTCGGCGCGGACTTGCTGAATAAAATGAAGTGGTTTGGTGACGGCCATGGATCACATCCTGATTTTTCGTGTTAGATGCATCTAACGGCTGATTGTAAGTGTTTCAAGGCTGCAATTTCCGGGGCCTCAAGCACCTTTTTCGTGCAAACCTGACAGGCGGCGCTCCATAGCCTCCGCATGGCGATCCTCCGCAGTTGCCAGATCGCCGAAGTCAGGCAGATACAATGCATCAACAGAGCCTTCGGGAAAGCGATCCAGAATCGCGTCCCAACGGACAGCAAAACGGTCCAGCCGTGCATGTAATACAGCGGCCCGCGCCGGTCGGCGGCTCGCATACCATCGGCCAAGCTTCATAGCTCCCTTCCAGAACCCGTCATATCCGGCGATCAGGAACACCCCGACCAGAATGAGCAAAGCAAGCACCGTCAAGCCGATCACAAGCCAGGGACGCAGAAGAACCAGCAAGGCAAGCGCGCCCAGCACGATATGGGCAGGCTTGGGTCGGTACGCTTTAAGGTTCGATATTACCCCAGCTTCCTGCGCAACCTCCTTGGACTGCGGTATCCGGGCCGGTTTTGCCTCTTTCGTCTTGGCTCCACGGCGGCTGGGGATCCACGCAAGCGAAAGCTTGGGGCTTTTCCGCTTGGGTTGCACTACGCCAGAGTTGCTAACCACCTCAGGGCTTTCAAGCTCTGGCAAAAAAGACGCTTTTCTGGGGGGTGGTGCTATTTTTGGCGCTTCTTCAGCAAGATCGGCTTTTTCACGGGATAACCGGCGGCGCGGTTCGGGCTTCGTTTCTTCCGTCAGAATCGAGCGGATAGCGTCAAGCGCTCGATCATCAAGTACGTTTTCCCCATTTTCGGGGGTTGGGTTTTTCGAAGCTGCTGTCATCTATCCATACCATTACGCTGGTTTCTTGATCGACAGTTATGCCTTACGATACGGCGTTTCGATGAAGTCCAAATGGCAGCAATGTGGCACTGTTTCCGGCCAGTCGACAAAACGTCACCATTCCCAAATCAGTGCGCGAGTTCGCCACGATACAAACCGGCACCACGCAGACGCTGCCGCACGCAAACCGTTCAAAATACAAATAATGTGAAATTAGAATTATCAGCCTCGAAGCTGACATCCAAACAACTGGAATAGCTTCGTCTGATTGGCAGGGGCTGAGGGACTCGAACCCACGACCCTCGGTTTTGGAGACCGATGCTCTACCAACTGAGCTAAACCCCTATGCCGGGTGTCTGGGTAGTCTGGATTGACCAGAGGATCAAGAGGCATCAGAGCCCTGACCACAGAATTCGTTCAGAAAACTTGGAACATCTTGGCGCCCGTTGCGGTTGATACCCCAAGTAAGCAATTACAATCGCTCTAAAGGAGACCGATATGACCATGAACAACCTGCAAGATGTATACTTCGACCAACTTCAAGATCTCTACAGTGCGTGCAAGCAGTCGCTAGAAGCGACCACCGAGTTGGGGCGCGCTGCCACGGACAAAGAACTGAGCGAAGCGTTGATTGCCGGTGCAAATGGCATCAGCCAAGGCATGGACAAAATCAAGTCACTCTGTGCCGAGCATGATCTGGACCCAGAAGCAGAACACTGCAAAGGCATGGAAGGTCTTGTTAAAGAAGCGCACGCGCACGGCATCAAGCAAGAGTTCGGTGATGACGCCACACGTGACGCCATGATCATTACCCAATACCAACGATTGGTGCACTACGCTCTGGCTGGTTACGGTTGCGTCGTGGCCTTCGCCAATCGTCTCGGCTTTGACGAAGATGGCGCCATTCTGCAATCGATGCTTGATGAGACATATGACGGTGACCGTCGCATGACTGCGATAGCGACAGGCGGCAGCGGCTTGAACGAAGCTGCAGCATAAGTTGATAAATCAGGTTTTCCCCCTTTCGCAAGCTGCGGCAGGGGGGAACCTCTTAAACTAATCCTTCTACGAAAGCAGCCTCTCAGCTTCTGAAGCTTCACGGCGCTTTCATGATCAAAGCTTCGACATCGCCCCCACATATCTGCGTTTCGTGCATTAGAATGTGGTCGATCGGCCAATCCCACCAACAAAGAGTTTCGAGCATCTCAATTTGCGCTGACGAGAAACGCTTGCGAACGATTCGAGCGGGATTACCCGCTACCACACTGAACGGCGCAACTTGACCGCCGACCACCGAACCAGCACCTACGATCACCCCGTTGCCTATCTGCGCTCCGGGTAAGATGGTGGCGCCCTGCCCGATCCAGACATCATTGCCAATGCGCGTGTCATGTCCGACCTGTTGAGGGAACGACGGCCTGCCTTCTCGTCCTCCGCCACCAAATACAGCAAATGGAAAAGTTGAAATACCGTCATAACGGTGATTGGCGGAAGCCGTGATGAACCGCACACTATCCGCAATTTGACAGAACTTTCCGATGACCAACCGCTCTGGGCTAAAGTCATAGAGGTAGGGTGCGAGATAGGCCGCCCAATCATCGGGGGGGTGATGCGCACTGGCGTACGAATAATCACCGACTTCGAAACGCGGATGGTCAATGACTGCAGAAAGGAACACGGTCCCTGAATGGCGGGTCCCATCCGGCAGCGTAACCGGGTGTGAGGTATTTGGAGCGGGGAATTGTGCGTCTTCTTCGGCCAATATGGGGTCTCCTGCGTACTGTCGGGAATATGCAGCAACACATCGCAAAGACCAAGCACGCCGATTTGCACACCCGAATGCAACAAGGGCCCCCCTTTCGGGAGGCCCCTGCCTTGTCTCAGTCACATGTCCGACCTTGCGGTCTGACGTGATTATTCAGTGATTTTGGAAACCACGCCGGCGCCGACTGTGCGGCCGCCTTCGCGGATCGCAAAGCGCAGACCGTCTTCCATCGCGATCGGGGCGATCAGCTCAACGTCGAACTGAAGGTTGTCACCCGGCATCACCATTTCTGTGCCTTCTGGCAGCTGAACGGTACCGGTCACGTCCGTTGTACGGAAGTAGAACTGTGGACGGTAGTTCGCGAAGAATGGCGTGTGACGGCCACCCTCTTCTTTGGTCAGAATGTACGCTTCGGCTGTGAACTTCGTGTGTGGGTTCACGGAACCTGGCTTACAAAGAACCTGACCACGCTCAACGCCTTCACGGTCAACACCGCGCAGCAGGGCGCCGATGTTGTCGCCAGCTTCACCACGGTCCAGCAGCTTGCGGAACATTTCAACGCCTGTGCAGGTCGTCTTCTTGGTGTCGCGGATACCAACGATTTCGATTTCGTCGCCAACGTTGATCACGCCACGCTCAACACGGCCTGTCACAACTGTACCACGACCGGAGATCGAGAATACGTCTTCCACTGGCATCAGGAACGGCTGGTCTACAGCACGTGCTGGTGTCGGGATGTATTCGTCAACAGCGGCCATCAGCTTCTTGATGGACTCTTCGCCGATCTCTGGGTCACGGCCTTCCATCGCTGCCAGTGCGGAGCCAGGAATGATCGGGATATCGTCGCCAGGGTACTCATAAGAGGACAGCAGCTCACGGATTTCCATTTCAACCAGTTCCAGCAGCTCTTCGTCGTCTACCTGGTCAACTTTGTTCATGTAAACAACCATGTACGGGATGCCAACCTGACGGCCGAGCAGGATGTGCTCACGCGTCTGCGGCATTGGGCCGTCGGCCGCGTTCACTACCAGGATCGCGCCATCCATCTGGGCAGCACCGGTGATCATGTTCTTCACATAGTCAGCGTGGCCGGGGCAGTCGACGTGCGCGTAGTGGCGTGCCTCTGTCTCGTACTCAACGTGCGCTGTGGAGATTGTGATACCACGCGCTTTTTCTTCTGGCGCGCCGTCAATCTGGTCGTACGCTTTGAAATCACCGAAGTACTTCGTGATCGCAGCTGTCAGTGTGGTCTTGCCGTGGTCAACGTGGCCGATTGTGCCGATGTTGACGTGTGGTTTGTTACGTTCAAACTTTGCCTTTGCCATGGGGGCGCCCTTCCAAAAGTCCAAGGGCCCAACGCGGGCCCGGATTGCGTATGGCGCGCGGCATATTTGGTCTGGGCGACAAAATCAAGCAGGTCTTGCCCTCTGGCTGCAGTTTCATGCCGAAGGGCCACTAGAAAGGCTGCTACTAGTCCTCGGTCAGCACAGCAGCGGCGGCCTCTTCGCCCTTTGAAACAGTAGATTTTGCACTGCTGCCGTTGAACCAACCCTTTTCGCGATTCTGCCGGACAAGGTAATTCTCGATTTGCTTAACCGCGTTCTGACTAAGATTCTTGAACTGCTCCTCGGCTGTTTTCGTATAGCCGGAGCCAACCAAGGGCCCCTGATCCAGCGACTCGAACACGGTAATCTGATGCGCCGTGGCGTTCAGCTTTTTGTTCTTAGCATCATCCCAGACGGTGACACGAATGATCATGACCGACTTCGGAGCAGCAACAACGGGCACACCCGGAGGAGCAAGGCAGTAACCTTCGATGGACACCCCAAAATGATAGAGTCGGTCGCCATCATAGCGATCAAACCGCTCGGCAACGGCTTCTTGCAACATCTTGGTCATTGTCTCTGTGTCCATCTCGCGGCACAGCGGCACCTTCTGGACTTTCGGGGCAACGACAATGTTATGACCAAGGTTGAAGTCACCCAGCGGCACGGCAGCTTTATTAAGATCGGAGGCGCCATTACAGGCGGCCAAAGCGCCCGCCAACAGCATTGCGCCAGTTTTCCGCATCAGTGTCATCCGCCCCATGGTGCATCCCCCTCGAAATTGCTGGCACTGCGATACCGTACCCGTCTGTTTGGTGCAATGCACTGGCGGGCCTACCATCTTGGACAATCGACGTCTGTTGTTATGCAGGCGCATCTGTTCGCTGCGGCAATCCATAAATGCGGTTCGCGTACCTAGTTGCAAATTGCCTTCAGCTCGGACCATTCGTCGACGGAAAGAATATCCCCATATTCCCCTTCTGCGCGGGCGGCATCGCGTGCGCGTTCAATGCGGCTGGATAGGGTTGGGTGACTGACAAAATGCGCCACCACGCCCTGGGTATCTCCGTATTTGGCACGCAGGCGCTCGAACATATCACCAAGGGCAGCAGGCGAAACATCGGCCTTTTCCAAGGCAGCATAGGCAAACTCGTCCGCGCCGCTTTCCGCGCCCTGCGCATAATTGGCACTGATCAACTTCTCTGTCAGGAACAAGACAGCCGCGCCCCCGGCGAAATCCCCGAAAAGTAGCCCCAGAATTCCGATAGAGCCGGCAGAGCGTAGCGCATGCCGTGTCGGATCGCGGTTCTCCACGTGACCTACTTCATGCGCCAGAACGGCAGCGATTTCATTGGGGCTAACGGCGGCATCGATCATACCGCGAAAAAATACCACATACCCGCCAGGCAGCGCGAAGGCGTTAACCAGCTCGTGATCCAAAACAAAGACTTTGATCGCATCATCAGAGCCGCGCGGCACGCCCAGTCCCACAAGCATCGTTTCCAACGCAGCAATACCGTCGGGGCTTTCGCAGGTGGACAATGGCGGCAGCCCTGCACCAGCCAATGCCTGACGTATCTGGTCGAAGGTGGCCTCGCCCAGCGCCCGTTCGCCCGCTGGCGGAACAAAGGTGGCAAGCCTGTCCGCAAGCAGCGGTACCAGCACGCCAATTTGGATCGCTACACCAGCGATTGCGGCCAGCGCCCATGCTGCAAGGCGTCCTCGTCCTTTGGGTGGCGCACGGCGTGTTAGTCTAGGCATGTGTGCCAGAATTGACGGATCAGCCAAATGCAGCCGCGCCATAGGACTACCCGTCCAGCGCAAAATGACCCCATCGCTCCCTGCTGTGTCTTCCAACTGACGAATTTCATCGAGCGGCCAGCGCACCCCCGGCTGATCACTTCCCGGCAGACCGATTTCCAGAACCCGTGCCTGCGCATCAACCATCAGCGTGACACTGCGCGGAACAGGCGTATTTCCGTCGAAATACGAGCTGTCCAGCCCGTTGAATACCGGTGTTTCGGCCCTGACCTGCGGAGGAAGGTCTGGCGGCAAACTCATATCGCTGCTCCCAGATCCAACGCCTCGGAAAAGCCTTCGGCCTCTGCGAATTCATCGCGGGCGCGTTGGCTGATCTGGGTCAGACCAACCACATTTAGAAGGCTAAGAGTAACAGCCATATGCCGCATAAGGGGATAGGTCACGAAGACATGATGCAACACCCCCCAAAACAGAAACATCCCCAGATAAAAAATCGCAACGGTCCCGATAGAAAGCCAGCGCGGAAGCCCTGCCAAAGGCTCCGCAGTGCCAAGCTGCGCCTCTAGGAACACGCCCGACCCCAATAGGCCGAAAGCGACCGCGACAATCGCGAATATACCGATCACAAGGATCGAATAGGCGATAATGGAGCCCAATACGTATATCACCGAAATGCGCAGACCATTGAGGTTCGAACGCATCTGCACGCCCGCGCTAAACTTGTGATCCGCAAGAATACGCTTGCTCACGAAACGGTAGTGCACAGCGCCATAAATCAGGCCTAATCCAGCCGGAGCCAGCAAAAGGAGCCGCCAAATCCCTTGCCACCCAAAGATCGCATATCCGAAAGCCTCCGGATCATCGAAACCATTTACAATATCCTCAAACGGCGTTGCGCTGTCGGGGATAAGCGGGTCCAACCACACCAGCCAGCAGACAAGCCCCACTGTTAACAGAAGAGCCACAAGAAAAGGCACAGTGGCGCGGTAGAGCATTATCCACCGCCCGCCCTGCACCAACTTAGCCGACCCGAAGAAAGTGCGGTCGGTCTTATACTTCTCCAGCCAGAACGTCATCCTTGGCCACAGCACACCCAGTGAACAGATCGTAATCAGCCAGTGCACCAAAGCGCGCCAGGCATATCCCCACGCCCCAGCCTCCAATCCGAAACGCACGCCGCGCCATCGCGTGCGCGCCAATACGTATCGCCGCGCCCTGTACTGCGCATAAAACCAGATGGGAATGACCCCGATAAAACTACCGAAATACCCGACGACCGAGTTCTGGAATAGGGAGAAGCTCACAAACATGAGCAGCAGGTTCACGATCCCGATATAGAAGGTGAGGATCACGACGGCGATGAAAAAGCCCAACAGCTTTTCCCACGGGTCGCCCACATACTCCAACGGGTGTCCGCCCGGACGGATCGCCGACCAGTACCAGCGGCGCAACCGTGTCTTCATCCAGAATCGGTAGAACCCAAGGCTCAGCACCGTCCAGAAACCGGATTTGAGCGCCAACCAGAACAGTGCTGACCGGTTTCCGACAAACCACACATCCAGCCCCTCCTCCGGCAGGGGTGGCGGCGAGATATCAGGTGAACTTGTTGTCACGTGGGAACCCACGGGGTGCCATACGGCCGGCGCTGGCACGTTTACCTGTCCATTCGTCCAGTTCCGTTTCGGTGCGCGTACGACCAGCTGGGTCAAGCCAGCTCAGGCCATCGGCGCGGATAAAGGTGATGGCATCAGACAGGCCGCCATCTTTGTACTTTTGCAAGCGCACACCTTTACCGCGGCCCATTTCAGGCAGTTCTTCGATGTCGAAAACCAGCACTTTGCGGTTCTCGCCCACTGCCGCCACACTGTCACCTGTCACCGTTTTGCACACCAGCGCACGCACATCACCACGCACGTTAAGCACCTGCTTGCCAGAACGGGTCTGCGCGACGACCTCGGCTTCTGGCACGATGAACCCGTCACCTGCAGAGGATACGACCAAAAGCTTGCCGTCGGGTTTATGTATAAACAAATCGACCAGCTGCACCTCATTGGGCAAATCCACGATCAAACGCAGTGGTTCCCCCATACCGCGCCCACCAGGTAAATTGGCGGCCGATACGGTGTAGAACCGTCCATTGCTGCCAAAGGCCAACAGACGGTCGGTCGTTTCGGCGTGGAAGGTAAAGCGCGGGCCGTCTCCGTCTTTGAATTTCAGCTCACGCGTGAGGTCAATGTGGCCTGTCATCGCACGAATCCAGCCCATTTCGGAGCAGACGACCGTAATCGGCTCACGGTCGATCATGGCCTCTAGCGGCACGTCCTCGATTTCGCCAGCCTCGGCGAAGGTCGTACGGCGACCGCCGCCAGCGTATTCCTTGCCGAACTGTTTTTTCGTTTCGCGCAGCTGGTCGGTGATGCTGTCCCATTGCAGCGTCTCATTCTCCAACAGGTCCTCTAGACCCGCGCGTTCTTCCATCAACTCCGATTGCTCACGCAACAGCTCAAGCTCTTCGAGGCGGCGCAAGCTGCGCAAACGCATGTTCAGGATCGCTTCGGCCTGCACTTCGGACAACTCACCGCTACCCGCAGCAGGAGACACATAATCTTTCTCGTCCATTGCGCGAACGTGTGTTTTGCCCCAGTCTTCGCGCATCAGCGCGTCCTTGGGCTCATCATCGTAACGGATAATGTCGATAACCCGGTCAAGGTTGAGGAAAGCGACGATAAAGCCTTCCAAAACCTCCAGACGGTGGTCAATCTTTTCCATCCGGTGACGGGAGCGACGCTCAAGCACTTCGCGACGGTGATCAAGGAATGCGCGCAGCACTTCCTTCATGGAGCAAACCTTGGGCGTTACGCCATCGATCAGAACGTTCATGTTCAGTGAAAAGCGCACTTCAAGGTCGGAGGCGCGGAACATCATGCCCATTAGAACTTCGGGATCGACATTTTTCGAACGCGGCTCAAGCACCATGCGCACGTCTTCGGCGCTTTCATCGCGCACATCGGCAAGAATCGGTATCTTTTTCGTCTGGATAGCTTCCGCGATCTTTTCGATCAGCTTGGATTTCTGAACCTGATAGGGAATCTCGGTGACGACGATCTGCCACTGACCACGGCCGAGGTCCTCGACCTCCCAACGGCAGCGCAGACGGAAGCCGCCTTTGCCTGTGCGGTAAGCGGTCGCGATGTTTTCTGCTGGCTCAACAATCACGCCGCCAGTCGGGAAATCGGGACCGGGCACGTATTTCAGCAGCGTATCATCGCGCGCGTCCGGCGTTTTAATCAGGTGGATGCAAGCGTCACAGAGCTCGGCAATGTTGTGTGGCGGAATATTCGTCGCCATACCCACAGCAATCCCGCTAGAGCCATTGGCGAGCAAGTTGGGAAATTGGGCAGGCAAAACAGATGGTTCGGTCAGGCGGCCATCATAGTTATCGCGGAAGTCGACGACGTTCTCGCCAAGGCCTTCCAACATCGCCTCGGCAACTGCTGTCATGCGCGCTTCTGTATAACGGCTAGCGGCGGGATTATCGCCGTCAATATTGCCAAAGTTACCCTGCCCGTCGACCAACGGGTAGCGCACGTTAAAGTCCTGCGCCAAACGCGCCATCGCATCATAAATCGCGGCATCACCGTGCGGGTGGAAATCACCCATCGTGTCGCCGCTAATCTTTGCGGACTTCAGAAAGCCACCCGTAGAGTTAAGCCGCAGCCGGCTCATCGCATAAAGAATACGACGGTGTACAGGCTTCAGCCCGTCCCTCGCATCCGGCAGCGCACGGTGCATGATCGTGCTGAGCGCATAGGTCAGATAGCGATCCCCCAGCGCACGGCGCAGCGGCTCTGAGGTTTCCTCGAAACGGGGGGGGACTGGTGTGGTTGTATCGGCCATAACCGCTGTGTAACCTTGCCGCCGACAGGCGACAAGCGGCTGCGTTAACAACCGACCCACTAACGCCACATATCGTGACATTCAGGCGACGTACACGATTTACAAAGTTTCCCCCTAATATCGAATCGCTATCCTTGTTAGGGAACTAACGGGGAAACCAAGCGTTGGGTTTTCAATCTAGCTGTGGGGAATGCAACAATGAAATCCTTTATCCTTTTGACCTTCGGTTTTCTGGGTTTCGCCTTTTACGAAATGAGTGGTGGTGCAGAATTTGAACCGGCAAGCGCTCGTGTTGCAGACGCTGCGCCAGTCGCAGATCCCGCGCCGAAGGTCGAAGAACCTGTGCAAATCGCGGAAGCAGCACCAACGACCGGTACCGCCCTGATCAACTCTGCGTCGATAACAAAAATTGACAGCTCCACCAATGTCACGCGCGCATCCCTGAATCTTGCAGATGTCAGCGAAGCGACTGCGCAAGAGGAACAAGAGACTGCAACGGCAGCGGTCGTGAAGGTTATCGATAGCGCGGACACACCGCAGATCATTCTGCCAAGCCTGATTGCAACAACCGACACCCGCCCAAGCGGCGATGGTGACGTGCGTGTGGTTTCCGGCAACCGTGTAAATGTGCGCGGTGGCCCGTCTACAAATTATGGCGTTGTCAGCAAACTGACACGCGGCGATGAAGTTCGTATCCTAGAGGACAACGGCCAAGGATGGGTGCGGATGCAGCCTGTCGATGGTGGCGAAGAAGGCTGGATGGCCGATTTCTTGCTCACTTCGGGCTGATGTTTTCAAGGGCGATTGCCAAATCTTCGAAAAAGGCGCATTTCGGGCCTCGTCCCCGCACGAGGCCTTTTTCATGTCAAAACCTACCATTCTCATCACTGGCTGTTCGTCTGGCATCGGCTATGCAGCAGCATACGGCCTGCGCGAACGGGGCTGGCATGTATATGCTGCATGTAAGCAAGAATTGGATTGCGCGCGCCTGCGCGATGAAGGCTTTGACAGCCCCCGCATTGACTACACCGATCCTGACAGCATCATTACCGCGCTTGCAGATGTGCTTGAGGATACCGGCGGCACGTTGGATGCTGTTTTCAACAATGGTGCACACGCGATCCCCGGCGCAGTAGAAGACCTGCCCACAGAGGCCCTGCGCGAGATATTCGAAGCAAATTTCTTTGGCTGGCACACACTGACGCGAGCCATCATTCCAATTATGCGCGCACAGGGTCATGGTCGGATTGTGCAGTGCTCCTCTGTCTTGGGGCTTGTCGCACTACCATGGCGCGGCGCGTACAACGCCACAAAGTTTGCCCTTGAAGGGCTGACAGATACCCTGCGTCTGGAAATGAAGGGGACAGGTGTCCATCCTATTCTGATTGAACCAGGCCCGATCACGACAAAGATCCGCGCAAACTCCATCCCGCATTTCGAGAGGTGGATTGACTGGGAAAACTCTGCCCGCGCCGATCAATATGAAAACGATCTGGGCCAGCGCCTGTATGGCGAAGGCGGGCCGGACAAATTTGAACTGCCGCCAAAGGCAGTCGTCACAAAATTGATCCATGCTCTCGAAGCACGACGCCCTCGGGCGCGCTATTATGTCACAACACCCACCTATATGGCTGGTATCTTGCGGCGGCTACTGCCTACAAAGCTTTTGGACCGCGTGATGAGCCGCTAAAGGGTTGCAGTGACCCGCCACACCGCTACATCGCTCGGCAGCACTGAAGGGAACCACTATGTCCGATCCGTTTTTCATCCTGATCGTCATCGCCGTAATTGCCGTGGTCATCATTTTGCTGATGGGCTTGGGCGGCTTTGCTGGCGGGGGAGCGTTTAACAAAGCCAACTCGAACAAGCTGATGCGCTGGCGCATTATCGCACAGTTCATCGCCGTGGTTCTGATCGTCGCCTACGTCTATTTCTTCAAAGGGTAAGCAACATGGTTGTTCTAAACAAAATCTACACGCGCACCGGCGATAAAGGTGACACCGCGCTTGGCAACGGAGCCCGTGTCGCAAAGCATGATGTCCGGGTAGAAGCCTATGGCACATCCGATGAGCTGAACTGTTTTGTGGGCGTGGCCCGCCTGCATGCAAAGGGTGAAACCGATGCTGCCCTCTCACGCATCCAGAATGATCTTTTTGATCTTGGCGCAGACCTGTGCCGCCCCGATATGGATAAAGACGCCGATTCCGAATATCCGCCGCTGCGCATGCTTGGCTCTCAGGTGGACCGCCTTGAGGCTGAAATCGACGTGATGAATGCAGTGCTGGAACCTCTGCGCAGCTTTATCCTGCCGGGCGGAACCGAGCTTGCCGCGCATCTGCATGTTTGTCGGACCGTCGCGCGCCGTGCAGAGCGTCTTGCGACCCAACTGGCAACCTTGGAATCTGTGAATGATGCCGCTGTGCGCTACCTGAACCGCCTCAGCGACTGGTTCTTCGTTGCCGCGCGTGTCGCCAATAACAGCGGAAAAGATGATGTATTGTGGGTTCCGGGGGCCAACCGGTAACTTCTATCATACGTTCCTGGACCACTGAAAATCACACCGCCCCGCGCAATAATCTTGCTATTGGGCGGGTAAAAAAGAATGTAACGTGACGTGCCCCACCCGCCATGCGGCGATTTTGCTCTGTTTTACACGGGATTGCTTCGTTAGACATGGCCAAGATAAATTGACTGGCCCCTTCGGGCCTGAGTCGCAACCAAGGAGATAATCGCTCATGAAGGTGCTCGTACCTGTCAAACGCGTGATCGACTATAACGTGAAAGTGCGCGTAAAAGCGGACGGTTCCGGTGTCGATCTTGCCAACGTCAAAATGTCCATGAACCCATTTGACGAGATTTCGGTCGAACAGGCCATTCGTCTGAAAGAAGCTGGTCAGGCCGACGAGATTGTCGTCGTATCCATCGGCGTCAAACAAGCACAGGAAACCCTGCGCACAGCACTCGCCATGGGTGCGGACCGTGCGATCCTCGTGGTTGCGTCCGATGATGTGCACAACGACATTGAGCCGCTGACAGTTGCGAAGATTCTTAAAGGTATCGTTGACGAAGAGCAGCCCGGCCTTGTCATGTGTGGCAAGCAGGCGATCGATAACGACATGAACGCAACAGGTCAGATGCTGTCCGCGCTGATGGGTTGGTCGCAAGCGACATTTGCTTCCGAAGTTGCCATCGAAGGCGACAAAGCTGTCGTAACGCGTGAAGTCGACGGAGGTCTGCAGACGATCAAAGTCGGCATGCCAACAGTGATCACTGTTGACCTGCGCCTCAACGAACCGCGCTATGCGTCTTTGCCCAACATCATGAAGGCGAAGAAAAAGCCGCTCGATGAAAAGACACCTGCCGACTACGGCGTTGATGTGGCTAACCGCCTCGAAATCGTGAAGACCGTAGAGCCTGCTGCACGTGCCGCAGGGATCAAAGTGGGCTCTGTTGACGAGCTGGTGGCGAAACTTAAAGAAGCGGGGGCTGTGTAATGGCTGTTCTACTCCTTGCAGAAGTAAACGACGGCGAGCTGGCGATGGACGCAACGGCCAAGGCCGTTACCGCCGCACAAAAGCTGGGTGATGTCACCGTATTGGCTTGTGGCGGCTCTGCTGCTGCTGCTGGTGAAGCAGCCGCAAAAATCGATGGTGTATCCAAAGTTCTGGTCGCCGAAGATGCATCCCTTGGCCACCGTCTTGCCGAAGCGACAGCAGCGCTGATCGTTTCACTGGCGGGTGACTACGATCACATCGTAGCTCCGGCAACAACGGATGCGAAAAACGTGATGCCGCGCGTTGCAGCTCTGCTTGACGTGATGATCATCTCCGACGCTTCCGGTGTTGTAGATGCTGACACGTTCGAGCGGCCAATCTATGCTGGCAACGCAATCCAGACTGTTAAATCCTCTGATGCCAAGAAGGTTATCACCTTCCGCACGTCAACATTTGACGCGGCCGGCGAAGGCGGCTCCGCATCAGTCGAGACGATCTCTGCTGTTGCAAATCCTGGCCTGTCCGAATGGGTCGAAGACAAAGTTGCCGCAAGCGACCGCCCCGAGCTGACATCAGCTGGTGTTGTTGTCTCCGGTGGCCGTGGCGTTGGCTCAGAAGATAACTTTGCTCTGATCGAACAACTGGCAGACAAGCTGGGTGCCGCTGTTGGTGCATCGCGCGCCGCTGTCGACTCAGGTTATGCGCCTAACGACTGGCAGGTTGGCCAGACGGGCAAAGTTGTTGCGCCGAACCTCTATGTCGCTGTCGGCATCTCCGGTGCGATCCAGCACCTTGCCGGTATGAAAGACAGCAAGATCATCGTCGCCATCAACAAAGACGAAGAAGCACCTATCTTCCAGGTTGCTGACTACGGTCTGGTCGCTGACTTGTTCGAAGCAGTGCCGGACCTGATCGGTAAGCTTTGATCAGCATAGTCTGACCTGAAACATCCTTAAGGCCCGCCACATCTTGGCGGGCCTTTCTTTTTTGCACGACATTGTTCTCTGAAATCCGTCTGACGAAAAGCTGGCAGGTTTTGTCTATGGACCTAGCTTTCAAGCACATTCGGTCGCTAATCAGCCCCCACGAAAAGCCTTAACTGCCCAAAGGTGGCGCCATGCTGCACGGAAAAATGTCAGACATGCGAAAAAAGCCGCCATTCATACCCCAAACTTCGACGACCGCTATGCGGACAAAACGGCAGGTTGCAGGACAAGCACAAATGTTTGTTTCAGGACCGCCGTTCAACAAACAGGTCTTTCTTGAACGTCTGGTGCTGGAGCAGCATTCTACGCCGGTTTACAATTAATTCAGTCTTTCCAGTCTATGCCATAGGCGGGTTATGACGGATATTCTATATGGCAACACTCGCCTCTTATATCTCAGAAGTCAGCTACGCAGGGAACGGGCAAAGCGACTTCATCGAAGTGGTTCTGCCTGCCGGTGCCGACGTAACAGGGTATTCCCTCGAACTTTATCAGGAAGGCGGCCAAGATAGTTATGGTTTGCTGTCGTTCCCTCCCCTTGCCGCCACGATCGCTGGAAATGATGTCTATCTGTTCAGCAAAGATACGGTCGTCAACTTTCCGTCCGCAATGGGCGACGGCGAAGGAATTGCGCTGGTAGACTCAGGCGGGAGCGTTTTGCAATTCGTATCACATGGCTTGGGTCCCTTTACTGCGGTAGATGGTGCGGCAGCAGGCATGACCAGCCAGTATATGGGCTCTGCCACAAGCAACGGCACAGGCCTAGTCACCAACGATAGGGGCGACACCTACGAGGTAACAAGCACACTGACGCCGGGCAATGTTGCTTGTTTTGCCGAAGGTACCCTGATCCGGACACTCGAAGGGCGCGTTCCCATCGAAATGCTAAAGCCCGGCACCATGCTTCCCACGTGGAGCGCCGGATTGCAGGAACTAAGAATAATTCGATTCCGGGAAGTGTCTTATTCCATGAAAACCCCAGACAGGCAGCGCCCTGTTCTGATCCCATCAAAACTAATCGACTGCGCCGGGGTCAACCGGCCGCTGATTGTGTCATCCAATCACCGTATCCCATTGGCTGTGGGCAAACAGCGCCGCCTGCTTCTTTTTTCGGCCAAAGCGCTTGTTGGTTGGCGTGGTATTCGGTTCATGAGGGGGCGACGACATATGCGTTGGGTACATCTTGGCCTACCGGTTCACGCACTTATTGAAAGCGGCGGATTAATCAGCGAAAGTCTGCTACCCGGCGAAATGGTTGAGCAGACGCTAACATCCCTTGAGCGCGCTGCTTGGGCACCAATTTGCAAGGCACCCTGCTTACCACTCATTTCCACCCAAGAGGGGCGTGCCCTCCTTGCGCAAGGCATTGAACTGCCCGATCCCAGCGAGCTGCCCATAAGCTACCCAACGGCGATGACTGGTGATTTTCCAATGCCATCGCCAGCGCATTACGCACAGGGGAGGACCAGTCTTAATCAGCGCGTTACAAGGCTTCATTCCTGAGTGAATATCCCTTTCAGATATACCACCAGTTTGAGCATCGTGCCGCCAGCTTTGTCCATTTACGCATATAGCGGACCCGTGGCGTGTCAAAAAAACGGACGTTTTTAGAACGTCCGCAAGCCTCGTAGTTCGGTTCTCCCACAAATCCCACTCAATGCCTAATTGAGTGCTGAACGGTATTGTCCCCATCGTGAAAGCCGAGGGTGTCCGCGATGCAGAAACGCGGTAAAATGTTCTCCTACCGGCCCTTAGCTGCATGTGCGAACGGTTCTGAACGCATTTTGTTAGCTCAAAGTCCCCTGCGCGCCCAGCAATGACCACTATTGGAATGCGGCCAAGGTGGCGCGCGTAGCCGCCCCCCACAACACTCTGGAAAATCCGATTTGTCGCTTCTTCTGCTAAAACACATGCTCAGGGTTTACGGTCTTTGCTTGCTTGTCAGCTTCGCAAAGTCCAACCGGGCAATCAGGAAATCCATGAAGCACCTGACTTTCGGGGTCAGGACGTTCGACTTCGGATAAATCAACCAAAGAACGGACCCGTCGTGTAAGCGCCAGTCAGGCAGCACACGAACCAAACGCCCTGCTGCGATATCCTGCGCAACGCTCCAGAGCGAATTTATGGAGATACCCATACCCGCCATCGTCGCCAGACGTTGCGATGTTCCGTCGTCGAGGAGGGTGCGGCACATCATTTTTGCAGGATCAAGCAATGCAGTGTGGCCATGCACGTGGATGATCTTTCTCGGAGCAAGGTTGGACCATGACAGGAAGCGGTGCCCCTCAAGGTCATCTGGCGTTATAGGTTGGCCGGAATTTTGGGTGTAGGCAGGCGACGCGCAAAGTATCCGCCTATCGTCTGCAAGTTTACGTCCCAAAAGACTGCTATCTTCAAGGGGCGCACTGCGCAGGGCCAGATCGAAGCTGCCTTCGATGATGTCTTGGCGTGTGTCAGAAAGCCTGAGATCAAGTGTGATGTCCGGGTAAAGCGTCTGAAACTCCGGTAGCAGCGGGATGATATGCAGTTGCGCAAAACTGCTGGGGGCCGCGAAACGAAGCGTGCCGCTTGGGTGCAATGTGCCTTCGCCCAACGCCGCGCGGCCTGCGTCCACTTGGGCGAGGACCTCGCGGGCATAGGGGAGGAAGGCTTCGCCCTCCTGACTGATCGATATTTTTCGAGTGGTGCGGTGCAGCAGTTCTGTGCCCAGCTCGCGCTCCAATTTCGCCAGACGATTGCTGGCCATGGCGGGGGCAAGGCCAAGATCACGACCAGCGGCCGTAATGTTCAGCCGCTCGGAGGCGGCGATGAAAAGGCGAAGGGCGTCGGTATCCATGCCCCCTATTATATCTAAAATCAGAATTCTGAAATAATATATCAGCAGTTTTTATCAGAAATCGGAGTGATATGTCCAGTTCATCACGCCAATCAGGAGCATTGAACATGAAAGCCATCGGTTACACCCAAAACGGACCCATTCAAGGCGCAGGCGCACTGAGCCTCGTTGATGTAGACAGACCAACGCTGCGCCCTCGCGATCTTCTGGTTGCCGTTAAAGGCATCTCCGTCAATCCGGTCGACGTTAAATTGCGCGAGGCCCGTGCGCCTGAGTCAGATCTGGGCATTTTGGGTTTCGACGCGGCTGGCACGGTCGTTGAAACAGGGCCAGAGGTCACGGGCTATGCGGTTGGTGACGAGGTGTTCTACGCAGGGGACGTGACCCGCGACGGGACAAACGTCGAATTTCATGCTGTTGACGAACGCATCGTCGGCAAAAAACCCGCATCTCTTGATTTCGTTGAAAGCGCGGGCCTGCCGCTGACGTCTATTACCGCATGGGAAATGCTCTTTGACAGCTTCCGTTTGGGTGAAGGCGGCGGCGATGGCCAGACGCTTTTGGTGATTGGGGGCGCGGGCGGTGTCGGCTCTATCATGATCCAGCTTGCGAAAGCCCTGACAAATCTGACGGTGATCGCGACAGCCTCCCGGCCCGAAACCGCAGATTGGGTGCGCAGGATGGGGGCCGATCACGTCGTTAATCACCGCGATGATCTGACGGCGCAGGTGAAAGACTTGGGTCTCGTCCCAACTTATGTCGCCGCGTTGACCGCGACGGACCAACATTGGCCCGCGATCCTCGAATTCATTGCCCCCCGTGGTCACATCGCGCTTATCGACGACCCTGAAAGCCTCGATATCTCGGCCGCAAAGCCGAAGGCGCTGACGATCTCTTGGGAGTTCATGTTCACACGTTCGATGTTCAGCACCAGCGACATCACAGCGCAGCGCGATCTTCTCGACCGCGTTTCCCAGATGATCGACGCCGGGACACTTCAATCCACGGTCACCGAACGCGCCGATGTGCTGACGGTGGAAGCGTTGACCAACGCACACAAGCGTCAGGAAAGCGGCCGTGTAATCGGCAAACAGGTTCTTCCCGGATTTTCGTCTTAACCTCGGCTGAAATCCAACGAAGGAAACCAAACATGACCTACTATTCTGTTCTCGATGTAACGCCCACCAGCGAAGACTGGATCCCAGACTATTTGCCGACAGCCAATGAGCGTGTCGCGGCGCATGGCGGCAAGTATATCGCCCGCACGGCCAGCCACGAACAATTGGAAGGCGAGCCACAAGAGGCGGGCCTTCGCATTATCATTGAGTGGCCGTCAAAAGAGGCTGCAAAGGCGTTCATGGCAGATGAGCAATACGCCCCCCATCTGGCCGAACGGACCGCCGGATCGGTCAGCCATCACTATCTGATCCAGGGCAAAGACGATCTTGCCTGAAACACCTGCGTCGCCCTCAAAGATGGGGCGGCGCATCCTGACAGGAGAGCCGCCGTGCGCGACGATACCCACACACCATTCGAACAGATCAATCGCGGCTTCACCGCGACGTTCCAGAACGGTCGGCTGAGTGTCGGGCTTGTTGTGCCGATTGCGCAGTATGGGCAAAGCCCTGTGCCAGATATCGAAGGCCATCTCGAGCGTGTGCAACAGGCGGAACAGCTTGGGTTCAAAGCAGTCTGGCTGCGCGATGTACCCTTCAATGTCCCGAGCTTTGGGGATGCGGGGCAGCTTTTCGATCCCTTTACCTATCTTGGGTATCTGGCCGCAAAAACCACCGATATCGCTTTGGGCGTCGCAAGTATCGTCCTGCCCCTTCGCCACCCCGCACATGTGGCAAAGGCCGCCGCGACAGCTGACGTTTTGTCGGGGGGGCGACTGATCCTTGGCGTGGCATCCGGCGACCGTCCCGAAGAATACCCAGCCATGAACCGCAACTTCGACAGCCGTGGCGAGGCATTTCGAGAGAGCTTTGAGTACATTCGCGCCATGGGGACGACCGCGTCGCAGATCGAAAATCGTTTCGGCAAAGTAGATTCGTCAATTGATATGCTGCCCAGGCCTTCGGGGTCGAAGCTGCCGCTTTTGATCACTGGATCAAGCCGCCAATCGCCGGACTGGATTGCACAACATGGCGATGGATGGATGACCTATCCCCGCCCTGGCGTGGCGCAGGACCGCGTTTTACATGATTGGCAGACTCGGTTGACCACTTTGCGACAGGTGCCGAAACCTGTTTTGCAACCGCTATACATCGACCTCGCCGATGATGCGGATGAGTCGCCAAGCCCGATACATCTTGGCTTCCGGTCCGGGTATCGTCCTCTTGTCCAATATCTTCGGCAACTTGAGAAAATCGGCGTCAACCATGTCGCGTTGAATCTGCGCTTCAACTCCAAACCCGTTGAGGCAACACTTGACGGGCTGGCAGAGCACGTCCTGCCCGCTTTTGAACAAGGAACATAATATGACAAAAACAATCCTGATCACCGGTGCAACCGACGGACTTGGCCGTGCGACCGCACTGGCTTTGGCGAACCAGGGGCACAAAATTATCGCACACGGTCGAAATGCCCAGAAGCTTGACGAGCTGAAGGCTGAAATTGGCGCGAACCTATCAACCGTTCAAGCCGATATGTCCGACTTGGCCCAAGTCGCCCAAATGAGCCGTGACCTCACAAAGGTCCATGACCGGATTGACGTTGTGATCAACAATGCCGGTGTATTCAAGACGTCGCAGCCGCGTTTGGGCGACGGAATGGACGTGCGCTTCATCGTCAACACCTTTGCACCCGCTCTTCTGTCGACCCTTCTGCTGCCCATCGTGCCTAAAGACGGCCGCTTGGTGCATCTGTCCTCTGCTGCACAAGCGCCGGTCGATGTTGATGCCATGAAAGGCAAGCGGCAGCTGCAAGACATGGAGGCCTACGCGCAAAGCAAGTTGGCCCTGACGATGTGGAGTCAGGATTTTGCATCGAAACACCCCGATGGTCCGGTCTCGGTCGCCATCAATCCTGGCTCTCTCCTCGCCACCAAAATGGTGCGGGAGGGTTTTGGAACATCGGGTAATGATCTGAATATCGGGGTCGACATCCTGACGCGCGCAGCACTGTCAGAAGGGTTCAAAAGCGCTTCGGGCAGGTATTTTGATAACGACAGCGGGCAATTTGCGTCCCCCCATGCAGACGCCGCCAATGCCGCGAAAGTTGCGAGTGTTATTGCGATCATCGAAGCGCAGACTGCCGATTAGTCTGGTGTAAAGGTGGACTTCCTTCGGTTATATGGCGAAAGCGAAACGTTGCTTGATTGCGGGTGGGGCTCGCCATTGCCGACACTCGCGCACTACTCAGCATAAGGTATTGAGCGCTCTTTGCGGACCTTCGCTGCGCGATGCGCCGATTACCGCTATGTTGGAAGAGTAACCAAGGTGTAATATCTCGCCGCCTACCTCCGACAACTCGGCATGGCTCCACATACCGGTGGCCCTTTTCTGTTCTAAATGAGTTGATCAAGCACTGGCAGTAGCGCTTGTGCTACTGCACTATGGACACGAGCGGGCGCCACGACCTTTGCCGCCTCCTCCTCTGGGGCGCTCACAATCATCCCATCATATCTGTTGGGCCCGTCAGTTAAGCTTGCGGGAACGTCAACAATCGCACTGACCGCTCCTCGAACTTCCTCAATCATGTCATCACTAACCAACACGGGACCGAACCCCTGCCCCACGGGGCATATTTTATCCTGTGCATCGTTGCCAATTCGCAGAAGCACCACGTGCCCCCCCAACCGATCAATTAACTGGCGCATACGCCTTACCCATGTCCGCTGTAAGATCCGGCGCATTGTCGCAAAGCGCTGACTGTCGCGCTGGAAGAGATCGGACAACATATGTTGCGTAAAATTGAACTGGGAAAAATCCACCTCTGGATATAGCGCCCTCAGGTCGGGTGCGGTGCGAAGGAACCGGTCATTGCGACGTGGATGCACGGAATAGAGCCTGTTGCTCAGATTGATAGCGCCCAACACCTCAAGCACTGTGACACGCGCCCCATGCGCAGCCTCCGCAATGACCGGATCAGACGCAAAGACATCAAGGCCCGCGTTC
This sequence comes from Sulfitobacter sp. S223, assembly GCF_025143825.1. Classification (NCBI taxonomy): domain Bacteria; kingdom Pseudomonadati; phylum Pseudomonadota; class Alphaproteobacteria; order Rhodobacterales; family Roseobacteraceae; genus Sulfitobacter; species Sulfitobacter sp. S223. The sequence goes on along the minus strand of NZ_CP083560.1, from coordinate 575,788 downwards.
ATCTGCCCGAAATTGACCGAAGCCACTCCGGTCAAATGCTCCACCCTCAAGGGATAGGGCTGCTCAATAAATTTTCCAAAAGTCTGTGTCCCGCCCAAAAAGGCGATATAAGGGTTCTTCAGCTCACGCTGCGGCCCCCGAAAAATCAATTTTGACGTGCCATATCTGCATGGCAGATAGTCCAGTGCCACTGGCCCCAGTACATCATAGATCATTGCACCCACCTTTTTCTCACCCGCTGGCACTATGTTCAGCTGGCTCTTACGATTCGCTTAAAGAACAGATTTGAGACATTTTTTCCGGTGCGACAGCCCTTGCGGCGGGGCGACTGTCCACCGTAAGCTACAGCGATCTCAGCAAAGGAACGCACCCCATGGACATCCAGACAATCGGCATCGTCGGCGCAGGGCAGATGGGCAACGGCATTGCACATGTAATGTCACTGGCAGGTTATGACGTGATGCTGAACGACATCAGCGAAGACTCTCTGAAGTCTGCTATGGAAATCATGCGTGGGAACATGTCCCGTCAGGTTGGTCGTGGAAAAATCAGCGAAGCAGATATGAATGCAGCGCTGGGACGCATCAAAACAACGAAAACACTAACCGATCTGGGTCCTTCTGACCTTATCATTGAGGCCGCTACCGAGCGTGAAACAGTCAAGCAGGCGATCTTCGAGGACCTTTTGCCCCACCTCAAGCCCGAGACAATCCTTACCTCGAATACGTCGTCAATCTCTATCACCCGTCTGGCAAGCCGCACGGACCGACCGGAAAAGTTTATGGGATTTCACTTCATGAATCCTGTGCCAGTGATGCAACTGGTTGAGCTGATTCGCGGGATCGCCACGGATGAAGAAACTTTCGCAGCCTGCAAGGCCGTCGTGGATAGGTTGGAAAAGACCTCTGCCTCTGCCGAGGATTTTCCTGCCTTCATTGTGAACCGGATATTGATGCCAATGATCAACGAAGCGGTTTATACTCTCTATGAAGGTGTCGGTAATGTGAAGTCGATCGATAGCTCCATGAAACTGGGTGCGAACCATCCGATGGGGCCGCTGGAACTTGCTGATTTTATCGGGCTGGATACATGCCTCGCGATCATGAACGTCCTGCATGATGGTCTTGCAGATACCAAATATCGGCCCTGCCCCCTCTTGACCAAATACGTCGAGGCCGGCTGGCTAGGCCGGAAGACACAGCGCGGATTTTACGATTACCGTGGCGATGTCCCGGTGCCGACACGCTAATTCAGTTTGCGTCTAATCCTAGCGTGAGATCCCGTAGCCACGCCATAAAAGCGCGAGGATCATCCGCGCGTGCGTCGATCTTGGATTGGGAAATAGGCGCGCCGACGACGGGCGCCTGAGGCTTGTTGCAGCTATGTGCTATCTCATGCAGCAATAACCCCTGCCGCAGCATCGGGGAAATTTGATTAGCAATCTGATAGGCGCGGCTGTTCTGGCCTGGAAATTTTAACGGCACAACCTGCGCTCCTGAACGGCGGATCATCTTGGCCGTAAAAACGTTCCATTCCGCCTCAATTGCAGGACCCCACCATGTATCTGACGCCGCGACAACACCGGATGGGAACAGCGCGACAACGCCGCCGCTTTTAAGATGGGCCATCGCCTTTGCCCGCATTTCAACGCCTTTGCGTTGTGCATCAGGATCATGCGGAAAGGGTACAGGGATCATGTAGCTGCCTGCCACTTCGTCAATGGAGGTCAGCAAAGATCGGGTCAGGATTCGGTAGTCAGGGCGCACGCGTCCAATCAGGTCAGCAAAAATCATGCCATCCACCATACCGTGTGGATGGTTCGCCACAACGATTACCGGCCCCTCTTTGGGGATCAGGTCTAGCTGCTCTTGCGGCGTTGTGAGGTCGATCCCCATTGTATCAAGCGCCGCGCGCCAGAATGCCTGCCCGCTTGGCGCTCCGCGCTTTTCAAATTGCCGGATCATCTGAAGGATCTTCAGTTTTCCGGTGAACAGCTCGATCGCGGATATCATCCGTGACTTCCAAGGGTCCTCGAAAGTGGAGGCATATGACAAGCTGCGCCGGTCATAGTGAGTGAAACTCACCTGTTCAGCGGCTTCGCCGTTAGGTGCGTCCGAACCAACGATTTGAGTTTTCTCTGTCACGTAAGGTGACCTCGCTGCAACTTCGGGCGCGGTACGCTACATGCCCTCACCAAATTTATCGGCCACCAGCGCTGTCAGTGCGCTGGCAAGCGCCTCTGCATCAGGGCCGGAAGTTTCCACGTCAATAAAGCTTCCCTTGGCTGCTGCCAACATTAAAAGCCCCATGATACTATCGCCGGACGCGTTCATCCCGTCCTTGGACACCTCTGCACTTGCATCAAAGCCCTCAACGACTTCGACCAGTTTCGCGGACGCGCGCGCGTGCAAACCTTTTTCGTTCACGATCTCAAGAGTGATATTGGTCATGGGTTTGCCCTGTTATTCAGTACTGACGTTTTGCGCATCAATATATTTCTTGCCAGCTTCAAGCGCAGCGCGAACTGCTTCGGGCACTGGCTTGTCACGGCTTTTCGCCAGCTTGATTAGCATGGGAAGATTTGCGCCGTATATAATGCGGCGCCCAGCCGGCTGACAGGCAAGCAAGCTTAGATTTGACGGAGAGCCTCCGAACAGATCCGTGACTACAACCACGCCCTGCCCCGTATCTACAGCATCAGCGGCTTCGCAAATCTCGGCCTGCTTGGCAGCGCGGTCATGGTCTGCACGGATTTCAATTGCGCGGACACCATTCTGGGATCCGACCACATGTTCGATCGCCGCAAGATATTCACGGGCCAGTCCGCCATGTGCCACGATCACAATGCCAATCACGTATCTTGCGTCCCTATTCGTTGCCGCGCGCTCAATTCTCTGTGCCTTATTGACACTTGCCAGCCCTCCTCTGCAAGCCGCAAAGCATGGCTTTCCGCAAGGGTCACAGACCTGTGCTGACCTCCGGTGCAACCGAAAGCGATGGAGAAATGGCTTTTCCCCTCTTCACGGCAGGCTGGCAGAATAAGCAGGCTCATATCCAGAACCTTCTGCGCGAACTCTTCATAGCGCGGATCAGTAGCGACATGTGCTGCCACGCGCGGATCGGTTCCGTTCATCTCCCGCAAACTGGGCTCCCAATATGGGTTCTTCAGAAAGCGGCAATCATAAACCATGTCCACGGACCGCGGCAGACCGCGCTTGTATGAAAAAGACTGCACTGTAACAGTCATTTGCCGCTTACCACCGGGTGCAAACCAATGCTCCACCTCGGCCCGCAATTCGTGCACGTTAATGTCTGATGTATCTATCAACACATCCGCACGCGCCCGCAGAGGCTCCAGCAGTTGCTGCTCGGCCTCTATGCCCTCACCAGGACGATCCGCTGGTGCCATTGGATGACGACGGCGTGTCTCTGAAAAACGACGCAAGAGCACATCAGTACTGCAATCCAGAAATACCATTTCAGCCAACACGCCCGGACGGCTTGCCAAATGCCCCAACAAATCAATTACGGTGTTCGTCGAAAAGTCGCGGTTACGTGCATCAATTCCAAGAGCAAGAGGTCGGCTTTGGTCCTGATCCTCAAAGAGGAGTGGAAGCAGTCTCATTGGAAGATTGTCGATAACCTCAAATCCCGCGTCCTCTAGCACGTTCAGTGTAGACGATAGGCCCGCCCCCGAAGGGCCGGTGACGAAGACGATGCGACGAAGTGGATGGTCTGGAGCTGTCATGATACCTCGGGTCCGCTTCCTGCAAGATAAGCAATAAGCGCCGCAGGAAAATAGGGTGCGTCAACTTTGTGCAGGCATCGTACCGGTATGTCCAGCAGTGTAGTACTATGCGCGTCAGGAAGGCGCTTTGTTTCAATCACGTCCATGTCCACGACAAGGTGCACCAAAGTTTGCTTGGTATGACCTGTGTGAAGTATTCCAACGCCGCGCGCTTCGATCAATCCAGCAATAGATGGGGGCGGGGCCGCACGAATTCTGCCACTTTCCAAGGTCAACCGAGTACGGTCATCCGAAACCAACGCTGCTCCTAACGCCATAAGCTGTAGCGCCAAAGATGACTTACCACTACCCGATGCTCCCGTAATCAGGACACCTTTGCCCGCCACGTCAACACAGGTGCCATGCAGGATCAGGCTTTGAGCAGTCATGTCTAGATCGGCAAGCCTACGACAAAACGCGCGCCGAGTGGGTCAGAAGTTATGTCAGCATCGGTCGGCCGGATGTTCTCGGCCCAGATCACACCACCGTGCGCTTCGACAATCTGTTTGGAAATCGCAAGTCCGAGACCGGAGTTATTGCCAAAGTGCTCTTCAGGTCGTTCCGAATAGAAGCGCTTGAAAATCTTGCCAAGCGCCTGATCCGGAATGCCTGGACCAGTGTCTTCAACCACCACAAGGACCCGGTTTTCACGCTTACGCGCCCAGACGCGTATTGCATCACCATCCTCACAGAACGAAATCGCATTGGTGATTAAGTTCACAAAAACCTGTGCAAGACGGGCTTCAAGTCCCTGCACAACAATCGAGTCTTTCGGCAGATCGACGATAAAGTCGATGCCTTTGCTCTTGGCGTCCTCGCCCAGATATTGCCCCAGATTCCCCAGCATGTTCACCAGGTCGAAAGGCTCTTCCTCTTCCTTTACCAGCTCGCTGTCGAGACGGGAGGCGTTCGAAATGTCACTAACCAAACGGTCAAGGCGTCGCACGTCGTGGTCAATCACATCCAGCAACTTTTCCCGCTGGTCTTCACGCTTGATCATACGCAACGTGCCAACAGCCGAGCGCAGCGAAGCAAGCGGGTTCTTGATTTCATGTGCCACATCTGCAGCGAACTGTTCATTCCCTTCAATGCGGTTGTAAAGTGCGGAGACCATTCCGCGCAAAGCGGCGGACAAGCGACCAATCTCATCGGGGCGCGCCGTCAAATCAGGGATGCGGATACGGCCGGGGTTCATCTTGCGGGCGTCTTTGTCACGTCCCAATTCTGCCGCAGCAGCCAGATCAGCCAAAGGGTTTGCGATGGTCGAGGCCAGAACGAGGCTCAAACCGATGGACACGAGGGTTGCGATAATAAACATTTGCAGCACCCGCTCGCGCTCACCTCGAACGAGGCGGTCAATCTCACCGCTAGCGCTCGCAATGGCAACCGCGCCGATTGATGTGTTGCCAAACTCAATCGGAGTGGCCACGGCCAGCAGAGTAGCACCTTCGTCGTCGTGCTCCTCCTTGATTTGAGCACCATTCACGAGAGCGGCAGCAATGACCGGCTTCAACCGATCTTCGATAGACACTGGCTGACCATTGCCCCGAAACGGAGAAGATACAGCATTCCACAACCAACTCAGGCCATCAGTCAATATTGTCTTGCTCTCGGTTCCATCTGCACGCCCTTCGGCACGGGCATCACTGGCGCCTTCGAAACGAGAGATCAAAGCACCGTCCGGATCAAAGATGAACACCTGAATACCACTGCGCAGGTCAAGCCCTGACAGAGTTTTGTCTATATCCACGCCTTCACCGGTCGACAAATCTACGGATTGCCCTTCCGGCAGCTGCGCTTCGATCACATCTGCAATCAGCTCAGCTTCGGAAACAAGTGAGGCCGCACGCTGTACAGCGAGGCTTTCGCGCGAGGAATTGAGATAAAGGATTCCGGCGACCAGAACATTCAAAGCAATCAGATTGAAGGTAATGATTTTCCGCGTCAGCGGCGACGCACGCAATGAAAACAGCCCCCGCCGTTCGCGGCGGGCTCTGATTTCATTTGGTGCAGCACTGTCTGGGGCGACCCAATCGTCCCCCAGAACAACATCACCATCACGTCTTGCTGGTGTCAGATCGCGCACGAAGTTCCTTTCGGCAATCGCCATGATACCGGATCACTCTTCGTTATACCTGTAGCCGATCCCGTAAAGTGTCTCAATCGCGGAGAATTCATCATCCGCGGTCCGCATCTTCTTACGCAGGCGTTTGATATGACTGTCAATTGTGCGGTCATCCACATAAACTTGATCGTCATAGGCCACGTCCATCAACTGATCGCGCGACTTTACGAACCCTGGCCGTTGCGCCAATGCCTGCAACAAAAGAAATTCTGTGACTGTCAGGGATACATCTTTGCCCTTCCAGCTGACGGCATGACGGAGCGGGTCCATCCGCAAGTCGCCGCGCTCCATTACCTTTGTCTCTTCGGTATCGCCGACCTCATCGGTGGCAACCGCGTCCTGACGGCGCAGCAGCGCACGAATGCGTTCTACCAGCAGCCGCTGCGAGAACGGCTTTTTCACATAGTCATCGGCCCCCATGCGCAGGCCCAGAACTTCGTCAATCTCATCATCTTTAGATGTGAGAAAAATCACCGGCATTGCAGTTTTCTGGCGCAGGCGCTGGAGCAGGTCCATTCCATCCATCCGCGGCATCTTGATATCAAGCACGGCCATATCGGGCATACGCTTGTTAAACGCGTCCAATGCGGCCTGACCGTCATTATAAGTTTCCACCTCAAAACCTTCGGCTTCAAGAGTCATCGAGACGGACGTCAGGATATTCCTGTCGTCGTCGACCAATGCAATTTTTGACATTGCCTGTTTCCTTGTGCTGCTCAATGTATTTTTGTTTTTCCAAGCATTGATCACTCCTTTTGCTGTCGAATCAATCCTAAAGTGCGAATCAGTGGATAGTACGGTCATATTTGGGACATAATTTGTTTATGAATGGCTAAATTGCCTCACCTAATCGCCGATGATACTGCGCCCGGCCATCAAAACCCCACTCAACAGAACCATACACAGGCGAAAGCGCGCCATTGTGTCGTGTACTGCGGCAATTGGCTACGTGGTGGCGCTAACTGTGCAAACGCGCCTGTTCAACCTGCAAATCATCGTGTTAAGAGGCCGACATTCCATTGATGCCCGTGCGCTTCTGGTCCCGGGCATTCCCCATTACGCTGCGCTAGACGCGCAGTTTCCAAAGGAGACATTGCATGCAAACCGGACGGGTCAATCCGAACTTCAGCCTCGACGATCAAGGGATCAAAGGGCTCGGCAATGTATATTACAACCTCATGGAACCTGCGTTGATTGAGACCGCCCTCAAACGCGATGAGGGAACATTGGGTAAAGGTGGCGCGTTTCTGGTAACCACCGGAAAATTCACAGGCCGCTCCCCCAAAGACAAACACGTCGTCATGAGCGACAGCGTCAAAGACACGATCTGGTGGGAAAACAACGCTGAAATGTCCGAGGCGGGCTTTGACGCTTTGTACGAAGACATGCTGACCCACATGAAGGGCGGCGATTATTTCGTTCAGGACCTTGTCGGTGGCGCAGATCCAAAACACGCGATCAACGTGCGTTTTGTAACCGAGTTGGCATGGCACGGGCTTTTCATCCGCCACATGATGCGTCGGCCCGACCGCGATCAACTGGACCACTTCTTGGCAGATTTCACCGTCATCAACTGCCCAAGCTTTTCGGCCGACCCGAAGAAGCACGACTGTCGCTCCGAGACCGTCATCGCGATGAACTTTGACCGCAAGATGATCCTCATTGGCGGAACAGAGTATGCCGGCGAAAACAAGAAATCTGTTTTCTCTCTGCTGAACTATCTGCTGCCGGAAAAAGGCGTAATGCCAATGCATTGCTCAGCCAACCATGCCGTTGGCAATCCGGTTGATACAGCAATTTTCTTCGGCCTGTCTGGCACCGGCAAGACAACTCTATCAGCAGATCCAGAGCGCATCCTGATCGGCGATGACGAACATGGCTGGTCGGATACAGGTACCTTCAACTTCGAAGGCGGGTGCTATGCCAAGACCATCAACCTGAGCGCTGAAGCAGAGCCCGAGATCTACGCCACGACCGAGAAATTCGGCACCGTGATTGAAAACATGATCTACGACGACGAAACCAAAGAGCTCGACTTTGACGATGATAGCCTGACGGCAAACATGCGCTGTGCGTATCCGTTGCACTACATCTCGAATGCGTCGAAGAAGGCGATTGGCGGCCACCCGAAAAACATCATCATGCTGACGTGCGATGCCTTCGGGACGTTGCCGCCCATTGCACGCCTCACACCTGCTCAGGCGATGTACCACTTCCTGTCCGGCTTCACCTCAAAGGTAGCGGGTACAGAGCGTGGCGTGACAGAGCCAGAACCAACCTTCTCCACCTGCTTCGGCGCACCGTTCATGCCACGTCGCCCCGAAGTCTATGGCAACCTGTTGCGTGAAAAGATTGCCCAGCATGGCGCGACTTGCTGGCTAGTAAACACCGGCTGGACCGGTGGCGCATACGGCACGGGCTCCCGTATGCCTATCCGTGCCACGCGTGCATTGCTGACGGCAGCTCTTGACGGGTCGCTTATGGCTGGCAAATTCCGCGCCGACGAAAACTTTGGATTTGACGTGCCCGTATCTGTCGAAGGTGTTGCAGACATCCTTCTTGATCCACGCCGCACTTGGGACAATCCGGAAGCCTATGACCGTCAGGTGGCAAAGCTGGTAAAAATGTTCGCCGACAATTTCGAGCAATACATGCCGCACATCGACGACGAAGTAAAAGCTGCGATCATTCGCTGATACAGCGCGGAGTTAATCAAAAAAGGGCCGCTGTTTCGCACAGCGGCCCTTTTTTGCGATCATACTAATTTCAGAGATTTAGGCTGCCATCGCGACAAGGTCGTTAAGAGGAAGCTCCAGAACATAGTGCAGGTCTTCCCGGTCCATGTAGGCCATAAACCCCTCGATCGGGACATCATTGCCTTGCAGAAACCAGCGCAATGCGCCGGGTTGGGTGTGCATCCAACCAGTACGCTCTGCCAGCCCCTTGAACGCAATACCTTTGGCCATGAACGCCACCACGTGGTCTGGGTCCCAATGCTGAATCGCTTCGTAGAAGCCATAGCGCCCCAGAACGCAAGACATGCCTTGGCCGCGCAGGCTTTCTGCGCCTGGCGCGATCCAGAACTCTCCATGGTAGGCTACAGATCCGAACATCCGCATGGCCCCCGGCCCTGCACGAAAACGCGAACGCTCCAGATCAAGCGCCGGTACGGACGGCGGAAATTCACGAAAACGGCGCGAAAAATACTCTCCGACCGATAGCGAATGATTATCCAACATGCGTAAAGCTTGCGTATGGATAACATCTCCGGCGACGTTGCGACCAACAATCCAAAGCGCGTTATTCGCATTCATTTCACGGAGTCGCGGATCGTAAGGGGCGCCCAACTCATGGTCAGGGCGCGCGGATTTTAGTATCTTCCGATACTCTTCGAAATCATATCCGAGCTCCAGCGTTACGCCATATCGCTGAAAAATTTCGGCACTATTTGCGACAAAACGGTCGCCGGTTTGCATCTTAATAAGTGTCATTTGGAATCGCCCCTTCATCCAGTACACCTAAATGCTACCGGATCACGGGGAAAAACACCCGAAATTATCCTTCCCTGACAAAATCCACTCTTGCTTTGTCGGGAACCTGATCCAAAAGGTCTTTGTCCAAGTCTGTGATAAGTATCTCTTTTGCCCGATCCACGACCGAGATAATCGCGGGTGACCCATCAGGCATTTTTACCCCCAACAACAACCTGTCGAAAGCAATGTACTGTAAAGGTCCGTCGGCGCTGAGGCGCATTTTACTTACAATTTGATCTAATCGAACACCGTGGCTCTCGCTTACATCCGTAAACGGCGCCGTAGCGAGGCTCATAAACTGTTCGCCTCCGGGAAACTGGTTGAGGTCCCGCCCGACACTGCTGCGCGCCTCGGCCCAACCATACCAGTTCGAATAGAACGACTTTTCCCCGACTTCTACACAAATCCAACTGTCGGCGATATCACGGTAGGCTAGAATATAAGGCCGGACATGCAGCATTTCCTTGTTTTCAAGCATGCCCTCGCTCTGCGTCCAGGCCTTTAGCGCCTCTCGCAGTAACTCCGAATCGCCGGACCATATCCTACTCAGCGGAAGCTGCTGCTGATGGAATACCCAGCCGGTGTCTCCTTCAAAAGAGACCCGCAACATACCTTCTACATCCTGAAAATTGCCCTGTAACCAAACACTTCCTTGATCAAGAAGCGTTCGGGCCGGTGCCAAAGCGCGCGCGCCCTGATCGGTCAAAGTATATCGACGCTGTTGAACATCAAACAGCTTATGACCCATCGTTTCTTCAAGATGACCGATATGTCGGCGCACCGTTTGACGGGTACTGCCTAATTCCTCAACAGCCTGAGACAAATTAAGGGTATCCGCCAAAGCAGAAAAAGAACGCATCATCTCATACAGCAGAGCCGGAGCTGGAAATTGCTTCTTTGGAGGCAGTGATATCTTCAAATTTGATCCCATACCGAACATTGATCACAAATCACCCATGCGAGCAACAAAAATCACCCATTGCCGTTGCCGCAATCACTCATGTATCTGACATAAATTGATCGAAATATAATAAATGTATCCAATTGATCGTATGAGCAATTTTTCGCAATGCTACAAAGGCACAACCAGAGGTTAAATAGTTATGGCTCATCCAGTAGATGTACACGTAGGGCAAAAGCTTAGAGATATTCGGACGCTGCGCCGTTATTCGCAAACCGACGTCGCACAGCGTCTTGGACTATCGTTCCAGCAAATTCAGAAATACGAAATCGGGTCTAACCGAATTGCGGCAAGCCGCCTTTTCGAATTAGCTCAGATATTCGAAGTTTCACCCGCCTATTTCTTTGAAGGTCTCTACGAAGATGCAAAAAGCGCTGTATCTGAACGAGATTCTGGAATGGAGATCGTAAACGCTCTGGCCTCTATTCAAGATGATAAAGTTAAATCGCGGATCGTTACGTTTATCGAAGATGTCTCCGGTTTGACCGTGGCGCGGCAGGGGTAGTTACCCCAGCCAAGCCCGGCGGATCAGGTTAAGCCCTGCAACCAAAAGCACGGCAAGCGTAGCACGGCGAAATGCCATCTGATCGATTCGGTCCGTGAACGCCATACCGATCGACATCCCCAAATAGGCTGTCGGCACCATCGCGAGAGAAAAGCCTATCGTCTCGGCTCGTAATACACCCGAGCCGACATGAGCAAAAAGAAGCGCCACAGCGCCAAGACCGTATATCACGCCCTGAATCCGCATCTGTTCATGCTTGGGCGTATTCAGCGCCGTCAGATATGCCACGGTCGGCGGGCCCCAAATTCCTGAAAGCCCGCCAAGCGCACCAGCAACGGCGCCAGCAACTACTTCGACACGTGTATTCCGGCGAGACAGCTTGAACGTATAGCCGCCAAGCTGAAGCAGCGCGAAGAAAGTTACCGGCACGCCGATCACGGCCAGCATCACCTGATCGGGGAAAATGCGTACCAATTGAGCACAAGCAATCAGCGCCACGCCCCCACATACCAAGAACACGCGAAAATCTATCGTGGATCGAACTGCGGCATGCATACCCTGCCGCAATGCCTGATGTGCGTTGGTCACGAGGGTTGGAACAATCAACCCCGCCAAAGCAAGTTCGGGCGGCATGAATATTGTCAGGCCTGATATAAAGACCAGAGGCATGGCGAATCCCACGACTCCTTTGACAAATCCTGCGAGAATCGCAATTAAAGCTGCGAGGCCAAGCTCGTAAGGTGATAAAAGCGGGAATAATGTTTCCATAGCCCTACATACCAAATGGAATTTTAGGCGCACGGCAATTCGTTAGCGAAATTTTCGAACATATTGACGCAGCAAAACGTATCTTTGTTGCGCTGCACCTGCAAAGTGATTATGCCGAGCGCTAAGTAAAAAAGGATGTAAATGATGGCACATGATGGACAGATGAACGTAGAGGCCCCTGCCCTCCTTGATGATCTGCTGAAGCTTACAGCATCAGCCGTAGCACCGGTTGAGACGATCCTTACCCGCGCAACCGAAGCAGTCCGCACGATGGTCACTGAAAACGGCCGCGTTTCAAACGCTCTGGTCGAGCAAAATCAAACGGCCGCGCATGGGCTGGCATGGCTAGCAACTTACGCCCAATCCCTGCGCCAGATGCAGTCATGGGCCGAAGCGCTACAGAAAGATGGGAAGTTCGGTGAAACCGAAGCCCTGATCCACCAGATCGCGTTTGGTGAATACCTCTGGCAGATTTACGGTGGCATCCAGATGAACCAAGGCGAAATCGTACGCCTTCAGGATCTTGGTCTTAGCCAGGAAGATCAGCGCGGCTTGAGCGACCCTGCGATTATGGCGTTGACCCAAGGCGGGAACACTCAAAACGCACGCACGCGCCTTGTTGAGCTGATGCAAGAACACTCCGCGAACGTGACGGTCGGTGCATCGGGCCTTGATGAAGAGCTTGAGATGATTCGCGAGCAGTTCCGCCGCTACGCGGTGGAGAAGGTCGAACCATTTGCCCACGAATGGCACCTCAAAGATGAACTGATCCCGATGGAGATCATCGATGATCTTGCTGAGATGGGCGTTTTTGGCCTGACCATTCCGGAAGAATTCGGCGGCTTCGGCTTGTCCAAAGCGTCCATGTGCGTTGTGTCAGAAGAACTCTCGCGCGGCTATATCGGGGTTGGCTCGCTTGGCACACGCTCCGAAATCGCAGCAGAGCTTATTATTGCCGGCGGCACTGACGAGCAAAAGCAAAAATGGCTGCCACGCATAGCAAGCGCAGAAACACTGCCGACCGCCGTTTTTACGGAGCCGAATACAGGGTCCGACCTAGGTTCACTGCGAACACGCGCCGTAAAAGAAGGCGAGACCTACAAAGTCACCGGCAACAAGACGTGGATCACCCACGCCGCGCGTACTCACGTAATGACTTTGCTGGCGCGCACAGACCCTGAGACAACCGACTACAAAGGTCTGTCGATGTTCTTGGCCGAAAAGACGCCGGGTACCGACGAAAATCCTTTCCCGACCGACGGTATGACCGGCGGTGAAATCGAAGTGCTCGGTTACCGTGGCATGAAGGAATATGAACTGGCGTTCGACGGGTTTGAGGTCAAAGGCGAGAACCTTCTTGGTGGAGAAGAAGGCAAAGGCTTCAAACAATTGATGGAGACCTTCGAAAGCGCGCGCATTCAAACCGCCGCTCGCGCCATCGGTGTTGCGCAATCCGCGCTTGATATCTCCATGCAGTACGCGCTTGACCGCAAACAGTTCGGCAAGGCGCTGATCAACTTCCCGCGGGTTTCCAGCAAACTGGCCATGATGGCAGTTGAGATCATGGTGGCGCGTCAGCTCACCTATTTCTCTGCCTTCGAAAAAGACGAGGGTCGCCGCTGTGATGTGGAAGCCGGTATGGCGAAACTGCTTGGCGCGCGTGTGGCTTGGGCTGCAGCCGATAACGGTCTACAAATCCACGGCGGTAACGGCTTTGCCCTAGAGTACAAAATCAGCCGCGTCCTGTGTGATGCGCGCATCCTGAACATCTTCGAGGGTGCGGCTGAAATTCAGGCACAGGTTATCGCGCGCCGTATCTTGGGCTAATCTTTGCCGACAACAGCGGGGCGCCCCCTTGCGGCGCGCCCCGCCTGCGCATACCCCCTACGGTATGACAAGCACGCGCCTCTCGCCGGAAAAATGGATAAATGCTGGATTCGCGGCACTTTGTGCCGAAGGTCCAGCGTGTCTAGCCGCTGAACCAATGGCACGCCGCCTTGGCACCACCAAGGGCTCATTTTATTGGCATTTCAAGGACGTACCTACGTATCACGCGGCGCTTGTGCGCCAGTGGCATACGAACGCCCTTTCCGATGTGATGAAGCGTTTGAAGACAGGGGACAGCGCAGCCTCCGCTCTGCGCGCGTTTGGGCACAGTATTCTGGATAATCAAACCGAAGCTGCGATGCGCGTTTGGTCGCGAAGCGATTCTATCGTTGCCGTTGCCGTGGCTGAAGTAGATGCAGAACGGCTGACCTATCTCCAGCATCTGCTTAACCAGATTGGATTGCGCAATCCTGCCTTCGGTCAATCAATGCTGGCCGCGCTTATCGGTTTGCCACAAATCAAGGCAGAGGCCGATACCCATATCGCCTTTGATGCTCTTGTAGATACGGTACTTGCTCTATCATGAAGCTTCTTGTTGCGATTTTTCTGCTGGCTGTCTCACTGACAGCCTGCCGCGCCGACGACTTTCAGCGGATTTATGGTGGCGCTGATCGCGTTTGGCTGCTGAAACAGTTCAACGGCACCACCTTTCCAGCACATGCAACTCTGACCTTTCCAAAAGCTGGTGAAATCGCGGGCGAAGGTCCTTGCAACCGCTACTTCGGCGGCATGAAGACCCCCTACCCGACCTTTGATGCCGGCCCCATCGGAAGCACCCGCAGGGGATGCCCTGAAATGGAAGCCGAAGTCGCATTTCTCTCGGCGCTCGAAACCGCGACCACCTCAAAAGTCGAAGACGGAACTTTGGTGCTCACCAGCCCGGACGGCACCAAAATGGTTTTCAAAGCGATCGACTGAACGCCTCAACAAAGCGCGCGCGCGCTTGCGGTAGCGGCCTACCGCCCAAACCCGTAGCAAGATGATGCGTCAGAAAGTAGCCAGTTGTTTTAAAGCTTTGCGCGATCTCTGCGTCGTTTGCATCACCGATCCCCCGCAAGACATCCGGTAAGGGCAATAGCCGTTCAGCCCATTCACCCGCACCTTCGCGTGACACCGCCCGCCCCGATTTGGGCGAGACATAGGCCAATCCCTCTGTCGCTCCGGTCACAGCGCAGCTTTCCAGATCAAGACCATAACCAAGCTCTTCCAGCAGGTTCAGCTCCCAACGAAGATATGCCAACGGCCAGATGTCGTCTTGGCCCAGCAGATCGAGCAACGCTTCGGTACGTCGATAAAGAGGCAAATGCACCTCACGTTCGGGCAGACTGAAACTGACCAACCCTGTTACCGCATTCAGCCCAGCCAATGCTAGCCGTCCCCCCATCGCTATCGCGGCGCGGCTGCGGACGGGCTCAACAGTGAACGCCCCCATGTGATCTTCAAGCCGCGCGCGCCAAGTCACGTCCAACTGCGCGCCGGGCTGCAAAATGGGGGCGATTTTCCGACTTGTCCCACCGCGCACAACGCCCGCGTGGCGCCCTTGCGTAGGCGTGAACATCTCAATGATCGCCGATGTCTCTCCATGGCGGCGCGTACTCAGCAAAATGCCCTGATCGCGCCACTCCATTAGCCAAGACCCTCTTGATCCAGCAGATGCCGACCTGCGCGATCTTCCACCTCAATCACCCAAAGATCAGGGTCGAATCCACGCTGCTTGCCCACCGCTTCGTCCACCTCGGGCTCTGGACCTTTTGCAAGTTCGACCCAAACCCTATCACCGCTCATCAGATCAAAGGAGCGTTGAAAGACGGTCGCATTTCCGTCCAGTGTGGCAAGCTTTACCAACACAGCACCACCGGTGTCGTCTCCGTGCGCTACGACAAATGCGGGAATATCAAACGTACGAAGGCGTGCCAGATAGGCATCCACCCAAAACCTTGCCGTCAGACGGGGCACGACGCCCCCTCAATCATAACAGATCCACAATCGCACGCGATGTTGCGGGTCATTGGTTGCCGTCCTTGAACTCCAGCCCCATCTCGGAATAACGCTCTGCCTCTTCAAGCCAGTTCGGACGAACCTTCACCTGCAAGAAAAGATGCACTTTGCGCCCTAGAAACTCCTCCATTTCTTCACGCGCAGCTTTGCTGACAGCTTTGATTGTCTCACCTTTGTTGCCAAGAACAATTCCCTTGTGGCCATCCCGCATAACATAGATCAGCTGGTCAATCCGCGCTGACCCGTCCTTGCGTTCTTCCCAGTTTTCCGTTTCTACCGTCAACTGATAGGGAAGCTCTTGATGCAGGCGCAAAGTCAGCTTTTCCCGCGTCATTTCGGCGGCGATCATCCGCATAGGCAGATCAGCGATCTGATCTTCTGGATACAGCCATGGCCCCTCGGGCACTTCGCCGGCCAGCCACGTGCGCAAAGCCTCTACGCCATGACCCTTTTCAGCCGAAATCATGAAGGTCTCTACGAAAGGATAGGCCTCATTCAGCTTCTGGCTTAGTCCCAAAAGAACAGGCGCCTCTACACGGTCAATCTTGTTGATGGCAAGCGCTACACGGGCGTTCTCACCAATCTCGTTCAGACGCGCCAGAATACGTTCGACACCTTCGGTTACTCCGCGCTGCGCTTCTACCAGAAGCACCACCAGATCAGCGTCCGATGCACCGCCCCACGCTGCGGCAACCATCGCGCGGTCCAACCGGCGACGCGGTTGAAACAGGCCCGGCGTATCCACAAAAACAATCTGGCTGTCACCCTGCATCGCGACACCACGGATGCGCGCACGCGTTGTCTGCACCTTATGCGTGACGATTGAGACTTTCGCACCAACCATCCGGTTCAAAAGCGTCGACTTGCCTGCGTTGGGCTCTCCGATCAGGGCAACAAACCCCGCGCGTGTCGGTGTTTCGGTCATGTGTCTCGCTCCAATTGCGCCAGCAGCGATGCTGCGGCGTCTTGTTCTGCGGCGCGCTTGGCGCCCGCTGTCGCACTTGCGGTCTGTCCAGTGGACAAGCGCGCTGCGATTGTGAATATCGGAGCGTGGTCCGGTCCGCTCCGCTTCGTCAATACGTAGGCAGGTGGCTCTAGCCCGCGGGCCTGCGCCCACTCCTGCAAGGATGTTTTAGCATCGCGCGCGTCCTCTTTGACAGACGTCGTCCGCGAACCCCACAAACGCAACACCAACGCGCGTGCCGCGTCAAAGCCACCGTCAAGGTAAACCGCCGCAATCACCGCCTCCATGGCATCGCCCAGTAGCGCCTGCTTGCGCCGCCCGCCTGACAGCATCTCGGACCGACCAAGCCGCAACACTGCGCCGATGTCGATCTCACGCGCAACATCGGCGCAGGCTTCTTTGCGCACCAGAGCGTTAAAGCGCGGGGCCAACTGACCCTCTGAGGCTTTTGTATCGAGCGCCAACAGCGCCTCTGCCATTACCAGACCCAGAACACGGTCGCCCAGAAACTCCAAGCGCTGATTGTCGTCACGGTTTGCCGTAGACATCGAGGCGTGGGTTACCGCTTCGCTCAGCAGCCTGGGTGCCTCGAACGTATAACCAAGGCGTTTCTCGAACGCTTTGAGTTCAGCAGAGAGCTTCACTTGATCGCTTTGAAGAAGCGATCGCCGCGCCACGTCCAGAAGAACAGCATCGAACGTCCACCAGAGCTGAACACAATCCGGTCAGCGCGGCCAATCAGGTTTTCAAACGGCACGAAACCAACGCCTCCGGCTGTCTGCGCCAAACGGCTGTCAGCAGAGTTATCGCGATTATCGCCCATGAAAAAGTAGTTACCCTCTGGAACCGTGTAGACGCCGGTGCGATCAGAGGCTTGAGGGCCGATGTTAAGCACCACATGGCTCACGCCGTTGGGCAAGGTTTCAATCGCACGATCCTTGCTACATATGCCACCTTGGCCTACTGCGCCGTTGGCGCAACGTGGACGCAGACCTTGTGGGCCCTGCAGCTCCATCAGCTCTTCGAAGTTGCCCGCGGGTTCTTGGGGTGCGGCCACACCGTTGATCTGGACGATACCGTCAGTGATCTGAATTTGATCACCGGGCAAACCGATCAAACGTTTGATATAGTCGCGACCGGAAATCGGATGCCTGAAAACCACCACGTCGCCGCGCTCTGGCTCGCTACCGAACAGGCGCGTGTTGTCGCCGTCAAAAACGCCACATAGCTTTTTCGCATCTACATTTATGCCAACACTGGGGATGATCACACTTGGGCAGGAGGCATAGGAATAGCCGTACGCCATCTTGTTCACAAAAACGAAGTCACCGATCAGCAACGTCTCTTTCATTGAGCCGGAAGGTATCCAGAATGGCTGGAAAAACAGGGTGCGGAAGACACCTGCAATCAACAACGCATAGACAACAGTCTTGATCGTTTCGACAATCGGGTTGCCTGTCTTTTCGGTCTTGGCCATCCGGCGCTCCTAGCGTGTTTTGTCAGGGTTACATGCGCAGGGCAGCGCGCGGTGTCAAGGTGCGCATCAGCCGAGCTGCCGCGCCTCGATCACGACAAATGCCTGCGCCCAAGGGTGATCGTCGGTCAGTGTCACATGAATGATCGCCTCATGCCCCTCCGGTGTCATGGTAGCCAGTCGGTCAGCAGCCCATCCCGTCACTTCCATAACAGGCTGACCGGTATGCAAGTTGCTTACAGCCATATCGCGCCAGCTGATCCCCATACGAAGCCCCGTTCCAAGTGCCTTTGAGCACGCCTCTTTTGCGGCCCAGCGTTTGGCGTAGGTCCCTGCAACATCCACACGACGTTCGGCCTTCGCCTGCTCTATCGGCGTGAAAACACGGTTACGAAAGCGGTCGCCAAATCGGTCCAGCGTGCCTTGGATACGCTCGATGTTCGCCAGATCCGTGCCAATGCCCAAAATCATCGCGTATCCTCGTTCAATAGAAAGCTACCCGTCGGCGAAACCTTTAGACGGCGCGCGCCTCATCCATCAACCGGCGCATCTCAGCGATGGCAGGCTCAAGTCCCAGGAAAATTGCCTCACCGATCAGGAAATGCCCGATGTTAAGTTCCATCACCTCGGGAAAGGCTGCGACAGGGGTCACTGTGTCATAGGTCAAACCGTGACCGACATGCACCTCAAGACCCAAATCATGCGCAAATGTCGACATGTCGCGCAGCTTGCCCAATTCCAGCTCTGCCTGCTCGAAACGGCCCTCATGGTAGGCATCGCAATACGCACCTGAGTGAAGCTCAATCACTTGGGCACCAATACGGTGCGCCGCCTCGATCTGGCGCTGTTCTGCCGCGATGAAGATCGACACGCGGCTGCCTGCCTCACGCAATGGCGCGATAAAATGGGCCAACCGGTTCTCTTCGCGCGCGACTTCAAGACCGCCTTCGGTTGTCCGTTCCTCGCGCTTTTCAGGCACAATGCAAACCGCATGCGGCTTATGACGCAGGGCAATTTCTTGCATCTCTTGAGTAGCGGCCATTTCAAAGTTCAGCGGAACAGTCAAAATTTCCATAAGGCCCTCAATGTCCGCATCCGAAATGTGGCGACGGTCCTCGCGCAGGTGTGCTGTAATGCCATCCGCGCCAGCCTCTTGCGCGATACGGGCCGCGCGCAAAGGGTCAGGCGTATTGCCACCACGTGCGTTACGCACCGTTGCGACATGGTCAATATTTACGCCCAAACGAAGCTTGCTCTTATCAGCCATTCGCTCTTTCCTTTTTATCTTTTGCAGCCAGCTTCTTCTCTTCGGCTTTCGCGGCAGTTTTTGCTTTTAGCGCCTCGAATTTTGCCTTGATCAGGCCTCTGCGACGCTTTTGGTATGCCCGCAAAACCGGCACAGCCAAATAATAACCCAGTGTCGCGAAGAAGATACCGGACACAATGCCGCCGATCAAATAGGGATAAAAGACATCCCGTGAAAAGATCGCCAGACCTGACCAGTCCATGTTGTCCGATGTGAAAATGGAAATGACATTGTGCCAAAGGTCACTACCCGCATCCGAAAACTTGCGGCTCAGCGCGCGCAATTCGCCTTCTTGTAGCTCGGTTCCCAATATCCAGTGGCCAGACTTTAGAGAAGACAGCGCGATGAACAGAAATGTCAGAGGGTTGCCCACAAATGTCGCCATCAGGGATGCAAGAATATTCCCCTTCATTGCCTTTGCAATCAGGACGGCAAACAGAAAGTGCATCCCGAACAACGGCGTGAAGGTAATGAATACCCCCGCCCATATTCCACGGGCGATCCGCTCGGGACTGTCGGGCAAGCGGCGCATCCGGTGTTTGACATAGTGGAAAGCCCGCGCCCAACCACCGCGCGGCCAAAGAAACTCGGCCATCGCGCGGCCAAGTGATTTCGGATCACGGCGCTTGAAGATCACGGCAGATGTCCTCCCGCCGCTACGCTGTCCCCGACCGCATGCACGTTGCGATATCTGTTGATCGCAGCGACATCGTTTTCGGCCTCCAACGTCAGCATCAGCGAATGAAGCTGTGCAGCATCGCGCAACTCAACATGCACCAACACCCGGAAAAAGTCCTGTTTCCGCTCAACAAAGTTCAAGTCTGCGATGTTTGCGCCTGCTTCACCGATCAAGGTGCAGATGCGTCCCAGAACACCTCGGTCATTTGCGACCGTCAGTTCAAGGGTGGCACCGTAGACGGCGGGATGGCTGCCGTCATGCCAGCGTAGATCCAGCCAGCGATCAGGTTGCTCTTCGTAGTCGCTCAATCTGTCGCAATCAATCGCGTGCAGGGTCACGCCCTTGCCGCGGAATGTAATCCCGACGATACGTTCGCCTGGCAGCGGCTCACAACAGGATGCGCGGTCAAAGGATTGCCCCGGTTCAAGCCCGATAACCGCACGCTTGCGATCCACTTCCTCGCCGGTCACCAAACCAAGCTCGGGGTAGACCGCGCTAACGACCTCGCGGCCTGTGCGGTTTGAACTGCCCAGTTGCTCCAACAGGTTGTCCACACCGCCAACACGCAACGCCCGCGCCGCAGTCGCCAACACCTTGTCCGTTGCTCTTTTTCCAACATGTTCAAACGCTGACCGTGCCAATTCGCGGCCCAACTTGATAAACCGTGCGCGATCAACTTCACGCAAGGAGCGGCGAATGGCCGTCTTGGCCTTGCCCGTCGTCGCGATATCCAGCCACGTGGCCTGCGGCGTCTGACCTTCAGCTGTGATGATCTCAACCGATTGACCGTTCTTCACGCGGGTCCACAACGGCACGCGCAGCCCGTCAATCTTGGCCCCCACACAGGCAGAGCCGATACGCGTGTGGATGGCATAGGCGAAATCGATCGGCGTGGCGCCGCGCGGCAGCTTGATCACTTCGCCCTTGGGCGTGAAGCAGAATACCTTGTCGGTATACATCTCAAGCTTGACCGCTTCGAGGAAGTCTTCGTGATCGTCCTCGCCGTTGAACTGTTCTGTCAGTTGCGCAATCCACTTAACCGGATCAACCGCAAAGGGGTTCTTTGAGCGGACACCGTCGCGGTAGGACCAATGCGCCGCAACGCCTGTCTCTGCGACGTCATGCATCTGGCGTGTCCTGATCTGCACCTCGACCCGCTTACCATCACGGCCCGAAACCGTAGTATGGATGGAACGATATCCATTCGTTTTTGGCTGACTGATATAATCTTTAAAGCGCCCCGGCACGGCGCGCCAGCGACGGTGGATTGCACCCAGCGCACGGTAGCAGTCTTCCTCACTGTCCGTAATCACACGAAATCCGTAGATGTCAGATAACCGAGAGAACGACTGCTCCTTTTCTTCCATCTTACGCCAAATCGAATAGGGTTTTTTGGCACGGCCGAAAACCTCGGCTTCCATCCCTGCCTTGGCTAGTTCCTTACGCATATCCGTCGTGATCCGCGAGATGACATCCCCGGTCTCTTTCTGGAGCATGATAAACCGGCGCATGATGGAATGGCGCGCTTCGGAGTTGAGAACCCGAAAAGCCAGATCTTCAAGCTCTTCGCGCATCCACTGCATACCCATTCGGCCTGCAAGAGGCGCATAGATATCCATGGTTTCACGCGCTTTCTGCGCCTGCTTTTCGGGACGCATCGCCTTGATCGTGCGCATGTTGTGCAACCGGTCCGAAAGCTTCACCAGAATAACCCGCAGATCCTTGGACATCGCCATGAATAGCTTGCGGAAGTTCTCGGCCTGCTTGGTCTCGGAAGAGTTCAGCTGAAGATTGGTCAGCTTCGTGACCCCGTCCACCAATTCAGCGACCTCTTTACCAAACTTCTCCTGCACTTCTGCATAAGAAGCGGGCGTGTCTTCAATAGTATCGTGCAAAAGTGCTGTGATAATGGTGGCGTCATCCAGCTGTTGCGAGGCCAAAATGGCGGCAACAGCTACAGGATGGGTAAAGTAGGGCTCACCGGAGTGCCGGAACTGCCCTTCATGCATGCGCTCACCGTAGGCATATGCCGCGCGGATCGACGCTTCGTTTGTTTTGGGATTGAACCCGCGAACCAATGTGACAAGGTCATCGGCAGTGGTTGTCATTATCTGCCTCAGCCCTCAAGCGGAACGGTCATTCCCGCCGCAATCACCCCTGCCCTTGCGCAGCCATCAACTGCCGCAAAAGCATTTCTTCGGACATGCTGTCTTCTTCCGGCTTGTCCTGCTCGGCGCCCATAAGAATCGCCATTGCGTCTTCTTCGGGCTCATCAACTTCGATCTGGTTCTGGTTGCTTTCGATCAGACGCTCGCGCAGATCATCGGCGGACTGCGTTTCATCCGCGATCTCGCGCAGCGAAACCACAGGGTTTTTATCGTTGTCACGGTCTACAGTTACAGCAGAACCTGCGGAAATCTCACGCGCGCGGTGAGCCGCGAGCATCACCAGCTCAAACCGGTTCGGGACTTTATCAACACAATCTTCGACGGTTACGCGGGCCATTGGACGCTCCAATAAAATATCTGCTGGAAAACGCTACCTAGGCCCGTTCGCCCCGATTTACAAGCAGGTATTATAGCGCAAGCACCTCATCGCGCATCGCCTGCGGCAATGCGTCATGCATCTGCTTGATGCTTAGTCCGGTCACTGGATGGCGCCAATCAGGGGCGACATCAAGCATCGGCACCAGGACAAAGGCACGCTCCGCCAAACGGGGATGAGGCAGGATCAACTCCTCCGGCGCGGCGCTTTTTTGTGTCTCAAGCGGCATCTCACGCCAGTATTGGTGTGTTTGGGCATTCGGCAACACCAAATCTTCCGCTGCAATCATATCCAGATCCAACGTGCGTGCGCCCCAGCGAAGCTCACGCCGCCGTCCAAGATCAGCCTCGACCGCATGCAATTCTAACAGCGCACGGTCTGGAGACCACGCCGACCCAAGCACAGCTGCCGCATTCACGAAATCCGGACCAGAGCCTTCCGGAAAAGCTGGTGTTTGAAAAAACCGGCTTTGGGCGCGAATCACAAAGCCTCTGTCTCGAAGGGAAATCAATGCGCGTTCAAGCACTTCGGCAGGTCCGATTTCATCGACACCAACGTTAGAACCCAACGCAATCAAGTAGCTGATGTCTGCCGCCGCAGATCTATCAACAATTTTCCCCATGACATTCTCCAGCAATACCTGTCATTCTATTCGGATAGCCCGAAAAAACTACGGATAGGTTCAAATATCCGAAAGTATATAAGAACTATCCATAAGCTGATTATCGGTACCACAATTCCCATTTGACGTATTTGAAAATGTACTGCACTACGCTCCTAAATTTGAGGACTTTATATGTTTTACAAAGACGAGCGGCTAGCTCTCTTCATCGACGGCTCCAATCTTTACGCGGCAGGCAAGACGCTTGGCTTTGACATAGATTACAAGCTGTTGCGGTCTGAGTTCATGCGCCGGGGAAAGCTTTTGCGCGCTTTCTACTACACTGCTTTGCTAGAGAATGATGAATATTCTCCGATCCGCCCGTTGGTAGATTGGCTGCACTATAATGGTTACTCAATGGTCACCAAAGCAGCTAAAGAATACACCGACAGCATGGGGCGACGCAAAGTAAAAGGCAACATGGACATCGAATTGGCAGTCGATGCAATGGAGCTTGCTCCCCACCTTGATCACATCGTCATTTTCTCCGGTGATGGAGATTTCCGACCACTAGTTGAAAGCCTTCAACGACAAGGTGTGCGCGTGTCAGTGGTTTCAACTATCCGCAGCCAGCCTCCGATGATTTCAGACGAACTGCGTCGTCAGGCAGACAACTTCATTGAATTGGACGATTTGCGTGATGTAATCGGCCGCCCTCCGCGTGAAGTGCCCGACAACACCCCAACAACCTGACTGACGGCAGAAAATGCCAACGAGAAGCAGACCAAAGAATAATGCACCGAGCCATTTTCACAGCATCGGTGCATTGTCGTTATAAAAATCTAGCTCATCTCAAAACAAGCGGGCCAACAATACGCATTCTGAGTGCGCGGCCCGAAATTTTACTACCATCCTCGACAAAACATATCTCCCCCCTTAAAAAGGGGGGTGCGGATGGAGGCGTCTGATGATTGTTGATAGAGCCGCAAAAATAGAAAAGGGTCAGACGATTGATGAGGTCTGGAACGGGCTGCTTGACGTCTTGCCGCTGATCGGAATGGATTTTGCAATTTACATCAGCGTGACGAAGGACTTCGAAGCTCCCTTTACGCTCAGCAATATCCCTGACCTGTACGAGAAAACACCCCCCACAGAAGACCCCTTCCTGATCCATTCCTGCAATAGCTATGAAATCTTGCCGGTCGGTCCGGCCTTTTATCATAGATACACCTATATCACTGACGCTGATCGGGCCTTCATCGAACGTGCAGGGAAGCGGGGCTTTCACGCGGGGATCGCTATTCCAATGCGTTTGAAGGGCAACGACCGATTTGGTGGCGTCATCCTTGGCAACGGCATGGATATTACTGAATTTTCAGAGAAAATCCTGCCCAAGGCGGACGAATTGCGCCTTTTCTGCATGATCATCCATCGCCGCATCGAAGAGCTTGTCGCCTCCCCAGAGCAGCCGGTGACGGCAGAAAACCGTACCGCTCTTGTGGCGCAAGCGCTTCCGGAAATCTTTGACAAGCTGACACCCCGCGAAGCCGAAGTGATCATGCTGCTGTCACAGGGAAAGACACGCGCACAAACAGCCCAAATCTGTAATATTTCAGTACATACCGTGTCCGACTACGCAAAGCATGGCTACCGCAAACTTGGTGTGCACAACCGTGGCGAAGCCGCTGCCCTGATGCTTCCGCCCGATAGGAGAGTTTAGGTCCGCGGATTTGCGTCAATTCTGCACTGGACCTGAAGCAAACCGCACCTTACCTCTGTAGGCCAATCACGGAGCAACCGATGAAAAATCCGCCCCTTACCCTTTATCTTGCCGCACCCCGCGGCTTTTGCGCAGGCGTCGACCGCGCGATCAAGATCGTCGAGATGGCGCTCACCAAATGGGGGGCGCCTGTCTATGTCCGGCATGAAATCGTGCATAACAAATTTGTCGTCGACGGCCTGCGCGAAAAGGGGGCTGTGTTTGTCGAAGAGCTTTCAGAATGCCCCGATGACCGGCCTGTTATCTTTTCGGCCCATGGCGTGCCAAAATCAGTCCCCAACGCCGCGCAGGCGCGCAACATGGTCTACGTAGACGCGACCTGCCCGCTGGTAAGCAAGGTCCACATAGAGGCCCAGCGCCACGCCGATGCCGGCTTGCAGATGATCATGATTGGCCATGAAGGCCACCCCGAAACCGTAGGTACGATGGGCCAGCTTCCCAAAGGCGAAGTGTTGCTGGTCGAAACGCCCGAAGATGTTACCCGTGTCAAAGTTCGCGACGAAACAAAGCTGGCCTATGTCACCCAAACCACGCTCAGCATCGATGACACCGCTGATATCGTCGCTGCGCTACGGGCACGATTTCCTGCGATTGTCGGCCCGCATAAGGAAGACATCTGCTACGCTACGACCAACCGGCAGGAGGCCGTCAAAGCGATGGCGCCAAAATGTGATGCAATGCTTGTGGTCGGCGCGCCAAACTCTTCCAACTCGAAGCGCCTGGTCGAGGTTGGGTCCCGTGCCGGATGTGCCTATGCGCAGCTGGTCCAACGTGCAGATGACATTGACTGGCGCGCGCTGGACGGGATCACCAGCATTGGCATTACCGCTGGCGCATCTGCCCCCGAAATTCTTATCAACGAAGTAATCGACGCGTTCAAAGCACGCTATACTGTCACAGAAGAATTGGTAGAAACCGCCATCGAGAACGTAGAATTTAAAGTTCCCCGTGTTTTGCGAGAACCCGCCTGACGGCAGTGTCCCTGTTCGGCTTCGCATGAAACACAGTACCGATGATACGGGTCCCTGAACCGATCTCGGCGCGCGTTCTTTATGTGGGGCAGGCAGTCACCTGCTGCGCGCAGGCAACGCCAGCACCACAGGCCACCATTCGTTCTTACTCGCCTGAACACCCTACTCACCAGATAGCGAGCATGGACACCAAGGGGATCGTGCGGCATCGTAGCAATGCACACAGCAAAGGAATTACTGATGATCACCCTCCAATTCCTGCTTACCGCGCTTGTTGTCGTCATCGCCCCCGGCACAGGCGTGATCTACACCCTCGCCTTGGGCCTTGGCCAAGGTCGGCGCGCATCCCTCTGGGCAGCATTAGGCTGTACCGTTGGGATCGTTCCACACTTGGCCGCGGCGACCCTTGGGCTGGCTGCCGTTCTGCACACATCCGCACTCTTGTTCACGGCCGTGAAGTGGGCTGGTGTCGCATATCTGCTTTATCTTGGCTGGCAGGCCCTGAAGGATGGTGGCGCGCTAAGCGTACAGGAAACCGGCACCCGCCAAAGTGGCTGGCAGATTGCGCGTCGTGGAGCGTTGATCAACATCCTCAACCCAAAGCTGTCGATCTTCTTCCTCGCCCTTTTGCCTCCCTTTTTATCGGGCAACCCCGCTTCGGCAACGGCAGAGATGACCGTGATGGGCGCCGTATTCATGACCCTCACCTTTGCCGTTTTTGCCTTGTACGGCATTTTTGCTGCTGCCGCCCGCCGCCGCCTGCTAGGGTCAACGCGCGTCATGACGTGGCTCAGCCGCTCCTTCGCTGCTATCTTCGCTGCCCTTGCTGGTCGGCTCGCATTAGAGCGCGCCTGATGTTCGGTATCCCACGCGCCCCTCTGATACTCGGCCTTGCGGGCTTGCTTCCTTTCATTGCGGCGGCATTCGTGTCCACCTTCCCCGGCACCGCCTCTGATGCGCAAACCGCCCACTTACTGACAGCAGTGGACGGGCTCGCCGCCCTATCGCTTTACGGCACCATCATTTTGTCATTCATGTCTGGCGTGCTCTGGGGTTTTGCCACCAAGGTCGAAGGATCGAAGGCAACCATCGGATACGTACTGTCGGTTTTACCTGCGCTCTGGGCATTTTTTCTGCGCGGCAGCTCGGTTACAGACACTCTCTTTTACCTTTCCATCGGGTTTCTCGGCTTATTGATCCTTGATTACTATTTCTTCCGCAAAGGGTTGACCCCGCCGTGGTGGATGCGCCTGCGGATCATGTTGACCGTCATCGTAGTTGTTTGCCTCTCCATTGGTGCAGCCCAATGAGTGATCCTGAAACGCTATCTGTCTATGCGGCACAGTCTGCGCAATACGCATCTCTTACAGATGCGGTATTGACGAATGACCCAATGCTTGCGGACTTTATCACCTCCTTGCCAGAAGGCGGCAGCGCGCTCGACCTCGGCTGTGGGCCCGGCGCCGCAGCCGCTGCAATGGCCGAAGCTGGATTGAAAGTACACGCCACTGACGCTGTTCCAGAGATGATCGTTCTCGCCAGCCGTCACCCTCTCGTCAAAGCCGAAGTCAGATCTTTCGACCAGATCAGCGGAGCTGGTATTTACGATGGCGTCTGGGCCAACTTTAGCTTGCTTCATGCGGACAGAGACGCGCTCCCCACAATCCTCAAGGCCTTACACACGGCGATGAAGCCTAACGGCCGCTTTCATATCGCAATGAAGCTCGGCTCGGAAACAAAACGCGACGCGATAGGCCGCCAGTACACCTACGTCACCGAAACCGAACTGCGCAGCTTGCTCTCCAACGCCGGCTTTACAGTTGGCAAAAAACACACAGGTCGCGATAAGGGGCTGGACGGCACCTATGCGGATTGGATAGCACTCGCCGCAGATGCCTAAGCTATTCGCATATACAGACGGTGCCTGCTCGGGCAATCCCGGCCCCGGCGGCTGGGGTGCATTGATGCAGGCTGTCGATGGCAATACCGTCGTCAAAGAGCGGGAGCTCAAAGGCGGCGAGGCAAATACAACCAACAATCGAATGGAACTGCTGGCCGCCATCAACGCCCTTGAAGCGCTGGAGCGGGACACCGAAATCACAATCGTCACAGACAGCAATTACGTCAAAAACGGGATCACTGGCTGGATCTTCGGCTGGAAGAAAAACGGCTGGAAGAACGCCGCCAAAAAGCCAGTGAAGAATGCGGAACTCTGGCAGCGCCTTGATGCGGCAAACGCCCGCCATCGTGTCACATGGGAATGGGTCAAAGGCCATGCAGGCCATCCGGAAAACGAGCGCGCCGATGCGCTTGCCCGTGCCGGTATGGCCCCCTTCAAATCCAAATGACACTGATCAGCTTTCTTGATTACGCCTCCGTAATCGTCTTTGCGCTTACCGGCGCATTGGTGGCCAGCCGCGCGCAGCTAGATCTGGTAGGGTTCGCATTTATTGCCTGTCTCACAGCCGTCGGCGGCGGGACAATCCGCGACCTGCTGCTAGATCGCAACCCGATCTTCTGGATTGCTGACCCCTCCTATCTTGGCGCAGCCGCTGTCGCCGCGTTGGTTACTTTCTTTACTGCCCACCTTCTAGAAAGCCGCCTGCGCACAATCATCTGGCTTGATAGCTTTGCGCTGGCCGTCGCCGTTGCTGCCGGCGCAGGTGTCGCCATGAGCCTCGACCAAGGGCCAGTCATCGTTGTCCTGATGGGTATCGTAACAGGTTGCATGGGCGGTTTGATGCGAGACGTCGTCGTGGGTGATGTTCCAGTCGTCCTCAAACAAGGCGAACTTTATGTGACGGCCGCCTTCGCAGGCGCGGCAACAAGCGTTTTATTGAAATCCTACATGCCCGGAGTGCCCTACGGCCTCATCATCGGTGCCGCTGTCACATGGGTGTTGCGGGCTGGCTCAATCTTTTTCGGCTGGCATTTACCAGTCTACAAAAGCGCCCCGCCAAAAAGCTGACATTACCTATTTCTTTTGGCCAAAAATATCCCGGGGAAGGTTTTTCCGCCAGGAAAAGCCGGGGGCTGGCCCCCGACCAGCTATTTTCGCCAGTGAAACGGCACAATAACCAGCGCACCGATAGAAGATGCAATCGCATTCACGCCCGGCGATGCAAAACCGATGCCAAACATCAGACGAATGAAGTAGAATAAGAATGCCCCGCCAACGCAGATAATGATGCTCGCCAATATGCCATTGTGCGTAAACTCTGTCTTTTCCGAGAGATACCCGATGATCCCCGCAATCACGACAGTTCCGATCATGGTGGGAAACATGGTGGTTATCCTTTGCTCAAATCCGTACCAACAGCGATCTGCGCGCCACGCTGGAATACACCAACATCTTGCGCCCCTTTGCCGGCCCTTTGCAAGCGCGTCAGCGCAACAGCACCGTCTCCGCAGGCCACGTGCAAAGTGTCGGTAAGCACCACGCCAGCTTTCCCTGATCCTTCGACACAGCTCGACCCGAGCACCTTTATCCGCTGACCATCATATTCAAACCAAGCACCGGGAAAGGGGGAAAGGCCACGAATTAGCCGGTCCACCTGAACGGCAGGCAGGCTCCAATCTATGCGAGCTTCGGCCTTGTCGATTTTTGCGGCATAGGTCACGCCCTCTTCTGGCTGCACCTGCGGGGCCAATTCATCCAGCTTGCCCAGCGCCTCCACAATCAGACGCGCACCCATAACGCTCAACCGGTCATGCAACTGGGCAGTAGTTTCCTGCGTGCCAATGTCCAACGCCTCGCGCAGCAGAACAGGGCCTGTATCCAGTCCAGCTTCCATCTGCATGATACAAACACCGGTTTGCGCATCGCCCGCCATAATGGCGCGATGGATCGGAGCGGCACCCCGCCAGCGCGGCAGCAGGCTCGCGTGGATATTCAAGCAGCCCTTGGCAGGTGCGTCCAGAATCGCCTGTGGCAAAATCAATCCGTAAGCCACAACAACAGCGACATCTGCGCCCAGCGCGGCGAATTCTTCTTGAGCATCTGCTGTTCTCAGCGACACCGGCGTGCGCACTTCAAGACCCAAAGCCTCAGCGCGCGCATGAACCGGACCGGGGCGGTCCTTTTTGCCACGTCCAGCAGGGCGTGGTGGCTGGGAGTAGACGGCCACAATTTCATGTCCAGCCTCAACCAACGCATCCAGCACCGGCACTGAAAAATCAGGCGTCCCCATGAAAACAATCCGCATCGGCTTAGCCCTTCGTTTTACGCGCGCGGCGCAAAAGCATATCGCGTTTGACCTTGCTTAACCGTTCAAAGTACAGCTTGCCCGCAAGGTGGTCGATCTGGTGCTGCACGCTGGTGGCATCCAGTCCGACAAAGTCGCGTTCAACACTTGTACCCGTCTCATCCAGATACCTGACGCGCACTCCGCGCGGGCGACTGACTTTGGCTGAGACGCCGGGCAGACACGGGGAGGCTTCTTCGTGCACGTTCATGATGGCAGAGGCGTCTATCACTTCGGGATTGGCAAGCCGGATGCGTTTATCCCGTGCCTCGGAGGTATCCACGACAGCAAGCCGCAGCATCACACCGATTTGCGGTGCACCAAGGCCGACACCCGGCATCGCGTCCATTGTATCGATCATGTCCTGCCAGATTGCACGTACTTCGTCTGTCACCTCGATGACGTCTTCGCAGGGAGTGCGTAGGCGTTTATCGGGCCACTGCAGAATGGATCTGACGGTCATGCTGCATACTCCGCTTCCAACGCTGCGCGGGTCTGCGCATCAAGATGATCAAGGGTAACGACACCGTCGAGGTGGTCCAGTTCATGCTGGACACAGGCTGCTGCAAAACCTGTAAAGCTTTGGACATAGCGACCACCATTCAGGCCGGTCCACACCATCTGAACCTGCGCAGGTCGCGAAACGTCCGCGCTGATACCTGGGATGCTGAGACAGCCCTCGCTATTGGTCGCACGCTCTTCGCTCACTTCTTGTAGCATCGGATTGAGGCACACCAGCGGATCAGGTTTTCCTTCTTTCCACCCCGCATCCATCACGAATATACGCTGCATGGCACCCACCTGCGGCCCTGCCAGACCACGGCCCGGTGCCGCATACATCGTCTCCAGCATATCGGCGGCCAACGCTTCGATATCAGAAGTGATAGCCTCAATCGGTGCGCAGATTTCCATCAACCTCGGATCAGGCCATTGCAGGATCGGCAGCACGCTCATCCGCGGGCCAGCTCGCGCTTGAACTTGACCATCTTGCGGGTGATCATCTGCCGCTTGAGCGGCTTTAGGTGGTCGATGAAAAGCTTGCCATCAAGGTGGTCGATCTCATGCTGGACACAAGTGGCCCAAAGACCATCCATGCCTTCGAAATGCTCTTTGCCGTCGCGGTCAATCCATTTGACTTCAACCTCGGCGGGGCGCGTCACATCAGCGAACTGTTCGGGGATGCTGAGACAGCCTTCTTCATAGGTGTTCAGTTCATCCGATACGCCAACGAGCTCCGGGTTAAACATAATTAACGGGCGCGGCTTCTCGCCTTCTTCCTTGACGCAATCGAGCACAATCAACCGCGTCAGCACCCCCACCTGAGGCGCTGCAAGCCCCACACCGGGGGCATCATACATTGTCGCCAGCATATCATCTGCCAAACCCCGAAGATCTTCATTCAGATCTTCGACGGGGGCACAGGATTTCTTTAGGCGCGGATCGGGGTGATATAGGATTGGGCGTTTCATGCAGGTTGATGTAGGGCATGCCCCTTGCTGCCGCAAGCAGGGCTTGCACATAAGTCTTTCCTCGTTACGGTTCTGCGCAAATCTATCTGGAGAAATATGATGAGCTTTGACACCCCGATTGAACGCCGAGGAACGCATTGTGTGAAATGGGACGGCATGGAGCAAATCTATGGAGTGCCTGCAGAAACCGGCATCTCCATGTGGGTCGCTGACATGGATTTCGCCACAGCACCGGTTGTCCAGAATGCAGTACAGGCGATGGCAGACCACGGCGTCTACGGGTATTTCGGTGACGACAGTAATTACCGCGGCGCTATCCAGTGGTGGATGAAGGAACGGCACGGCTGGGATCTGGACCCCGCGCACATCTTCACAACGCATGGTCTGGTGAACGGCACAGCCATGTGCGTTGACGCCTTTACGGCGCCGGGCGATGGCGTCGTACTATTCACCCCTGTCTACCATGCTTTTGCGAAAGTGATTAACGCCGCCGGTCGCAAAGTGGTTGAATGTCAGATGCAGCCTCAGAACGGCCGCTATCACATGGATTTTGACGCTTATGACGCGCAGATGACCGGCGCCGAAAAGATGGTGATCCTCTGCTCACCTCACAACCCGGGCGGATGTGTCTGGTCCCGAGAGGAACTGCAACAGGTCGCTGATTTTGCCAAACGCCATGATCTGGTGCTTGTCTCGGACGAGATCCACCATGATCTGGTGATGCCCGGTCACACCCACATCCCCATGAGCCTGATTAACGGTGTCGAAGACCGGCTGGTCATGATGACGGCAACAACCAAGACTTTTAACATCGCCGGAAGCCACTCTGGCAATGTGATCATCGCTGATCCCGACCTGCGCGCGCGCTTTGGGGCCCGAATGATGGCACTGGGAATGTCACCCAACAGCTTTGGTCTATTTATGGCCACGGCGGCCTATTCTCCCGAAGGGGCGGCATGGGTAGATGATCTGATTGCTTATCTGGACGGCAACCGCCGCCTGTTTGACGACGCTGTGAACGCCATCCCCGGATTAAAATCAATGCCGCTCGAAGCGACATATCTGGCGTGGGTTGATTTCAAGGACACAGGCATGAGCCGCGAAGAGTTCACAAAGCGGGTTGAACAAGGCGCAGGAATCGCCGCCAATCACGGCCCCACTTTCGGCAGCGGCGGCGAAACCTATTTGCGCTTTAACATCGCCACGCCCCGCGCGCGCGTTCAAGAAGCTTGCGACCGCTTGGCAGAGGCGTTCAAAGACCTTCAATAATACAGAAAGGCGCCCAGAAAGCTGGGCGCCCATTCGCATCCGTATAAACATCCTATCGTCCGGATTAACGCGCGGTCAGAACAGCGCCTTCAATCTCTGCGGCTGCTGCGTAATCCAATGTAGCCGCTCGCTTAACCGTGAAAATGCGTTCCCCGCCGACCGTTTCACGTGCTTTGATCAGACACTGACCCAGATTCTCTGCCCCGTCATAGAGATCAACAACGCCGTCCAGAACAGGCACATCGTCTGCTGAGACAGCAAACCCCGCCGTCCAGCGCCGCAAGACCGGATATTGAACACCATTAGAGACAACGCTCAGTCTCGCCTGACGGCCCGACCGGCTGAAGCTTGCGCGATCAACACTAGGCTGAAAGCCTTTCGGCAAAAATATATCCATGATTCGCTCCCCCCTTATTCAAGTTCAGGGTATTCCATAAGTTTCATACAGCAACAGTAATTTAAAATTTTGTGTCGCGTTGTGTATTTGCGCACGGGTGCTGCGCGGTCCCGTCTCTACGCTTTCTAGGAGATCAACATTACATTCCTGTTAAACCTGTACAGAGGAGACCCGCGTGGGATTATTGATCGACGGCAAATGGCACGACAGCTGGTATGACACCAAGGAGAGCGGCGGTGCCTTCAAACGGCAAGAATCCAATTTCCGCAATTGGGTCACCGCAGACGGCAGCACTGGCCCCAGCGGTGACGAGGGGTTCAAGGCTGAGCCGCACCGCTACCACCTATATGTCAGTCACGCATGCCCTTGGGCCCACAGAACTCTTATTTTTCGGTCGCTGAAACAGCTGGGTCCGTTGATTGATATCTCTGTCGTGCACCCCGACATGCTGGGCGACGGATGGACCTTCGACACTGATTTTGACGGTGCAACCGGGGATCGGCAATTCGGCCTTCCATACGCGCGGGATGTTTATACGCGCGCGGTGCGGGATTTCACAGGACGGGTCACAGTTCCGATCCTGTGGGACAAAGTCAGCGGCACTATCGTTTCGAACGAATCCTCTGAAATAATCCGAATGATGAACAGTGCCTTCAATGACATCACTGGCAACACTGATGACTACTGGCCAGAGGAGTTGCGGCCGCAGATCGAGGAAATAAATGCCCGCGTGTATGACACACTTAACAACGGGGTCTACAAAGCGGGCTTTGCCACAACGCAAGAGGCCTATGATGCCGCCGTACATCCGTTATTCGACACGCTCGACTGGCTGGAAACCATTTTGTCTGAAAACCGCTACCTGACTGGCGATCAAATCACCGAAGCTGACTGGCGGCTTTTCACCACCCTCGTGCGGTTCGATTCCGTCTATCATCAGCACTTCAAATGCAATCGCAGCAGGATCGTAGAATACCCGAACCTATGGGCTTACACCCGCGAACTGTATCAATGGGATGGCGTCGCAGAGACCGTGCATTTCGACCATATTGTCCGGCATTACCACTATAGCCATGACACGATAAACCCGAACAGGATCATACCGATCAATCCGGTCATCGATTGGAACACCCCACACGGCAGAGATTAGCCTGCGCGCTGTTCTGCCCCGTAATGCGCAACCATCGCCGCCAGGTCCTCTGGCGGCGTGCCGCTTTGCACGAAAGCACGTGCATTTGCGGAATGCGCAAAAATCGACCCATCCGAGAAAAAGCTTGTGTTGGTCACAAAGATAACCCGCGCTGCGGGCTGGCGGTAATTCGCATAATCCGAAATCGCAAGCGCGGAGCCTTCGTCGATGACCAGATCCTGAATAATGATGTCAGTTTCATGCTCTGACAAATGCTCGATTGCATCAGACTGCCCAGCCGCACACACAACATCCATCCCCTGACGGACCAAGTGCTGTTGCCAGAGCTTTGCAAGTTCGGGAACGCTTTCCACAATAAGTACTCGCGTGCTTTTATTCGTCTCACCAGTCATTCGAAAGGCCTCCTCGGCCGTCGATAGCATGTATGAAAATCGTCGTATTCGGGAAAAATAATCAAAAATATTCATTTTTGTAACATACTATTGAATGTCACGCAAAACTCCGGTTTGTGAATTAGTGAAACCGGCATAATCCAGCCGTCCAGACAAACAGAGGGTAGGCAGGTTGCCAAAAACGGTAAGAGATCACGGCGGCGGGATTGATGCAGCAGCCGACCGTTTTGGCGGTTCGCGCCAAGATTGGATTGATTTATCCACGGGCATCAATCCTGTTTGCTATCCGATTGGTCAGATCACTTCGGACGCATGGACAGCGCTGCCTGACAAGGCTGCACACAACGCACTGATTTCTGCGGCGCGTGACTTTTGGAACGTACCCGACGGGGCAGAGATACTCGCCACGCCCGGGGCGTCCGCGCCTATCGCAATGATCCCTCGCCTGCGAGAAGCAGGCCAAGTCCACATCGCGACCCCCACCTACAACGAACACGCAGCAGCTTTCGCCGCGACCGGTTGGGCTGAATCCTCTGACCTGAACGACGCTGATGCACAGGTAATCGTTCATCCGAATAATCCTGACGGGCGGCTCTTTGGCCCTGACGTACTTCATGCTCCCTTACGGATCATTGATGAAAGCTTTTGCGATGTCTCCCCTCAAGACACGCTCGTCGCTCAGGCTGCAACGGATGGGACAATCGTGCTGAAGAGCTTTGGTAAGTTCTGGGGACTGGCCGGTCTGCGTTTGGGCTTTGCTATTGGCGATCCAGCCCTAATCGCAAAATTACAAGAGATGCTGGGGCCTTGGCCTGTGGCAGGTCCCGCGTTGGAAATAGGTGCGCGTGCTTTGTCCGATCATCACTGGGCCGAACAAACCCGCGAGCGGTTGGAGAATGATTCTGAGCGCCTTGATGCGATGATGCGCTCAAGTGGTGCAGAGGTTTTGGGCGGCACGTCCCTATTTCGCCTCTACGAGGTACCCGATGCAGCCAAATGGCAAGACCGCCTTGCACGGCGTCACATCTGGAGCCGTGTCTTTCCTTATAACACGCGCTGGCTCCGCCTCGGGTTACCTTCTCCTGAGCAGTGGGACAGGCTTGCGGCGGCGCTGACATGAACACGGCAGCCATTTTGCTATGCGCGCTATTGCTTGATGCAGTCATGGGCGAACCAAAGTGGCTTTGGGACCGTATTCCGCACCCCGCTGTCCTGATGGGCCGTGCAGTCGCTATACTGGACAAACGCCTCAACCCTGGGCGCGGTGGGTTGGCAGCTGGCGCTCTCACTTTGGTTCTTTTGATGGGGGCCGCATTCCTATTGGGCTGGGGGTTAAGCCAGTTGGGCGGAGTCGTCCAAATCCTTCTCACTGCGATACTGCTCGCGCAGCGGTCACTGGTGCAGCATGTCCGCGCTGTTGCCGATGGGTTGCGGATCTCACTTGGTGACGGGCGGCGCGCTGTTGCCATGATAGTCAGCAGAGATACCGCGGCAATGGACCGCTCAGCCGTTGCACGCTCTGCCATCGAAAGCGCGGCTGAGAACCTATCCGATGGCGTCATTGCACCCGCGTTCTGGTTTCTGCTTGGGGGGCTTCCGGGGCTGATGGTTTATAAGGTCGTCAACACTGCCGACAGCATGATCGGCTACCGAACACCGCGCTACGAATACTTTGGCAAAGCAGCCGCACGCATGGATGATGTTTTGAACTGGCTGCCAGCACGCCTGACTTGTGCCCTGATCGCGCTGCCTGCCGGCGTTTTGGGCAGCTGGCGCGAAATAGCCGGCGACGCGGGGCAGCACCGCTCTCCCAACGCAGGATGGCCCGAGGCCGCAATGGCACGCGCTATAAATGTAGCACTGGCTGGTCCACGCGCCTATGATGGCAGAATGCAGAATTTTCCATGGGTCGGAGCCACAGGCGCCCGCATTATCGGGCCAGAAGCGATTGACGCCGCCGTTCACAAGCTTTGGCAAACATGGGGCATGATGCTAGGACTGGTGCTTCTCTTTGCCCTTTTCGGTTAGTTTTCACAGGTTTTTATGCGTTCATATCTTTTCTCGACCCTGTTGGCCCTTTCTCCCCTTTCTGTCCAAGCAGACGTTCCGTGCGGCGGATCATTCAACAACTTCCTCGACGGCCTAAAAGCTGAGGCACCAGCCCACAGCATTGATGCCGACACCGCCGCGCGGTTCCTGAGCTCCGTTCGGAAAGATCCTGCCGTGTTACGCGCAGATAGCGCGCAAGGGGTGTTTCAACGCCCTTTCGTAGATTTTTCCCGTCGCCTTATCTCAAATGACCGGATCATCCGTGGGCGCAGCAACGCACAGCGCTATGACGGGATTTTTGACCGGATCGAGGCCGAGTTCGGTGTTGATCGCAATGTCCTGCTCGCGTTTTGGGCCTTCGAGACTGACTACGGCGCGATTCAGGGTGACTTCAACACCGCCAACGCTTTGGTGACACTTGCCCATGATTGCCGCCGCCCCGAACTATTCCGCCCTCAGATTTTCGCCGCAATGGAGCTTTTTGCCCGCGGTGATTTTGACCCAGTTACAACAACAGGCGCGTGGGCTGGAGAGATCGGGATGGTACAGATGCTGCCCCGCGATATTCTGGAAAGTGGTACTGATGGTGATGGCGACGGTCATGTTTCCCTCAAAACATCCGCACCGGACGCGCTGATGTCCGGTGGCAAGATGCTCTCATCTTTGGGATGGCGACCAAATGAGGCGTGGATCGACGAAGTAAGCGTACCTGACAGCTTCGATTGGTCACTCAGCGGCCTAGAAACCGAGAAGACAGGCGCGCAATGGGCCGAACTTGGGATCACAGCCCGTGATGGTACTTTGGAAACCAGCCTACCCGCCTCGTTGATCCTGCCGCAAGGACGGCGCGGACCAGCGTTCCTCGCCTATCCGAATTTTCGCGTCTATTTTGAGTGGAACCAAAGCTTTACGTATGTGCTCACTGCGGCCTATTTCGCCACGCGCCTCAGTGGCGCAGGGATCTACGATGTGGGTACGCCCGAAGAAGGCCTAAGCAGCACGCAGATGCAGCAGCTGCAAAGCAAACTTCAGGCACGCGGCTATGACGTTGGGGATATTGACGGTATCCTTGGGGCCAAAACCCGTCAGGCAGTGCAAGCAGAACAAAAGCGCCTTGGCCTGCCTGCAGATGCTTGGCCGACACCTGAACTTCTGTCCAGAATCTAGGAAAGGACATCCAATGCCCCTCAAGATTACCGCCGCTCAAATGGTCGCCAATGCGCGCGACCGGATCGAAGAGATCAACGCAGCAGATGCAGTTGCACTGGTGAATGACCCCGGCGTCCAAATCGTTGATCTTCGCGATCCGCGTGAACGTGAACGCACCGGCTTTATCCCGGGCAGCTTCCATTGTCCGCGTGGCATGCTGGAATTCTGGGTCGATCCCGACAGTCCCTATTTCAAGGATGTCTTTGCCGAAGACAAAAAGTTCGTCTTCCACTGCGCGTCAGGCTGGCGTTCGGCAATCTCTGTTGCAACGCTGCAGGACATGGGATTTGACGCCGCGCACATCGCTGAAGGTTTCACTGGATGGGAAAAGGCCGGTGGCCCCGTTGAACACCCCAAACCGCGCAGCTGACTGCGCTTAGGCGACCAGTGTCTCGGCTTTTTTGAGATCAACCGAGACAAGCTGGCTCACGCCCTGCTCGGCCATTGTGACACCAAACAACCGGTCCATCCGTGCCATCGTCACCGCATGGTGCGTGATGATCAGGAAACGCGTATCAGTCTGGCGGCACATTTCATCCAGCAGATCACAAAAGCGCGTCACGTTGGCATCGTCCAGCGGCGCGTCCACCTCGTCCAACACACAAATCGGCGCGGGGTTGGCTAGGAACACCGCAAAGATCAACGCCATGGCTGTCAACGTCTGTTCGCCCCCTGACAAAAGGCTCAGCGTGCTCAGTTTCTTGCCCGGAGGTTGGCACATAATTTCAAGGCCCGCTTCCAGCGGATCTTCAGATTCAACCATGACCAGATTGGCTTCACCACCGCCGAACAGATGAGTGAACAGCAACGAGAAGTTGGTGTTCACTTGCTCAAAAGCAGTCAACAGCCGCTCGCGACCCTCCTTGTTGAGGCTGGCAATGCCAGAGCGCAGGGTCTTGATCGCTTCTTCCAGATCGGCCTTTTCCGCTACCAGATTGTCGTGCTCTTCCTGCACTTCCTTTGCATCTTCCTCGGCGCGAAGGTTTACGGCGCCCAACGAATCGCGCTGACGTTTTAGCCGGTTCACGTCCGCCTCAAGTACATCGGCTGCAGGCATCTCGTCAGGGTTTACGTCCAACTGGGTCAGAAGCTGGTTAGGGGTTAGCTGCTGATCTTCGGCAATGCGCTCTGCCGCCGCAGCCACGGTTTCTTTGGCGGCGTCGCTGCGCGCCTCGGACCGCGCGCGGGCCTCACGGGCCTCTGAAGCAGAACGCTCCGCTTCGCGCTCGGCCAGCGTCGTATCACGCAAGACACCCTCGGCTATCGAGAGTTTGTCCATTGCTTCCGCACGCCGTTCTTCTGCGGCTTCAATACCATTGTTCAACTCGTCCCGTTTTGCGGCAATCTCCAAAGGCGCAGCGCTGGCATCCTTCAACTCAGCCTCTGAGGTTTGCTTGCGCTCGACCAGTTCTGCGCTGCGCTTTTCGGCAGTCTCCAGACGGTGGCGCCATCCGCTCAGTTCTTTTGTCACTTCCTGCGCACGTTTCAGGCGTGCATCCCCTTCGCGGCGCAATTCGTCATGATTTGAACGTCGTGACATCATCGTGATCCGCGCCGCTTCGACGGTCATGCGCAGGTCTTCAACAGCACCACGCGCGTCATTCAGATCACCCAGATCTGCCAGTGCACGCTCTGCTTCAAGCACACGTGCGCGCGCAGACATTGCTTCTTCTTCATGACGCGCAACAGCAAGGCCAAGACTTTCAAGGCGACCTTCAGCCAAGTTGCGGTCTGCCTCAACACGGCTTAGCGCGCGTCCTGCATCTGCTACCATCCGGTCTGCATCCCGCCGCGCCTCGCGGGCGACTTTGTCAGCTTCGGTCTGGGCCGCCAAATGCAAGGTCAGGCTTTCGTGCGCCGCACGCGCCCCATCGGCCCGCTGGCTGGCTTGCTCAAGCGATTGTTTGAGCACCTCCAATCGGTTTAGCTGTTGCAGCCTCAATGCCGCTGCCGAAGGCGCGTCTTCGGCCCAAGCGCGGAAACCGTCCCAACGCCAAAGATCACCCTCAAGCGAAACAAGCCGCTGACCAGGCTGCAAATCAGCCTGCAGTCTTGGACCATCATCAGCGTCCACAAGGCCGATTTGCCCCATCCGCCGCCCCAACACGTCAGGACACGACACATGGTTGGTCAAAGGCGTGACACCGTTGGGCAAGGTTTGGACCTGTGAATAAGACGGCAATGTGGACCAGCCAGACGGACCATCTGCGTCCACTTCCGGCGCCCGCAAATCATCGGCCAGCGCCGCACCAAGCGCCTTTTCAAAACCGTGCTCAACCTGCAAACGGTCAAGAATCTGACCACCCTCAGCTGTGTCACGCTCGACCAGCTTCGCCAGTGCGGTCGTTTCAGCCCTAAGCGCGTTCATCTCACCTTCGGCCTCGGACCTTTCGGCACGTGCGTCCGCTTCACGCGCCTGCGTCGCGGCGCGTGTTTCCTCTGCATTGATCAACGCATCTTCGGCGGCCTCGGCAGCTGCGACTGCAGCTGCCTCCTGCATCGACGCAGCCTCAAAATCTGCCGCCGCCTTGGAAAGTGCCGCCTCACTTGCGGCAACAGCTTCACGGGCGCGCACGGCTTCCGCTTCGGATTTTTGTTGGGTTTTCCGACTGTCATCCAGCAAGCGTTCTGCAGAGCCGTACCGTGCCGCAAGGCGCGCCACATCTTCGGTCTGCTGGCTAAGATCGCCTTCGCGCGCTTGCAGAACCGATGCGGCCTCACGGGCCATCTCGGACGCCGCTTCCAAAGCGTCGCCATGCCCTTCGCCTGCTTTGGCGAGCTCGCGGGCTTCCCATTCCAACCGCTCGATAGTTTCGCCTGCATCGCGGTTCAACCCACCTTCGCGTTCGATATCACGGGCAAGCTGCGCAATCCGGCCTTGTAGCGTTTCAATCAATGCGGTCGCGCGGCTCTCTTGATCGCTGAGCGTGTCACGCTGAACAATCAACCGCTGCACAACAGCTGCTGCAATCGCATCTTCCTCGCGCAGCGCTGGCAGGGCATCCTCCGCCTCCTGGCGCGCATTCGCCGTATTGCGCACCAGACCTTCGGCCTGCGCAGCGGCTGTAAGACGTGCGCGCAGTTCATCCTCTGCACGCGCCCGCGCGTCGTCTGCTTCGCGCCAACGACGATACAAAAGCGTACCTTCGGTGCGCCGCAACTGATCGCCAATCTCACGATAGCGCGCCGCTTGCCGCGCCTGACGAGCAAGTTGCGCCAACTGGGTGGCCAACTGCTCTACTACATCATCCACGCGCGCGAGATTCGTTTCCGCGCCGTTCAATTTCAGCTCGGCCTCATGCCTGCGTGCATAAAGACCGGAAATTCCCGCCGCCTCCTCCAGGATGCGGCGCCGGTTCTTTGGCTTGGCGTTGATCAACTCACTAATCTGGCCCTGCCGCACCAGCGCAGGCGAATGAGACCCGGTAGAAGCATCGGCGAATAGCATTTGCACATCGCGCGCGCGCACGTCCTTACCCGCGGCCTTATAAGCACTGCCCACATCACGGGTGATGCGCCGCACGATTTCTAACGTGTCAGTGTCGTTAAATCCGGGTGGTGCCAGCCGTTCCGTGTTGTCGATCTGCAATGATACTTCGGCAAAGTTTCGTGCTGGACGTGTCGCAGCGCCAGCAAAAATGACGTCCTCCATGCCGCCGCCACGCATTGCGGTTGGCCGGTTCTCTCCCATCACCCAACGCAGGGCTTCCAGCAGGTTGGACTTCCCACAGCCGTTTGGACCCACAACACCCGTCAGACCATCTGCGATGATCAGATCGGTGGGGTCAACAAAGCTTTTGAAGCCTGTCAGCCTGAGTTTCGAAAAGCGCATACGCCGCCTGAGTGATGATTCCGGACCGTGCAACAGCGTGACTGCTTTGACGGGCGGCTGTCAACCACTCACCACAACCCACAGCTTCAATGAGCCAGTTATCCACAAGATATTGCGTTAAAGGCTTGTCTCACACTCGATCAAGACTGATGTACCGCCAAGTTGCTTTACTTCGGTTCCTCGGAGCGGCACACAATCGACATCGACGGGCGTTGGCCGAACCGGCTTGCGTGGTCCCTTACCACATTTCAGGATGCCTGTGGCCTGCGCCTGATCCCCACGAACTTCTTTCACTTCACACCCGCTTACCATTGCCATCGCTCGCCCTGCGCGATCCCGGATCGGGCCAAAGCGCGGCGCGTATTCTGAATTCGTTCGGATCGCTTCTGCCAACTCATCACGCACCCGCACATCGAAGGTGGAACCATCAACCGTAACAGTGGTCGCTGGCAGACCACGAAAATGCGGGCCAGCCGTATTGCAGGCGGACAGCAACGGAAGAAGCAGAAGAACTAGTGATAGGATTCTCATCTGTTGATGGTGCGGCTGTCATCCTTAACAAATGATGAACATCCACTTAGCGACGCTGATGCAAATCCAATATTTCGGTTGGGCGCTTGTCCACCCTATCGTCTGGTCATATAATTTGACCAATTAAAGGATGTGCCATGCCATTTCGCCCCGTCAGCCCGGAAAAGCTTTCTTCAGCCGTTGTAAGGCAGGTTGAGGAGCTCATCTTGCGTGGCATTCTTCAGCCGGGGAAGCGTTTGCCACCGGAACGGGAATTGGCCGAAAGGCTGGGTGTATCCCGTCCTTCTCTGCGCGATGCGATAGCGCAATTGCAGCATGCAGGATTGCTGAGCGCAAAGCCGGGCGCAGGTGTTTTTGTCGCGGATGTTTTGGGTTCTGCTTTCTCCCCTGCCCTCGCCGCCCTTTTTTCGCGCCATGACGAGGCTGCGATGGACTACCTCGCGTTTCGCCGTGACATGGAAGGCCTCGCAGCTGAGCGTGCTGCGCGATTGGGTTCTGACACTGATCTGGCTGTCATAAGCGCGGTATTCCGGAAGATGGAGATGGCACACGACACGCGCAGCGCCGAGGATGAAGCGGCGTTGGATGCCCAGTTTCACATGAGCATCATCGAGGCGAGCCATAATGTGGTGATGCTGCATATGATGCGGTCCATGTACGAACTGCTGCGAAGCGGCGTATTCTACAACCGCCAGATCATGTTTCGGCAGCAGACCAAACGGGCTGTGCTATTGGATCAACATCGCGCAATTCACGATGCTCTGATCGCGCGCGACGCCGTTGGCGCCCGCGAAGCAGTCGAAGCGCACCTTACCTATGTCGAACGTGCGCTGATGGATCAGCAACGCGCCGCGCGGCATGAGGATGTGGCGCGACAACGACTGGATCAGGAAATGGACAGTTAAACGTCGCCTCTGATCAGTGCCTGAACGGGCGCCGATATAAGCGCCAGAAAATGGCAATTGATTCATTGGCTATTTAGATACGCACAAACGAAAAAGCCCCGCCAAAATGGCAGGGCTTTCGAACTATAACTAAAGCATCTTAGTGAAGCTTCGCGTCAACCTGTGCAATGCCGTCATCGATTAGCTTGTTGCCGTCTGTCGCGGTCATCTGCTTGCCGATGATGTCACGAGACGCGGCAATTGCGATCTGAATGGCTTGATCGCGGACTTCTTTGATCGCAGCAGCTTCTGCAGAACCGATCTGCTCTTCTGCGGCAGCCAAACGGCGCTCGACTGAAACGGCAAGATCTGCACGCGCTTGTTCGCCCGCCGTTGCAGCTTCCTGCTTGGCTGCGGCAACAATACGGTCAGCTTGCTCCTGCACTTCTTTTTGCTTGCGCTCATAAGAGGCCAGAAGGCTCTGCGC
The DNA here is from genome assembly GCF_025143825.1 of Sulfitobacter sp. S223. Classification (NCBI taxonomy): domain Bacteria; kingdom Pseudomonadati; phylum Pseudomonadota; class Alphaproteobacteria; order Rhodobacterales; family Roseobacteraceae; genus Sulfitobacter; species Sulfitobacter sp. S223. Next base: position 531,992 of record NZ_CP083560.1, on the reverse strand, counting down.
GTCTTCGCGCAGCTTGCGGGCTTCTTCAAGCTCGGTTTGGATACCTTCGGCGCGCTTATCCAGCATGCCACCTATCAGGGACGGAACTTTGAAATAGAACAGCACCGCAATGAAAAGCAGGAAAGCCAACAGAACAACAAAGTCTGTGTTACCCAGCGAAAAGAACGGACCCGATGCCGCGAACGCAGGGGATGCGCCCAACAGGGCCAATACGGATGTCAGTGTGAAACGCATGACGTTATCCTTTCATCCGTGAGGTTACAGCGGCTGTGATGGTTTTGGCATCGGCCTTGCCACCCATGGCTGCAACGATTTCTTTGACGGTGTCTTTGGCGACCGCTTTCACGCTCTCCACAGCACCGGCACGAATTTCTGCAATCGCTTTTTCTGAAACGGCCGACTGCGCTGCAATCTGATCGTCCGCTTTGGCGATGGCTTTATCGAGATCGGCCTGCATCTCTGCTTTGGCCTCTGTAATGATGCGCTGTGCTTCTGCACGGGCATCCAAAAGTGCCTTATCATAGGCAGCTTCTGCATCTGCGGCTTTGGATTTAAGATCCTCGGCAGCAGCGATATCATTTGTAATGGTACCCTGACGCTCGGCCAGAACAGCCGCGATACGTGGCAGAGCAACGCGCGACAGGATCAGGTAGATCGCGATCAGCGCCAGAACGAGCCAGAAAATCTGGTTGCCCCATGTGGAAAAATCCAGCTGCGGCATGCCCGCATTTCCTGCGCCGGAATGTTCCGCAACGCCCACGGCGTCTGCCAGACCATCGCTATGTGTGGTTTCGGTTGCCATCATGGCCTCCTGTCAGAACATTCAATCCAATGGGCGGTGCAGTGTACCACACCGCCCAATGCGTAAGGAATAACCGTCAGTCGCTTAAACGGCGAACATCAGCAGAAGTGCTACGAGGAACGCGAAGATCCCCAGCGCTTCGGCGAACGCGATGCCGATGAAGAGTGTTGCAGTCTGCGAAGCAGCTGCGGATGGGTTGCGCAGAGCGCCTGCAAGGTAGTTACCTGCAACGTTACCAACACCGATAGCGGCTGCGCCGGAACCGATTGCTGCCAGACCTGCGCCGATGTGTGCGAGTTCGCCTTCCATGTGAATTCTCCTTACGATTGGAAGTTGAGTAGATAGTGAGACGGAAGTAGCCCGCCTGTCGTTAGTGGTGTGGGTGCAGCGCGTCCTTGAGGTACACGCATGTCAGGATCGTGAAAACGTAGGCCTGAATAAAGGACACAAGGACCTCCAGACCGTACATCGCCGTGATCCCGAGGATCGCGATGGGCGACACAGCAACCAGTGCTGCAAAACCCGCGAAAACTTTGATAACTGCGTGGCCCGCCATGACGTTACCAGCCAAACGAATGGAGTGGCTCACGGGGCGTACGAAGTATGAAATCAGTTCGATAATTGCCAGAACGGGGCGCAGCGCCAGCGGTGCAGAAGCAACCCAGAACAAACTCAGGAAAGCGGTGCCGTTTTTGACAAAGCCCAGAACCGTTACAACGATGAACACTGCCAGCGCCAACACAACCGTCACAGCGAAGTGAGATGTGGGCGTGAATGCTGTCGGAAGCAGGCCAAGGAAGTTGGCGCAAACGATAAACATGAACAGTGTCATGATGTAGGGGAAGTATTTGACACCCTCTTTACCGCAGATGTCTTCGACCATTTTGTAAACAAAGCCATAGGCCAACTCGGCGACGGACTGCATCCGGCCCGGAACGACTGCGCGCTTTGATGTCGCGACAACCAGCAGCAGGAACACTGCGATAACGGCAAAGGTTGTCCACAACGCTGCGTTCGTGAATGTAAACCACTGTACCGGACCGTCACCACCCAATGGGGAAACGATGAACTGATCCATCGGGTGAAAGACCAGACCGCCTTCTTCCGCGCCTTGTGCTTCTGTTGCCATCTCTAGGCCCCTTCACTCATCGCCCCGGCTGAGGCGGTTTACGATTACCCCCTGAGGGGCGTTATTCTTCTCCGGCCTCTTCGGCCACTTTTTTGTCCTGCATTTCCTGCGCGGATCGAAGCATCGTCTTTACTCCGGCCGCGAGGCCCAACATGACAAACAGCACCATAAATATGGGCAGCGTTCCAAAGAACAGATCCAGCCCGTACCCGATGCCGAAACCGATCCCAAGACCGGCCACAAGCTCTATCACCATCCGCCAGGCCATCTGCGCCTGTGAGTAGTGCTCATCCGCGCGCGGCTTTGGCTCTTGCGTGCCTTTAGCTGCTGCTATCCGCGCCTCAATCGCTGCCATTTCCGCTTTGCGATCTTGGTCGTTCACAGGTGCGCCCCCGCTTGGATGTCTTGCAGGTTAGGTACTTCGCCGCCCGAACGGAGTCAACGGCCTGAACACGCAACGCAACATGCTGAAATATATAATAAATAAATTTCTCCATTGTTTTGGGATCGCTGTTTAGCCGACCAAAACATCAATTTTCGCGCCTGATCGTTATTCAACCATCCGGTTGATCTTTTGTCTGACCAGCTGCGGCTTGTGCTTTCGCCCACGGGAACGACACGCTATTGGTCTGCCTTATGAAACCCTCACTCGACACCACCTTTGCCGCCCTGTCAGACCCCACCCGCCGAGCCATCCTTGCGATGCTACTGGAGGATGATATGGCCGTCACCGATGTGGCCGAACCATTTGATGTGTCGCTAGCTTCGATTTCCAAACATCTGGGGGTGCTGACTGCCGCAGGCCTGATCACGCAAGAAAAGCGCGGTCGGGTAAAGTGGTGCAAACTGGAGCCCGACGCTTTGCGGGCCGCCTCTGTCTGGATGCAAGGCTTTGGCCAGTTCGAACCTGTGCATCTGGATGCGTTTGAGCGGTTTCTGGAAAAAGAACTGGGCGAAGCCGACGATCCGTCTACCTGAAATGCAAAAGAGAGCCCGAAGGCTCTCTTGAAATCTTACTAACCCAAAACGGGTTGTTACAATACGAACTGGACGATAGCCAAAACGATTACAACGAGGCCGACAAGATAAATGATACCACGCATTGGGTGTTCCTTTCTAATATTAGCTTACCGGCTACATTGAACCGGTCCGTCGGAAGGAAAGTTGCACAATAACCCGGATCACCGAGGTAAAACATGAACCGGCCAATTGGGCAACTTTCGCTCCGTTATCTATCAAACGCTACCCAAACCAATCTTGTTCCATGAAGAAGAAAATTTAGTTTTGAACGGCCTTAATGGATAGCGCGTCGTCGTCCCGGACCAAAAGCAACAAGGCAACAACAGTCAGACCGGTCCCTGCGAGGATCAGTGCCGGTGGCAGGCTGTTGCCCAATGCCGCCTCCCAAACGATCACCCAACTTGGTACAAGATAAGTATAGGCCATCACCTTGGCTGAAGGCAGGCGCAGCGCTGCAAATTGCACCAATACGAATGTAATGGCGCTCGCTCCGAGCGAAACATAAAGAATGGTGACCCAAACCATCGGGCGCAGCGCGTGCCAATCCGTCGCAAGAATATCGCGGGCACCGACCAACCCCAGCCATATCGTTCCGGCAACAAGGGTCCCGAAGGAGAAGACAACAGCTGTCTCTCCGCGATTAAGCAAGCGTACAAGCGGAGTATAGACGGCATGCGCGATACAGCCGAAAAAGAAAATAACCTCGCCGCGCCCGACATCAAATGCGAACAGCGCAACAACGTCGGCACGAAAAATGACCCATACTGCACCCAGTCCTCCGACGCACAGTGCCAGCCCCATTCTCGGCGTGATACGCTGGCGTAGCATGATCCACGCAAACACGCCCGACATCGCAGGGACAAGCGTGAACACCGCCGCCGAACTGACTGGCGCCGAAGTCTTGAGCCCTTCAAACATCAGCACAAAATAGATCGCAAACAATCCGCCCAACAGCACGTACCGCCAAGGCGCCGCGAAATCGCTGCGCGCGAAACCTGTTGTGGCAAAAGCAACTGCCCCCACTGCCGCACCCGCGATCAGAAAACGAACAGCATTCAGCGCCAGTGGCGCGATCTCATTCGCGACCATCCCGCCAAGAGAGAATGAGCCAGCCACAAGCGCAGAAAAGAGCAGCATGGCGAAATGCCCCTGCGCCTGAGGTGCCATCAACCATTCTCCTTGATGCGAGCCTTGAGGAACTTCACCAAAGCCTGCACTTTGCTGGTCCGGTGCAAGTCTACATGCGTAACCAGCCATAACTGCGCTGCCCACTCTGCCCTAGGCGGGGCAACTTGGACCAGTTCGGAATGCGTTGCTGCATCCTCCTCCGTGAGAAAACCGATCCCGGCGCCGGCCCGGATAGCCAGAAAAATCGCATGTTCGTCATCGCTTCGGTAGACAATGTTTTTGGGAGGGACGGTTGTCGCTAGCCATTTGTAGAAAGGAGCGCGCGTATCGGTATCGTCATGCCCGACGAACCGGTGGTTTGAAAAATCTTGGGTATCTTTGGGGACGCCGTGCTTTGCGATATAATCCTTTGATGCGTAAAGGCCGACAGCCTGCGCCGTCAGCGGCTGAACGACATTATCAGGCTGTTCGGGCGCTGCTCCGGCGCGGATCGCAACGTGCGCTTCGCCGTATTCCAACCGGAACAACCGGTCGCCGGTCAGATAGCGTACGACAATACCGGGGTGCTTTTTCTGAAATGCCACCAACATTGGCGCAATCCGCGGCGTCATCGCTTCGACTGAGGTCACGACCAGATCACCCGAGACATCTGTGCCGTGCCCTTTGATCCGACTAAGCAACTGGCTGAACTGATCCTCGGTGGCTTGCGCCACCCGCAGCAGATCCTCCCCCGCCTCAGTGGCAGTATAGCCACGCGCATGACGCTGGAATAATTTTATGCCCAACCGTTTTTCCAATGCATCAATATGCCGAATTACGGTCGCATGGTGCACCCCAAGGGCCTCTGCTGCGCCACTTACCGTACCCATTCGTGCTACTTGATAGGCAGTCCTCACCTCGTCCCAGTTTTGCATGTCGCGGCTTCCTGTGCGCAGATGAACATTTACGCGCCCATTTTCGTATATTCGCACAGAAGTGCAAGGGCGTGTGCGTCCATGACCCGCTATACTTGACTCAGGATCGCCATCAGCCTAAACGACATGCAAATCTCCGGAAGCAAAGCCTTCCGGTCCTGTCCCGATGTCAGGATCGCCCCCAGTCAGCGTGTTACGCCCACTGGGGCATTTGTGCATTCACGCGGTGGCTCCTACATTGGAGACAGACGCAACCGACGAAAAGGGGCTGCTGCCCATGTTTGAGAATCTCAGTGAACGCCTCTCTGGTGTTTTTGACCGCCTGACCAAACAGGGCGCGCTTAACGAAGAGGACGTAAAAACCGCTCTGCGCGAAGTTCGCGTGGCTCTGCTGGAGGCGGACGTATCGCTTCCGGTCGCGCGTGATTTTGTCAACGCTGTGCAGGAAAAAGCGACTGGTCAAGCTGTGACCAAATCCATCACACCCGGTCAGCAGGTCGTCAAAATTGTTCATGACGCCCTGATTGATGTCCTAAAGGGTGAAGGTGAGCCAGGCGCGTTAAAGATTGATAACCCGCCGGCCCCGATCCTGATGGTCGGCCTACAAGGCTCCGGTAAGACAACCACAACTGCCAAGCTGGCAAAACGTCTGAAAGAAAAAGACGGCAAACGTGTGCTGATGGCCTCACTTGATGTGAACCGCCCCGCCGCGATGGAGCAGCTGGCAATCCTTGGTGTGCAAATCGGCGTGGACACCCTGCCGATTGTTAAGGGCGAAAGCCCCGTAGCAATCGCCAAACGCACGAAAACTCAAGCGGCGCTTGGCGGCTATGATGTCTACATGCTCGATACAGCGGGCCGCCTGAGCATTGACGAAGAGCTGATGGCGCAGGTTGAAGCCGTCCGTGATGTCGTCACGCCGCGTGAAACACTGTTGGTGGTTGACGGCCTTACAGGTCAGGACGCCGTGCAAACCGCTGAAAACTTCAACCAGCGCATCGGCATTTCCGGCGTTGTCCTGACCCGTATGGACGGCGATGGCCGTGGTGGTGCGGCATTGTCGATGCGCGCCATTACAGGCAAGCCGATCAAATACGTTGGTCTTGGCGAAAAAATGGACGCGCTTGAGACATTCGAGCCAGAGCGTATCGCAGGCCGCATCCTTGGCATGGGCGATATTGTCGCTCTTGTCGAAAAAGCCCAAGAAACCATCGAGGCTGAACAAGCCGAAAAAATGATGAAGCGCATGGCGAAAGGTCAGTTCAATATGAACGACCTCAAGATGCAGCTTGAGCAAATGATTAAGATGGGCGGCATGCAAGGCATGATGGGCATGATGCCCGGAATGGGCAAAATGGCCAAACAGGTTGAGGACGCAGGTCTTGACGACCGGATTCTCAAACAGCAGATCGCCCTGATCAATTCCATGACCAAGAAAGAGCGCGCCAATCCCGCCTTGCTTCAGGCCAGCCGTAAAAAGCGCATCGCCAAAGGCGCCGGAATGGAAGTGAGCGACCTTAACAAGCTGATGAAAATGCAGCGCCAGATGTCCGACATGATGAAGAAAATGGGCAAGATGGGCAAAGGTGGCATGATGAAACAAGCCATGAAGCAGATGATGGGCAAAGGTGGAATGGACCCTGCCGCGATGGCACAGGGCATGGACCCGAAAGCGCTTGAGGCAGCGGCCAAGCAGATGGGCGGCAAACTGCCCGGTCTTGGCAGCGGCATGGGCCTGCCTTCGGGCCTGTCCGGCTTTGGTAAAAAGAAATGATCAGCTGTACCGTCAGATACGAGATCGACCCGGACAAACTGCCGGAGTTCGAAATCTACGCGAAGGCGTGGCTGCATCTTGTCAAAAAGCTTGGCGGGACGCATCACGGCTATCACATGCCGCATGAGGGTCCGAACGACATCGCCTATTGCCACTTCTCGTTCGCCTCATTGGCCGACTATGAAGATTACCGTGCCCGTATGTGGGAGGACGCCGAATGCTTGCGCGCCTATGAGCACGCCAAGCGCACCAAGTGCATCCGCCGCTACGACCGCTCCTTCACAAAGCCGCTTTTCGATGGCGCAACAGTAGAGGAGTTGGGCCTGTGACCGATCCCGTCAAACTTGCCGCCGAAGTCCTTAAAGGACACCGCGCCAGCATCGACCGCCTTGATGCGATCCTTGTCTATACGCTGGGCGAGCGGTTCAAACATACTCAGGCTGTGGGAAAACTCAAAGCCGAGCACGACCTTCCCCCGTCCGATCCGGATCGCGAAGCGAGCCAGATTGCCCGGCTAGAAGATTTGGCAAAACAGGCCGACCTGGACCCTGAATTCGCCAAGAAGTTCCTCAACTTCATCATCGCTGAAGTCATTCAGCACCACAAACATCACCAAGATATAAACTAAAGGAAACTAAATCATGTCCATGAAAATTCGTCTCGCCCGTGGCGGTTCCAAAAAGCGCCCTTTTTACCGCATCGTTGCAGCTGACAGCCGCATGCCACGCGATGGCCGTTTCATCGAAAAGCTGGGCACATACTCCCCACTGCTGCCGAAAGACAGCGAAGACCGCGTAAAGATGAACGTTGAGCGCATCGAATACTGGATGAGCCATGGCGCACAGCCAACAGATCGCGTTCAGCGCATGCTGGAAGCTGCAGGCGTGAGCCCCAAGAAAGAGCGCAACAACCCTAAGAAGGGTACGCCAGGCAAGAAAGCGCAAGAGCGCGTTCAGGAGAAAGCCGACAAGGCCGCCGCAGCAGCAGAAGCAGCCGCAGCACCAGCCGAGGAAGCACCAGCAGCAGAAGAAGCAGCGGCTGAGTAAGTCAGGAGGCCGCCCCGGCATGCATGCGTTTTCGGATGACTTCCGTGCCGGGCTGACCGACCTGATGCGATGGCGCCGCGATGTGCGCCATTTTCGCACAGATCCCGTGGATGAGGCACTTGTTCAAGAGTGCCTCTCCACACTCTCTTTGGCCCCCTCTGTGGGGCTTTCAGAACCTTGGCGCGTTCTGCGTGTCCGTTCTGACACCGCGCGCGCAGCCGCGCTTGCCAATTACCAAACAGCCAATGAAAAAGCGCTTGAGGGATACTCCGGCGACAAGGCCGCCCTTTATGCATCCCTTAAACTGTCCGGCATGCGTGAAGCGCCTGAACATCTCGCTATTTTCTGCGATGACAGCACGCCGAAGGGCGCAGGGCTTGGTGCAGCGACCATGCCGGAAATGCGCCGCTATTCAGTGGTGGGGGCGATCACGTTGATGTGGCTGCATGCCCGAACTCTGGGGTTGGGTATCGGCTGGGTTTCCGTTCTTGATCCCCAACGACTTTGTCGCGATCTTGATGCCCCCGACGACTGGTCGCTTGTCGCTTACCTTTGCCTTGGCTGGCCCGCCGATGTATCCCTAACCCCAGAGCTTGAAACCAAAGGCTGGGAAGCGCGCGCCGCTGCCCTGCACATTGAGGAACGCTGATGTTCAAACTGCTGAAATTTGTCGCCACACTGGCCTTGGGTGCCGTGTTGGGATTTTACCTTAACGGGATGCTGATGCGTGCAGAATGCTCGGCAGGGGAAGGTCAGTGGACCGGTAGCATTTGTGTAGATTCGGAGTTGCTACAATGAGCGATACACATATCTGTGTCGGTGTCATTTCGGGAGCCTACGGCGTAAGCGGCGAACTGAGGATCAAGAGCTTTTGTGCCATCCCCGAAGATATCGAGACGTATACTCCGCTAACGGACGAGACCGGCAATCGCCAGTTCGCATTGGCTATTCTGCGACCGATCAAAGGCGGATTTGCAGGCCGCCTGCCCGATGTCAGCAGCAAAGAAGATGCGGACGCTCTGCGCGGCACACAGCTCTTTGCTCTGCGTGAGCAGCTCCCGTCCCTGCCCGACGATGAATTCTATCACGCCGATCTGATTGGCATAGATGTCTACGATACGGGCGGAGAGTTGCTGGGCCGCGTGAAAACCGTGCAGAACCACGGTGCTGACGACTTGCTCGAGCTTCAGCTGAGCGGCTCGTCAACGACGACCTTCCTGCCTTTCACCAAGGCCGCCGTGCCGACCGTGGATCTGGCATCGCGACGTATCGTTGCAGACCCGCCCGAAGGCATTTTGCCCACGCCCAAGCCTGCACCGCAGGATTAAGCATGCGGCGGGTCGTCATCCACGCCGGATTTCACAAGACGGGCACGACCAGCCTGCAACAAACGCTGCGCGCCAACCGCGCGGCGTTGCGTCCTGAGATCCGGCTTGTGCTTCGACCCGGTATGACAGCCCTGTGCGACAGCGCCCGCGCCTACAGCCGCTCGCGCGAAGATTACGATCTGGGGATGGTGAAATACGAGGCCGCGTTGCTGATCGAATCCCTGCAGGCAGAGCAGGCGACGACACTTGTGATCAGCTCGGAAGACCTGAGCGGCCATATGCCGGGCCGTCATGGCCTGCATGGATATGGCGCTGCGCCGCATCTGATGCGCGCACTTTCGGTTGCCCTTAAGACCGCAGCCCCGGATGACGAGGTGAGCTTTTTCTTTACAACCCGCGCGGCAGATCCGTGGCTGCGCAGTTGCTATGCCCAGAATTTGCGTGCATCGCGCATGGTCCTGGACGAAGCTGACTACCTCAAACGCCGCAAAACCTCGGCCGACCATGATAGAATTCTTGAAGAGATCAAACGCGAGACCCCCGGTCACGCCTTGATTGACGCGCGCCTTGAGGATCATGGCGACCGCCCGCTTGGCATCGCCGAAGCCATGCTTGATTATCTACAGTTTGACGAAAAGCGGCGTAAGACGCTGGTTGCCGGGAAGGCACATACCCGCAACCCCAAGCTGCCCGACGCCCTTCTGACTGAGTTTCTGGCTCTTAACCGGTCGGACCTTAGCCCAGTTGATCTGAAGAAAGCCAAGCGCGCATTGATTGAGGGAGCAGGCTGATGCCACGCAAGATCGTGATACACGCAGGCTTTCACAAGACAGGCACATCCAGCGTACAGGCCCTGCTGCGCGCCAACCGCAAGGCGCTGATGCCTGCGCTTGCGATCCGGCTCAAAGGTCAGATGCAAGAACTGATGCACGCCACGCGCGGGTACTCCACTTTTGGCAGCGAGGACGCGCTGGATAAGGTTAGCCGCCGCTTCGATGCGCTATTGGCAGACTTGCCTGGCATGCCACGCCGTACTTTGTTGCTTAGCGCCGAAGAACTATCGGGGCACATGCCCGGACGCGGCGTTCTGGCCGATTACCGTGCCGCGCCGGTACTCATGTATCTTTATTGGCAGCGTGCCCGGGCTGCCTTTCCCGAAACGCCTGTCGTGTTCTGCTTTGGCACCCGCGCTGGCGCAGACTGGGAACGCTCAGCATGGGCAGAGCATGTGAAATCATCCGGCATGACCCTCGATTTCACCGATTTCGCCACGCAATATCCTGCTGCCCAAGATCTGGACAGTATCGTGAGCGAGGTCCGCCGCCGTGTACCGGCACCCGTCCACAGCTTCGCCCTTGAGGACTGCACCAAATTGCCGTTGGGCCCTGCCGACCCCGTATTGGATTTGTGTGATATCCCGACGGAGTTGCGCGCGGGGCTCACTGCAGAGCCGGCACAGAACACACGGCTGGACGCAGAAACCCTTGCCGCCTTGCTGGATATCAACAGAACGCATAGGGACACGGACGCACGAAACGCTGCAAAGGCTGCACTGCTCCACAAAGGATCACAGATATGACACCGCCAAACCGCTCTCACGGGAAACAGCGGGTAGTGCCGTTCCTGAAACCGCGCGAATTAATGAGCGACACGCCCGATTACGCGCATGTCTGGCAGGCCCATATCATCACCCTGTTCCCCGACGTTTTTCCCGGAGTTCTTGGGGCCAGTTTGACAGGCCGAGCATTGCAAGAAGGCCGCTGGCAGCTCCATGCGCATGATTTGCGTAAATTCGGGCTGACAAAACACCGCAATGTTGATGATACACCCGCGGGCGGCGGCGCTGGCATGGTGCTGCGCGCCGATGTCGTAGGCCCCGCGATCGAGGCAGTACAAGAGCGTGCGCATGGGCGATGGCCAATCCTTTATATGTCACCACGGGGACGCCGCTTTGATCAGGCAATGGCGCGCGACCTCGCAAGTTGCGCAGGCGTGACCATGCTCTGCGGTAGGTTTGAAGGCGTCGACGAACGGGTGATTGAACACTATGGCATCACCGAAGTTTCCTTGGGCGATTTTGTGATGACCGGCGGCGAACTCGCTGCCCAAGCGATGATCGACGCAACGGTGCGATTGCTGCCGGGCGTGCTGGGCAATGCAGATAGCACGGTAGAGGAAAGTCACTCTGCCGGTCTTCTTGAGCATCCTCAGTATACGAAGCCTGCCGAATGGCAGGGCCGCGAAATCCCACCGGTGCTGATGTCCGGCAACCATGCCGAGATCGAGAAATGGCGCCGCGAAATGTCACACAATCTTACGAAAGAGCGCAGGCCGGACCTGTGGGACGCACATAAGGCACGCGAAGATGTCTAGCTGGGATGCATTGGAGACCGAGCTTGAAGCTTGGGAAGCGGAGGGCCTAACGCCACGCCTTTGGTGGCGCGATGATGATGCACAAACTGTGACGCCCGATCTTGAAATACTGCTGGAATTGTCGGCACGCCATGCGATACCGGTGCATCTATCTGTGATCCCTGACGGGCTAAAGTCGGACCTTGCCGTCAGATTGCGTGGCACGGATCATGCCTACGTTTTGCAACATGGGCTGGGCCACATCAATCACGAACCCAAAGGCCTGCCCGCCTCTGAAGTGGGCGACACCCGCGATCTTGCTCTGCAAGAGACGGATTTGCGGCACGGTTGGGCCCTGCTGGAAGAAGCTCAGATGCCGCGCCTTCTGCGTGGATTTGTGCCGCCATGGAACCGGATCGGCGATGCCACACGTCGCTGCCTGCCGGATTGGGGCTATAGCTTTTTGTCCGCCTACGAAGGGCGCGGTGAGGACGCCGCCGTGAACGGGCTTTCGCATGTTGATGCCCATCTTGACCCGATCCGTTGGAAATATGACCGCGTCTTTCGCGGTGAGGACAAGATGCTTGCGATGTTGATCGAACACTTACAGGACCGGCGCAACGGAGACGCTGAGAAACCGGTGGGATACGTCACCCACCACCTGCAAACACCACCTGCGGTCTGGTCGTTTTCCGACCGCCTTTTTGCCCGCACGCGGGGGATGTGGTCTACGGTGCCACAGATGCAACAGGATGCCCAAGATGGTTGATATCACCTTTGCCACCCCCGATCAGCGCGAAGAAGTCGAAGCATTCATGCACAGCGCTTTCCCCCGCGCCAAATGGGGGGCCGACGGCTGGACACGACTGCTTGCCAATCGTTGGGGCGGCGCCGGTGGCGAATTCGCAGTGACCGCACGGGACAAGGGCGTGCTGGTCGGCGTGATGGGCATGAACGACAGCATCCGCCACACACCACGCGGGCCGCAGCGCTACCGCAACCTGACATCATGGTATGTTCTGAAAACCCACCGCGGTATGGGGCTGGGTGAACGGTTGATGCACACGGCAATGGCAGATCCGGAGGTGACCTCCACCAATCTTACCAGTGCCAAAGCTGCGCTGCCTCTGGTGGACAGAATTGGCTTCAAAATTCTTGATGCCCAGCGCAACATCTGGCGGCACAGCGGAGGCACGCCCCTTTCGCACACGCTTGATCCTCTGAACGACGCGTCGCTTTCGCCTGTGGATGCCCAGGTTTTGGCGGATCACGCAGCTTTGAATCTAAAACCTGCCGTCGTCGAGACACAGGATGGGCCTTTGACGCTGGTGCTGTCTGTCAAACAAAAATCTGATGAATATGTCACCCACGAAGTGCTTTATGTGGGGCAACCAGACCTTCTGGCGCGTCACGCGCGGGCGGTGGCTGATACCTTGCTGCCCGCCGAGGCTGCGGTGTTCAGCGTAGACAGCCGGTTGATTGCAGACCCGCACCCCGACGCGATAGAGACGATCGAGGTGCCACGCTTTTACAAGGGCAGCACGATGCTGCCCTCAGAGATTGATCACATGTATTCCGAGATCGTCCTGATGGACATGAAGCTCTACTAAGCTTTTTCGCGCAAGTAGTTCGCAATCTCGTCTTTCAGCGCCATCCGTTCGCGACGCATCTGTTGCATGTGGTCATCGCTGGTAGGTTCAACGTCTGTTTCAGCGCGGTGAATCGCACGGTTCACAGTGTGATAGCTATCTGAAAGCTTTGCGAAGTGGCTGTCAGAATGGCGCAGCTTTGCAATCTGTTCGACCTGCTCCGGAAACTCTTCGTGCAGCTCATGGGGGGTATGGGACATCGTTTCTTCCTTGTTACGTTTTGCGGTGTTTGGGGTGTAGTGACGTTGCTAGGATATGCTCCGACTGCTGCAAGAGCGCCTCTGCCTGATGGTAAATCTTTGGATCCGGCGGCTGCGCCACAGCAGTGTCTTTTTCGGGATAATCCAACTGGGACAGGAAATGTCGCATGCACGTCAGGCGCGCACGCTTCTTGTCATTGGAGCGGATAACGGTCCAAGGCGCATCGGCAGTGTCCGTATAAAAGAACATCGCCTCCTTTGCTTCGGTGTAATCGTCCCATTTATCAAGGCTGGCACGGTCAATGGGAGACAGCTTCCAGCGCTTGAGCGGATCCGTCTCACGCGAGGCAAAGCGCTGCCTCTGCTCTTCTTGCGTGACAGAGAACCAATACTTGAAAAGACGGATACCGCTGCGCGCCAACATCCGCTCGAACTCCGGCGTCTGGCGCATAAACTCCAAGTATTCTGCAGGCGCGCAGAAATCCATGACCCGCTCTACACCAGCGCGGTTGTACCACGACCGGTCGTACAGAACCATTTCTCCTGCCGTCGGCAAGTGTTTGATGTACCGCTGGAAGTACCATTGCCCGCGCTCTTCATCCGACGGTTTATTCAGGGCCACCACGCGAACAGCACGCGGATTTAGATGTTCGGTAAAGCGCTTGATCGTGCCGCCCTTGCCCGCTGCATCGCGCCCTTCAAAGAGCAGTACAAATTTCTGGCCTGTCTCTTGAATCCAGTGCTGCACCTTCAGCAGTTCAACCTGAAGCGCGGCCTTTTCTGTCTCATAAGCCGACCGGGAAAGTTTGGTTTTATAAGGGTACTCACCTTGTTCAAAACCAAGAATCGGTGTGTTGCGGGATAGCTTGTCTTGGTCGCTTCTTGTAACTGTCATGCGCTCCCCTTTCGGTCTATTTTATCCGCCTATAACTATGGGGAATATCTGTTGCGACGCTTTGATATGGATCAACTGCACAGCACAATTCAGCCCTTGATCCTAAGGCCTTTCAGGCCTATACGCCCATCAACCTCGGAATCGCCAAGTGCGGATCGGGGTCTTTGCGCGTTGGGCGCAGAAAAAGCAAACTATGATGCTATCTCCGGTGGGCTGCACCCTGACCAGATCAGGCCAGACCCGACAGACAGACCGAAGCTCTTGGATCGACAATCAACTTCGTGGCATACCACGAGCATAATAGGAGTCGCGTCAGATGAACCTGATTGCACAAATCGAGGCGGAACATATCGCCGAACTCGCCAAGGAAATTCCTGATTTCCGCGCAGGCGATACCATCCGGGTTGGCTTTAAAGTCACCGAAGGCACACGTACACGTGTGCAGAACTACGAAGGCGTTTGCATCAGCCGCAAGCACGGCAAAGGCATTGCCGGCGCATTCACCGTTCGCAAGATTTCTTTTGGCGAAGGTGTGGAGCGTGTATTCCCGCTGCACTCCACCAACATCGACAGCATCACCGTGGTTCGCCGTGGTCGCGTGCGTCGCGCCAAGCTGTACTATCTGCGTACACGCCGTGGTAAATCCGCGCGTATCGTCGAGAACGCACATTACAAAGCACCGAAGGGGTAATTCAGATGAAAACCGAAACACATCCCGAATACCACACGATCAACGTCAAAATGACCGACGGTACAATCGTGGAAATGAAGTCCACATGGGGCAAAGAAGGCGATCAGCTGTCGCTTGATATCGACCCATCTGTGCACCCTGCATGGACCGGCGGCACAAGCCGTCTGATGGACACTGGCGGTCGCGTGTCCAAGTTCAAAAACAAATACGCTGGTCTTACTCTGTAATTCAGAGCGACCTTCACAAAACACGAAAAAGGCGCAGCTTGCGGGCTGCGCCTTTTTTCGTGTTATGGCTTTGTCTGGGCAGCACCCAATAATGACAACTTTCAATTCTGTCTTCAGGCGACCAACAATTGCGCCTGATGACGCTGAACAGTTGGGCGGGCTGCTTTGCCATATCCATTCGGATTGCTCCGCAACTCGGGAAACAAATCAAACAGCTCGCTGCGCGCTTTGCTCTCAAGGCCAGGCAAGCTGTAGCTGCCCGGTAGATAGCTCTCTGACCAAATATTGGCAGATTTAATCAATTCGTGGCGATCGAACAAAAGGTGGAAATACGTGACTTCTGCCACCTCTCGTTGTCTGATGTCTGTTCCGTTGACCAGAAACTGCGCAGCTGAAATCACTTCTTCTTCGCCAAAATACAAAGACGCCCTGTAGTCATCTATCAGCATCCGGTGTTGAGGTGAGACGCTCAACGGTTGACTGTTGCCGATGCTACCTGGCGCAAACTCGATTGGCGCGAAACTGCCCGCCCCCTCCACTGTGCGGCGACCGATCCAGCGAAGCGGCTGCGGACCACTATCCCGGGTCAGAACCAGATCGCCGGGGCGCAGCGTTCCAATAGCCCGCGGGCCATTCGGCGTATCAATCATCGCATCTTGCGTGAAACAAATGATGCTCTCGATTTCCGAGAAGGTAACTGTGGTGCCGTCAAGAAGTGTCGCGGTCCCCGATTTTCCACCCGGCGCAAGGTCGTCCGAAGTGAGAACAACAGATCCCGTAACGAGCTGACCGTTGAAATCCAGCACATCGCCCGTAGTTTCGGCCCCTTCGCCGCCCACCACATTAATGTTACCACCGCCTAGTTGGCCGTCATCGATGACAAATGTGTCATCGCCGTCACCGCCCTGCGCGTCATCTCCTGTGCCCACGAACAACGTGTCGTCATCGGCACCGCCAAGAAGCGTATCTGCTCCGAAGCCACCTGTTAGAGTGTCGTTGCCTGAACCGGCATCGACAAGATCATCCCCTAGACCACTATTGATCAGATCATCGCCGGCGCCTGCATTGATGGTATCGTCAAAAGATCCCTCTGGCATCGCGTCGAATTCGATGTCCGAGAAATATACTGCCTGCTGCGAATTGCCGCCATTTGCGTAAATGACTTCTATACGTGCGACTGGCCCTTCCACCTCGATCAAAGCTGATGCCTGGGCGCTAGCGGGAGTATAGTTGGTCGAGGATGCGGTGATCGTATTGTCCACGACGGTAAGACTGCTTCCCGCCGTGATGTTCACTGCAATTTCGTTGCCGTCAACATCGAAGGCGCGGACAGTAACGATATCGCGGAAGTTGTTTACGGTGTCGGTTAAACCGTCAATATCACTTATGCGGAACCGTACATTCTGAACCTGACCCTCAAAACCTGACCCAGCCGCCGCATCGAAATCAAAGGAAAGAGTTGTAGGATCACTGCTGCCGTTAGCAAAAAGATAGCTTGCAGAAGTGTTCGAGAATGTCTCTCCCGGCGCGACATAAATCGCATCTGCACCACCGCTTAATTCGGCCGAGAAATTCTCGTCTGTTTGGACGTCGGAATAGCTGACCTCGACGGTGACGCCGCCAGTGTCCTGAATGACACCTGCGCGCAAATCCTGTTCGTCAGCGTAATCGGACCAGTTGAATTCGGACGGTGTTCCGGCCACGTCGGGCTGGTCGACCATGTCGTTGCCCGGATCACCGGTATAGCTATCATCAATGGTATCGTTGCCAGATGTCCCCTCGACGATACCATCAGCCTCCACGTAGTCCGCGTAGGCAAAAGCCGGATCACCAGCGCTTGCGTTAGGTGTCGTATCATACGCGGTGGTTTGATAGCTGCGCCCGACAACCAGCGGCACTTCGGACAGAGTATAATAGCCGGCATTTGTGCCCGAAGTGACGCGAAAGGTTATGACTTCGAAGCTTTGGCCAGTCACGGAGTCGAGCAATGTCCAGACTTCTTCGGCATAGACAGATGACGCAGCGGCAGCATTGCCATTGATGACCGTCGTTGCAGTCGCCGTTTCGTTGGCGACATCTTCAAGAAACAAGCCATTATTGCCGCTGGCGGTGTCGGTAATAACCGCCGTGCCCTCCGCCGTGGCAGGACCATTGTAGACTATCGAACCGCCAACCGTTGTGCTGAAAACGTTTAACGGATCAAATTGATAAATCTTGACGTCCATGCCTGCCACCCTGATTACTGAACATAGGGTTACCTTTCGCGCGTGATGCGGCAGGCAATCCTGTACAGGCTACTTGCACCCGCAAGGCGGCATTGTTTTGCTTTCAACGTGCCAAATGCGTGGCAATTTAAGACAAATTTAAGGCAATCTGTTTTGGCTGGATCAACCGGCTTCCATGGAAGTTGGTCCATTTACATAACGGCCAAAGCTACCCTTCCAATATGCGGCAACCCCACATATAGTGGCCTCTAACAATATTCTGCGATCAAAGCAGAGGATCGAAGGAACAGGCAATGGCGCATATTATCGTCGTCGG
This sequence comes from Sulfitobacter sp. S223, assembly GCF_025143825.1. NCBI lineage: Bacteria > Pseudomonadati > Pseudomonadota > Alphaproteobacteria > Rhodobacterales > Roseobacteraceae > Sulfitobacter > Sulfitobacter sp. S223. Next base: position 514,296 of record NZ_CP083560.1, on the reverse strand, counting down.
AAACGAAAAAGGCGGCGCGGGCAAATCAACTGTCTCCATGCATGTGGCCACCGCACTGGCCCGCATGGGCCATAAGGTCAGCGCGCTTGATCTTGACCTGCGCCAGCGCACTTTTGGTCGCTATTGCGACAACCGCCAGTCCTTCCTGAAGGAAGCCGGTCTGGATTTGCCGAGCCCGCGGTGTCACCCCCTTCCAGAGGTCGACGCAAGCACGCTCAATCCCGGTGAAAATGTCTATGACCAGCGCCTGTCTGCCGCAGTGGCAGAGCTTGAGCCGAACAACGATTTCATTCTGATCGATTGCCCCGGCTCGCACACACGGCTCAGTCAGGTTGCGCATTCGCTTGCGGATACGCTTGTCACGCCGCTGAATGACAGCTTCATCGACTTTGACCTGTTGGCGCACACCGACGCTTCCGGAGACAAGATCACCGGCCCGTCCGTCTATTCTGAGATGGTGTGGAACGCTCGGCAGTTGCGCTCTCAGGCTGGGCTACCTGCAATTGACTGGGTCGTGGTGCGCAACCGAATGGGCGCACAACGTATGGTCAATAAGGACAAGATGGAGCGCGCGATCCTGAATCTGAGCAAGCGCATTGGTTTCCGCGTTGCCCCCGGTTTTAACGAGCGTGTGATCTTTCGCGAACTCTTCCCGCGCGGGCTTACCTTGCTTGATCTAAAAGACATCGGCGTCAAGCAACTCAACATCTCTAATATCGCCGCACGACAAGAGCTGCGCGAATTGATCAAGGCGCTGAAGCTGCCGGGCGTTGACGCTGACTTTTAAGCACCGCGATCACGCTGGATCGACAAGTCAATCTCAGGTGCGGCCGCCGCACCCGACCTCTTTAATTATTACTGAACAATGATGCTTATGCGCACTACTTTCAGCCATATTGCGGCGCGCAACAGCATGTAGGACGCCTAGGCTGGTCGTTAAAGTCGCGCATGCTAAGTTCGGCCGAAGAGATAATCGTCCGGAGTTTTTATGCAAAATATTACAGTACCCTCCAGCCTGCTTCGTTCTCCGGACCGTTTTGGCGGGCAAAAGTCCGGGGACTGCCTGACCGGTTCACCAATCTTCCGCGACGATCGACTTGTCGGTTTAGACGCACCATTGCCCGACACCAATACAGTTGTCGTTGTTCCTGCGCTGACAGAGGCCCATTGTCATCTGGACAAATGCCACACGATCACGCGTCTCGACCCTGTGGCTGGCGATTTAATGACCGCAATCTCAGCACAATTGCGTGACAAAACCCACTGGACCAGCACGGATATTCGAACCCGCGCCACCAGGGGTTTGATAGAGGCGAAAACAGCCGGTGTCGAAGCGCTGCGCAGTCACGTCGATTGGGGCGATGCTGCTGAACCACCGCTAGCGTGGCATGTATTGTGCGAGATCGCCCAGGAACATGAAGATGTGACGCTGCAGCTTAGCCCACTGACCGGCGTTGATCAGATGGCAGAGTGCTCCTTTACACAATCGCTCGCCCGCGCGGCCGCTGCGGCCAAGGGGGCTCTGGGCGCTTTTGTCCATGATCATGCGGAAAAGCGCGAAGGCATTTCACAGATGATTCAGGCCGCGAAAGAGCATGGCCTGCCTCTGGATTTCCACGTCGACGAGGGGCTGGATGACTGCAACGGGCTCGAGTTAATAGCCGACCTGATCCTAGAAACACGGTTTGATGGCCCGGTACTTTGTGGTCATGCCGTAAGCCTGATGAACCGCGATGCAGAACACGTCAAACGCATCGTGGAAAAGTTGGCGCGTGCCAACATTACCGTATGCGCCCTGCCAACAACCAACCTCTATCTGCAAGACCGGCGTCAGGGGACGCCCGATCGTCGCGGTTTAACCCGCCTTCGCGAATTGCGCGCAGCTGGCGTGAAAATCCTGACGGCGTCAGATAACGTCGCTGACGCCTTTTGTCCGATGGGGCAATTTGACCCGATGGCAGCCCTGCATCTGACCTCTCTTGCTGCCCATCTGGACCCGCCTATGGCGCAATGGTTGCCAATGGTCACCACCGATGCACGACGCGCGATGGGCCTTGACCCATTTCATATCGAAGACGTACCCCTATCGCGTTTACGTCTAAGTGACGCCCCCGACTGCGAGGGACTGGTATCGGGTCGCCACCCGCTTCGCGCGCTGTCCCCATCACCGGATTCGCAAAACCGATAGACTTTGACCGCTGAAGCGCTTTGACAACTGTTACGGACAAGCGAGAAAAATCTGGAACTAGCCAACTGAACACCACCTGTTCCGGCCACCGTGCAAGCATATGCACGACCTTCAAAGCCGCAAGATGTCGCTGACGGGAAACTGGTGCCTTGAATGCCCATCCAATGCCCTCAACAAGCGAAAGTAGATACTCACCATCGGCTTCTACGCCTTTGATCTATTGGAACGATAGGGTTGACGGGACGGGCATATCGCCGGATCATCACACCAGAGCTGCTGTAATTGCAGACAGGAAAGCAGGATCAACCTGCGATCACCAAGCCCGCCAGATTGGGTTTTATGTGGCAGTGTGCCCAAATGCACGCCGACACACCTACAACAGAGAGGAAGATCATGACATTCACAACACGCACAGGAAAGCCCCTGCCGCAGTCCATTCTGGACAGCGCGGAGCAGGCTAAGGCCGATCCCGTCAACCGCCGCGAGTTCCTCGCGCTTGCCAGCGCCTTTGGTGCTACCGCTGCAACCGCCTATTCCATGCTGGGCATGGCTGCACCAGCACAGGCAGCATCCCATTCAGACAAGAAGATGGGCGGCACCGTGCGCATGCAGATGGAAGTCCGCGCGCTGAAAGACCCCCGCACCTATGACTGGTCGCAAATCGCGAACTTCTCCCGCGGTTGGCTCGAATATCTCGCGATCTATGAAAACGACGGTACGTTCTCACCTGCGCTGCTGGAAAGCTGGGACATCAATGAAGACGCGACTACCTACACCCTTAACGTCCGCAAGGGCGTGAAATGGAACAACGGCGATGACTTTACTGCCGAAGACGTGGCACGCAACATCACTGGCTGGTGCGACAAGTCGCTCGAGGGCAACTCTATGGCCGGCCGTTTCGCCACACTGATTGACGCAGAAAGCGGCAAGGCAATCGAAGGCGCGATTGAGGTCGTAGATAGCCACACCGTCAAACTGAACCTGCCAGCATCCGACATCACCCTCATCGCCGGCATGGCCGACTATCCTGCGGCGATTGTTCACAGCTCTTTCAACGCAGATAGCATGGTCGACAACCCGATCGGTACCGGCCCTTACCTGCCAGAATCCCTTGAAGTTGGCGTGAAAGGTGTGCTGGTCAAAAATGCCGATCACACATGGTGGGGCACGGATGTTTTCGGCGGACCTTACATCGACCGTCTGGAATACATCGACTACGGCACGGACCCTTCCGCATGGATTGCTGCCGCTGAAGCCGAAGAAGTGGATGCGTTCTATTCCATGGAAGGTGAATTCATCGACATCATGTCCGGCCTCGACGGTTGGGTAGAGCACGAGATCGCCACAGCGGCGACGATTGTTATCCGCCCCAACCAGCTGGCTGAAGTCGATGGCAAGCGCCCCTACGAAGACGTGCGTGTACGTCAGGCGTTGGCAATGGCCGTGGACAACAACGTCCTTCTTGAACTTGGCTATGCAGGTCGCGGTATCGTGGCTGAAAACCACCATGTTGGCCCGATGCACCCCGAATATGCAGAACTGCCGGCACGCAAGGTCGATCCAGCAGGTGCCAAGGCGCTGATGGAAGAAGCAGGGATGGCTGATTTCGAACATGAGCTGTTCTCAATCGACGATGCGTGGCGCAAGGACACAACCGATGCGGTTGCCGCGCAGCTGCGTGATGCAGGTATCAAGGTGAAGCGGACAATCCTGCCCGGTTCGACCTTCTGGAACGATTGGACGAAGTACTCTTTCTCTTCAACCAACTGGAACCACCGCCCACTGGGCGTCCAGATTTGGGCGCTTGCCTATCGCTCTGGCGAGGCATGGAACGAGTTTGGCTGGTCAAATGCGGAGTTTGACGGTTTGCTCACAGAAGCCTTGGCGACAGCCGATACTGAAAAGCGTCGCGCAATCATGGCAAAGGGCGAGGCGCTGATCCAGAATGAAGGCGTAACAATCCAACCTTACTGGCGTTCGCTCTATAACCACACCAAAGATGGTCTGACAGGTGCGGATCACCACATCAGCTTCGAATACCATCCAGCACGGATGGCTTGGAGCTAATCGGCGCCGCCTGACTAGGACAACCGAAAAGGGCCGCGCATGTCGTGGCCCTTTTTGCATCTCAAAGGCAGAGTGCTTGGCCTGCACAGGACGCGCAGGGCGACGCAAATGTACTCTTGGCAATAAGGTCGCGACCTTGCCCCCTTATACGCGACAACAGTACCGTCAGACGCTAGATAGGATGCTACGTGGGCTTCGGGAGAACAGCAGCCACCTCACGGGTCACACTGCCCCGTCTGACCAGGATTTGAATGGAGAGGGGAAGTGGTGGCGTTACCTGGATTTGAACCAGGGACCTAACGATTATGAGTCGTTCGCTCTAACCAACTGAGCTATAACGCCGTGGGCCGTGAACTATGATAGCGGCCCGCCCACGTCAAGCCAGAAACAGCATACCATGTGCTGCTAAATTTCGGGTCAGACCCACTTGGCCATGGGCGGCAGGCTCATCAGGACCGCATTCGCGTCATGCCCGGTCTCAAGCCCGAACTTTGTACCGCGATCATAGACCAAATTATACTCCGCATAGAGCCCGCGATGCACCAGCTGGGCATCCTTGTCAGCATCGGTCCAGACTTGGGGCTTACGCTTTTCCACCAGCGGCAAATAGGCCGGCAGGAAGGCCCGTCCGATATCTTGGGTCAGCGAAAAATCCGCTTCCCAATCTCCGGTGTTGCGATCATCCATAAAGATGCCGCCGACGCCCCGCGCACGGTGACGGTGAGGAATATAGAAATACTCGTCAGCCCATTCTTTCAATTTTGGATAGATCTCAGTTCCATGGGGATCGAGAAATTCCTGCTGGGTCGCGTGGAAATGGGCAGTGTCCTCATCATATTCGATGCAAGGATTCAGGTCTGATCCCCCGCCAAACCACCACGCACCCGGCGTCCAGAACATGCGCGTGTTCATATGGACCGCTGGCGCATGCGGATTCTGCATGTGCGCGACCAGACTGATACCAGAAGCCCAGAACCTTGGGTCATTCTCCATCCCTGGCACACCGCGTGCCGCCATCGCCTTTTGCGCACGTTCGCCCAGCGTGCCGTAAACTGTGGAGATATTCACCCCGACTTTCTCGAACACACGACCGCCGCGCATAACGCTCATCAGACCACCGCCCGCGTCTGATCCATCCTCGGATTTTCGTGATGTCTGGCTGACCTCGAAACGGCCCGGTGCCATATCGCTGAGCGGTCCTTCGGCGTGACTGTCTTCGAGACCTTCGAATGCCTCAACGATGTCATCACGCAGACGACGGAACCAAGTGCTTGCCCGGTCTTTTTCAGTCTCGAAGTTTGCTGTCATGGCCGTGCTCTCTGTCAGATTAATCTGACGCGCTTACAGCATAATTTTTTCTAGGTGAACAGAGGGACCTCTTGCCGCGTCAGTGCGCCGGTGCGCTGACCGCATCCAACAGTGACCTCCCGCCATCTACCACCAGCACTTCACCCGTGACAAAACTGGAGCTTTCTGCCGCCAGAAACTGCACGGCCTCAACCAGTTCACCGGGTGACGCAATGCGGCCCAATGGCGTGTGGCTACGGATGTCATCGCGCCACTCGCGGTTTTCCGCGACAGACGCCTTCAATGACGCCGACATGACCGAGCCAAAAGCAACTGCATTCACGCGGATCCGGTGTGGCGCCAAAGCAAGCGCCATCGAACGTGTCATCTGGTTCAGCGCGGCAGACGCGATCGAATACCCCATAAGATCCGATTGCGTATGCGAAGCGACAGTTGAACTGAGGTTGATAATTGATCCAACAGGGCCGTCCGGCTGTTCTTCGGCTTGCTTCATCATCCGCTTTGCAACCTGCTGGGACAGCCGCAGCGAGGTCATCAAATTCTGCTCCAACAACAATTCGACAGATTGGTCTTCGACATTCAGGGCTTCGGTCGGCATGACCTGCCGCGATGCATTCACCAGAATATCTACCTGCTCAAACGCGTCGATGGTTGCTGAAACAAGGTTTGCGATTGTCAGGCGTTGCCTTAAATCACCGGCAAAGAAACGGATATTTCCTTCGTCGCGCACATCGCCCAGCTCATCCTTGAGCTTCTTTTCATCCATATCGGCGCACATCACATTTGCGCCTTTGTCCGCAAAACCGCGCGCAATGGCGAGACCGATACCGTTGGCTGCACCAGTAACAATTGCGGTCTTGCCGGAAATCGAAAATGACATGTTGTGTCCCTTAAACCGGTCAGCGCCGCTTGCGCAGGGGCCGTGACGCGTGGAAAAGTTTGAACCGCGCATCGCCGCCGATCTCTTCGACCTGTGCAAAGCGGGTTTTCAATTCTGCCTCATAGGGCAAATGACGATTCGCCACCATCCAAAGATGCCCTTGCGGCGCCAATAGGCGGGCGGCTGACGCGACGAACGCCTGCCCGATCTGCGGCTCGGCAGCGCGGCCCACATGGAACGGGGGATTCATGACAATTGTGTCCATCTTGTGCTCGGGCTCCCAATCGGTGCCGTCAGCCCAGTGAAACTGCGCGCGCTTGTCAGTGACATTGCGCTTTGCGCATTCAAGCGCGAGGTGCCCTGCCTCGACCAGATGCACCGCCTCAACACCCTCACGAGTCAGTACATGAGCGGACAAGAAGCCCCACCCAGCGCCAAGATCGCAGACCTGCTTGCCCATTTTTTGTGGCAGCGCATCCGCCAGCAACGCAGAGGCAAGATCAACCCCGTCGGCCGAGAAGACCCCCGGTGCGGTCCAAAAGCCACCTTCCGTGAGGGCCGGTCCGGCCTCCCAATCAGCAAAGCAGTCAGCGGCAGGCGGATCGATCCAGAAAAGCTTACCATGGGTTTTGGTAACAGGGCCATGAACAGTCACACGGGCCTTCATCGCCTTCAGGATGCTTTCGATGCCATCTGTTTTCTGGCCGTCAATCACCACGACGCCATCGCTTAGCGCGCAGGCCTTTGCGATCATCGCCCGCGCTTCTAACTTTGAACGCGGCAAGCAGACCACAGCAGCGCCGTAGCGCCCCTCGCTCAGGACATTCACACGAAAGCCCCGCTCAGCCCATGCGGCATTGGCGGGAAAATGGTCTTGGATAATCTCGGCGCGGTCCTTGGGGATACCGGCAAGATCAGCATCTACACTGGGTGCAAATACAGCAATAGTACCGCTTTCCGGCCACTCAAGGCCGCCGCCGTCAAGCGCCAGCGGCAGTCTCGAATCGAGCATCAGTTATTCTTCTTTTTCCATAGTACATTGCAGCGGGTGCTGGTGACGGCGGGCGAAATCCATCACCTGCGCAACCTTTGTCTCCGCAATTTCGTGACTGAATACGCCGACAACCGCCAGCCCCTTTTTGTGAACGGTCAACATGATCTCAAACGCCTGAGCGTGATTGAGGCCAAAAAACCGTTCTAAAACATGCACAACGAATTCCATCGGCGTGAAATCATCGTTCAGCAGCATCACCTTATACATCGGTGGCCGCTTCGTCTTTGGCTTCACTTTGGTCAGCAGTTCAGTGTCGCCACCGTCTTGCGGGCCTGCCATGGATATCGGATCAAGGTGCATTGCTGCTCCTGCGGTTAAAGCATGTTCATCGGGATGTTCTTTTGTCTATATAACGTGACGCCCCCTTTAGAAAAGAGGCAGCAGACCAATATGTCCCACACTCTCACGACTATCGGCTTCGATGCCGATGACACCTTGTGGCATAACGAACGCTTCTTTGCCCTGACACAGGCGCGATTTGCCGAACTGCTGGCTGACCACACTGACCGTGAAACGCTGATGGCACGGCTTCTAGAGGCGGAACGCCGCAACCTGCCTCACTACGGCTTTGGCATTAAGGGGTTCACGCTGTCGATGATCGAAACCGCTGTTGAGGTGACTGACGGACGCGTTCCAGCATCTGTTATTGCGCAACTTCTGGATGCCGGCCGCGATATGCTGAGCCATTCTGTAGACCTGCTGCCACACGCTGCCGAAACAATCGAAGTGTTGCGCCATGAGTATAAAGTGCTTGTCATAACGAAAGGTGATCTTCTGGATCAGGAACGCAAGCTCGCCCAATCCGGCCTGCGTGATCTGTTTCATGGAATCGAGATCGTCTCGGCCAAAACACCTGACGCTTATGCCCGCATTTTTGCCCAGCACGGCACCGGCGCAGATCAGGGATTAATGATCGGCAACTCGATGGCATCGGATGTTATCCCGATGATCCGCGCCGGTGGTTGGGGCGTCTACATCCCCCATGGACTGACATGGGAAATTGAGAAGGCACCGGCGCCCGATCATGATAAATTTCACGAAATCAGTACATTGTCCGACCTCCCGCCCCTTATCCAGACACTAACTTCCGGAGACCCCAATGCCCCAAGCTGACCTGAGCTATTCCGCAGACATCGCGATAGACGCAACCATCATTCTTGCGAAAATAGAGGAGGTCATTAGCGCCTATGATGGCAACGCAGGAGAGTGCAAAGGCCGCGCCTTTGCCTTGGAAGAGACACACCATACCCACATCCTGCTAAGACTTCGAATGTTACGCAAACCGCATCGTGACGACACCTTTATGCAAGGATTGCTGTCAGCGCTTCAGACCGAACTTCGCCACCATATCCCGCCCCCGTGCATTCTGGGTATCGAGCTGGGATTCCTGGAACAGCATTACGGTTCATTAAGGCTGGAGTGAATCGCCCGCCCGAATTACGGCGAAGCGCGCCCAAATGCTGCCACATTCCTGCCACAATGGCGGGTGTTGTGGTATCTGACTTAGAGGCCTCTAAATGTGCTATGCCGCGCTGCAGAAAATCGCACAAGTCCGTTCAAAACAAGGGTTATCAGACGCCATAATTGCTGCTATCCTCAGGGGATAAATAATACGGCCACCCGAAAAATCGGGGGTCAGAGGCAGAGTTAGGCAGGTTACCATGAAGGTTCGGCGCGTGCAGCCGGCCCGTTTCGGGCTATTCATAATTGCGGCTATCTGGCTGTTCATCATCGTCCCGATGAGCGCCATTGCCGCCCCCTACGCAGCTTACGTTATTGATGCGCGCACCGGCGAGGTCTTGCACGCACGCAACGCAGATACGCGCCTTCATCCCGCATCCCTGACCAAAATGATGACGCTCTATATCGCGTTTCAGGCGATCGAACGCGGTGAGATTTCTCTCGATACTAAAGTGACGGTGTCCCAAAATGCGGCGTCCGAACAGCCAAGCAAGCTGGGCCTGCGGGCCGGACAGAAAATTGCCTTGCGCTACCTCGTGCGCGCCGCAGCGGTCAAATCAGCAAATGATGCGGCTACAGCGATTGGTGAGGCCATCGAGGGCTCGGAGGCGAAGTTCGCACGCCGGATGAACCGCACGGCAAAGCAGTTGGGCATGACCCGTACAACCTTCAAGAACGCGCACGGACTGACTGAAAACGGACACCTTTCGACAGCCCGCGATATGACCGCAATGGGGCGTCACCTCCTGTATGACTTCCCTCAGTATTACAACCTGTTCTCTCGTATCACTGCAGACGCAGGCGTTCGTCAGGTATCCCACACGAACCGCCGGTTCCTGTCCTCTTACAAAGGGGCAGACGGGATCAAGACGGGATACACCCGCGCTGCCGGTTTCAACCTCACCGCCTCGGCAGAGCGCGGCAATGAACGCATTATCGTGACCGTGTTTGGCGGCGCGTCCACGACCTCCCGTAATGCCAAAGTTGCGGAACTGATGGATTTGGGTTTCCGTCGGGCACCTTCATCCGCTCCTTTGCGCAAGCCGGCAGTTCCCGAATACGTTGCTCAAGCCGATCCAGAACCACAGACCGCAGCCCCTGGCGCGAAGGGCAAGACTATTCGCCTGATCCGTGCAGTCAAAGAATCCAAGCGCCCAAAAATTCGACCTGGTTCGGATGAGGCCGTGTTGGCCGCTGTTACCGAAGCATCTGACGCGATGAACGACGTCCTCAGCTCCGCCATTGATGCCGCAGTCGCGCAAGCGAATGCCACACCTGTTCCAGAAGCACCAAAGGTGGCTGAAGCGCAGCCCACTGCAATCACGCCCACCGAACAGCAGAGCGAAACAGTTGAGCAGGTCATACTTGCTGTCGCCAAGACTTCCGTACGCCCCACCCTTCGGCCGAAGGGCCTTGTCGTTATTGGCGCACAGCCAAAATCGGCCAAGCAGGCCGCCCCACAAGAAGTTGTCACACGGGTATCAACATCAGGCGGGCGTCATTGGGGTGTGAACGTTGGCCGCTTTGGCAGCCGCTATGCGGCCGAAAAAGTGCTGATCAAGACCGCTTTGGCTGAAATGGCCACACTTGACGGTTCGCTGCGCAAAGTCATCCAAAAACCGCAGGGGTTTGACGCCAACTTCCTTGGTATGACCCGCGAAACCGCCGATCTGGCATGCCGCCGACTGAAAGCACGTAATGTCAGCTGCTTTATGATTGGGCCGGGCTAAGTTTTACGGCGCCCGGACCGCCTCTGAAATATCATCGCTGTAAATCAGCGGCAGTCGCAACTCATGTCGCAGCTTGTAACAGCGTGCGCGTGTATTCCGTTTGCGGGTTATCGTAAAGCGCGTCCGCATCGCCATATTCCACAACATCGCCCCGCTTCATCACAATGACGCGGTGCGACATCGCGCGAACAACTTTCAGATCATGGCTGATGAACAGATACGCCAGCCCATATTTGACCTGCAATGCGCGCAGCAGATCGACGATTTGCACCTGAACAGTCATGTCGAGCGCCGATGTTGGTTCATCAAGCACAAGCAAACGCGGGCGCAGCACCATCGCGCGTGCAATCGCGATACGCTGGCGCTGGCCACCAGAAAACTCATGCGGATAGCGGTCCATTGTGGCGGGGTCCAACCCGACCTCAACCATCACATCATGCACCAGCTCGCGTTTATCTCGGTCGGGGTCAACTTTGTGAATACCAAGGCCCTCCGCGATGATCTGCATGCAGGTCATACGAGGCGACAGGCTGCCAAACGGGTCCTGAAAAACGATCTGCATATCCTTGCGCAAGCGGCGCAGATCCTTGGTCGACCACTTTCGGACATTCTGGCCCATAAATGTAATTCCGCCCTCCGACGCAATCAGCCGCATGATCGCCAATGCCAAAGTCGTCTTGCCCGAACCGCTTTCACCCACTATGCCGATGGTTTCACCGGCACGCACGCTGATGGTCGCGTCATTAACCGCTTTCACGTGGCCAACGGTGCGGCGCAGCAAACCCTGCTGGATCGGGAACCAGATTTTCAGGTGCTCTGTCTGCGCAACAACTTCCGCTCCAACTGGTACAGGGGCGGGACGGCCCGTAGGCTCCGCGCCAAGCAACTTTTGCGTATAGGGGTGCTGGGGGTTGTCAAAAATGTCCTTGGTCGGCCCCTGCTCGACAATCTCACCGTGCTGCATGACGCAGACACGATCCGCGATCCGGCGCACCACACCCAGATCGTGGGTGATGAAAAGCAGGCCCATGCCTTCGCTGTCTTTCAGATCTTTGAGCAGGTCAAGAATTTGCGCCTGAATGGTCACATCCAGCGCCGTTGTAGGTTCATCCGCGATCAAAACGTCCGGCTTATTGGCCAGAGCCATCGCAATCATCACCCGCTGGCGCTGACCGCCAGACAGCTGATGCGGATAAGAGCCGAGGCGGCTTTCGGCATCGTTTATCCCGACTTTTTCCAACAGCTCCAGAATGCGCTGGTGCAATGCCGCGCCTGTCAGGCCTTGGTGCAGAGTCAGGCTTTCTGCTAGCTGCTTGTCGATCGTGTGCAACGGATTGAGTGATGTCATCGGCTCTTGGAAGATAAAGCTGATGTCATTTCCGCGCACTTTGCGCAGCAGCGCCTCATTGGCGCCGATCATCTGCTGCCCATCATATGTGACGGATCCCTCCACATGAGCAGTATCACCAAGCAGCGATACCGTACTCAGCGCTGAGACCGACTTCCCCGAGCCACTCTCGCCCACTAGCGCGACCGTCTCGCCGCGCTCAAGGTGGAAAGAGATGCCTTTCACCGCAGGCGTCAGTTTACCGTCTTGGCGGAAAGACACGCTAAGGTTTTGAACGTCAAGAAGTGGGGCCATCAGAATGTCACCACACCCGTCAAAATCGCAGTGGCCCAGACGAAACCAGCGAACATGACCACTCTTTCCCGAATAGGCGGGTAGGTAACTGTCAATTTGCGCATACCAGCGACTACCGCCAAAGTAATAGCTCCGCCCATGCAAGCGCAGGCTGAATAATGATTTAACCGGAAACCATCTTGAGTCGCCATCATTGGAACGTCTTTCTGGGATCGAACGCATCGCGGATCCCTTCGAAAATAAACACAAGCAGCGACAACATGATCGCAAAGGTGAAAAAGGCCGTGAACGCCAGCCAAGGTGCTTGCAGGTTCTGCTTGGCCTGCAACGTCAGTTCCCCAAGGCTTGGCGCGGAAGACGGCAAACCGAACCCGAGGAAATCGAGCACCGCAAGGGACGAGATGGTGCCAGTGATCAAGAACGGCAACATCGTGAGCGTCGCGACCATTGCGTTGGGCAGCATGTGCCTGAACATGATCGTTACATTGCCAACGCCCAGCGCCCGCGCCGCACGCACATATTCCAGATTGCGCGCCCGCAGAAATTCGGCACGCACCACGCCCACAAGGGCCGTCCAACTAAACAACACCAACAAGAACACCAAGAGCCAAAAACTACGCCCCAAAATCGCGAACATAATGATGATCACATACAGCGATGGTGTGGATGTCCAAATCTCGATCACGCGCTGGAATATCAGATCAAGCCAACCTCCAAAGAACCCCTGAACGGCACCGGCAGCGATGCCGATGATGGTGCTAAGACCCGTAACCAGCAGGGTAAACACAATCGACAGACGGAAACCGTGTATCACCCGCGCCAGAACATCACGCTTGGTCCCGTCTGTGCCCAGCAGATTCTCCCCGTTTGGCGGCAGAGGTGCTGCGCCGGGTCGATCAACGGCAGTATCATAGCTGTAAGGTATCGGCGGCCAGATCGACCATCCTTTTTGAAATCCTTCAACGCCGTCACCGAAAGTGCCTTCGGAAATCTGCGCGACGATGCCTTCGGGATCGTCAAAACAATCCTCAAGACCACCACTTGCAATCAGGCACTTCACCTCGGGATCGCGGTAGGCGGCTTCAGTCTGGAAATCTCCACCAAAGGCCGTCTCAGGATAGAAGTTAAAGATCGGCATGAAATAGTCGCCGCGGTAATTCACAAGGATCGGCTTATCGTTCGCCAGAAACTCGGCAAACAGCGACAACGTGAATACCACTGCGAAAATCCACAGCGACCAGAACGCGCGCCTGTTACGTGTAAAATTGCGCCAGCGGCGCTGGTTGAGCGGAGACAACGCCATCAGCCTTCCCTCTTCTCGAAATCAATGCGCGGATCAACCAGCACATACATCAGGTCCGAGATGATGCCGACCACAAGACCAATCAACCCGAAGATGAACAGCGTGCCAAACACGATCGGGTAGTCACGTGCCACTGCGGCCTCGAACCCCAACCGCCCAAGACCATCAAGAGAAAAGATCGTTTCAATGATCAGACTGGAGCCGAAAAAGACACCTATGAACACCGCCGGAAAACCCGCGATCACGATCAGCATCGCGTTGCGGAAAACGTGACCGTAAAGCACCTTCCGTTCGGACAAGCCCTTGGCGCGGGCCGTCATCACGTAGTGTTTTTTGATCTCGTCGAGAAAAGAATTTTTGGTCAACAGCGTTAGGGTGGCAAATGCGGAAATGGTAGAGGCAAGAACCGGCAGCGTGATGTGCCAAAGATAATCCGTCACCTTGCCCCATGGGCTGAGTTGATCAAAGTTATCCGAGGTCAGGCCGCGCAGCGGGAAAAGCTCGTAGCAGGTGGGGTTAAACGCCGCCCCGCCGGGCCACATATCCGACAGACCAGGGATGCGAAAACAGTTGGCAGGTACAAATAGAACCAACAATAGGATGGCAAACAGAAAGCCGGGAATCGCATAGGCCGCAATGATTGCGCCCGATGTCCACGTGTCAAATTTCGATCCGTCACGCACAGCCTTCTTGATCCCGAGCGGGATAGAAATAAGGTAAGCAATTAGCGTAGACCAAAGTCCCAGCGTAATTGATACTGGCAACTTCTCTTTGATCAGATCAATCACCGAGATTGAGCGAAAGTAACTCTCGCCGAAGTCGAACATCATATAGTTGCCCAACATGCGAAAAAAGCGTTCGACCGGTGGTTTGTCGAAGCCGAATTCTTTCTCCAGCTCCGCAATAAATTCCGGTGGCAGACCACGCGAGCCGACATAGTTGTCACTGCCGCCCAAATCTACAGTCTCGGAATCAGATCCGGAGCCGGCGAAGCCACCAAAGACATCGCCACCGCCCTGAATCCGCGCAATTGCCTGCTCAACCGGTCCGCCCGGTACGAATTGGACCAGTGCAAAATTGACCAGCATGATCCCAAACAACGTGACGGGGATCAGCAATAGCCTTCTGAGAATATAGGCGCCCATGGATTACCTCAATGCGCCTGCCGCGCGCAGTTTTTCTGCTTTGTCGGCGTCGTACCACCAGAAATCCAGATAGCCCAGCGCATAGGCGGGTTGATCCTCTGGATGGTCATACTGATCGTAGTAGGCAGTCCAGTAGACATCGTTGTACCACGCCGGAATCATGATGAATTCATGGCGCAACGCGCGATCCAGCGCCATCATCGCCGCTTCTTCCTCTTCGCGGGTTTCGGCCCTCAGGGATGCTTCGATGATAGCGTCCACCATCGGGCTGGCCAGGCCAGCGGGGTTAAACAGCGAATAGCTTGCCGCTTCTGATCCATACCGCTGGGAAAGACCTGTACCTGTACCCAAGAAGGCCGCGTATTGATCATAGACCATGTCATAATCGCGATCTCGCTCGCGGGCGGTGTATTGTGAGCTGTCCACTTTCTCCAGAACGGCGTCGATGCCGAAGCTTGAAAGATTGGACATGAAATTCTCAATCACAGCCGACAATGTTGCAGACCCGGCAGAGTTCAGCAGGAAGGTCAGCTTAAGCGGCTCACCTTGCGCATTGCGCCGTTTGCCGTCATCACCCACGGCCCAGCCAGCGTCATCCAACAGCTTCATCGCAGCACGCGCGTTGCGCCGGTCAAAAAGGCGGTCCGCGTTGGACGTGTGCGGCAGACGCACCTCTTCGGTCAGCATCTCAGGCGAAATCACGTCGCCAAGGCGTTGCAACAGGGCCAACTCTGGCCCTTCCGGCATTCCCATCGCCATCAAGGGCGTATCTTGGGTGAAAGACGCACGCTGCTTGAACAGCCCGTATTGCAGCGATTCGTTGATCCATTCAAAGTTGAAGGCAAGCGATACAGCTTCGCGTACGCGTTTGTCCTGCAACACTTCACGACCAAGGTTAAACACAATACCCGCTGGTGACGGGGGCGATCCGTCCGGGATCTCCTCTTTCACAACAAAGCCGTCTTCAACTTTCGGGAAGTCATAGGCTGTCGCCCACTGCTTTGAGTTGCCTTCATTGCGGAACGTATACTCACCCGATTTAAAAGCCTCAAAAGCGGAGTTTTCATCACCGAAGTATTCAACGCGGATGGCGTCAAAGTTGTTGCGCCCCACGTTGAACGGCAGGTCCTTACCCCAATAGTCAGGATTGCGCTTGTAGACGATGCGGCGGTTCACATCGACGCTATTGATCATATAGGCACCAGAGCCCGGCGACGTTTCCAAACGGCTTTCGTCCAGCCGCGCGCCTGTTTCATCATACCATTTCTTAGACCACGCAGGCACACCGCCGACTTGTTCAATCAAACTGCGGCGCGAGATTCCTTCGGTGAAATAGAACTTGATTGTGTAATCGTCGATCACTTCTACTTTCGGGATCTGTTTGCGCACATAATCGGCGTAAGATTTCAGCCCCTGCTCTAGCAGCAGGTTATGCGAGAACGCGATGTCGTGGGCCGTGACCGGATCGCCGTTGGAAAATCGCGCCTCGGGGCGCATGTGGAAGACCACCCAGTCTTTTGTCTCGGGGTATTCAACGCTTTTGCACAACAGGCAGTAATACTCTGAATATACATCGGCTGGCGCGGATTCGCCGCCAACCCCTTCGCCCAGCAGGCTCTCGTACATCACTGTGCTCAACACGCCACCACGGCCCTTGCGGGAATAAGGGTTCATCGAATCGAATGTACCAAGCGTTGAGATCGAAATTTCTCCGCCCTTTGGAGCTTCGGGGTTCACATAATTGAAATGCGGGAAATCTGCGGGATAGCTCAAATCACCGTAGAAAGAATAGCCATGGCTCGTGATTGTTTCTTGATGCTCTTCTGCCTGAACTGCTTCGCCCCAGATTACCGCACATGCGCCCACCGCGAGGGCAGAGCAAAGCTGCGCGATGGAGAAGGGGCGCTTGGGGGCAAAAGTATCTGACGTCATGAAGAGGCTCCTTGGGGCAAATCAAACGGGCTGTGCATTCAGAAATGTAAGCTAAAGGCCACGCACGCCAAGATACAAGTTGCAACTCTGTGATCTGGCGGAAATCTGTCAGCAAACAGCAAAAAGGCCGCCCGAAGGCGACCCTTTGTGATTCTAACGCTCATTTGGTCCCGAATTAGTTATCGAGGCTATCCAGATAGGCGATTACGTCTGCGCGGTCTTCAGCCTTGTTCAAGCCTGCGAAACCCATTGTTGTTCCTGGTGCCGATGCGCTTGGTTTTTCCAAAAACGCATTGAGGTTCTCGGGGCTCCATACATCGCCGACTTGCTCAAGCGCGCCGGAGTACTGGAAGCCCTCCGCAGAATCGATTGCACGACCCACAACACCGTAAAGGTAAGGACCAGTTGCGTTCGCGCCCTGCTCTGCCTTGTGGCATGCGGTGCATTTACGGAACACTTTAGCACCATTATCAGCCGACGCTGCGGCAAGCAGCTCTTCGAAAGGTACTTCTGCTTCGGGCTCTGCGGCCTCTCCGCCGTCAACTGCGATCGCATAGGACGGCTCGCCGTGCAGTTCGGAGTGGTACAGCTCTTCGCCGGCCCAGCCGCCCAACAACAGCACAAGCCATGCGCCCAAAACACCAGCAGCTACTTTCGTAAGGGTCATTGTATCCATGGGTCAGTCCATCGTTTTAAAAAATTTTCAGTTGTTTGACGCGCTATCTATTGCTTTCCCTCTCTGCAAGCAAGGTGTAGTTACCGCGACCAATCGCCCAAGTCGCTATGTTTTTCAAAAGGACCGATGTGATGACCACAAAACAGCCACAGCGCATCGCGTTTCAGGGCGCTCTTGGCGCCTATAGTCATGAGGCCTGTTTGCAGGCACGGCCCGACGGAATTCCAGTGCCTTGCACAACTTTCGAAGGTGTCTTGCGCGCCGTGCGGGAAGGCCGCGCAGATCTGGCCATGCTTCCGGTCGAAAATACGACCTATGGCCGCGTCGCAGACATTCACCGGCTGCTGCCCGAAAGCGGCATGCACATCATTGGCGAAGCTTTTGTACGCGTTCGGATCGCCTTGATGGCGCGTGCCGGAACCACACTGGAACAAGTCAAACATGTCCGTGCGCATCTTGTTCTGCTGCCGCAGGCCCGTAGTTACCTAGATGCACACGGGATCACCGCAGAGGCCGCGGCCGACAGCGCCGGAGCAGCGGAGGAATTGGCCGCAGGCGGGCCCGCCCATGAAGGCGTTCTGGCCAGCGCGGTCGCCGCGAATATCCATGGGCTTGAGGTATTGGCCGATGGCATCGAAGATCTTGATCACAACACCACGCGGTTCCTGCTGATGGCGCCAGAGATTGATCTCACACGGCGCGGCACCAAGATGATGACGACTTTCGTCTTCGAAGTGCGCAACATTCCTGCGGCTTTGTACAAGGCGATGGGCGGCTTTGCGACGAACGGCGTCAACATGACCAAGCTAGAAAGCTATATGGTTGGCGGGTCTTTCACGGCGACACAATTCTACGCCGACATCGAAGGGCACCCTGACGATCCGGCAGTTCAGCGCGCATTGGAAGAACTTTCTTACTTCACAAATATGCTAGAGATTCTCGGCGTGTATCCCGCTGATCCCGGTCGTTGGGATATCGCAACCTAAAAGCAATTCAGGCGCTCAAGTGCCGCTCTTCGAGCGTTTTGACAAATTCCGCGACCCGCAGTTTGTATTTCTTGGTCAACGATGTTTTTGCCAGTTTGAGCGATTGCACCAGCAGACGCGCAGACAGGTTAAGAGGCTTTACGTCAAAGCTCATCATGATCCGCGTGCGGCTTTTGGAAAGGGCAACCAGTTCTACAGTCATCAGTGACATCAACCCTTGCGAGCGACACTCGAAGACCATTTCGTTAGGTTTGTCGAAGGTGACCATTTCAATCTCGACCTGACGCCGCTTGCCGCGCAAACTGAAAGCCGTCCGCCACCCCATGCCGACCCCAAGCGCTGCCTTGGTGTCTGTTCGCTGCACCTCCGCGCCCCGACGCATGGCAGCGCGTTCGAACATTTCGAAGTCACACAGCATCGCAAACACAGCATCAATCGGCGCCTCGATGTCTTCTTTGCTCGCGAATTTCATGACTGCCTCATATTATTCTTTTTATGCGTCTTGTGGATTTTAGGGCCTCTCTGGATAGGTTCAAGCCACTTCGTAACGAAATGCCTATCGTGAAGTTAATCCAGTTCATCTCCAAGCCAACGCTCTATGAGAAAATGAGCGATCGCCCCTTTTCGCGCTGGCATAATCTCGGGATGATGCCCTTGTGATACGGCCATCATGTCTTCGCGGGTGACCCAACGGGCATCCTCGATCTCAAGCGGATCAATGGTTATTTCGCTGGTGGTCGCATGGCCCCAACATCCAAACATCAGCGAAGCAGGGAACGGCCATGGCTGGCTGGCAAGATAGCCTACCTCTCCCACGCGCACCCCCGCTTCCTCGAACACCTCACGGCGCACGGCAGCTTCCAACGTCTCACCCGGCTCAACAAAACCGGCCAACAGTGAATACATTCCCTGAGGCCAACCGGGCGACCGCCCTACCAAAACTGAATTCCCGTGCGTGATCAACATGATCACGACCGGATCTGTTCGCGGAAAGTGGGAGGCCCCACATGCAGGGCAATGCCGCTGCCAGCCTCCCTGCGCAAGCTCGGTCTTGGCCCCGCAACACGCACAGAACTGGTGAATTTCATGCCAGCCGAAGACCGCTTTGCCAGACGCTGCAAGCTCCGCATCGCGCGGCGTCAGCCACGTCATGACACGCCGCAATTCGGCAAATACCATCCAATCCGGCAAAGAAGGGTGGCGTTGTTCGCTTGGGTCCATAAATCCGCCAAGGTTGCGCTCATCCAGATCGGACGGTGCCCAAGCGGATAGATCAACCGCGAACACTGGCCCGCCCTCTTCACGGCCCAACAGAATTGGCGGCGTATCCGAGTCGCGCAATGCTGCGTGATCCAGTGCAAGCCGGATCAATCCCGCAGGGCGCTCTGCAGAAATGAGAGGCTTGCCGCGCCAGAACACAACAGCACGTGCTGACGGGTCAGCCAACGCTTCGCTCAGGGCTTTCGGATCGCTGCGCAGCTCTCCCGCGCGGTCAAGGCCAGAGCCGCCAAATGTCACATGTTCTGCGTTCTTCATTCGAAATTCCTTTTGAACCACTCGGATGTTGTTGGATGTTTGGGCGATCCAAGGGAATCATGCAACGCTTACGCATATTCCGATTTACCCCTGCAACTGTAGGTGGTATTTTTTCTTTATGGCAGCCCCGTTTATCTCGTCCCAGCAATCCCCGACGCGGCCTGCCGCGCAAATTCGCTTGCTGGCAACAACTGACCTGCATGGCCATCTTCTGCCGTATGACTACATCAAGGACCAGCCGACACAAGGCGGCGGCCTTGCCGGACTTGCTACCCTGATTGCAGAGGCGCGCGCGCAGGCTAAGGCCAAGGGCATACCGGTAGCGCTGGTGGATAATGGCGACACATTTCAAGGCACGCCGCTGGCCAGCTATCTTGTCGCAGAGGACGTGCGACCCGACCATCCTATTGTCGCGGCGCTCAATTATCTGGACTACGATGCGGTCGGACTTGGAAACCACGATCTGGATCATGGCCTTCCCTATCTCAAGGCTATCGCACGCGCCTTGAAGATGCCGATACTCAGCTCGAACCTACATGGAAATGACATCCACCCGCTGCAACAAAGCCTTTTGTTACCCATGGATATTGGCCCGAACGCCCCTGCGCCATTGACGCTTGGCATGCTGTCTGTCCTACCAGAACAAAGCGTTGCGTGGCAGAGCCATCACTTGAGCGATCAAACCACGCTAGAGCCCCTGAGCGCGACCATACGAAACGCCGCTGCCGCCCTGCGACAAAGCGGCGCCGATTTAATTGTGATGCTTGCGCATCTTGGCGTCGGCGATCCGGACAGCCCCGAACTGTCTGAGCGCGCCGCCCATGTTGTTGTGCAGGCAGGCTTTGTAGACGCAATGGTGCTCGGACATACACATCGCCGCTTCCCCTCATCGGACTATGCCGATCGAAAAGGCGTGGACCTTTGCAAGAGTATGATCGGGGATATTCCTACGGTTATGCCGGGCCATGCCGGGTCTGACTTGGGCATCATCGATCTGGATTTATCATACGACGCGATAAGTGGCTGGCAGGTCGTCGAACACCAGTGTGTGCTGTTGTCAAATACAGGCCATAACCCTCCTGCCCCGTCAGAAACAATCAAAGCTCTTACCGCGACAAAGCACGCTGAAGTCAGGGCAGCATTGAACGTGCCGGTCGCAAGTACAGGTGAAAACCTTCACAGCTTTTTCTCTTTGGTTGCCCCTGCATCTACGCAGTTACTTGTTGCGCGTGCGCAGCACCGTTTAGTCTCTGAGATGATCGCGGGCACCCAAGATGAAAGCACACCGGTGCTTTCTGCGGTGGCGGCGCACAGCGCAGGCGGACGGGACGGACCGGAAAACTATGTGTTTATCCCCGAAGGCGAAGTTCTAAAGCGCCATATTGCGGGCATGAATCATTTTGCAAACCAAACCGTCGCCATCCGGATCACTGGGGCAGAACTGAAGAATTGGCTTGAGCATTCGGTACTTTTTTTCAACGCGTTGCAGCCCAATCAGCCAATGCAGATGCTGATAAATCCAGAAATTCCTGGGTTTCAATTTGACACAATTTTTGGCCTGCACATCCGGATCGATCCGACAGCACCGAAGCACACCCGCATTACAGAGATGAATTTTGACGACGTGCCTGTGGAACCCCAGCAAGAATTCATATTGGCTACGAACCAATTCCGTGTCGCTGGCGGCGGGGGCTATCCGCTGACAAACCCTGATCGGATCGTAGCAGCAAGCGATCGCGCTCTTCAGGATGCCATCATTGGCGTCTTGCGCAGCTCTGCCCCCCATCCCTACGCAGGGCAGCCACCATGGCGCTTTGCACCGCAGAACGGCGTTGAGACATCTTTTCTGACGCACCCAGATGCACAGAATTACCTTGAAGAGATTGCCGATCTAAAGCCGCAGGTATTGGGAACAACGCCGCAAGGCTTTCTGAGCCTTTCTATCACGCTCTAGTCTTGCAGCATCGCGATAGATTGCCTATATGACCCCTTGAGAGGTTGGTGCGGGCAGGCGCCTCGCCAACCTGGTCAGATCCGGAAGGAAGCAGCCACAACGAGTCCCGCTTGGGTCGTTATCAATCTCTCACCTTAGTGTTTTTTGCACCGCAAAAAGCGCAGAAGTCCTACAGAGGCATTCACAGAACGCGCCCCATAGGACCCTAAAACTAGCAATCACAACCTTGCCGCTGCGAAGGTATCGCACTCTCCTACCGCGCCTGTATCATACCCGCGACCAAACCAGCTCGCGCGCTGTTCAGATGTGCCGTGGGTGAACGTGTGCGGCTGCGGCACGCGACCTGCCTGCCGTTGAAGGTGGTCATCACCAATCTTGCGGGCGGCGTTTAACGCTTCTTGCAGATCGCCCCGTTCCATCAAGCCTTTGACATTTCGCGCCCACACACCCGACAGGCAATCCGCCATCAACTCTAGGCGAACAGTCAGCGCATTTGCCTCTGCCTCAGACCCTCGCTGGCGCGCTGCGTTCACCTTAGGCAAGATACCCAGTTCATTCTGGACGTGGTGAGCCACTTCATGCGCGATGACATAAGCCGCGGCAAAGTCGCCGCCGGCCCCCATCTGGCGATCCAAAGCACGGAAGAAATCGGTATCCAGATATGCTTTGCTGTCAGCAGGACAATAAAACGGGCCGGACGCACCGCTGGCACCCCCACAGGGGCTTTGCGTCACGCCATCGAATATTACCAGTTTCGGCGGCTCGTATGTACGGCCAAGCTGGTCGCGGAACACGTTCGTCCAGACTTCTTCTGTTGTCGTCAGCACCTGCGCGCTAAATGTGCTGGCCGCATCATCGCCGACGGCCGCGCCGCGGCTTTCTTGCTGAACACTGCCACCCTGCAAAAGAGGCGACACATCAATGCCGGTGAAATAGCCGATTGCCAGTACCGCCAGAACACCTGCCACGCCAAGGCTGCTTTTGCCGCCCATCCTCCGCGTGCCGCTGCCACGCCGCTCGACATTGCTACTACGTCGAATTCCCTTAAGCCGCATCGCATCCTCCAAACTGGTCACCACTTGTCATAGTAACACTATTGCGCCACTAAAGTTCAATGCCACAGGAAAACGAACTTGCCCAAGACCGCACCGACTGGGCGGAAGACCGGACCATACTGGCCAACGAACGCACGTTCGCAGGCTGGATGCGAACGGGCATGGCCGCTGTTGCCCTTGCCATAGGCCTGCGCGCAGTTTTCGGCGAGTTCGAGCCAACATGGCTTGCCAAGGTTGTCGCAACTATTTTTGTCGTCCTTGCCATTTTCATTTTCTGGGCAGCGCAATCCTCTGCCCGCCAAACGTTGTCACGCCTGCATGACAACCAAGCCCATGCACAACCGATCAAGCGCATGCAGATTATCGCTGTCATTCTTGCCTTTGGTGCGGTCGCGACAGGCGGTATCCTTTGGGCTCTCTAGCGGTATAATCCCCCCTCCCCGTTGCCCCCGCGCGCACCAGCGCCTACCTTACAGCTATCTCCCGAATCCCATCGTCAGGATCCTCATGTCAGACGCCACCGCCTACCGCGTGCTTGCCCGTAAATACCGCCCCGAAACCTTCGCCGATCTGGTCGGGCAGGAGGCGATGGTACGCACGCTCAAGAACGCTTTCGAAGCTGACCGCATCGCCCAAGCGTTCATCATGACTGGCATTCGCGGCACGGGTAAAACCACCACCGCACGGATCATCGCAAAAGGTATGAATTGCATTGGCCCCGATGGTACCTCCGGCCCGACAACAGAACCTTGCGGCGTTTGTGAACATTGCACGGCCATCATGGAAGGCCGTCACGTCGACGTGATCGAAATGGATGCCGCGTCCAACACCGGTGTGGCCAACATCCGCGAGATCATCGATTCGGTTCACTACCGCGCCGCTTCGGCCCGCTACAAAGTCTACATCATCGATGAAGTTCACATGCTCTCTACCGGTGCGTTTAACGCGCTGCTCAAAACGCTCGAAGAACCCCCCGAACACGTCAAATTCATCTTCGCCACCACAGAGATCCGCAAAGTACCTGTCACGGTTCTGTCGCGGTGCCAGCGCTTTGACCTGCGCCGTATCGAACCGGAGGTGATGATTGCACTTCTGCAAAAGATCGCCGGCAGCGAAGGTGCAGAAATTACTGAAGACGCCCTTGCGCTGATCACCCGTGCGGCCGAGGGTTCTGCGCGTGACGCGACATCGTTGCTGGATCAGGCCATTAGCCACGGCGCCGGTGAAACGACTGCTTTGCAGGTCCGCGCAATGCTAGGTCTCGCCGACCGCGCACGGGTCTTGGACTTGCTTGATATGATCCTGCGCGGTGATGCGGCCGGCGCGCTGACAGAGATTGGTGCGCAATATGCCGAAGGGGCCGACCCCATGGCCGTGCTGCGCGATCTGGCCGAGATCACCCATTGGATCAGTGTGGTGAAAATCACGCCGGATGCCGCCGAAGATCCAACAATCTCTCCTGAAGAGCGCGACCGTGGCCGCGTCATGGCCAGCGAGCTTCCCATTCGTGTGCTGACCCGCCTTTGGCAAATGCTGCTAAAAGCGTTGGAAGAAGTCGCCAGCGCGCCCAATGCGATGATGGCAGCCGAAATGGCGATCATCCGATTGACACATGTGGCTGATTTGCCTTCACCCGACGAATTGGTCCGCACACTTCAAAACACTCCGGCACCGGCACCCGGCGCTTCACCCGCGCCCGGACCGTCTTCGCCGGCGGGCAGTGCAGGCGCACAGGCAGTAACGCACGCACAAACGCGCATGTCCTCAGCGCCGAACGCGGCGGGCCAGACCACTGCCTTGGCACATGATCCGGCCTCTGCGTTGGCGCATTATCCAACATTCGAACATGTGCTGGAACTCATCCGGCATAACCGCGATGTGAAGCTGCTGGTAGAGGTGGAAACATCCCTACAGCTTGCGGCTTATCAACCTGGTCGAATCGAATTTGTGCCGACAGATTCCGCACCACGTGATCTGGCCCACCGTATCGGGGCAAAGCTTCAACTGTGGACGGGCAACCGTTGGGCAGTCACCGTGGTTAATACCGGTGGCGCACCCACTATCGCCTCATTACGTGATGCCAAGCAGAACGCCCTACGCGCAGATGCAGAAGCGCATCCGCTGATGCTGGCTGTTCTTGCCCAGTTCCCGAAAGCAAAAATTACCGAAATCAGAACCGCCGAAGACATCGCCGCCGCTGCCGTCAGCGAAGCCTTGCCCGAGGTCGAAGACGAATGGGATCCTTTCGAGGATAGTTAAGCGCCCCTTGTCGATCCCGACACAAACCAACATATACTGAAACAACCCATCGACAGGAGAACACCATGTTCAAAGGATTAAGCGGCCTCGGCGATATGGCCGGGATGATGAAGAAAGCCCAGGAAATGCAGGGCAAAATGGCTGAGCTGCAGGACGAGATGCACAACATCATGGTCACGGGCGAAGCAGGGGCGGGCCTTGTTAAAGCGACCTGCACTGCCAAAGGCGAATTGAAAGCTCTCGACATTGACCCGTCGATCTTTAACGGCGATGACAAAGAAGTCGTCGAAGACCTGATCCTTGCTGCAATCAAGGACGCCCAAGGCAAAGCCTCCGAACGCGCCGCCGAAGAGATGGGCAAGCTGACCGAAGGCCTTGGCCTGCCCGCTGGCATGAAGCTGCCTTTCTAAGTCTGATCTTCTTTGATCTTGCTTTGCAAACCAAACCCTCTGATGCCGCGGGAGTGACTAGATGAGTTCGACCCGCGACATCGATGCCTTGATCGAGCTGATGGCAAAGCTGCCCGGCCTCGGCCCTCGGTCGGCGCGCCGTGCAGTGCTGCATCTGATCCGAAAGCGGGCTTTGCTTCTGACGCCCTTGGCGGATGTTATGCAGCAGGTGGCCGCGACAGCACGCGAATGTCTGAATTGCGGTAATGTCGGAACGGCAGACATTTGCGATATCTGTGACAGCAACAAGCGTGCCAACGGAGAGCTATGCATCGTGGAGGACGTAGCGGATTTGTGGGCGATGGAGCGATCTGGCGTTTTTAAAGGCCGCTATCACGTTCTTGGCGGTACGCTGTCCGCGCTTGATGCTGTAGGTCCGCAAGAGCTGCGCATCCCCCGCCTGTTGGACCGCGTCCAAAGCGAAGGTATTACCGAAGTCATTCTTGCGCTTAATGCAACGATAGACGGACAAACAACCGCGCATTACATTGCCGATCAGCTTGAAGGTCAGGTGCAACTTACATCGCTGGCACAAGGCGTCCCGATCGGAGGTGAGCTTGATTACCTTGATGACGGCACAATCACCGCAGCGATGCGCGCCCGCAAAAGCCTGTAATCAAAGCGAAGCTGACGACCTGCTTCAATCTTCCCAATCGGTACCGATTGGATCACGATCACGTTTCTGCTCCTTTGCGATCATTCCCTTAATATCGGCCTTTTCTTCGGCGTCGACCGTCCCTGTCTCACTTTTTTGCGCAGGGTCCTCGACCAATGCGAGCCTGAACAGCATCGGAAAATGATCCGAGCCGATTTTCTCAAGCCGGGCCATATTGATCAAGCGAAACTGCGGATCATGGAACAAGTGATCTAACGGCCATCTTGCCCACCAATGAAATGCGCTAAAGGTGTTGAAAAACCCCCGCCCCACGCGCGGATCTAACAAACCTGAGAGACGTTGAAAGCCACGCGTGGTCGTCGACCAAGCAACATCATTCAGATCACCCGTGACGATGGAGGGCAATGTGTCACGCGCCGCCTCTATCCCGATATGAGCAATCTCGCTGTCGCGGCCTTTGGTGTCATGATCTATGACAGGCGGTTCAGGGTGCACAACATAAAGCCGGAGTTCCGCACCAGTCCCAAGCGTGACAGTCGTCCGCACCGATGGGACACCCTCTGTGACGATTTCGCGGACTTCGGAATCTGACAAAGGCAGGCGTGACATCACACACATGCCATATCCTGTTTCTTTCGGCACCGAAATCAAGTGCGGATACTTATCCTTCAATTGCGCCTCCAGGGCGCCAATCCAATCTTCATCAACCTCGATCGCCATCAGGACGTCGGGCTTATGCTTACCAGTGAGATCTATCAACGCCGCATAATCGCGGTTGGATTTTTTAACATTTGCCGCCAGCAGCGAAATATGACAGCGACTGTCAGCCTGCTGGTGCGCATCCGCATCTACAGACTGGCGCGGCCAAAGCGGAGTGAATTTTACGATATAAGCGAGCTGGGCCAAGGCAACGAGCAAAAGCACCGCTGCAATCCAAAACCCTAGCGGCACCGCTAGCGACGCAACAGCCAGCCCGACGGCAATCCAGAATAATTGGACCCGAGGAAAAGCAAGACCGCGTATCGCGCCGAAGCGGATCTTACTCAGAGGTAGAAGAGTTGCCGTCACCAAAATGGCCGTCAGCCCAAACAGAAGCCATTGAAAATAATAGATCACAGCATTCGCCCTACCTTTAATTAGACAAGGGGCGCCCGTGGCAGGACGCCCCTTGAAAGATAAACCCGATCAGCCCTGCTTTGGTTCCGCACCGCAGGACAGAGGCGATCACTTGTCGTCTTCGCCTTCGTCGCTATCGTCGGGAAGGTTAAAGAAGCTGTCGGCATCAGAGAAATCGCCTGGCTTCTTATCGTCTTCGTCATCTTCAGCCATTTCGCCGGAAAGAGTAAACGTCTCAAGCCCTTCAATCGCTGTTGGCATACGTGGTTCGGTGTCCATGCCAAGGCTCTGCTCGGTGCTCACCAGCTTGCGACGTTCGTCATCAGACATGACACCACCTTCGGCTGCCTTTTTGGCCGCCGCTTTCTGTACCATCGCGTCCAGTTCTGACTGTTTACACAGGCCAAGGGCGACAGGGTCGATCGGCTGGATGTTGGAGATATTCCAGTGCGTACGCTCGCGAATCGCCTGAATTGTCGGCTTGGTTGTACCGACAAGCTTGCTCACCTGAGCGTCGGAGAGTTCCGGGTGGAACTTGACCAGCCACAGGATCGAAGCAGGACGGTCCTGACGCTTGCTGAGCGGCGTGTAACGCGGGCCGCGGCGCTTTTCTTCACCAGCGGCAGCGGCGTTGAACTTCAGCGCCAGCTTGTGAAGCGGGTTTTCCTGCGCCTTGTTGATCTCTTCTTCGGTCAACTGGTTGTTTGCAATGGGATCAAAGCCTTTGACACCGGCAGCCACATCACCATCCGCGATGCCCTGAATTTCCAGCTCGTGCATGCCAACGAAATCCGCGATCTGCTTGAAGCCGATTGTTGTGTTGTCTACCAGCCAAACGGCTGTGGCTTTTGCCATAATCGGTTTTGCCATGTCTCTCTCCTATAAACGCACCTTCCCCGTCGCCTGACTTAGGCTGTCCCGGAGGCCGGAACCGTTTCCAATTTGGGGGAACTTGTGGCTTATATAGATAAAGACCGACCATAAGGAAAGACCCGACATGCGCCGCATTTATCTAGCCCTCCTGCTATCGTTCAGCGCGCTATGCGCGCGCGCCGAAGGCGAACGCGCTGGTGAATTTGATTATTTCGTCATGGCGCTGAGCTGGTCGGCGAACTGGTGTGCGCTGGAAGGCGATGCGCGCCGATCCCCGCAATGCGATGCGTCAGCAGATTATGGCTGGATTCTGCATGGTCTGTGGCCGCAATTCCACCGCGGCTACCCATCGTTCTGCCAAACTGCGCAGCGCCCCCCCTCACGCGGGATCACAGCACAGATGGCCGACATCATGGGCACGCCGGGCCTTGCGTGGCATCAGTGGAAAAAACACGGCAGTTGCACCGACCTGACCGCCGAAGATTATTACGCCCTGTCACGCCGCGCCTACGAAACAGTCACCAGACCAGCGATCTTCCGAAAGCTCGACCGGACAGTAAAACTACCTGCATCGGTCGTCGAAGAAGCATTTTTAAAAGAAAACCCTGACCTTAACCCTGACAGCATCACAATCACCTGCCGCAAAGGGTACATTCAGGAAGCCCGCATTTGTCTTTCACGCGATTTGGAGCCTGTCCCCTGCGGCCGAGACACAATCACGGACTGTCCTCTGAAAGATGCTCTGTTCGAGCCGCTTCGCTAGGGCCGAACGATCTTGTCCGGCCCTAGTCTATTTTCCGGATGATTGCGTCCGCTATGTGGGGCCGCAATCATCGGCCGGAGCCTAACCGCCAACCTTGAGAACAAGCTTACCGATGTGGCCGCTGGCCTCCAGATACGCATGGGCGGCAGAAGCGTTTTCAAATTCGAATTCGCTGTCCATCACGGGTGCAACGCGGCCCGCTTCCAGCAACGGCCAGACTGCTTCGCGCAACTCTGTGGCGATGCGGGCTTTGGCCAGATCGGATTGTGGGCGAAGGGTCGAACCCGTCATGGTCAAGCGGCGCATCATTAGCTGAGCAAAGTTTATCTCTGCTTTTGCGCCTTGAAGGAAAGCGATTTGCACCAGTCGCCCTTCCATATCCAAAGCGTTGAGGTTGCGTGCGATATAGTCTCCGCCGACCATATCAAGGATCAGATCGGCGCCGCCTTCTGCCTTCATCACTTCTACGAAATCTTCATTGCGATAATTGATAGCGCGCTCTGCGCCCAGCTTGACGCAAGCGTCACATTTTTCATCATTACCGGCAGTCACAAAGACCCGCGCGCCGAAAGCATTGGCCAGTTGTATCGCTGTCGTCCCGATCCCGGAAGAACCACCGTGGATCAAAATCCGCTCACCTGCTTTCAGCCCACCGCGCATAAAGACGTTGGACCAGACAGTGAAGAATGTCTCAGGTAGGCAGGCGGCTTCTTTCAGACCAAGACCTTTTGGAACCGGCAAGCAATGCGCAGCAGGGGTGGCCACATACTCAGCGTATCCACCACCCGGCAGCAAAGCACAAACCAGATCACCCACGGCCACGTCAGTGACACCCGCACCGACAGAAACCACTTCGCCCGAGGCCTCAAGCCCTGGCAGGTCGCTCGCCGTCGGTGGCGGCGCATAGGCACCTGCGCGTTGCAGCGCATCGGGGCGGTTCACACCAGCCCACGCAACCTTGATCACCACTTGTCCTTGCTCTGGCTGGGGAATGGGGCGCTCCGTCACTTGCAAAACATCCGGTCCACCAGGTTCGGTTATCTCGACTGCACGCATCATATCGGCCATAACGTATTCCTCCAAAATTGTTATTCTGCCGCAACATAGGATAGCACGGAGCGGAGTACAGCCCCTTTACGCCTAACCCTGTGGCCAGCAGACCACAGCTTTGCTAGAGCAGCGGAAAGACTGCGACAAAGGACATCCGATGCCCGAAGGCCACTTTCACTGGCACAAAAACTCCCGCGCGTTTGCAGGTTCCAAAGAGGTTGCGCTGAGATCGACCGATACCTCGGCAGCGATACATCCAGAGCCGGTCGACGAGGCCTTGAACCGGCTTTACAGCGCCATTTCCGGCAGAGGTGTTTTTTGTATAAGCGATACGGCGCTGCCCGCGTTGGACAGTTTGCAGGCAGGGCAATTTGCTACGCTCACCGGTGGCACGTCTGGCTCACCGAAGGTGATTGTGCGCACGCATGCATCATGGATCAAAAGCTTCGATACGAACGCGCAGATGTTTTCCTATGTCGACACCGACAGTATTGCCGTTCTCGGATCGCTCAACCATTCTCTAGCTCTTTACGGTATCATGGAAGGGGCGCATGTCGGGATTTGCGTTCATGCCCTTTCAGCGCTCAAACCTTCAGAGCAGTCTGCCCACATGCAAGATCACGAATGCACAATCCTGTATGCAACCCCGACGCAATTGCGCCTGTTGCCAAAGAACAAAGCGCTGCTGGGTATCCGCCTGATCCTATGCGGAGGAGGCGCGCTGAGCGACGAAGTACGCAAGCATGTGATGACCGTATGTCCCAATGCCAACCTGCATGTTTTCTACGGCGCCGCCGAGACAAGCTTCATCGCGCTTGGCGGGCCTGATACGCCAGCGGGATCCGTCGGCCAACCCTACCCCGGTGTTGATCTGGACGTTCGCCCATCAGGCACCTCTGACACCGGAGAGATCTGGGTGCGCAGCCCCTATCTTTGCTTGCAGTATCTGTATGGAGACAGTGATCACACCCAGCGAAAAGGTGACTGGCTCACCGTAGGTGAGCATGGGTATCTAGATGGGAGCGGGAATCTGTTTCTGCGCGGTCGGGCCGGACGGATCATCACAATTGCGGATCAAACCATTTACCCCGAAGAGCTTGAGGCGCAGTTCAGCGCGCTGCAAGGCATCAGCCATTGCGCGGTCCTCGGGCGTCCTGATGCGATGCGCGGCCATCACCTTGTCGCCGTGTTGGAAGGGAAAGCTGACGCAAGTCTTGCGCAGATGCTGCGTGACTATTGCACGGACAACGGATTGGTCTCACCACGCGAAGTGGCATTCCTTGATCAATTTCCGCTTCTTGCATCCGGCAAACCTGATCTTCAGCGCATCGCCGCCCTGACGGGATGTGCGTTATGACCGCGTATATCATCGCCGCCTGTCGCAGCGCAGTTGTGCCGCGCGGGGGCGCGTTCTCACCTTTGTCACTAGACGCATTGGGCGCGCCAGTTCTGCGCGCGACATTGGCACAGTCCGCCATTGACCCGGCTCAGGTGGACGAGGTCATCCTCTCCAATGCCATTGGCGGCGGCGGCAATCCCGCGCGGCTTGTCTCTTTGGCCGCCGGTCTACCAGATCATGTCGCGGGCCTGAGCATTGATCGCCAATGTGCTGGCGGACTTGATGCACTTTTGTTGGCCGAAGCTTTGGTTGAAAGCAATGCGGCACAAATCGTCGTGGCCGGCGGAGTCGAGAGCTATTCCCGCCGCCCGACCCGCCTCCGCACCTTTGCAGATGGGCGTCCTGCACAGGCCTATGATCAGCCGCCTTTTACGCCGTGGCCCGATCGTGATCCTGATATGGCAGAGGCCGCCGACAGGCTTTCGCAAACCTTGGGTATTACACGTACTCAACAAGATAACTGGGCCATTCATAGCCATGAGAAAGCCCTTTCTGCAGTGCCTTATCGTGGTGAAATCCACCCTATCGAGAGACAAGAACGCGATCCATTTGCGCGATGCCTTTCCCCCGCACTGGCTGCGCGCGCAAAGGTGGTGAGCGGTACCATCACCGCTGCGAATATGGCAGTGGCCGCAGATGGTGCTGCGTTTTGTGTTGTCGTGTCTGAGCAAATGTATCGCCGACTTGGCCACAAAGGGATCGCGCTGCTGGGCGGCGCAACCAGAGGCCATGCGCCCGACATGCCGGCCCTTGCACCCGTGGCCGCGATTGAGGCCGCCTTGACCAGCACCGGCGTACGCACCAGCGATATCACCAGCGCAGAAATAATGGAGGCCTTTGCCGTTCAGGCCATCGCCTGCGTCGAGGGCGCAGGTCTGAACCCCGAATATACCAACATGGGCGGTGGAGCCTTGGCGCGAGGCCACCCTATTGGCGCTTCAGGCACAATTAACGCAGTGCGTCTATATCACACACTGCGCGCCAATGGCGGAACTGGGATTGCTGCCATTGCAGCAGCGGGCGGCATAGCGACCGCCCTGATCTTATCCGCGTGACATCACGCTGCGCGGACGCGCGCGGTAGAGCGCAGCAGTGATCAGTCCGGCCAACACAGCTTTGATGACATCCCCGGGAATAAATGCTGTGACCAGCAACGCGGCTTCTGGCAGGGAACGTCCCAAAACAATCGCCATGCCGGAAATGCCAAAGGCATACAGCACCAGCACACCGCCGATGATCGAAGCGATCATAGCGGCCCAAGTGATCGCCAGACCGCTCATCCGTTCCATCGCATAGCCGGTACAAAACGCGGCCACGGGAAACCCGATCAAAAAGCCTGCCGTGGGTGACGTAAACAGACCCAATCCACCGCGTCCGCCTGCAAGCAAAGGAAGGCCAATCGCCACCAAGCCCACAAACAGCAGCGCAGCATAGAAACCGCGCCGCGCGCCCAGAACCGTGCCGCACAGCATCACGCCTAGGCTTTGCGCTGTGATTGGCACGCCAAAAGCCAAGGTCAGCTGCGGGATAAGCCCAAGCGCTGCGATCAAAGCTGTAAAAAGCGCAATTTGCGCGACATTGTGTTCTGTAGTCATTTGTTCTCGTCCATTCCAAATCCACCGCGCGCTCGAAGCGCATCGGCCACATGATCGGCGTCATCCAACGCCAACACCAAAAACGGCAAAATCACGCGCCAGCCCGCCCGATGCCGCGCTCGCGCGCGCCATGCCATCGTCAAGGCTGCGCCCTTCTCTGTCAAAACGGGGGTAAAGCGGATCACCATCGCGGCGGCAAGTTCAATCTTGCGCAAGTTTACCCCAAGAGAGGCGAAAGGGCGCAAGATGCGGTTGACGACCCCCATCATCGCATCAAGCGTGGTTGTCATGGTTACCAGGTTAGCCAATGCAACCGCGCTTAGCATCCGCAAAACGATCACCGCCCCTTCGCGCGGCGCCCCTGTGATCAGATGCCACGCCATCAGCAGTACTACAAACGGCCAGAGCGGCCAGAGTCGGCGAAGCCCGAAGCGCAAAAATATTTGTCCCGGAAGGGCGTACAAAACCAAAACCGCTATCGCCGCGACCAACTGCGCTTGCCAATATGGCAAAGCAAAAAGCACGACCGAGACTACACAAAGGGCGAGGAGCTTTGCACCGGCGGGCCAGTCATGGGCCCGTGTTCTAACCGGAGAGGTCAGCGAGATCATCGCGCCCTCCCAAATCTGTCATCGCCACCTCGAATGCGCGAGCCACTTCATCGGCAGCCCCTCGCATTTGCACAGCGCCCCTTTCAATCCAAAGCGCGTGATCATATCCCTCAATCATGCGTGGATCATGGGTGATGTGCACAAGGGTAGCCTCGGTCCGGTCCAATACACGCGTCAGGTGCATAGCAGTGGGAATATCCAAACCTGCATATGGTTCATCCAGAATGATAACCTTTGGCCCCATCGCAAGGATCGCCATAAGGCACACCAATTGGCGTTGCCCCTGAGATAGTCTGTGGATCGCCGCTTCTTGCCAATGTGATTTGCCAAACTGCGCCAGCGTTTCCGCGACGCGGACTGCGATCTGCGGTTTGGCCAATCCCATTTGCCCCAAACCAAAGGCCAGTTCTTCGCCCACAGTAGGGAAAATGATCTGGTGATCAGGGTTCTGGAAAAGGATGCCGACCGCGGTCAAAGCACCGCGCCGGTCGCGCGCCACGTCTACCCCGGCAATCCGCACTGTGCCGCTGTCGGGCCGTTGCAGCCCTGCCATCACCCGCGCCAGTGTAGTCTTGCCCGAGCCGTTACGCCCCAGCACCGCAATGCGCCGCGCATCTGACTGCAAGGCAACAGCTTTCAGGATGTTGCGCCCGTCAATCTGCAAATCCACAGCATCAAGATGCAGTAATGTAGTCGGTTCAACGATGGTCTGTGATCCCTTGCGGCGAATAATCTGCCTAGCGATCTAACAGGCCGTTAACCCTGCGAAAAGCGCGAAACGCGATGTTGCTCCGGCGCGATTGGCCTAAGAATATCGCTTATGGCCGCGTCCAACGCCCGGGAAGCCCTGAACGGGGCAACGATTGTGGCGCTTTGACGTGGCTAAGCAACCAGTTCGGGCCACTCATCAGCTTGCTTAGAACCGGATTGTTGTTGACCTGCGCCTTCAGCTTTTCGAT
Organism: Sulfitobacter sp. S223; assembly: GCF_025143825.1. NCBI lineage: Bacteria > Pseudomonadati > Pseudomonadota > Alphaproteobacteria > Rhodobacterales > Roseobacteraceae > Sulfitobacter > Sulfitobacter sp. S223. Next base: position 479,689 of record NZ_CP083560.1, on the reverse strand, counting down.
CTGCATGACGTTTTCAATCCGCCGGTCAAGAAAGGCCCAAGTATCCGCGTGATCCTCGCTGCTGTCGCCCAGCCAATAAAGCACGGTCGCGGAGTAGACACCGCTAAGCGTGGCGCGTTTCGTGTACCAGTTCACATCATCCGAGGTGTCGCCCAGCGCGTTCCAGATCGCATCGGCAGTGCCCCAGATTGCCTTGGCACCATCCGCCGCATAAATCGGCAAGGCAAACAGCGCGGTACCGCGGCGCACAATCTCTTTGTCCGTCACAGCCTCCAGCCGGAAGCGAACAGCAGCAGCCACACGCGCACTGTATTTCATCTGTTCCAAGTCGGTTTCGGCCAGTCGCGCCAACATTTCCGCGTCACCTTTGGCATGATAGTGCATTGCCAAATCGACTGCACCGCGCGGGCAAACGCTCTCGGCGACCGTACGCTCTACGCCCGAATCGATGATTGCGGCCTCAAATGTGGCCTGCGACCAGCCATCAAACGGCACATGCATGACGGCCGCTTGCAAAAGCAGATCTTTCGGGGCGTTTTGTGCAGAAGGCATGGCTGTTCTCCTATAAGGCAAGACACTAGACATTATAGCACGGATTTGCTATATCGCCACTTCCTGCAAATCCTTGCAACTTCAAACTAGAAAGGTGGTGAAAACCACATGCAGGTTAGTGTTCGCGATAATAACGTCGATCAAGCGCTGCGCGCCCTGAAGAAAAAACTTCAGCGCGAGGGTGTGTTTCGTGAAATGAAGCTTAAGCAGCATTTCGAGAAACCTTCCGAGAAAAAAGCACGCGAGAAAGCCGAAGCGATCCGCCGTTCCAGGAAACTGGCACGCAAAAAGCTTCAGCGCGAAGGTATGATGTAAATCATCCCAACCGCTTTTGCGTAAGAATAGAAGCCCCCGATACCCATGGTGTCGGGGGCTTTAATTTTTGACTGGTTTCAATCGGCTTTGACCCAAGCCTTTGCCGCCTCAAAATCGTTATTGCCAAAATAACGCGCCTCAACACCGATCAGGCGTTTGACCACTTGCACAACCATCGACTTCCAACCTGAATCACCAACAATCGCGGCTTTTTCCATCTGGTCGGCGTGATCCCGTACGATACGGAAATGCGCTGCCATCGCGCTCAATCCCTGCCACCCTTCGAATTCGCGAATATCCAACAGAAGGCGGAAACGCTCGTTCTTGCGGATGAAAGCATTTAAATCTTCGGTTTCTTCCGCGTAAACGTCTGCCTCAACCTTTCCCAACAAGGCAATATGCAGCGTGCCATCACCCAAGTCAGTCTGGTGGATCGCACCGAGGGATTCAAACAACCACAGGCGCGCCTCGTCTTCCGAATACTTCGGAAATACGGAAACAGGACAGGGCATAAAAATCGAGAAACCGCGCACAAGCCGCATCATCGCGGCGTTTCCAGTGACAATCGCCACCCGGTCAAAGCCACCCCAACGGCTGATCCCCATTTTGGCGTCATCCCAAAGCGCACCCATGGTAAAATCGCCCAGATCGGCATCTACCACCACCAACATGCGCAAAGATCCCGCAGTGGCAAGCGCGGCATCAAGCGCAGGCATCAACACATCTTTGTAGTCTTTGTCCGTCACAGGTGCCGACATGTGCACTTCCAACAAACCTTCTCGCGAACCCGTCTTAACCTCGATCATAGTCGATCCTCCTTCAGAGTGATGAGAGCAGCCTAAAGGGCGAAACGCAAAACAACGTTGATCCACGTCAATGTGTGCGGCCTAGACGGGTAACGCCGTCGTTTTGCAAACAGTACGCAGAGCAAAGCTTGATTGCATTTGCCCGACGCCCGGCAACCGGGCCAGGTATTGACGATGGATGCGGGCGAAATCCTCTGTGTCTTCCGCCACCACCTTAAGCAGATAGTCGGCCGATCCTGCCATGAGGTGACATTCGAGTACATCTGGAATCCGCGCCACCGACTTTTCAAAGGCATCGAGAATTTCATCGGCTTGCCCTTGTAGGGTAATTTCGACGAATACGGTTGTCGGCACACCCAGCTTGCGCGCATCCAATAGCGCTACGTAGTCGCGGATGTATCCTTCGGCCTCCAGTCGCTGGACCCGCCGGTGACATGCCGAAGCTGACAGGTTCACTTGCTCGGACAGGTCGCCGTTAGACATCCGGCCACGCTTTTGCAAAGCGGCAAGGAGCTTTCGGTCTATCGCATCCAGCATTAAAGCAATTCCTTTGCGTATATATCGTGTCTGACGCGATAATATCCCGCCCTCACCACATTTGACGAGTCCTAATTGCCACCAAATTGCAGCCAAAGAATAGTACCGTTCACCATCCAACACCGGAGGAGGAACTTCCAATGAAAATCGGCTGCCCCAAAGAGATCAAACCACAAGAGTTTCGTGTCGGCATGACACCGAACGCCGCATTCGAGGCTGTGAAAAACGGTCATAGCGTTATCATAGAAACAGGCGCAGGTGACGGTGCGGGTTTTGTGGACGCGGATTATGAAGCTGCAGGCGCAACCATTATCGGCACCGCCGACGAGGTTTTTGCCGCAGCAGATATGATTGTGAAGGTGAAAGAACCTCAGGCCGTTGAGCGTAAAATGCTACGCGAAGGGCAGATCCTGTTCACCTACCTTCACCTAGCCCCAGACCCTGAGCAGACGAAAGATCTGCTTGCCTCAGGCGCAACCTGCATCGCTTACGAAACGGTCACCGACCGCTCTGGCGGCTTACCCCTGCTGGCCCCGATGTCCGAAGTTGCTGGCCGTCTTGCACCACAGGTTGGCGCGTGGACGCTGCAAAAAGCGAACGGCGGGCGCGGCGTTCTGATGGGCGGCGTTCCGGGCGTGGGCCCTGCCAAGGTCGTCGTCATTGGCGGCGGTGTTGTTGGCACCCATGCAGCTCGCATCGCTGCCGGAATGGGCGCTGACGTGACGGTGCTGGACCGCTCCCTGCCCCGCATGCGCTACCTTGATGATATCTATGGCGGTACGTTCAAGACCAGCTTTGCTTCTGCCGGCAACACGATTGAACTGGCCCGCGAAGCCGACATGATCATTGGCGCGGTTCTTGTACCCGGTGCGGCAGCGCCCAAACTGATCAGCCGCGCACAACTGTCCGAGCTTAAGCCCGGTTCCGCCCTTGTGGATGTTGCCATTGACCAAGGGGGCTGCTTTGAAACATCCCGCGCAACAACCCACCAAGACCCGATCTATGATGTTGACGGCATTATGCACTATTGCGTTGCGAACATGCCCGGCGCTGTTGCGCGCACCTCAACAATCGCGCTTGGAAATGCCACGATGCCCTTCATGATCGCACTGGCCAATAAAGGCTGGAAGCAAGCCTGCGCAGATGACGCGCATTTGCTGGCCGGCCTCAATGTGCACGCGGGGCAGATCACTTATGAAGCGGTTGGCCAAGCATTGGGCATGGATTACATCCGCGCAGAACAGGCGATCGCCTAAATAATAAAGGGGGCCGCGAAACCGCGACCCCCTCCTAGTTTCTATGCCGTTTGGCTTAGGCTTTTTTCAGCGCTACCAGAATCTCGGCCAGCAGCTCTTCTTGTGTTGGGCCAGCAGGAGCTTCTTCAGCTGCTTCTTCTGGCTTAGACGTTGCATCTTTGATCTTGTTAACCTGCTTAACGAGCATGAACACAACAAATGCGATGATCAGGAAGTTGATGATCGCCATGATGAAAGAACCATAAGCGAAAATAGCCGCGCCGCTTTCGCGCGCCTCTTCAAGAGAAGCACCCTCAGGTACAGTACCGCTCAACACAGCGTAGGCGTTTGTGAAATCAACGCCGCCCATAAACAAGCCAATGATCGGATTGATCAAATCGCCAACCAGCGATGCAACAATCGCCGTGAAGGCCGCGCCGATAATGATACCGACAGCCATGTCCATGACATTGCCTTTGGCAATGAAATCTTTAAATTCGTTCATCATTTTTGTTTGTCCCTTTGTACATTTACCGGCTCAGGCTTTCCCACCCTTTGCACCGTTGCACATGAATTAGCACATTGGTGCACCGTGATCACTCTATATCTATGGGGAAAAGGACCTACTTTGCACCAGATAACAAAAGAGGATTCCCATGATTAACCCGACCTCATTTCCGATCAGCGCCCGGTGGCCAGCTACCAACCCCGATGTGATCCAGCTCTACTCGTTTCCGACACCTAATGGGGTGAAGGTTTCGATTGCGCTGGAAGAAACGGGCCTGCCCTATGAAGCCCATACCGTCACACTGTCTGACGCCGATGTAAAAAGCTCCGCTTTTCTATCGCTCAACCCCAACAACAAAATCCCCGCCATCGTTGACCCAAACGGTCCCGATGGCGAACCCATCGGCCTTTTTGAAAGCGGCGCAATCCTGCTGTATCTAGCGGAAAAGTCAGGCCAGCTTTTGGGGAAAACTGCCACGGACAGAACAAAAGCGACCCAATGGCTGATGTTCCAGATGGGCGGTCTTGGTCCGATGCTTGGCCAGATGGGGTTCTTCACCAAATTCGCCGGCTCCGAGTGGGAGGACAAGCGCCCGCAGGAACGCTATGTCTCTGAGGCCAAGCGCCTGCTTGCAGTGCTTGAGCAAGAGCTTGAGGGCAAGGACTGGATCATCGGCGACCACTACACAATCGCGGACATCGCCATCGCACCTTGGCTGCGTGCGCTAGATTTCTATGGTGTCAAAGACCGCCTTGGCTGGGTCGATCACCCCAATCTGGTCTCCTACGTCGAGCGGTTCGAAGCGCGACCTGCGGTGCAAAAGGGCCTTGTCACACCACCACGGGCATAACGCCAACCATGCGCCAAAGGCAGCCACGCGAAGTCAGACAAGTCACTATCAGGCTTTCCGTGGCTGCTGATTAGATGCGTTGATTAGGGAAGTTTGCCGGTCAGAACGTATCGCAGAATTTCCACCACCTGAGCAGGCTCTGACGCAACAGCGAGTGCTGCGGCGTCCACTTCTTTTAGCGCATGCGCATGGTCCGGCCCATGTAGAATGATCAGAGACTTGCCCAGCGCAGCAGCATAGCCTGCGTCAAACGCAGCATTCCATTGCTTGTACTGATCGCCAAATCGCACCACAACCACATCAGCATCGGCAATACCCTTGCGGGTGCGGATCGCGTTGATCTGCGCGCCTTTGCGGTCGTGCCAGAATTTGTCAGCCTCAGCGCCAAGAATTGCAACGCCACAATCATCGCTGGCGGCATGGTCCGTTACCGGCCCCGAAAACTCGATATCCAGCGCCTGTGCACCTTCTGTGATCTGCTCACGCCAATCGGTGTGGATTTCTCCTGACAGATAAACTTTCATCGTCATTCTCCTCACAATTACAAGAACATGTTGTGCTGCAGATTACCCCCGCAGCACACCGCCTGTGGCTTTGGTCACCTTCTCGATAACCTTGGCTCCGACCGCTTCGATATCTGCGTCTTTCAACGTCTGCTCGCGCGGTTGTAACCGCACTGTCAGCGCTAGAGACTTCTTTCCCTCGCCCAAGCTGCCGCCAATGAATTCGTCAAATACACGCACGTCTTCAATCAAGGTTTTGTCGGCACCCATAGCTGCGTTGACCAATGTCAGCGCCTCTACTTCCGCATCCACAACAAAGGCGAAATCACGTTCAACCGCCTGCAGATCGCTGATCTTGAGCGCGGGGCGCGTTGCACCAGCCTTGCGTGGCATCGGAACCTCGGCGGGCCAAAGAGTAAAGGCCATAGCGGGGCCTTTCACATCCAGCGCAGCCAGCACTTTGGGATGCAATTCGCCATAGACACCCAGAACTTTCTTGGGTCCAAGACAAACCATACCGTGACGCCCCGGATGCCACCATGCGTCCGCACCGCGCAGGATCTGCACCTTGGCAGGCGCACCGATGGCAGCAAGAATAGCCTCTGCATCCGCTTTAACGTCGAAGACATCGACATCGCGGGCAGCGCCCAAGACATCCTTTGGGCCGGTCCGACCAACCAGAAGGCCCGTCACCTGCAACTGTTGTTCACCTGGCTCCCCACCGTGGAAGACGGGACCCACTTCGAACAGGGCCATGTCGGCAAAACCACGTGCCTGATTGCGCGCAGCGGCCTGCAACAAACCGGGCAGCAGCGCCGGGCGCATGTGGCTCATGTCCTGACTGATCGGGTTCTCCAGACGCGTGGCATCCGTACCGCCGCCAAACAACGCGGCAGATGGTTGATCGATAAAACTGTAAGTCACGCATTCATGATAGCCAAGCGCGGCCGCCGTGCGCCGTGCCGCCACTTCGCGTCGCTGCGCCGGTGACATCACCGGACGCGGGACGCCAGTGGTCAGACGCGGCAACGGACGGCCTTCAAGCTTGGTCAGTGACGCGATGCGCGCTACTTCTTCGACCAGATCAGCCTCACCCTGCACATCGGGGCGCCAGCTGGGCACATAGGCCATGTCACCGTCCAGACGGAAGCCCAACGCGGTCAGCGTCTGACGCTGCTCTGACTCGGGGATTTCCATCCCGACCAGAGAGATCACCCTCTTTGCGTTCAAACGATAGGCGCGGCTGGTGTCAGGCACCTTACCCGCCACAACAACCTCTGACGCCTCACCGCCCGCGTGATCAAGGATCATCTGCGTTGCGTGCTCGATCCCGTAGGGAGTCCATTCAGGGTCAATGCCCCGCTCAAACCGGTAGCGCGCGTCCGAATTGATCTTGAGCGCACGGCCCGTGTACGCGGTCCGCACCGGATCGAAATAAGCGGATTCCACAAAGACGTTCACCGTCTCATCGCTCACCCCTGTGGGCGCGCCACCCATCACACCGCCAAGGCTTTCGATGCTATTGGCGTCGGAAATCACAGTCATCCCTTCAACAAGGGTATATTCCTTGTCATCCAGCGCAACGAGCGTTTCGCCACCTTTGGCGCGGTGGACGCGCAGGCTGTTGCCAGCGATTTTATCCGCATCAAACACATGCAACGGGCGGTTGCGGTCGAAGGTGAAATAGTTCGTGACATCCACAAGAAAGCTGATCGGGCGCAAGCCAATCGCGCGCAGCTTGTCCTGCAACCAGACAGGGCTGGGGCCATTCTTAACACCGCGAATAACGCGGCCATAGAACACGGGGCATTGGTCAAGCGTATCTTCGTCAATGGTGACACTAACGGGGCACGGAAACGCGCCTTCGACAGCCGCCACATCGCGCTGCTTGAGTTTGCCCAAGCCACGTGCGGCCAGATCGCGCGCAATGCCGCGCACACCCAACGCATCGGGGCGGTTCGGCGTGATTGCGATTTCGATCACCGGATCAACCTTGGCCGGATCCTTTTCAGCCAGCCAATCGACAAAGCTGTCTCCGACGTTGCCCGACGGCAGTTCGATAATCCCGTCATGCTCTTCGGACAGTTCCAGCTCACGCTCGGAGGCCATCATGCCAAAGCTTTCGATCCCGCGGATTTTGCCCACGCCGATGGTGGTATCAATGCCGGGCACATAAACGCCCGGCTTGGCGATCACGACCGTAATCCCCTCCCGCGCGTTGGGGGCACCACAGATGATCTGTTGCAGGCCTTCGTCGGTTTCCACCTGACACACACGCAGGCGGTCCGCATCGGGATGCTTCTCGGCGGATTTCACATAGCCCAAGGTAAAGTCGCGCAGCTTCGCGCCACGGTCCTCGACCCCCTCCACTTCCAGACCCAGATCGGTCAGGGCATAGGTGATCTCATCGACCGAAGCCGTGGTGTCGAGGTGCTCTTTGAGCCAAGAGAGTGTGAATTTCATGATTTATCTTTCTTGTCGAATACCGTCGCCATTTTGCCGAACTTGGAAATGAAATCATCCAGCGGAGAAGTTCGGAACTCACCAAACAATTCTTCAGCCATCGTACCACCCAATTTTGCTCGTGCAGAAACATAGACGTGATAATATTCGTTAACGATATCATCCTTATTAAGATCTCTCCTCCATTCCAAGAATGCAGCTTCTAAAGCGTTTGCTTCCGCCCAGACATCATTACTAGCATACAGTCTCATTATGTCGGAGTGGCTCTGGAATGCTCTGGTTGCATCATTAAGACCCGCAAGATTCTGATGGTTAAAAAGACTTTCCGTTTCAGCATCGTCAACACGTCTCAGAAGTACCAGATACTCTTGATAGACCCTTTGCTTTTCGGAGCGAAACTCTTGGCGGCGATCTATTTTCTTTTGCCAAACATAAACTGCGCCAGCCCCAACCGCACTTATCATCGCAATTAAAAGTGTTGCAAATGTACTCACCTACTCAACCCACCATGCAAATTCGGCTGATCCAAGCTCGCGAACCCGTAGTGCCGCAGCCAGCGCAGGTCGCTATCAAAGAACGCCCGCAGATCGGGGATGCCGTATTTCAGCATCGCAATCCGGTCGATCCCCATGCCAAAGGCAAAGCCCTGCCAGATGTCGGGGTCGATCCCGCCAGCGGCCAGCACTTTGGGGTGGACCATGCCAGAGCCGAGGACTTCCATCCATCCATCACCCTCGCCGATGCGCAGCTGGCCATCGACCCATGAGCATTGGATATCCACCTCTGCCGAAGGTTCGGTGAAGGGGAAGTGCGAGGCGCGGAAACGGGTTTTGATGCCGTCAATCTCGAAGAACGCGGCAAAGAACTCTTCCAGCACCCATTTCAGGTTCGCCATAGAGATGTCTTTGTCGATCGCGAGGCCTTCGACCTGATGGAACATCGGCGTGTGCGTCTGGTCATAATCGGCGCGGTACACACCACCGGGGCAGATGATCCGCAGGGGCGCACCTTCGGCCTCCATCGTGCGGATCTGCACGGGGGACGTGTGGGTGCGCAATACGTGCGGCGGACGTTCGTCGCCCTCGGCACGGGCCATATAGAACGTGTCCATCTCGGCGCGTGCAGGGTGGTGACCGGGGATGTTCAGCGCATCAAAGTTATACCAGTCGGTATCAATGCGCGGCCCTTCGGCAACAGAAAAGCCCATCTCGGCGAAGATCGCGGTCAGCTCTTCGGTAACCTGAGACACAGGGTGCAGCGTGCCAGCGGGGCGCACCCGCGACGGCAGCGTCACATCCAGCCATTCACTGCGCAGACGTTCATCCAGCGCGGCATCGCCCAATGCGGCCTTCTTGGCGGCCAGCGCCGAGTTAATCTCGTCCTTCAGCGCGTTGAGCGCGGGACCGGCTGTCTGGCGTTCTTCCGGGGTCATCTTGCCCAGTTCACGCATCTTGAGGGCAACTTCGCCCTTCTTGCCTACTGCGGTCAGCCGGATGTCTTCCAACGCGGCCTCATCAGCCGCATTTGCAATCTGGCCAAGGTATTTTTGCTTGAGATCATCCATGTCACGCACGTCCTTCAGAATATGAGAACCTGCTACCAGAACCGGACGCAAACGCAACCCATGAGGGCCTGACAGGCCAGCCTATCGAACGCAAAACGCCGCCCCGATAACCGGAGCGGCGTTTCGATTTCAATTCGGTGCGCTGGCGCTTAAGCGGCCAAAGACGCCTGAGCCTGCTTCACGATCGCAGCAAACGATTCTGGCTCGTTCACGGCCAGATCAGCAAGAACCTTACGGTCGACTTCGATACCTGCAAGGTTCAGACCGTTGATGAAGCGCGAGTATGTCAGCGCTTCGTCGTGCATGCGGACAGCAGCGTTGATTCGCTGAATCCACAGCGCGCGGAAGTTCCGCTTACGCACCTTCCGGTCACGTGTTGCATACTGGTTGGCCTTATCGACGGCCTGGCGCGCGACCTTGAAGGTGCTCTTGCGACGGCCATAATAACCTTTGGCTGCCTTAACGACCTTACGGTGACGGGCGTGGGTAACTGTACCACCTTTTGTACGGGACATATCGGCTCTCCTTAGCGGTCGTAGGGCATGAAGCCCTTGATGATCTTGGCATCTGGCGCTGACAATGCTGTCGTGCCGCGTGCGTTACGGATGAACTTCTTAGTCCGTTTGATCATGCCGTGCTGTTTACCAGCCTGACCGCCGATGACCTTACCGGTCGCCGAGACCTTGAAGCGCTTCTTAGCGCTCGATTTCGTCTTCATCTTGGGCATTTCTGTCTCCTGTCGTCTACAGTTTAAGCGCGACTCGGCATGCCACGTAAGCCGGCCGCGCAGGAATGAAACGCCGCTATAGGATGCAAGGCGCGCCAACGCAAGAGAAGAAAAGAGAAACGTCAAAACCGGCACGAAAACCTGTGGCTGTTTCGCTAAATCTTCAGGGCACATACCGCGCGATGACGGTCACAAAAATGTCTGGCAGCTCAGCAAGGTTGTAACCGCCCGGTTTGCCCTGAACCGCAAACAAGATCAGCCCACCCGCGATCAAAATCGTGATAGCGGATGCGCGCGGTGCGCGGCGGTCACTGATTGCCGACAGGATTGAGGGCACAGAGAGTGCCGCCAAAATAATGCCAATGACTAGCGCAAGATCAGTATCCATAGCACCACCTCCAAGAAACTTGAGGAAGGCTACTCCGGATCAGATGCGAAAATCAAACTTTCATCGCAAGGGGCTACGCGAAGAATATTGGTTGTGCCGGGTACGTTGAACGGCACACCCGCCGTCACAACAACAAAGTCGGTCTCAACAGCGAAGCCTTCCTGCAACGCCGCGCGGGCCGCACTTACCACTGCCATCTTGAAACGGTCCAGTTCATCCGTAAGCACGCAGTTCACGCCCCAGCTGAGCGCCAGTCGCCGGGCAGTGCGTTTGAGCGGTGTCAGCGCAATGATGGGTACGCGCGGCCGCTCACGTGCGGTCAGCAGGGCAGTTGTACCAGAATGCGTAAAGCAACAGATGGCCTTTACATCCGTAGTCTCGGCGATCTCGCGGGCGGCGGCGACCATTGCATCCGCAATCCCCGAACGCGAAGCGGTACGGCTGGCTTCAATGATTTGCGTATAGGTGGGATCACGCTCCACCTCTTGGGCGACATCATCCATCGTGCCGACCGCCTCCAGAGGATAGCTGCCCGCAGCGGATTCCGCTGAGAGCATCACCGCATCGGCACCCTCATAAATGGCCGTAGCAACATCCGAAACCTCGGCACGAGTAGGCATCGGGCTTTCGATCATGCTTTCCAGCATTTGGGTTGCGACGATCACCGGCTTTCCGACAGATCGGCACCGGCGCACCAACCGCTTCTGGATTGGCGGCACCGCTGACACTGGCAGTTCTACACCCAGATCGCCGCGCGCCACCATAATGCCATCACTGACGGCCAAAATATCATCGAACCGGTCAACCGCTGACGGCTTTTCAATCTTGGACAAGATCGAGGCGCGTCCCTTGGCAAGCTCACGCGCTTCTGCAACGTCTTCGGGTCGCTGCACAAAGCTGAGAGCCAGCCAATCAACACCCAAGGCGCAGACGAACTCCAGATCAGCGCGATCCTTATCACTCAGCGCCGCAAGCGGCAGCACTACGTCGGGAACGTTCACGCCCTTGCGGTTAGAGATAACGCCGCCTGTTACAACTTCGCATTCTGCGAAATCCGCACCACAGGATTTGACCTTCAGCCGGATTTTACCATCATTGACCAACAAGGCGGCGCCTTCCTCCAGCGCCGCAAAAATCTCGGGGTGCGGCAGGCAAACGCGCAAAGCCGTGCCTTCTGCTTCATCCAGATCCAACCGGAAAGTGGCCCCTTCCGTCAGGTCTTCGCTACCGTTCGCGAAGACACCCACACGCAGCTTTGGTCCCTGTAAGTCAGCCAGAATACCAATCGTTGAACCCAGATCCTCTTCGACGGCACGGATCATCGCGTGCTTGGCGCGGATTTCTTCGTGACTGCCGTGGCTCATATTAAGCCGGAAAACATCGGCACCTTTCTTGTGCAATGCCGAGATCATCTCAGGCGTCTCCGAAGCCGGTCCTAGCGTTGCTACGATCTTTACGTTCCGTTGACGTCTCATTCCGGTCTTCCTTTAACTTCAAACTATGCGCTCACAGCAGCCTTAACAGATGTTAGCGTTCACATTCCAGTCTTGCATGCATTACGCCCTCCTTCAAACCGATCATGATTACAATCTGATGACAATGCTCGGCCCGTGAAACTTGACCCGCACGATCTGTATGCGCATTTATCCTTGATAGACACAGGAGCGATCATGACCGAATACAGCCAACAAGAGATCGAATTGCAAGCTGCAGCCTTCCGTCGCCTGCAGCAGCATCTGATGAAGGACCGGACCGATGTGCAAAACATCGATATGATGAACCTGACCGGCTTTTGCCGCAATTGCCTGTCTCGTTGGTATCAGGAAGCCGCCGCAGAACGGGGCATCGAGATCGGGAAAATGGAAGCGCGAGAGCTGTTCTACGGGATGACCATGGACGAATGGAAGGCCAACTATCAAACGGATGCCTCCGGAGAGAAGCAAGAAGCTTTCAAGACAGCGTTTGCCGAAAACGTCGGCAAAGAATAGTCCCGAATTTCAATGCGCGGGCGCAAAATCTTTAACGGAGTTTTCTTCGGAACACTTTCTGCGCCCGCCAATTCTGCCATTCTAAAGCAATACGCGCGTGGCCCCGCACGCACGGTGCAGGTTTCAAAGTATCGTCAAATTTCTGCCCTGTTTGAATAATATCTTCGAATAACTTTCTTCATACATTTCAGATCCAAGGTAATTAAAATGCTCGCACTGCTACTCATCCCTGCGCTTCTGGGGTTCGCACTGATTATCGACTCTAACGATGATGATAGCGATGCCGTCGACACACCAGACGGGGACACAGCCGATGATCTAGCGACCGGAGAGACCATCACAACAATCCTTGAAGCCGGACAGAACACCTTCGACGGCACAGGTGCAAACGACCGCGTGGACGACACGGACGAAGCCAGCGAAATAAATGGCGGGGCCGGCAGTGATTTCCTTCAGGGAAGAGGCGGCGCTGACACCTTGGACGGCGGCACAGGCAACGACACAATTTTCGCCGGAAGCGGAGATGACTCTGCAACAGGTGGCAGCGGTGACGACCGCGTATTCTTGGGTGATGGGAACGATATCTATTCACCCGAAATTGATGAGACGTCCGCAACGCCTTCGTTTGGTGACACCGATGATCGCGGGAATGATTTCGTTCGCGGTGGAGCAGGCGATGACGCTATCGTTGATTTGCATGGCAGCAACACCATTTTTGGTGACGGCGGTGATGATCTAATTGCTACGTTCGGCTCCGGTAACACTCCAGATGCTCCCGATACGGTTGACGGCGGTTCAGGTGCAGACGTCATTTTTGCCGACGATGGTGACCTTCTAACTGGCGGATCCGGCGAAGACGTATTTGCGGTAGTCGACCCTGCAAATTTCGATACAGACGCTGTGATAATCACCGACTTCAACACCGATGAAGACACTCTGGTTGCATTCGTTCCCGAAGCGGACCAATCAACCGAGGAAATAGAACTGCGATACGATGCTTCTGCGAATGCGCTACGCGCGTTCTGGCGTGGGGACGAAGTGGCTGTGCTGAATGGGCTAAGCAGTGCGGACGCTGCGAACGTTGACGTCAGCGTATTTGATGCTGAAGAACTTCAACGCGCAGGGTTTGCGTAAGGTCGGCAAAACGCCATCCCCCCGGGCCAGAATGCTTAGGGGGATGAACTATCCGTATCGGTCAAACAGCCGCTTTGCGCATCTCTTCAATGTAAATCTCACGCAGCCTTAGCGCGACTTTGCCCGGGGTGCCGTCGCCCAGCGCTACGCCATCAATCTCAACAACGGGCATCACAAAGGCGCTGGCAGAAGTGGTGAAGGCCTCATCCGCTTGCTGTGCCTCTTCGATTGTGAACAGACGTTCTTCGACTGCCATTTGTGCTTCGCGCGCGAAACGCAGAACGGCCGCACGGGTGATCCCGTGCAAGATGTCATTGCTCAATTGCCGTGTGATGATCTTGTTGTCTTTGACGATGTAAGCGTTGTTCGAGGTCCCCTCGGTAACGTTGCCATCTTCAACCATCCATGCATCATCGCACCCGGCCTTCTTCGCCATCATCTTGCCCATCGACGGGTACAGAAGCTGTACAGTTTTGATGTCGCGGCGGCCCCAGCGGATATCTTCGATGGAGATGATCTTCGCGCCCTTCTTGGCGGCCGGGTTATCAGCCAAACCGGGCTTGCTCTGCGTAAACAGCACAATCGTCGGAACAGTAGTTTCAGGATCAGGGAAAGCAAAATCGCGATCACCGTCAGAGCCGCGGGTGATCTGCAAATAAATCAGACCTTCTTCGATGTCATTGGCGCGGATCAATTCGCGGTGCACCTCAAGCAAATCGTCTTTGGTGATCGGGTTGCGCATATCCAGCTCCCCCAAAGACCGTTCAAGCCGTACGGCATGCCCATCAAAATCAACCAACTTGCCGTCCAGAACGGATGTTACCTCATAGACGCCATCCGCCATGAGAAACCCCCGATCGAAGATCGAAATCGTGGCTTCATTTTCAGGCACGTATTGGCCGTTCACGTAAACTGTCCGCATGTCGTCTATCCCCAAAGCGCGCGCACGGGCGGATGCACCCCCGCGCTGTCAAATGTCAAAGCTGCCATGCGGTCTTCGGCCAACAAAAGCGGGCCGTCAAGGTCCACAATCTTCGCGCCTTGCGCCACCAGTACCGCTGGGGCCATGGCCAGAGATGAGCCAACCATGCAACCCACCATGACGTCAAAGCCTTCTGCAAGCGCCGCGTCGCGCAGCGCAAGCGCCTCTGTGAGGCCCCCCGTTTTATCGAGCTTGATGTTCACAACATCGTATTTTCCCTTAAGCGCAGGCAGACTTGCCCTGTCATGACAGCTTTCGTCAGCACAAACAGGCACCGGGCGATCCATACCGATCAGCGCATCGTCCTCTCCCGCCGGTAAAGGCTGCTCAACCAATGCCACGCCAAGGCGCACAAGATGTGGCGCGAGATCTGCATAGACCTCGGCGGACCATCCCTCATTTGCATCCACGATGATGGTGCTTTCAGGGGCGCCAGCACGCACTGCTTCCAGCCTTGGCATGTCATCCGGCGTACCAAGCTTGATTTTCAACAGCGGTCGAAAAGCATTCTTGGCCGCCTGCTCGCGCATCTGTTCAGGGGTGTCCAGCGACAAGGTATAGGCCGTGATTTCGGGTTTTGGTGTCGCCAGCCCCGCCAGCTCCCAGACGGGTGTTCCAGTCTGTTTCGCCTCCAGATCCCAGAGCGCACAATCCACCGCATTGCGTGCCGCCCCTGCAGGCAGCAGTTCATACAATACCTCACGGGTCAGCCTGCCAGGCAAACCTTTTATCTGTGCCGTCACGCTTTCTAGCGTTTCGCCATAGCGGGCATAGGGAACGCATTCCCCCATACCGACTGCATCCCCGTCGGTGATCCTGACTGTCAGCACTTTGGCCTCTGTCCGAGAGCCGCGGGAGATCGTGAACACCTGTGCCAAACGGAATACATCCGCGGTTACTTCGATCTGCATCATGCGTAATTCCCCTTCACCCCGGACACCACCTAAATTCAGGTTGTGTCACTGGTCTTTCGTTTCCGGACATAACATCTTGCCCGCCATTTCAAGCGGAAGATATTACATAGCTTCCAGTGCTTCTGCCAAACGTTCAGCCCCATGCCGGAATGGATCTACTGCTGGCAGGCCCATTTCCTCTTCCACCTTCGTAAGATAGGCGCGGGCTTCTGCTTCGGTCATATGCTGGGTGTTGATCGACACACCGATCACCTCGCACGAGGGATTAGCAACACGCGCCAGCGTGAGCGCCACGTCGCGGATCGCGGCCATCTCTGGCACTTGATAGTCGGGTAAGCCCCGCATGTGCGCCCGGGTCGGTTCGTGGCAGATAATCAAGGCATCTGGCTGTCCCCCGTGGATCAGCGCCAGTGTCACACCGGAGTAGCTGACGTGAAAAAGGCTTCCTTGCCCTTCGATCACATCCCAATGGTCTGAATCATTATCTGGGGTCAGATATTCAATCGATCCAGCCATGAAATCGGCGACAACTGCATCCAGCGGCACGCCGTCTCCAGTGATCAAAATTCCGGTCTGCCCTGTTGCGCGGAAAGTACTTTTCATACCGCGTTCACGCATCGCGTTGTCCAGCGCCAGAGCCGTGTACATTTTCCCCACTGAGCAATCAGTACCAACAGCCAGCACCCGCTTGCCGCTGCGCTTTACACCGCTGGCAATTGGATATTCAACGGTCGGAATGCGCACGTCGTGTAATGTACGACCATGCTCTTGCGCTGCTGCCACCAGATCTTCTTCCTCGCTCAGCAGATTGTGCAAACCCGACGCCAGATCATAGCCCATGGCCAGCGCTTCGATCAGCACAGCTTTCCATGCTTTCGAAATAAAGCCACCACGGTTTGCCACGCCGATTACCAGCGTTTTTGCACCAGCTGCTTGCGCCTGAGCCAGTGTCATATCTTCCAGTCCGACATCAGCCTTACAGCCATCCATGCGGAACTGGCCCACTGCGTTGTCAGGTCTCCAATCCTTGATTCCTTGCGCCACTTTCGCGGCAAGTTGATCCGGCGCGTCGCCCAGAAACAGCAGGTAAGGTGTTTGGATCATGGTCCGAATCTCCGACAGTGAATGACTTTGGCGCAGCTTGAGGAAAAGCTGACGCAATTCAATTGCCTATCTGCCATCTGGCTCGATCTGGCGCAGCAATCGCCCGCAACTGGACTCATCGTCGCGGAATTTTTGATCAGTCACCAATTGCTGCAACTGCGAAAAATCTCCTTGCGACCATGCGCGCAATTTTATAACCAACACGAGCAAATATACGACATTTTATGTCTCGAAAGGATTACCCTCATGAGCTTTCGCCTTCAGCCAACACCCCCTGCCCGCCCCAACCGCTGCCAGCTTTTTGGCCCCGGCTCCAACACCAAGCTGTTTGCTAAAATGGCCGCCTCTGATGCCGATGTTATCAACCTAGACCTAGAAGACAGCGTTGGCCCCAATGACAAAGACATGGCGCGCGCCAATGTGATCGAAGCGATCAATTCGGTCGACTGGGGCACCAAGACAATTTCGGTTCGGATCAACAGCCTTGATACACCTTACTGGTACCGCGATGTGGTGGACCTGCTTGAGCAAGCCTCCGAGCGTCTTGACCAGATCATGATCCCCAAAGTTGGCTGCGCAGCGGACGTCTATGCCGTAGACGCACTGGTCAGCGCAATCGAGGCCGCGAAAGGCCGCAAAAAACGCATCGCCTTCGAGGTCATCATCGAAAGCGCAGCGGGCCTTGCACATGTGGAAGAAATCGCGGCATCGTCACCCCGCCTAGAGGCGATGAGCCTTGGCGCCGCAGACTTTGCAGCATCTATGGGCATGCAAACGACAGGCATCGGTGGCACGCAGGAAAATTATTACATGCTGCATGAGGGTGCAAAATACTGGTCCGATCCATGGCACTGGGCGCAAACCGCCATCGTCGCGGCCTGCCGGACCCATGGCATTCTACCCGTAGACGGCCCCTTCGGTGATTTCTCTGACGACGAAGGCTATCGCGCACAGGCGCGCCGCTCTGCCACGCTTGGCATGGTCGGGAAATGGGCGATTCACCCCAAACAGATCGCCCTCAGCAACGAAGTATTCACGCCCTCAGAGGAAGCTGTGGCCGAAGCGCGTGAAATTCTTGCAGCCATGGAAACCGCGAAGGCAAACGGCGAAGGCGCCACAGTTTACAAAGGCCGCCTCGTTGACATCGCTTCGATCAAACAAGCAGAAGTCATCGTGCGCCAGTCCGAGATGATCGCAGGCTGAATTGGCCAAACAAAACGCAAACGGCCCGCCATTGGCGGGCCGTTTCGCATTTAGGTATGATAGTGTCAGATTATGGCAGTGGCAAATGGCACCGGCGCGGCCTGACCGGAAGGCGACATATCCCATTTCGCGGCATAAAGCGCCGTTGCAACAATCGCACCCAATATCGCTACGAGTAGATAATTCACCAAAACCACACTCAGCCCCTTTTTCACCACACTGCCGCCACATTTTGTCCGCCCAAGACTGCCGAACACAACAAACCTTGGGGAAACAGTGTGTTTCGACTGCGGTTAGCACCTAAATTCCCACGCAAGCCCACAGATTGTTTCCCACGTGGCAACAAACCGTCGCAAAATCGGATTTCAATCCCTAGCGTTTTGCCCCACAGCTACAGCCATGACCTTTGAAACCGTGACCGCGCTCGCCGTATTCGCCTTTGTCAGCTCTGCCACGCCGGGGCCGAACAACCTGATGCTAATGGCCTCGGGCGCAAACTTTGGCTTTTGGCGCACGATCCCCCACATGCTTGGCATCTCGATCGGTTTCATGGTGATGCTTTTTTGTGTGGGCGCAGGGCTGGTTCAGATATTTGACCGCTTCCCGCTCATCTATGATGTGCTGAAGGTAGCGAGTGTGGTCTATATGCTCTGGCTAGCGTGGAAAATCGCAAATGCGGCACCTGTCAGCAAAGCCGAAACAGTCGGCTCTCCTATGACGTTTTTGCAGGCGGCAGGATTTCAGTGGGTCAATCCAAAGGCTTGGGCGATGGCGTTGACTGCGATCACAGTCTATGTCGGCGACACCTCGTTGCTTTGGCTTTCCGCAGCCGCCTTTTTGTTCGCTGTGGTAAACCTGCCTTCTGTCACGATCTGGACGATAGCCGGTCAGCAGTTACAACGCATCCTCACCAACCCGCGCCGGTTGCAGGCCTATAACTGGACAATGGCCGCTTTGCTGATTGCATCGCTCTATCCGTTGCTTGGGCTTTGAGCAGCGTTGCATAAGCCGCTATTCACAGCCATATACAGCCAACACCAGTCCGGAGGCCGCGATGACCCAGTATTTGGATTTTGAGAAACCCCTTGCCGAAATCGAAGGCAAGGCGGAGGAGCTGCGCGCAATGGCGCGGCGCGATCCCGAAACAGATGTGACACATGAGGCCAAGGCGCTAGACGCCAAGGCCGTCAAAATGCTGGACGACCTCTACAAGAATCTGTCGCCTTGGCGCAAATGTCAGGTGGCCCGCCACCCTGATCGTCCACATTGCAAAGATTACATCGACGCGCTGTTTACCGAATACACGCCCTTGGCGGGTGACCGGAATTTTGCCGACGATCACGCTGTCATGGGCGGGCTTGCGCGCTTTAAAGACAAACCTGTCATGGTGATCGGCCATGAAAAAGGCAACGATACGAAGTCGCGGATCGAACGCAACTTTGGCATGGCCCGTCCCGAAGGCTATCGAAAAGCGGTACGCCTGATGGAGATGGCCCACCGCTTTGGCCTGCCTGTTATCACGCTGGTAGACACCCCTGGTGCCTATCCCGGCAAAGGGGCCGAAGAACGCGGTCAATCCGAAGCGATTGCGCGTGCGACCCAGAAGTGCCTTGAAATCGGTGTGCCGCTGGTCAGCGTTATCATCGGCGAAGGCGGATCAGGCGGCGCTGTCGCGTTTGCCACGGCCAACCGTGTCGCGATGTTGGAACATTCCGTCTATTCCGTGATCTCACCCGAAGGCTGTGCGTCTATCCTGTGGAAGGACGCGGAAAAGATGCGTGAAGCAGCCGAAGCGCTTCGCCTCACAGCACAGGATCTCAAGCAGCTGGGCGTGAATGACCGCATCATTCCCGAACCAAAGGGTGGTGCGCATCGCGACCCGAAGACAGCGATTGCTGCTGTGGCAGACGCCATTTCAGAAATGCTCAAATCGCTTGAGGGTAAAAACCCCAAAGCGCTCATTAAGGATCGTCGCGAGAAATACCTCGATATGGGTGATCGAGGGCTCGCGGTCTGAGTACCCTCTTCCCTCTGATCGAAGGCCTTCCCGGTTCACTTTCTATAACCTTGCGTCCAAAGGTGCTGCCGGATGATCTGGCGCACCTGAAAAGCTTCGGTATTGATACCCTCATATCGCTGCTTGAGCCGTCTGAGGCCGCTGAAATTGGTCTAAATGGTGAAGCCGAGGAATGCTCCAATCTGGGGATGTCATTTCTGAACCACCCTATCCGTGACATGCATCTGCCAGACCCCGAACCATTTACCCGCTTTGCTGCCGATGTGGCCCATCAAATACGCTCAGACCATCATATCGCAGTGCATTGTCATGCCAGCATTGGTCGTTCCGGTATGCTGGCTTGCACAGTTCTGGGTCACTTCGGTTTCACGGCAGCTGAAGCGCTCAGGCACGTGAGCGAAAAGCGCGGCGCCACGGTTCCTGATACAAAGCAACAAGCGGCATTTATTCAGCAGGTCATACGCGCACTGGAAACCTGAACAAGCCTACCATTTCATGCGGAACCGTGGTGCCGCGCTCGACATGCGCTCAAACCCTGTTTGCAGGTATACCTCTTGGGCCGCCCGATTGTCTGGATGTGTTCCTACAGTCAGAAACCGGCATCCCTCAGCTCGAGCAAGCTCTATCGAGGCTTTGATCAGCGCGCGCCCGATGCCGCGGCCTCTTGCGTGCGGCGCGACAAATAGATGATGGATATCCATTCCGCGCGCACCAAACTGCACCTGCGCCAGCGGGCAAAGCGCTGCATAGCCATACTCGGATGCGACAAGCCCCCTTACCCATGGGTGCGGACCCAGGAAATCGCGGCGGAGGTCGTCCATAGTGACAGATGCTGCATCTTCGTGATGCGCGGCCAGTGCGTGTACCCAGCCAAGCAACTGGGGAATGTCTTTCTCAAGAATAAGACGAATATGGTTCATGAAGGTCGCTCCGATAAGAGCCCCGCCCATGCCAAAACCCCGCACAGACGGCGGCACGATAGAAATTTTAAGTGAGAATATCGTCCGCGCGCTATGAGAAGCCGCGATAATACGATGTATTATGACAAAAATTGTTGTCCATCATGTAAGGCTCGCCCAATACGCTACGCAGGTCAAGAACTTAGCTCGCTAGCATCCGCAGGCCCTGCGTCACATCGGACCTGACCGCCAGCCTCAGACCAGGCTCATCCCCTGCGCGCAACGCTGCGATAATAAGCTTGTGAAAATGCGGGGGATCGGTGCGGCGCAAACGACCATAGAGCGCACGCATGGTCGGCCCCATCTGCAACCAGACAGTCTCTGCCATAGCCAACATTGCAGGCGCCTGCGCACGCAAATACAGGGTGCGGTGAAACTCAAGATTGGTGCGGATATAGCTCACCGCATCGCGGTGGGCTACGGCCTCACCCACCTTGGCGTTGATGTTCTGCAACCGTTCTATCAGCGCCAGATGCGCCCGTGGCAGGGCACGAGAAGCAAGCTCTACCTCAATCAGCGCGCGCAGGGCGGCCAGTTCTTCAATCCGTTCATTGCTAAGAAGCGGCGTTGAGATACGGCCCGAATTCGACATGCTCAGCGCCCCTTCAGCGACCAGCCGTCGCACCGATTCGCGCGCCGGCGTCATCGACACCTCATATTCTTTACCAATGCCGCGCAGGGTCAGCGCAGCACCGGGCGGAACATCTCCGTGCATGATCCGTGACCGCAAATGCCGATATACACGGTCATGCGCCAAAGGAGCGGGATCAACAGGGCGAGATGTCAGGTTCATACGTATTTGTGATCACAAGCCACAGCCACGTCAAGCGCAGAAACCCGCATGCCGAACCAGTTCAAAACTTATACCGGTGCAAGGTGTTACCATTTGCCCGCAGCCAGTTACGCGGCGCTGCGTAGTCGCCGTAAATCTTTGTCACTTCGGCCCAGAATGCGGGCGAGTGATTCATCTGCGCCAGATGCGCCACCTCATGGGCTGCCACATAATCCAGCACCTCTGGCGGCGCCATGATCAAACGCCATGAATACATCAACCCGCCGTCCGACGTGCACGACCCCCACCGTGACCGTGTATCACGCAGCGACAGCCGCGCATAACTGCGCCCCAACAGCGCTGCGTAGTCATCGCTGGCCCCCGCCAGCCGGTCACGCGCAAGCTCCTTTAAATGCGCGGACAGCCGTTTGCCTGCACGTTCCGGTGGTCCGGGCACGAATATCCCATCGTCGTTAATCTGCACCCGCCGGCCAGTGCCTGATTGAACCGTAAACACTTTGCCCCCCAGAGGCAGCTCTGCACCTATCCGCACCAACACATCTTCGCCACGCGCATCCAAATGCTGGCGAATCCATGTCTCTTTGCTGCGCGCGAAATCCAGCGCTTCACGCTCGGCCAGCCGTTTTGGAATGGTTAATGTCACACGCCCGTCCAGCTGGCTGATGCGCAAGGAAATGCGCTTTGCCTGCGCAGAACGCCGCAATATCAGGGGAATCGGAGGATCTCCGGGGAGGTGCGGGTCAGACATACGATGCTCACGGAGTGGGGTATGGGGCTTTTGGCTGGACAGCATGCCCTGCATATGGCAATTGCGCTGAATCATCTAGACACAACACCAATGATTAAAGGGGAAATACATGCCCAACGAAGAATGGGGAACCAAGCGCCTGTGCCCCACCACGGGCAAGCGTTTCTATGACCTGAACAAAGACCCGATCATTAGCCCATATACGGGTGAGGTCGTAGAAGTTGACCAGTCCAAGTCCCGCATGATTGCAGCCGACGCCGAAGATGCGGCCACGGCAAAAGCAAAAGCATCCAAAGTCACCGAAGATGATGATCTGGTAGATGACGACGATGTAGATGTGGATCTGGACGACGATCTGCTGGACGACGACGAAGACGATGATGATACAGTTCCGCTCGATGAGATCGCGGATGTGGCATCCAACGACGAAGATTGATAAATCAGGTCGGCGGGAGCGTGCTTTTTCGCTTGATCCCGCCGCCGCTTGTGCCTAGTACACGGCGCATCGGCTCTTCGGAGTCGTCCCTTCGTCCCCTTTAGGGACACCAATACACGCTTGCGTGTTTGGGGCATTAGCTCAGCTGGGAGAGCGCCTGCATGGCATGCAGGAGGTCAGCGGTTCGATCCCGCTATGCTCCACCAAGCGCTTTTCGACAAAAGCGCATTTTTCAGGCATTTTCAGTGCGCGGCAAAGATTGCGGTCGGAATCGCACCACGAGAATTTCTCTAGGCTTGATCATAAATTGTTAATGAGGGCGCTGCTGTTAAGGCTGAAGTTTAGACTTTGGCGATACAGGTAGTGCGAATAGCTTTCACGTTAATGACGCCGACACGGACCCATCAGGCGCATAATCAATCCCAGGCTGCAAAATGGCTTAACTTTAGGAGAGCCGCATCACTTCGATCAATTGTATGGTCCCGCTTTTATCGTCTTTACCAGCGCGCTTGAGGCATCAGCACTCATAGTAAAACCTTGAAAGTACACCGGCCGAGATTTGATTCAGAAATAGAAGACTTAAATAGCGTTCGCCGGCAACATTGTAACAACGCTGCCGACGATCCATCTTAGCTTCAAATGGTATCAGACCATGAACATCGAATCTTCGACATAGTCGAAGCCGGACAAGAAGCCGCTGGTTTCGAAAGCCACGCCTGTGACCTCTTCGTTAACGTGCATGACTTCATCACCAAGAGTGGTTTCTTCACTGATCATAAAGCTAGCTGTTGCAGAGGTACCATCGTTGACCAGATCAGTCATACGCAAGTTGGCCGTATCCTTGCCGTTGAAGCTGGCAATCGTAGCGGCGACAATCGGATCCGTGCCGATGTCTGACTGGAATTCGAATTCATCAGCCGTGTGGTTAACAGTCGTGCCTGTGTTAAAGGCCTGACCCATAATACCTGACCAATCAACAATACCATCCTCACTTGACGCATCCACCGCAGCCCAGCCGACTAGCTCACGCGTATGCCATTCGTCGGAAGCCTCGGCTTCCTGGATCGCATATTCAAAGCTGGTCGTGGTAATGTTCTGCGCGCGCAGAACTTCCCAATCGGCGCCATTGTTGGTTTGAACCTGCAGCAGAATGACCGGGATATCATCAAAAGCTGTATCGAAGGTGACAGTGTGGAACTCATTGTTCAGCCCAGTCTCGAACTTGGTTGTACCAACTTGGAGCCTGCTGCCGTCAGCGAGCTCAAAGTTCCCCTCTTCAAAGACCACCAGTGAGACGGCCTCCTTACGGTGGATGTTGTCGTATCCGTCGGGCTCTTCGAGGTACAGGGTCGCACCGGTCGACGTAATTTCCGAGAATTCGACAGTGACGGCTTCGGGGCCGTTTCTGGTTACAGGAGACGCAAACACAACTGCATTCTCGAATGTAGCGCCGCCTTCAAACGCGACCGTTCTTTCGTTGTGATCAAGACCTGTAATTTTCTGAACCGATCCAATGGTCGTCAGCTCAGGTTCCGGCACACCTTCACCAGGATTGGACACAAAGAAGTCGTCGAGCAGGTCAAGCCCTTCGCCCGCTTCAATCGTCGGCCCGACATTCAGATCAGCCGCCACGCCGGTCAGTGTTGCAACCAGTTGACCATCAACAAAGACAGTCAGGTCATCGCCGGAAACGCCTTGGGAAATGACGGCGGCCTGAGCAACAACTTCCGGATTGAAATCAATCAATTGGTCAAAACCAATCAGACCGATCTTATCCGCGCCGACTTCGAAGTCGGAGATCGTGCTGCTTGTAATGATATCAGAAACAGACGTTCCATATGACACAACAAACAGATCGGACCCGGCCCCACCTTCAAAGACGTTGTTGCCAACGCCAACAAGATAATCATCGGCTGCGCTGCCGACCACTGCAGTGCCCGCATCATGGATAGTGATCTCGTCGTAATCAACCAACAGCTCTGCGCTATATACTGTTGCTGGCTTGATGTCCCCTTTGATGTAGACCGCGATGTCAAAGTCATCGCTCAGATTCACACCATTGACCGAAACCGATCCGGCGTTGTCCTGCCAACCGGCGCTAATGTTCAAAGGTGAAATATTCGTTGCCCAGTCCAGCAGGTTAAGCACCGTCTGCGTTTCTGCACCAACTTCATACTTCTGATCGTCTTGTTGAATTGGCGGAGTTTGGCTGGGGTCAAGCGGGATAACAACGCTTGGCAAGTCCTGACCGTACTTGTCCGGCAGCAGGCGCCAGCGAGGCCCGGTAATATATTCAGTTCCATCTTCGTTCAAAACCGGCTCGAACGGCTCCCGATCCATGGTTGTATACCATGCATTTGTATATCCGAGATCCAGATCCTGTGAGGTGGCACCAATCGTGTCCAGAACCGACCCTGTGACCGCTTCTGCCAACATTGTGTCACGAAGAATGGTACCCGCTTCGTAGAGCGTGCCGTCACCAGCATAGTAGGCATCTGTGGACGCCCAAACCGTGCGACCAATGTCACCATTATAGTTTTCGATGACTTCGTACGTTGGCAGCGTACCGATGGCGGACTCGTTCTCGAAATCTTCCGGACGCACCTGATCATTTGGATTGTTCGTTATCGTATGGTGCATGACCAGTTCGGCAGATGAGATCGAGTACAACTTCTTGAGCGACGTCGTGCTGTCTACCTCGTCCCAGTCATCCGGAGTATCCAGTGTCGCTTCGAGACGGACATCATTTGGCCGTTTGATTGTGTTGCCCCAACGGTACAACAATTTACCGTCGTCTTTCATGGTCACCGAATAATCGTCACCATAGGCAATGTCGTAGGCAATCGTACTTTCGTTTGGATTCAGAAGGTCCTTGATATCAAGAACGCCGTCCAAATTCGCATCAGTCACGCCGTATGTTCCGGGATCACCCAGAAGCGTGCTTACCTTCACTTCGTTCCAATCCGGGTTCAGGCTCAGCAGGGTCAAGTCATCATCAAGAGCATAAACGGCAGCGGGATCTTCTGGATACGCCTGATCGGACAGGACATTTTGCATGACGGTGTAGTGTTCTGTCGATGCTTTGACCGTGTTGCCACCAAGACCGGCAAGCCATGTTCCCAAAAGCGCGGGGGTCTTGAATGTGTCAGTCGGAGAGTCAGACACGACGATACCGGCTTGTTCCCCGTTGACGATCAGGTCTCCGACCCAACCTTCCGTATAAAGGCCGTCAATTGTCTTAGCCTCGGCAGAATCGAAATCAGTAACGTTAAAACCGAACTCGCTGTCGATCGGATAAAGCGTGATGCCCTCTTTGGTTACTATCGTCCCGTTTACGCCGGAAAAATCAACGATACCGCCGTCTTCTCCTTGGGTTGCACCTGCGAAGGTGCCCGTGACGTCATCGGTGCTGAAAATGTGGAATGACGAAAAATCAGGATCTGTGTTGAGAGGCTGATCAAAATCAACAGTTGCTGTTGGGTCAATTGGTGTTGCCACTGGAATATTCCTCCTTCGGTGTATTGCGTCGAAAACCAAGAGCAAACTGTGGCCTTCGTACATAATCAAGAATCATGATGTGTTTTTGAAAATGCGTTTTGACATTTGTCAGTTCATCAAAGCATCGGTTCGAAAGCGCGACAATTTGCACCACCTAAAACCGATGTCGCCGGTCATGGGCGATCCGTCAGCTTTGTGAGGCAACTAAAGCTCCGGAGAATTTCCACGCGTATCGGAAGGCTGTTTTGATGGCGCCCCCCCCGCCGCGACACGCGCAGGTAATCAGACCTGAAAAGCGGCCTGATTGACGGTCGTCAATAGAACGGCACCGCCCGCCGTTACATTCAATGCAGCAACAGCGTTTGGGAGAATCCGAGATGAAGATCAACGATGCAATCCACCACACAGCTTATTGGGCAAGCGCAGATACGCCAGTTAGCGACGTCGCCAAGATGATGCACCAAAATGATATCGGGGCAGTTCCAATTGGCAAAGACGACAAGCTGGTCGGAATGATTACAGATCGCGACCTCGCGCTTCGCGTTGTGGCAGAAGGCCGCGACCCATCTGCAACCTCGGCTGAAGAGGTCATGACGAAAGAGATCATCTATTGCCGCACAACTGAAACGGTAGAAGATGCCATCCACCTCATGGATCAGAAACAGATCCGCCGCCTTCCGGTTCTTGACGACAACAAACGGTTTGTAGGGATGCTGAGCCTTGGCGACGTGTCCCATGCTGTCAGTCGTGAGTTGTCCGGCGAACTGCTTCATGCAGTCGCGGACCATCATCTTTAACCCCAATTATTTAGCTTAACCCAGATCAAGAGGATCAACAAAATGTACAAAGATGTTCTGAAACCGCTCGCTATTAGCGTCCTGATGCTTGCTGGCTGCGAAAACCTAACCGCAGATCAACGCACAGTTGTAGGCGTCGCCGGCGGGGCAGCAGCTGGGCTAATCACAGCAGAGGCGCTTGATGCGGATGACAACTGGCGGCTGATCGCGGCACTTGCCGGAGCCGCAGCAGGTACCATTGTTGCGCAAAATTCGGCAACCGACACATGCGCCTATTCCCGCGGCGACGGCACCTACTATCAGGCCGCCTGCCCTTGATGCCTTGCTGAAACAGCAAATACAGCTTGATCCGGCCACCTTTTAAAAGTCGTTCTTGCGGCGATGCAAAGGAAAATCGTCGCAGCGGCACTGCTTGCTGATCAGCTATAGAATTGCCCGGTTGATTTGCACACAGTGGCGTAGGCCACTCGGCTCTTTCAACGGGCGCACGTAACATTGCACTCAAAAGTAGGTGAGATATGGCAAGAGATATGACATGGGCTTTGATAACGAATGGCGTACGCTGCAGCATTTTGCGGAATATGGAAGGTGGGTTTTCCGAGCCCGCGATCGAGATCGAAAGCAAAGCAAAATCAACGCACCTAAGGGACATCGAATCCGACAAGCCTGGGCGCAGCTTTGCGTCGGGCAATACGGGGCATCGTTCGGCGATGGAGCTTGGCTCAGACCCCATTTTCCGCGGCATGCAGGATTTCGCACGGGACATCTTGCATCGCCTTGAGCGCCATTTGCGCGCAGGCGATCTTACCCGCCTAGCAATCTTTGCTTCACCAAAAATGTTGGGAGTTCTGCGAAATGAGATGCCTGACTCTCTAAGCAACATTCTCATTTTTGAAAAAGATATCAATCTTATGAATCTGTCAGAAGCCGACACAAGCGAAGCAGTGCTTAAAGAAATCGGAAAGAGACCTTTGGCATAAGTCCAGGCCACCGACACTCCTTCCAGTTGGTTGCATTCAGCCTCTGCGCAATTCTGTTAAGCAGGAAATTTCACGTACTGCATGCCAGAATTGCGCCACGCGAAGCCGAGGTTTCCAAACCCATATCTGTACCGCAGTTGAAATAGGTCTGCAGTATCATGGCGACATAGCCGGCTTACTTTGTAGGGCTGGCAATCTTGTTCCACCATAGCCCGCCCATAAAACTGCGCCTTACCCGCAAACTCAGACCAATCATCAGAATAAAAACCGAAAACAGGCACCAGACGGCGGGCATTTCGTTTGGGTTGTCAGTCAAAGCCCAAGCCAGCGCAGGCCCGGCCAGCGCATGCATAAGCACAAAGCGCCAAGCCCCATAGGCCAGTGGCAAAATAAAGACCGTCAGCATGTACGTCGGGAATCCCGAATGGATACCAACCGCGTCTTCCACAGGCAGCAGCAGACCCGAGTAAGGGACATTCCATGCGATATGCCAGTTGCCTGAAACGGTGCAAAGATTGTCTGCACACAACGCGCTTCCCGGCAGGCATTTACCTGCGAATTGCCACGGCATCAGTTGCGCGATCATCGTCACTGCTGACAAGCTGCACAGAGCATAAACCCACAGTTTGATGCGTTGTTTTACACCATCGGGGACCAGCTCCATCGCGAAGGCATTGATGAACAAGGGCTGGAACGCGATGTGCAGGTACGACGCCAATGTCACAGCCCGATTTTCAGTGGTGCCACATTGGTCAAGGACCGCATAGCCAGCAACCTGAAGTGCCTCCATCACAGCAAAATAACCGATCGTGAGCCAGATCGCTGTGGGGTCCTTACGATGATAAGAAATAACAGCGGCGGCCGCGCCTATGCCCGTCATTGCAATTGAGACTTCAGAATTCCAACACATGCAACGGGCTCCTTTTCGCTAGTCTAACGTGCCGTGTTGATGCTGGGTTGATCTGCCTCAAAACCGACAGTGGTCGAAGTGCACGACAGCGCTGTACGCACCAGATCAGCCGCTGCGGCTTATACGTCTAGTCACCATCGTGAAGAGCACGTCGTATGCGCCGCAATACTTTTGCACGGGCCTTATCGTCTGCTGCTTGCTCAAACACATCACGGAGCTCGAAGACCAGCTCCGTCAGGTCATTGTGCCAATCCGGCCCGACCATCGCCGCAGGTGGCAACCGTAGATCCTTGGGCGCCTCCAGCGTCGCGCCTTCTCGTTTAGAAAGCACTAGTTCGTCATCAAGATTAGGGATCAGGATATTCTTGTCACTAAAATTCTTTTCAACCAGCTCGGATTTCATTGCCTGCATTTGCGCTTCTTCGCCATGTGTCAGGATGAGTGCTTGGTTAATCGGAAGTCGCTGGACGATCCAGTCAATCAGCTCGGACCCATCGGCGTGTCCGGAATAGGTTTCAATGGTGCGAATACTGGCTTTAACCCGAATTTCCTGTCCGTGGATTTTGACGGACTTTGCACCTTCTTGCAGGATGCGGCCCAATGTGCCGATCGCTTGATATCCAACAAAAAGGACAGTCGCCTTATCCTGCCAAAGCCATCGTTTAAGATGATGCCTGATACGCCCGGCCTCACACATTCCGCTAGCGGCTAGGATAATCGCATTTCCGTTCACTTTGCCAATCTGTTTGCTTTGCTCTGCCGTCGCAGTAGGCCGGATTGCTGGATTGCTTGTAAACCTCGGCGCGGGCCCAAGGTCTTCTAGTTCTCGCGCGTGCCTTTGAAAGACTTTGGTCACACGGATGGCCAACGGCGAATCCAGATAGATCGGAACCTTCGGAATGTCGCCTGAATCTTGAAGCGCGATAAGGTCGGTGATCAGCTCTTGTGTGCGCTCAACAGCGAACACAGGGATCAACAGCATCCCATTGTGTTCCAGTGCACGAGACACCTCCTGCTGCAAAGTGTTTTTGCGCGCCGCAGTTGTGATGTCAGCGCGTTCACGCCCTCCATAGGTGGATTCCGAAATCACATAGTCAAAATCTGACGGGGCAACCGGATCTGGATGAAACAGCTTATTGTCGGGACCGATATCACCGGAGAAAAGCAATCGCAGGGGCGGCCCGTCGGATTGCTCTATTTCCACCTCAATCGAGGACGACCCTAGAATATGCCCCGCGTTCCAAAATCTTGCGCGCACCCCCGGTCCTACCTCTGTCCAGACCTCGTAATCGATAGTCCGGAACAGGGTCAGGCAATCCTCAGCGTCCTGACCTGTGTAAATAGGTTCGACCGCTGGTTTGCCATGACGAAGGTTTCGAAAATTGAGATGATCAACCTCCATTTCCTGAATATAGCCACTGTCGGGCAGCATGAATGTCAGAAGGTCTTTCGTGCCCGCCGTTGCGTAGATTGGCCCCTCAAACCCCAACTTGCTTAACTTTGGCAAAAGCCCTGCATGATCAATATGGGCATGGGTCTGGAGTACAAAATCGATCTTCGCGGGGCTGAAGGGAAACGGACGGTAGTTCAGCTCTTTCAGCGTCTTCGGCCCCTGAAACAGACCGCAATCGATCAAAAATCTGCACTGATCGGTCTGCAGTAGGTAACAGGATCCCGTCACGGTTCGGGCTGCCCCGCAAAATTTGAGTGTCGTGTTGGCCATTTTGAATTTTCTCCTAGCCAACTACAACTTTGGCTTACAAACCCCCCGCAGGGCGGAGCGGATGTAAAACTTGGTAACGTATACGGCCGTTCGGCGATTGATGCGTATCAATCTGCTTTGTGTTCTCGGGATTTCATTCACGCATCGTCCAGCTTGAGCGTCGCGTGTTACCTACGTCAGTGCGCACGAGAGACCGACCTAAGGAGTTGCCCCAAGAATAATGGAACAAGGCTCATGCCCACGATCAAAAACCAAGCATCCCGCGGCAGTATTTTAAGATCAAGCGGTTCCGCGGCGACAGGTAAAAACAATGCCAAAAGCAAAAGGGCACTGCTTAGGCCCAATGCGATCCAGATATAACCATTTCGGGTGACTTCGTTTATAATCAAACCTGATTTGGGGTCACGCATGCTAAAAACGTGCCAAAGCTGCGCGAATGCCAGCGTGTAAAAGGAAACGGTTATGGCCTCTTGAGACGTCAAAACCAGATATTCTAGCGCTATAACAAATGCACCTAACGTGGCGCTGGAAATCAGAAGAGCATGCAGAACAATTGCGATCCAAATGGCGCGCGTCATAATCGGCTTGGACGGATCGCGCGGCGATCTTTCAAGAACCTCCTTCGTGCCTTCACCGGCCCCTAATGCGAACGCCGGAAAAACATCCGTAACAAGGTTCAGGAACAGAATTTGTAGCGGCATGAGCGGCAAGGGAAGGCCAACCATGATAGCTGCTCCCATGACAAGTATTTCGCTTAGGTTGCAAGAAAGAAGATACATCACAAATTTCTGGATGTTGCGAAAGATCACTCTCCCTTCCCGAATGGCTGCGACGATTGAGCTGAATGCGTCATCTCGCAGAACCATCGCAGCCGCTTCGCGTGCAACTTGCGTACCACGCAACCCCATGGCCACCCCGATATCTGCTTGTTTAAGCGCGGGCGCATCATTCACCCCATCACCGGTCATGGCGACGATCTGGCCACTTCTTTGAAAAGCAGTGACCAACTCAAGCTTCTGGGCAGGGCTTACGCGCGCAAAAACATCGGCTTTCTCTAGCTCAATCAGTTGGTCATCAGACAGTTGCGAAATGGGTGGCAGATTGCGCCCCTCTACGACTGTCGCCTCACCATCGGTCAGGCCAACAGCCGTTGCGATGTTCTTCGCGGTCACCACGTGATCGCCGGTCAACATAACGACCCGAATTCCAGCAGACTGGCATTGCGAAATTGCGTTACGCACATCGCTTCGCGGAGGATCGTACAAACCGATAAGTCCGACGAAGGTCAAACCGGAATAGTCTGCGGCGTCCGGTGTTTGCGGATGGCTGGTAGCGACCGCTAAAACGCGCATCCCTCGTGCGGCCATCCCGTTCGTGCGTGAATTCCAGAATGCCCGGTCCTCAGCCGTCATTTCGGCAGGTCCCCCCTCCGCGCAGAGGTGACTGCTGGACGCGGCCAGCACTTCTTCCGGCGCGCCTTTGACCCACATGACATAGCCATCATCTACGCGATGAACCGTCCCCATCAATTTCGATGTTGAGTCAAAAGCGATTTCACGGACACGAGGAAACCGTTCGAGCAATTGGGATTTATCCAGTCCCTCTGCGTGACCGGCTACAAGCAATGCCTGCTCTAGTGGATCACCAATGTATTGCGTTCCGTTTTGGCTCGGCTCTGCGTTGTTACAAAGCATACCAGCCGTCAGAATATCGTTCAGGCATGATTTCTGTTGGTTTCTTTCGTCGGTGGGAATTCCCTCAAGCCGATGTGTCGCACTAGAAACCGAGTACAGAACAGTGCCGCAATCCAGCTCATGTACCTTCATTTTGTTTTCGGTGAGCGTTCCGGTCTTATCGGTCAGAATAACCGTTGTAGCGCCAAGTGTTTCAACCGCAGACAGGCGTTCGATAAGCGCGTTGTGTTTGGCCATCCGCCACATACCACGTGCCAGGGCCATCGTTGCCACAATGGGCAGCCCTTCGGGAATAGCCGCGACCGCAAGGGCAATAGAAGCCTCGACAACAAGCGCAACATCGCCCCCCTGAAGCACACCCAACACGCCCAACAGTGTGACAACGAGAAGGGTAAATCCGATCAATTGACCGGTAAGATTTTGAAGCTGGACCTCTAGGGGAGAATGTTCTGGCGCGGCTTCTTCTACGAGCTTTGAAATCAGCCCCAATTCTGTGTCCAACCCGGTCGCAACGACAACACCGGTGGCACTCCCGCTCGTAATCGAAGTGCCCTTGAACGCCATGCAGGGCCTGTCACCTGGCCCACTGTCCGCAGCCACAGCTGTGATGTCTTTATCCACGGCAACGGATTCTCCGGTCAACGCAGACTCGTCAATTGTTAGGTTTGAACTTGTGACCAACCTTAGGTCAGCCGTAACAATATCACCGCCTTCCAATATGACGATGTCGCCCGGAACTAGCCCCTCTGCCGACAACAAGGATGTCTGGCCATCTCGACAGACACGTGTCGTCAGATTGCCAAGTGTCCGCAACGCTTCCATCGAGCGAGCGGCACGTAGCTCAGTAAAAAATCCGATTGCGCCATTGATAATAAGGACCAAGCCAATGGCCGCCCCTTCTTTCCAATCCCCGACTGCGATGGCTACAGCAGCCGCGCCGATCAACAGCAGGACAACCGCCCCCTCAAATTGGTGCCAGAGTATTTGTGTCAACCTGGCAGGCCGACGGGCAGCAAGTTGATTTGGTCCGAACTTGAGAAGCCGTGCACGCGCTTCGGCTTCCGATAAGCCAGTCTTCAGGTGTGTACCATAGACATCCATAACCTCCTGCGGGCTGGCGGCATGAGGCACGAACACGGAAGCGGACGAGCGCGAAATTTGCCCGGAAACTTGGCCCATCTGAATTCCTTTTTCGACGTAAAAGCAACGACCTGCGAACAGCTTCGTTATGATCAGCTATCTGACTGACATGGAAATTCGAATGAGAATTGATCAATATCAAACGACAGCACTGTGACCCACAGCCCAACCGCCCGCGACTGAACTTTGAGGACGTTTCGAAAACATCCTGCTCGCCACAAAAGAATCCTAAACACTTTTTCGCCTGCTTCCCTAGGTCGAAACAGACCAACCCTGAGCCGACGAAAAGTCAGAGGCGCAGCTTTGCCCGTTTTAAAGACCGAGGATCAATCCAGTAATGTCCGCAAAGCTTCAGCCAGCTCTTTCATGCCATACGGTTTGCGTAGAATCCTATGGTCCGATTTGGCACTGGCTGCATCGCCTAAAACAGGCGTTTTGGCATATCCCGTCGCCAGCAGGATTTTCAAACCCGGTTTCATGGACAATGCCTGCTTTGCCACGTCGAAACCCGTCATACCCCCGGGCATCACAACATCCGACAAAACAAGGTCAATATCATTGCGTTGCTTCAGTATCTCCATTGCCTTCGGCCCATCAGTTGCCGCGATAACATTGTATTTCAAATCGCGAAGTCGGGTGATCGTCAGTCGCAGAACTTTCGGATCGTCCTCAACAACAAGGATGGTCTCGCCTCCTCCGGCAGATGTTTGTTGCAGCTTTGCGTCCGCGTTTGCGTCAGGTCCCGCATTTATAGCAGGCAGGAATAAATTTACCGTCGTTCCCTGCCCCACTTCGCTGTAAATTGCGACGTGCCCGCCTGATTGCTTTGCAAATCCGTAGACCATGCTAAGGCCAAGCCCCGATCCCGCGCCCGGACCTTTTGTCGTAAAGAAGGGTTCAAAGGCTTTTGCCTTTGTGGCGATATCCATCCCGCCCCCTGAATCAGTTACAGACAGGCAGACATATTCGCCGGACCTTACATCGATTTGTGATGCGACATAATCATCATCCAAGACAATGTTACGCGTCTGGATCATCAATGTTCCGCCATCTTCCATGGCATCACGCGCATTCAAAGCCAGATTAAGGATCGCGCTTTCAATCTGGCCGGGGTCTGCCAGTGTTTGTTTCAGGTCGCCAGCCAGATCGGTCTCAATAAAAACATTCTCATTGAACGTGCGTTCAAGGATCGGCAGCATCGTCTTAACAAGTTGGTTTAGTTCAACTCTTTTTGGCTCAAGCGCCTGTTTCTTCGAGAACGAAAGCAGTTGACTTGTAAGAGACGCGCCCAAATTGGACGCTTCGAGCGCCTCATGGATCAGCGTTTGCATCTTTGCATCTTCAGTGCGCATCTCAAGCAGTTCCAGATTTCCGATAACGACGGTCAACAGATTGTTGAAATCATGCGCCAAGCCGCCCGTCAGCTGACCGACCGCTTCCATCTTTTGCGCCCGTCTGAGTTCGGCCTGCCGTCGTCTCTCGGTCGTTAGATCATGAATAATGCCAAGGTAATGGCGGTTACCGTTCAATTCCAGCTCAGAAACCAACAACTGGATCGGAACCAGTTTGCCATCCTTGCGCAGCGCATTCATTTCGCGCCCTATTCCGATAATCTTCTTTTCGCCGGTTCTGTGGTAGTTCCGCAAATACTCGTCATGGCTACTCTTGTCAGGTTCGGGCATGAGCATGCTGACGTTTTGATTAACTACCTCATGGGCCTTAAACCCAAAAAGGTCCTCCGCGCCAGAGTTGAACATGCCAACCACGCCGTTCTCATCGATTGTCAAAATCGCCTCAGGGGTGGCATCAAGAATGGCCGTTAGCCGCGCCTCGCGATCCTGAGAGGCCTTTTGCACAACAAGCGTTTCGGTCACGTCTTCCACAGCAAGCAGTATGCATTCAGAAGTCTCCGGGCATTTGATTATTCTGCGCGCATTCAGCACCATTTCACGCGTGTCGAGATTGGCTGTTTCCAGTGTCAGATAGAAAGCCTCTACTGTAGTTTGCTCCGATAGAATGCCTTCCATCAGTTGACGTAGTCGCGGCACATCCCATTGCCCGCCCTGAATCGAGAACAGATTTTTTCCGATCAAGTCGGCTTCGTCCGTTTCAAACTGGCTTCTGAAGGAGTTGTTAGCCGACATAATTGTAAAGTCGCCATCAAGCACAAGCATTGCTTCACGCACCGTGCTGATGATACTTTCGGCAAATTGCATTGCTGTATTGGTCTTTTGTTGCAATGCCTTAAGATGCGTCACGTCCGAAAAGGTGACCACAACGCCATCAACCTTGCCAGTTTGCGTACGGTAAGGGAGGACACGGCGGACGAACCACTTGCCGCTATCATCCGTGACTTCGCATTCGGATACGGTAAGGGTTTCGAGAACCCCTTCAGCATCCTTAATCAAATGTGGATCCTTAATTCTGCTGGTGATGTCACTGAACGGGCGGCCGATATCGCTGGTAATCAGGTTGAAAAGCTCTCGGGCTGCCGGCGTGAAGCGCATAATCTTGAATTTGGTATCCAGGAACAGCGTCGCAATGCCAGAACTTGCCAGCAGATTGTTCAAATCATTCGATACCCTGCCTTCATCTTCGATCTTCTGTTGAAGTTGCGAATTCAACGTCGTCAACTCTTCGTTGAGCGATTGCAGCTCTTCCTTGGATGTTTCCAGTTCTTCGTTTGTCGATTGGAACTCCTCGTTCATCGACATTGCTTCTTCATTCACCGCTTTCAGCTCTTCCGTAGACTTTTCATAGTCGCTGATTGTGTTGCGCAAATCGGCACGCGTCGTTTCAAGCTCTTGCTCAAGCTGAAGATTGGCTTCTGAACTGGGAGTGGCAGACCCGGGAGCCATCGATGTTGTCGGTTGGTCCGCGAAAGTCACTAAGAACAACTCCACCCCGTCTAGCGTGACTGGATGGACCTGTATTTCCACCAAAATCTTTTCTTTGGCACGCGTGATCGTCGCGCTTTGTTTGGAGCCATCCTCCCCCATTCGCGCCGCACGGATGGCGCCACTAAGACGCGCCCGCAGCCCCTCCCGCGCCATCGCCAGTAGATTGCGGCTGGTCTCGCCTGATGGCACTCTTAGATAATTGTCCGTTGGTCCCTCAAAATAGAGGGCGTTCGACTGTGCATCGATAAGAACGGCAGCGGGCGCATAGTGCTCTATGAGCAGGCTTTGACTCAGCTCCGCTAATTTGTCGCTCCTGGCGCGGAACTGGCCTCTGGCAGGAGCAATTGATGTGTTCGGCAAGCGACGGCGCACCACCGGAAAATCAAAAGCATGACTATGCACATGGCCAATTCGTTTGAAAATTCGGTACTTCTTTGACAGCGGCTCAAATAAGGTGTCATGGTTGTTCGTTGTTTCGGACGAGCCCAAATACAGAATGCCATCGTAGTTAAGTGCAAAATGAAACATCTTGATGACACGCGCCTGAGCATCCGGCGTGAGATATATCAGCAAATTGCGGCACGATATCATATCCAGCTTTGAGAACGGCGCGTCTGACAGAATGTCTTGATTGGCAAAAACAACTGTATCGCGCAGCTCCGACGTGACTCGATAGCTATGGTCTTCCTTGGTGAAAAACCGTTTCAGTCGCGCAGCCGAGACATCTTCGGCAATGGAATCCGAATAGACGCCATTTCGTGCTATTGATAGGGCATGTTCATCAACATCGGAGGCAAAAATCTGAAGCTTCACGTCTTTGCGTAGAGAAGAAATATTCTCAATGATGAGCATAGCTAAAGAATAGGCTTCTTCTCCCGTGGCGCATCCAGGCACCCAAACACGCAGCGGACGCGAAGAGTCATGCGACTTTACAAGCTCTTCCAGGACGTCCTTTTCCAGACACTCCATAGCTTCACTGTCCCTGAAAAAGGATGTCACGCTAATGAGAAGATCAGAACACAAGCAACGTGCTTCTTCCGCCGAGTCCTTCAATAGGGCAAGATAGTCGCCCGAGCTTTCCATGTGCCGCAACGCCATGCGCCGCTCGATCCGGCGTAGCAATGTACCTTCTTTGTAAAGATCAAAATTGATAGCCGAATGGGTCTTTAGAACATTGATTATCTCCGCCAGAGATCCCTTTGCTTTCTCACCTAGAGCTTTCTTAACAAACCCCTTTTGGCTGGAGATATGCTGGACATAGTTGGCAATAATTTCCGGCATCTTGGCAATCGCAACAACGTGATCTGCCGCCAATGTCGCAACTGCGCTGCGCGGCATCCCGTCATGCTCCGCCTCGGACGGTTCCTGCACCAGTACGATACCACCGTTGTCTTTGATCTCACGTATGGCTGCAGATCCATCGCTGCCGGTGCCTGACATGATGACTGCAATAGCATGGTGAGACAAATCTTTGGCCAGAGACCGCAAAAAAACGTCAATTGGCATTCTCGCGCCGCGACGGTCTTTAGGCTCCGATAATTTCAGGACGCCATCGGCGATCTCGATGAATTTATTTGGTGGTATGAAATAGACATGGTTCGCCTGAACCACGCTCTGGTCTTCAGCCAGCACCACGGGCATTTCCGTTCGGTTGGCAAGAATATCAGCCATAAGGCTTTTGTGGTCCGGATCGACGTGATG
Source organism: Sulfitobacter sp. S223 (assembly GCF_025143825.1). Classification (NCBI taxonomy): domain Bacteria; kingdom Pseudomonadati; phylum Pseudomonadota; class Alphaproteobacteria; order Rhodobacterales; family Roseobacteraceae; genus Sulfitobacter; species Sulfitobacter sp. S223. Next base: position 441,620 of record NZ_CP083560.1, on the reverse strand, counting down.
AACAAAGATGAAGGCCGCACCACTGTCTGCGGGCATGGCATCAAGCAACGTGCTGTATGCTTTCAGGCCTCCAGCAGATGCCCCCACACCAACAACAGGAACTACACCATTTGTTTTCTCGTCTAAGGTCTTTTCGGAGCCTGACAGATCGGCAGACTTGAGCTTTCCTGTTGCAGCAGTGCTCTTCGTGTTTCGCGCCATGTAGTGTCGACTTCCTGCCACAAGGACTATTGTTCTGTTCTGAGCCGCCCGCGGTTTCTGCACCTCAACAGACCTTAGAAGACCGTCTGTGGACACGTTAGTAAAGAAAAACTGACGAAGATCGACTGACAAAGATCAATTTCGTATCGGCGAAACCAGCTATGCTTAGAATCGTATTTTAGCAAATAATATCTACTTTCTGCGCACCCTTCATGGCCATCGCAGCGTCGCTGGGGGTGCGAAATTCAAGCTTCTCGGCCAGTTTATGTGCCTACGAGCGCATAGCTGGCCGAACTGAGCGGTGCAATTTACCCAGAAAATCAACAGTTTTTCAGTAGTTGAGCAACCTAGGGCCAGCAGGTGATCACGCGGTTTCGTGTCTAACAGCCTATCTTGTGTGCTTAGTTTCCGAATGCTGAATTTGATTGATGGCTTCGGTCGGGAATGTCTGCCGATGGTTGGGTGATCATTCTCAGGGGAGGGGCGCGTAGACTTCGACAATTTACCGCAGACATCCAAAAATTTCGGATAAGACAAAACGCCGCTGCGCGGACCAAATAGGTCAAATGGCGAACGCTTGGTGCGCCGATCATGATCTCCTGCGGAGCACGACGGTATCTCAGCTTTCGCCGTTGATATGCCAGACCTCCCGCAGGTCTTTCACGATACCTTTCGGTATCTTCAAATACCGCGCGATCTCTGGATTAGACAGGCCAAGATCCGCGAGCGCTTCAAGACAGCGCTTCGGCGTTGGTCCAAGAGCATGCATGTATTTCTGCGTTTCATAGGTAAGCTCGGCACGTTTGTAAGGAATTTGACACGGCATTGATTGCCCGCCCGGTCCAAGCAGCTGCATGATATCCAGATTGATATGTTTGTCAGTCATAATGAACGCCTCCCCCCTGCTACGGTAGCCTTCATAGCTTGGGACCATTCGTAGGCGACATTATTTCAGCCAGCATTGATCAGGATCAATACCTACGCCAAACAGCATACTTTCAGCAAGATTCTGCTCACCCGAAGGCTTCCCAACCTGCAGTACCGGTCGAAGCGAGCTGCCCGAAAAATTGCGACCTGTTTAGCCCACTGCCAGCAGCTTGGGCGTATGCAAACCGTCGTTCGGTTTTCTCAGATTGATAAATATCAAGAACCCTGCCCTGCCCCAAGATACATTTACTTGGTGCCTCAGGTGGATCGCATGACCCGTCCTGATGGCCCGACCTAAATTACCAGCTTAGCCGTCTGAACATCAGACCGCCACGCACCCCGCGGACAAGAGCTGCGGCACGCAAATCCGGCAGAACGGCCAAGCCTCTACCGAAGATTGCTGTTCGCAAAACATAATTTGAAAATTTCAGGAGTGGAAAATGGAAGACGTTGACAGACTACTAAAAGGCACCGTGGAAGAGCTTGACCGGTTATTGAATGCCAAAAATGTCCTTGGCGACCCGATAGAGCGCGAGGGAGCCACCGTAATCCCGATTGTCAGCTACGGTTTCGGCTTTGGCGCGGGCGGGAATACGGCTCAGAAATCCGGCAATTCAGCAGGCACCGGTGCGGGTGGCGGCATCAAACCATTGGGTGCGATTATCTTCGACAAAGATGGAGCACGGGTGGAATCCGTGAAAGGCACGTTGACCAATATCACCGAAATCGCCGCCGAAGCCGCGACCGTTGTTTTTGACAAAATGGCATCCAGCAAAAACAAAACCAGCGACTGAAGTCATATGGAACTGATGCTCGCGATCCTTTTCTGGTTGGTGATGACAATCGTGACCTTGGTCGTTTTGGCCCTGATCACTCCGGTCCTTGTCAGTGTTCACCTGAACAACTCCTCAAGGCCTTTCTACCGGATCGAAATACGTGCATTTTCCGGGATCGCACCCCGCCTGACCGTAGGCCAAAAGCGTCAAGGCGGGGCTGACAAAAAGTCCGGTCAAAAGCCGCAGCAAGCTAAGAAGCACACAATTTCCAGGCTCAAGCGTGTTGATGGTGCCGCAGTTCGGGCTTTGCCAAAGCTTATCCTAGGTGTTTTGCGTCGCATCCATCTGGTAGAATTGCATATAGACGGCGTTTATGGCCTCGGCGATCCCGCCGAAACCGGGCAGCTCTGCGGTATGTTGATGCCTCTGCAATACGCCAACTCTCTGCCTTCTGTAATGTCGCTGGATCTACGGCCGGATTTCCATCAGCGGACATTGAGGTGCAATATGACCGCAGTGGTCCGCGTCACGGTGGCCGCTCTTTTCGTCCCTGCAGCGGAGTTCGTATGGCGCATTTACGGACCGCGTCGATGACCGTATCGCTAGAGCAGATCATCAAGGTCGGGTCATATTGGGTTGCGATGATATCGGAACGCAAAATCACGGCGGAGCACACAAACGAGGCCGTGTTCGTCTCCGGCTACAAACAGCCGCTCGTGATCTTGCTTAGACACGGCACAGCGATGGCAGCATTTGCACCAGAAGGTCTTCCAGTAACCCGCGAAGAATTAGAAACGCTTTGCCCCGGCGCGTGGGACGCCGCAATGAAGGCCGAGTAACCGCGGGGAAGCAGACGCAGAAAATTCGGCACCTTCAACTTTGAAATAGTGATCGACAGGTCCGAAGCCCATCGCAGTCTGGAGATAATTCCATACCTAGAGCACGAACATGTCAGGCCTTTGGTGATTGACCGACGTCAATGCAGCTTTTCTTAATGTGCATTATGCTCAGGACGGAAATTTACCGGAGAAATCCATGGCTCCCCTATCTGCGCAAACCGATGCACTCTCTGAAAATCACTTTGTCGCAGGCAAGCTCGACGACGTGGCCGATCTTTTGGACAAACAGAACGCTTCGCTCTTTCGCGTTAGGGCGTACCGTGATGCGGCTAGTTATCTACGTGGATTGTCCCATCCCGTCCGGCTTGATTATGAACGCGGGGGAAAACGCGGCTTGGATGAATTGCCGACAATTGGGCAATCCATCGCAGCCACAATCGCCGAAATTTTTGATACTGGGCGCTCAAGCCTGCTAGATAGATTGCGGGGGGCGGCAGACCCTGAAAAGGTACTTCAAACCGTTCCGATGATTGGCCCAGCGCTGGCACACCAAATCCATGATCAACTGGGGATAGAGACGCTGGAAGCGCTGGAAGCTGCTGCGCACGACGGGCGGCTGGCCAACATCAAAGGCTTTGGGCCACGCCGGGTAGAGGGCCTGCGCCACTCGCTATCCGACATGTTGGCGCGCAGACGCCCCCGACATGTATCTGCGGATCAGCAGCGCCCACCCGTTGCGGAAATTCTAGCCGTCGATCAGATTTATCGCAGCACTTTGGACCAACTTCCAACGATCAAGCCACGCAGGTTCAATCCATCGGGCGAAACCCAGCTACCGATCCTGCATACGGAAAGGGACGGATGGCAATTCACTGCGTTATTTTCCAACAGTCCGGCGGCGCACCGTTTCGGAAAGAACCGCGATTGGGTTGTTATCTATTTTGAACGCACCGATCAGCCTGAAGGCCAGGTGACAGTCGTTACCGAGCAAAAAGGCACACTGGAAGGAAAACGCGTTATTCGCGGACAAGAGGTAGCTTGCAAGAGCCATTACGCTACGCAACAGACAGGACAGCAAACCTATGACGAAACATAGGAAATGGATATTGATCGCCTTGGCCTTGGCAGCCTTACTGGCGTTTTGCGCAGTTCCCGTAAGGACATCGGCAGAACCTTACAAAATGCGGCTGGATATATCAGGCGTTCCCGAGATATCCGCAACATTGAAGATGTGCCAGATTTGATCTGATTGCGGAATCCGCCAGTGCCCATGCTGGTATCTTTTGGCTGTGCGCAATGTATTAGACCCGCGCGACACCAACCATATAATTTTCGCCGTACGCCTTGGCGCATTTGGGGCATGTCGTATAGAAAAAGAACACGTCCTTGGCTGTCTTACCCATGGCCTTTGCTGCGATCCGCATGTCATGTTCGAAGTCCTTGGCGCGGCGATACGGCCCTTCAAAAACACGCGTAATGAAATCGCCTGATAGCGTGGTCATTTCTTCGGCGGGAACATCTTTTGGAACGGCGAAAAAATGCTCTGCTTGCCACGCGGACAGATCATGGCTCAGGACGATTTCTGTTGTCGGATCAGCGGCACCAGCGCCCTCTATGTGTTCTTGGACACGGGTAAAAACAGCCCCCATATTCCATGGAACATGCATTGCACTGCGCGTCGTAGCGCGAACAAATTTCTTATCCTCGAAATGCAGCTGCTGGTTGTCCCACCCTTCCGGTTTGAAACGCGGACAACACCCTGTGGTGTTTTCGCTGACGTCGTATTCGGGAAACGCGTTGATCTTCATCCGAGCCACCTCTTTCTGACTTAGGCTGATTGATAGCGGTCAGATTATTCCGGTTTGGATCACTCCAATTGACATCGCTCAATCAGACCAGCGTGCGCATCAGGCACTCTGGTCCGAGAAATCTACAACTTGCCACTCAAATACATAGGGGACTGGAATGGGACTCGTTGATGGACTGACGGTCGTTATCACTGGTGCGGCGGCTGGCATCGGCCGCACGACAGCGCTTTGTTTTGCAGCTGAAGGCGCGCAAGTTGTCGTATCAGATATCGACAGCAACGGCGCCGCCGAAACCGTAGCGCTGATCGAAAAGAAACACGGCAAAGCAACGATGGTGGTCGCGGACGTGTCAAAGCCCGCCGATGTCACAAACCTGATAGATCAAGCTGTTGCTACCTACGGCCAGATAGATTGCGCTGTGAATAACGCCGGTATCGAAGGCAAGATAGCGCCTTTGGCGGAGCAACCGGACGAGAATTTTGATGCGATCATATCGGTCAATCTAAAGGGTACGTTCTTGTGCCTGAGAGCCGAAATCGCCGCGATGCTAAAGACGGGCGGCGGTACGATCGTAAACCTATCGTCGGTGGCAGGATTGATCGGCTTCCCGGGATTATCGCCCTATGTTGCGTCCAAGCACGGCGTGGCAGGCTTAACCAAGAACGCCGCGCTCGAATATGCCAAATCCGGCATCCGTGTAAATGCGGTCTGCCCGGGTGGCATTGATACCCGCATGTTGGATTCTTTGGCCGAACAGGCAACAGGCGGCGCACAATCAACCGGCGAGATGATGGACCCGCTGCATCCCATCGGCCGCATTGGCACGCCGCAAGAGGTAGCCGAACTGATCGTCTGGCTATGCTCACCCCGCGCATCCTTCATGACGGGTGCGGTCATCCCTGTCGATGGCGGGTTTGTAGCCCAATGACCGAAACTACTGCGGCAAAGGACATCATCTCAAAGACCGCAGCCCAACGCGCTGCGGCGAATATGCCCGATTATCAGCAGCGGTATGACAGTTTTAACTGGGCTGATGCGCAAGCGTCGCTCGAATGGTTGCCGAACGGCCACCTCAACATCGCGCATGAGGCGATCGAGCGCCATGTCGCAGTTGGCCATGGCGACCAAATTGCGCTGCGCTGGATCGCCAAATCGAGTGAACGGACCGATTACACCTACGGCGATCTTTCCGAGTTAACCAACCGTTTTGCCAACATTCTTCAAGAGATGGGCCTGAAAAAGGGCGACACGGTCTACACATTATTGGGCCGCGTGCCCGACCTTTACATCGCGGCCCTTGGCACAATGAAAGCGGGCTTTGTTTTTTGCCCGCTCTTTTCAGCATTCGGGCCCGAGCCCATTCAGGCCCGGATGGAGATCGGCGGTGCCAAGGCGCTGATTACATCAACTCGATTATACAAACGAAAAGTCGCAGGTATTCGCGACACGCTGCCCGGTTTGAATAGGGTTCTTACGATTGATGGTGAGACCTCTGGCACGACAGCGCTAAAGCCGCTGATGGATGCCGCATCCAGCACGTTTGCCACTGCGCAAACCGATCAAGAAGATCCGGCGCTGTTGCATTTCACGTCTGGCACAACCGGCAAACCCAAGGGCGTCGTTCATGTGCATCAGGCCGTTGTTGCGCACACCGAAACCGGACGCACTGCATTAGATTTGCGTACCGACGATATCTATTGGTGCACGGCTGATCCCGGATGGGTGACGGGCACATCCTACGGCATCATCGCTCCGCTCACCAATAGATGTACCATGATCGTGGACGAAGCCGAATTCGATGCCGCCCGATGGTACGACATTCTGGAAACCGAAGGTGTCAATGTCTGGTACACGGCCCCCACCGCGATCCGAATGTTGATGAAGGCGGGGACAGAGGTCATTGGTCAGCACCGTTTTCCAGATTTGCGGTTCATGGCAAGCGTCGGTGAGCCGCTGAACCCTGCGACCGTGATCTGGAGCAATCAGGCATTCGGCAAACCATTTCATGACAATTGGTGGCAAACCGAGACCGGCGGCATCATGATCGCCAACTACGCATCCATGGATGTAAAACCGGGATCAATGGGCAAACCGCTGCCCGGAATTACCGCAGACATTGTTGAGGTAGAAGGTGACACCGTCACCGAATTAGCGGCGCCGATGAGCATTGGCGAACTGGCGCTACGGCTCGGTTGGCCGTCGATGATGCGCGCCTACCTGAATGAACAAGCACGCTATAACAAATGCTTTAAGGATGGTTGGTATCTGACCGGTGATCTCGCGATGCAGGACGCTGACGGCTATTTCTGGTTCGTTGGGCGCGCAGATGATCTCATCAAAAGCGCGGGGCATCTGATTGGACCGTTTGAGGTTGAAAGCGCCTTGATGGAACACGGTGCCGTTGCCGAAGTAGCGGTGATCGGTCTGCCAGATGAAACCGCCGGTGAAATCGTGAAAGCCTTCGTTGCGCTGAAACCCGGTCATGAACCCACTGACGATCTGCGTCTTGATCTTCTGGGTCACGCCCGCAAACGGCTGGGACCTGCCGTGGCACCGAAGGAAATCGCGTTCCGCAAAAACCTTCCCAAAACCCGCAGTGGCAAGATCATGCGCCGCCTGTTGAAAGCCCGCGAATTGGGGCTGCCCGAAGGAGATATCTCAACCCTCGAAAGTGATGAGAAATGACAGTGACCCGCGCCAAACCCCGCCTTGATACAGCCCACGTTCGCGATTTGCTCAAGACGATGCTGCGCATTCGCCTGTTTGAGGAAAAATGCGCCGAAAGCTATACGCAGGAAAAGATACGCGGTTTTCTGCATCTGTATGACGGTGAAGAGGCGATTGCGGCTGGAATCATCCCTCTTCTTGAAGCGCAGGACCGTCTGGTCGCGACATACCGCGAACATGGCCATGCATTGACGCGCGGAGTGCCGATGGGGGCAATCATGGCCGAGATGTACGGCAAAGCCGAAGGGTGCGCAGGTGGTCGCGGCGGATCCATGCACCTGTTCAGCAAGGATCACAATTTCTACGGCGGCAATGCCATCGTGGGCGGCGGCATCCCAATGGCAGTCGGGCTGGCTCTCGCCGACAAAATGACTTCAAGCAACGCAGTCACAGCCTGTTTCTTTGGCGAAGGCGCGGTTGCGGAAGGTGAGTTTCACGAAAGTCTTAACCTTGCATCCCTTTGGGATCTTCCAATTCTTTTTGTGTGTGAAAACAACGGTTACGCAATGGGTACCGCCCTTGATATATCTGAGGCGGAAACTGACATTTCCACAAAGGCGCGCAGCTATGCCATACAGTCCGAAGTTGTAGACGGCATGGACGTCGTCGCTGTTGAGGCGGCCGCACGTCGCGCCCTGCAAACGATTGCAGAAACAAACGAGCCATATTTTCTGGAATGCCGAACCTACAGGTTTCGGGCCCATTCGATGTTTGATGCCCAGCTTTACCGCGACAAAGCCGAAGTTGCGGAATGGCGGGATAAGGGCCCGATAGCCAGATTTGAAAGTTGGGCGATCAAAAGCGGAATGATTCAGCCGGCTGATCTGCAGGACATCAGGACCGAGATCTTGGTAGAAATAGACGAGGCGGTCAAATTTGCCGAAGCAGGCACTGATGAGCCGGTAGAGAGCTTGGCGCGCTATGTTATGGCCCCTGACCGCCCTGCTCCTCCTGTCGTGCCCGAACCGGGCCCGATGATCCAGACGACCTACCGCGATGCAGTTAAATCCGCGATCACTGACGCGATGGAGCGCGACGACCGGGTCTTCCTGATGGGAGAGGACGTAGGCCGATATGGCGGCTGCTACGCAGTCAGCAAGGGGTTGCTGGACAGGTTCGGGCCCGTGCGTATCCGCGACACACCATTGTCTGAATCCGGTTTTACAGGCGCGGGCATCGGGGCCGCTATTGCAGGAATGCGCCCGATTGTCGAAGTCATGACAGTTAACTTTTCCCTGCTGGCTCTGGATCAGATCATGAATACCGCCGCTACCTTGCGGCACATGTCTAACAACCAGTTCGGCGTACCTGTGGTGATCCGTATGGCGACTGGTGCAGGCAAACAACTCGCCGCGCAACATTCCCACAGCCTTGAGGGGTGGTATGCCCATATCCCCGGTTTGAGAGTACTGGCCCCTGCCACGCTGGAGGACGCGCGTGGCATGCTGTGGACTGCGCTTGAAGATCCGGATCCAGTCCTGATTTTCGAAAATGTCATGCTGTACAATATGGCAGGTGACATCGCTGAAAACGCGGGCCCCGTCGATATTGACCGCGCCGTCGTACGCCGCGCTGGTGACGATATCACTTTGGTGACTTACGGGGGGTCACTTTTCAAAACTCTGGATGCTGCAGACGTCTTGGCCCAATCCGGCATTTCAGCCGAGGTGATTGACCTGCGCAGCTTGCGCCCTCTTGATATGGACACCATCCGCGCGTCATTGGCGCGCACCCACCGTGTTCTGGTGGTTGATGAAGGCTGGCGCAGTGGCAGCCTGTCTGCGGAAATCGGAATGCGTCTGGCAGAAAAGTCGTTCTTCGAACTGGATGCCCCCATTGGAAGAGTGTGCAGCGCAGAGGTCCCGATCCCCTACGCGCGCCATCTGGAACAGGCCGCGCTGCCACAGCCCGCCACCATCGTGGACGCGGTAAAGCAACTAATGAAGCAAGTCCCATGAAGCCGTTTTTAATGCCTTCGCTGGGTGCAGATATGGAGGATGGAATTATGGTCGAACAGCTTGTCGAACCGGGAAGCCCCGTCAAACGGGGCGATATCATCGCAGCGGTGGAAACCCAAAAAGGGACAATCGAAATCGAGGTGTTTGAAGACGGCATTCTGGACAGTTGGACGGTACCGCTGGGCCGCAAGGTTCCCGTCGGCACACCCATTGCAATGATCCGCGCCAGCGACATTCCGGATCCGCCATCCGAACCGGAAATACAAGAGCCCGCTGATCCGATACAGCAACCGGAAGGTCCGGAGATTCAACCGCCGCCACCGGAAAATGCGCCGCCGATCGAGCCTGAAATTGTGCCTCCTGCGTCAAATCTATCGCCCAGAAGGCCCGAACGAACGCGACAGCGGGTGACACCAGCCGCACGCCGCCGCGCGGCGCAGGCAGCCATTGACCTTAGATCATTTGGCACGGAAAAAATTATCTCACTGCGAGACCTATCGCCACTTGAAGAGTTAGATGAAACCACGCCCATGTCTGCCATGCGACAGGCAATTTCAGACGCAATGTCGCGCTCCAAAAGAGAGATTCCGCACTACTACCTGTCCGACACCATCGATCTGACCGCAGCCGAAGAATTTGTCGCCGTCCAAAATGCCGAACGCCCACCTGACCAGCGACTAGTAGCGGGTGTGCTATTCCTGCGCGCGATTGCACGCGCCGTGAAGAAGTATCCTGAGTTCAATGGCCACTTCACGGATGGCCAGTTCGTTCCTGCGGACGCGCCCCATGTGGGAATGGCTATAAACCTGCGTGGCGGCGGTTTGGTTGCCCCCGCTATTCACGACACTGACACGGGCAGCCTGGATCACCTGATGGTACGATTGCGCGATCTTGTTGAGCGTGTACGCCAAGGCCGGTTTCGTGCCCGTGAACTGTCAGATCCGACCATTACCCTGACAAGCCTTGGTGAGCGCGGCGTCGCTGGTATCACTGGCGTTATTTTCCCACCGCAAGTCGCGATCATCGTTATCGGAACACCAAGCTGGCAGCCCGCTGTGCTTGACGGTGGAGTCATTGCACGCCGGAGCGCTACGATCACATTGGCAGCAGATCACCGGGTCAGTGACGGTCATCGCGGCGCCCGCTTCCTGCGGAATATCATCAGCCAGTTGCAAACGCCGGATACACTATGAGCCCCGCAAATCTGCGCGAAGCCCTCATCAAACATCTTGGCCGGATCGCCCCGGAAATTGACATCGACACAATCGATACAAAGGCTGATCTGCGCGATGAATTCGATATCGACTCCATCGATTTTCTGAATTTGGTCACCGCTTTGGGGCGCGAATTTTCCCTGCCAATGCCCGAGGCGGATTATGATCAGATGCAAAGCTTTGACAGTTTGCTCACCTATCTCGAAAACCATACCGCCTGATCCGGTATGATCTTCGCCCCCGGACGGCAGTCAACTCTGCGCCACAGAATTGAGTTCGGTCAATCGCGTCTATCTAACACCCGATAAACCAACCCAAGATAGGAGAGTTTTGTGGCTGGCATGATCTTTAAGACCGAGGGTGTCACCAAGGTTTATGAAACTGGGGAAGTAAAAATTTTCGCATTGGCAGGTGTTGATCTTGCATTGTACGAAAGTGAATTCACTGTGCTTCTCGGCCCGTCTGGCAGTGGTAAATCAACCTTACTAAATATTCTTGGTGGATTAGATCACGCAACAGATGGAAGGGTCTGGTTTAAAGACATCGAATTGACGAACATGTCTGAGCGCGCGCTGACCAAATTTCGCCGCGACCATGTGGGATTTGTGTTTCAGTTCTATAATCTGATGCCAAGCCTGACCGCGCTCGAGAATGTACAACTGGTGACCGATGTGGCGCCCGACCCCATGCCTGCCGATGAAGCACTGGAAATGGTGGGACTAGGCAAGCGGATGAACCACTTCCCCTCCGAGATGTCCGGCGGAGAACAGCAGCGCGTCGCTATCGCACGTGCCATTGCAAAGCGCCCCCAGATTTTGCTGTGTGATGAACCCACCGGCGCACTCGACAGCAAAACCGGCGTTCAGGTGCTCGAAGTGCTTCGCGATATCAATGAAAAGTTCGGGACCACCACAGTCGTGATCACGCATAATGCCGATATCCAACGGATGGCCCACCGCGTCATCTTTTTCCAAGATGGCAAAATTAGTGAGGTGCGCGTGAACGAAAACCGCCTTGCCCCTGCAGAAATCACATGGTGATCGGGATGCGAGCAATAAACAAAAAACTCCTTAGGGATTTTCGACGGCTCTCACTACAGGCCGTTGCGATTGCTCTCGTCCTTGCCTGTGGCGTTGCTATTCTTTTGACATCGGTCGGGATGCATAAGGCGTTGTCCGAAACGCGCGATGCCTACTATGAGCGCAACCGGTTTGCAGACGTTTTCGCTCAGGCGAAACGCGTACCCTTGTCCTTGCTGCCAGAGATAGAGCGTATCGACGGGGTAATCGGCGTCGAAGCACGCATATCAGGGGCCGCGATCCTCGACATAGCTGGCAGTACGCGCACGGCGGTAGGCCACATCATTTCATACCCTGAATCGTCCGAACCCCTATTGAATGTCCCCGTTCTCGTTTCGGGGCGCCTGCCAGACCCACTCAAGAGCGATGAAGTCCTGGTCAATGCACCTTTCGCAGAAGCCAACAAATTTCAATTGGACGACACGTTCGGGGCCAATATCAACGGCCAGAAACGTGAACTTGTCATCGTTGGAACAGCATTGTCGCCTGAATTTGTTTACACCATCGGACCGGGGGCACTGATGCCCGACAATGAGGCCTTCGGAATAATCTGGATGCCCGAACGTACGGTCGCTGCGGTCTTTGATATGGACGGCGCGTTCAACGATGTGTCGCTTTCACTGGCCGCGGGCATCCAACAGGATGCGGTGATCGACAGGCTTGATATACTCCTAGCGCCCTACGGGGGCTTGGCGGCCTATGGTCGGTCCAATCATCAGTCAGATGCCTTCCTTGATGCGCAATTGAAAGAACTCAAAGGGATGGCGATCGTCCTACCGCCTGTCTTTTTTGCGATCTCGGGGTTTCTGGTCAGCATGGTCATGAGCCGCATCATCACGCTGGAACGCAGCGAGATTGGCCTGTTAAAGGCCGTTGGCTATACGAACGCTGAAATTTGCCTGCATTACCTGATGCTGGCCGCGTTGGTTGCGGTGGTAGGTGTTGTGATTGGCTGGATTACCGGCACGGCACTGGCACGGGCAACGGCTTGGCAATATGCCCAGTTTTTTGATTTTCCTTATGTGATCTTTCAGGTTCCTTATTGGGTTTATGCGGTGGCCGGACTGGCAGGCGTTGCCACGACCAGCTTAGGGGCCGCGCAGGGCGCGCTAAAAGCAGCAACTCTTGCACCAGCAATCGCAATGCAACCCCCGTCCCCACCTAGGTTCAAGCGGACATTCATGGACGATGCCATGGCTCGCATGCGCCTAACACAATCGACCGTGATGATCCTGCGGTCCCTGCTGCGCTGGCCATTGCGCAGCACGTTAACTGCGCTTGGGCTTGCTCTGGCCGTTGCGTCCGTCATTTCAGCAACTTTCATCAGCGATGCGCTGGACGAAATTATCGATTTCGCCTTTCACCAGACAAACCGACAAGACGCGATGCTGCTGTTTGCTGAAGACCTACCCGAGGCTGCGTTAGAAGATGTGCGAAACCTGCCCGGGGTGTTGCAAGCTGAAGGCCAACAGTTTCATGCAGCCAAATTGCGCAATGGTCATCTGGAAAAACGCGTGACGATTGAATCGCGCCACCCTGACAGTAACCTAAGCCGCATTCTGGATACGGATGGCAACACAGTGGATACCCCAGCGGGCGGCATCGTTCTTTCAGAAAGGCTCGCGGAGCAGCTGGGCGCACAGGTAGGTGAACAGATCCAAGTCGAATTCCTGAGCGGCAGGCGTGAAACCGTTCAGGTTGGTGTGACAATGATAGTCGAGTTGCACTTTGGCTTGGGCGCTTACATGGATTTTGAGTATATGAACGCGCTCTTTCGTCAGGCCCCGCGTATATCAGCCGCGAACATCACGCTGGACAAAAGCCAGACAAATGCCCTGCACGCGGCGATCAAGAACACCCCGCGCATCGCGGGATTAGCGGAAATGACCGAGAACCGCAGATCATTTCAAGCTACCATTGAGCAGAACGTCTTTGTCATGAACACCATTTACGTCGTGATTGCTGTGTTGATCACAATTGGCGTCACTTACAACGCGGCGCGCATACAGCTGTCGGAGCGGGCCAGAGAACTGGCAAGCCTACGCATTCTCGGGTTTGGACGGGGCGAAGTATCCTATATTCTGATGGGCGAAATGATGTTGATCGCGGTAATTGCACAACCGTTTGGCTGGCTAATCGGATCATGGATCGCGCAGCTGATGACCAATGCCTTCACCAGTGATCTGTACGCGATACCTTTGATTTTAAAGCCGGCGACTTTCACGAAAGCCAGCCTTGTGGTTCTGATCGCATCAGCTTTATCGCTGCTGATCGTGCAACGTAGACTGGATCGGCTGGATTTGGTGTCGGCCATGAAGACACGGGAGTGACAATGACACATTCAACACGCACGATATCCTTGATCTTACTTGGCATCGCCCTGATTACAGGGCTGACATATGTCAGTTTTCGCACGCAACCTGTGCCGGTTGACGTTGCCACAGTTTCGCGCGGCCCACTTGAAGTCACGATCAATGCTGACGGCCAAACCAAAGTGCGCGATTTGTACGAAGTCGCCGCACCGATTTCAGGAACAGCAATGCGATCACCAGTGCATGAAGGGGATACCGTCTTCGCCGGTGAAACAATCGTTGCAATCTTGCGCCCTTCATCATCGGTCCTTCTGGACGCACGGTCGCAGCTTCAGGCCGAAGCCGCTTTGGACGAAGCAATGGCCGCGCGGGTCGTCGCCGAGGCGGATCTGAAACAGGCGCAAGAAACCAGCACCTACGCACGGTCACAATTTGAACGGACGCGAACGATGGTGGAACGTGGTGTGGCATCAGTCACACGACTGGAGGATGCCAGCCAACAGCTTGCCGTAGCAGATGCGGCGATTGAAGCCGCTCAAGCCCGCATAGATATGGCTGATGGCAAAATTCAACGCGCGCGCGCCAACCTGCTGTTACCCACCGATGGGCGGTTGGCACAAAATGACTGTTGCGTTGAAATAAAGTCCCCCGCCGACGGCATCGTGCTTTCAGTTGCCGCCATAAGCGAACGGCCTGTCACAGCCGGTACGCCGCTTTTGAGTATAGGCGACCCCGAAAAACTGGAGCTCGTCGCCGACATCTTGTCCAATGACGCGGTCCGGCTGCCCTCTGATGCGCTTGCCTATGTTGAACGCTGGGGAGGCGATGCCGTGCTTGAAGCAAAGCTGGACCGGATATACCCGCAGGCCCGAACCAAGGTTTCAGCGCTCGGCATCGAAGAACAGCGCGTCGATGCTTATTTCACCCTGACAAGCGAAAGCGATGCACGTGCAAACCTCAATGACGGGTTTTCTGTATTCCTGCGAATTGTCGAATGGCGCGCGGATGATGTCTTACAAGTCCCACTCAGCGCCGCGTTCCGCAAAGGGCCTGAATGGGCTGTTTTCCTGCTGCAAGACGGCATCGCGGAACTGCGCGTCGTAAGCTTGGGCCGCCGCAATGACAGAATGGTAGAGGTGCTGGCCAACCTGACCGAAGGCGAAAAAGTCGTCACACACCCCAGCGATAAAATCAGCGCGGGGGTCCCGTTGGTAGAACGGAGGCAACCATGACCAAATAAGAAATGGCCCTGAAAAGGGAAAACACGCCGTCGCATTGGTTTTTGAACCAGTTGATAGACTGCCGATTTCACCAGAATAGGTCGACGACAAGAAATAGCTCAGCCCACTCAAAAATGCGGGAAGATCGTTAGCATAGCGCTGGCAGGTCAGATGTTCGAATGACTCTAGTTCGTTTTGCCATCGCTTATCGAAGCTTGGGACGCCTTGCCAATCGCAAGCAGTTTATGGGTCTCGGCCTGATATTGCTTCATCGCCTTCTCCATGAATTCACCCTGAACGCGCTGCACGTCAGCGATGGTTTTACAATTCATGATATCCTGCTGCGTTTTCACGTCTTCTCTAATCCGGTCCACAACGAAGCTTGAGACTTCTGCACGCATGTCATTGATCATTTCAGTCCAGGCAGCGCTCATTTCAATCATGTTACCGAGCAAAGTTTCCTGAACTTTGCCGAACATGCCAAAAGGGTCGCTGCTTTTACTGGGTGTCGGATTTGGTGTCTCTGATTTGGTGGTCATTTTTCGGCCTCTCCGGCTTGTGCAGTTACCGGTTGAACCTAGGCTGTTTATCCCGACTTCCATTGACAATTCTCAATGCAGCACAGCGATTGGCGCAAGAAAATATAGGTATTTATGCAACACACCTAGTGCTAGATGACAGGTTTTGTCATCCTAGCGGATCACGATTGATCCATGTCACTCGGGCAGCTTCAACGCTCGGTAATATTCTCTTAAAAATGAGAGTGCCATGTTTTCTAACGCGATCAAAATATTCACGTTTAATCGGTTCGACATAAAAGTCGATCCAAGCTGGCTGATCATTGCTGCGCTCATAACTTGGACCTTATCACGCGAGTTCTTTCCAAGTGTGATGCCCAACGCGAGCCCCCTTATCTACTTCATAGTCGCCGTCATCGCGATGCTGGGTCTGTTTGCTTCTCTGCTATTGCATGAGCTGGCGCATTCCATTGCTGCGCGTCGTCTTGGCGTTCAAATCAAGAGCATAACGCTTTTCCTGTTTGGAGGCGTGGCCGAGCTTGAATCTGATCCTCCGTCGGCGCGCGCAGAAATCCAGATAGCAGCAGCAGGCCCCCTGATGTCGCTTTGCCTTGCCGCAGGCTTTTGGGTACTGGAATATCTTGCCGCAGTGCTTGGCCTGCCCATCGCATTCATCGAAATCGCCTCTTACCTTTCGACCATCAATCTTGTGCTTGCTATATTCAATCTGCTGCCGGCCTTTCCACTTGATGGTGGGCGGATTCTACGCGCAGCGTTGTGGGCGCGATCTGGCAATGCCCTCTCTGCTACCCGCATCGCCACGCAAGCAGGCACATTTCTCGCGTATTCCTTGATGGGTTTGGGCATCCTAGTGCTGTGGCAAGGCGCGATAGTTGCCGGACTTTGGCAACTAATAATAGGCGGGTTTGTTTTGTTGGCCGCCCGTGCCAGCTACTCCCAAGAGCTCGCTAAGGTTGCTTTTGGTGACCAGACAGTCAAAGCGCTGATGACGCATGACCCCGTTACAGCAAGCCCTGAGATGACCATTTCTGAGCTGGCGGATGACATCATCCTGGAGAAACGTTTGACCTTTGTTCCAGTTGTCGAAGGCGATGTACTTCTTGGTCAGGTAGACCTGTCCATTCTGGCGGGGATTGAACGTGAAAACTGGAAATCTATACGGGTCGATGATGTCTTTGTTAACTTGGGAAGTTCGTCCACCATTGATGAGAGCACCCTGATAAAGGACCTTTTCGAAACCATCTCGAAAACTGGGCAGCGCAAGTTTTTGGTCCTGTCGAACCATAAACTGGTCGGCGTGGTCACTTTCTCTGATTTAATCCGACATCTGGCTATTCATGATCAGCTACAGCAACCGGTTTATGCACCCGTAAAGCACGTCAAAACCTAACAGGACAATTTGGAAACGAGAGTTCAGGGCCCCCGGTACTGAAGCCTTTAGCTGATCATGATTGCTCACTGATCTGCACCTTGAACCGATGCGTTCCTAAGTTCGCCTAGAAGGCAAAGCAGACTGATCAAGCGTCTTCACATCGCAAGAAAGCGTATATCCAACGCCGCGGACAGTCTTGATCAACTTCGGGGCTGAAGGATCCCGTTCAATTTTCTTGCGCAGTCGGGCAACCTGATTGTCGATTGTACGATCCAACGCATTCCACTCGGTTCCCCCCGTCAGGTCCATCAGCTGATCCCGCGACAAGACGCGCTTCGGGCGTTCCAAGAATGCCATAAGCAGTTTGAAATCACCGCTGGTCAAACCGATATCCTTGTCGTCTCTATCAAGTATTTCAAGACTATCAGGGTCTACAATCATACCGTCGAAACAGTATTTCGGGCTACCCTCTCTATGGGATGCCTCCGCTTTGAACGGGTCCGAGAATGCCGGTGCCGCGTTGCTTTCACTGCGGCGCAAAACACTTCTGATACGGGCTGTGACTTCGCGGATGTGAAATGGTTTTGTGATATAATCATCTGCTCCGACCTCAAGGCCCACAACGCAGTCGATCGTATCGTTTTTTCCCGTCACCATGATGATAGGCACTTGGGAAATGCGCCTGATCTCGCGTGCGAGCGCAACCCCGTTATCCTTTCCCAGATGTACGTCCAGGGTGATGAGGCTAACGCGCTGATTCTCGAATCTGTCGAAAGTTTCGGCTGCGTCTTTCGCTTCGACCACCAAAAATCCGTCATCCTCCAGTACATTCCGCAAGACGGCCCTGATTTTGGGGTCATCGTCAACGACCAGAATTGTCTGAGCTTTCATAGTATCCTCATTGAAATGATTTGAGAATTACGTGCCGGAGGCCCGCCCCTTACTCGATACTGCGCCGCGATTACAATTTGATACAAAACTATACTTAGCCACAGTAACCCACATTACATCGAACTCTCAAGGTGATCTCAATATCAACCTGGAGTATCGCCAAATGTACGTCACACACCCCACGGACCATTTGTCCGAAAATCCTGTTTCAGCGTTTTCCAACAATCGTGCCAAAGCACGCGAAGCCCGGCTAAAGCCCGGAGACTGGCTCTTTTTTGAAGGCGACGAGGTTGAGTGGCTATACCTGATCAAAAGCGGTGTCATTCGTCTGACCCGCATGCTCGAAAACGGGCGCAGGCAAGTCATATCTTTTGGTTATCCCGGGGACATCATCGGTTTTCCGGCGGACGGCCTGCATCACACCGACTGCGAAAGCCTGACCATAGCGCGCCTACAACCAATCCGGCGGGCCCATCTGGAAAGCGGGCGTGATGACCCGACTATGCACCGCGCCCTGCTACAGTCCGCACTGCATGAAATCTGTTCAATGCAGGACCACTTCATGATGCTTGGCCGGAAATCCGCCACTGAAAGGCTGACATCTTTCCTTTATGTCCTGTCAGAGCGGGTGGGTAAGAAACTGGATTCAGGTTATGAAATCCATCTGCCGATGAGCCGTGCCGACATTGCCGATTTCCTTGGCCTTGCAACTGAAACTGTTAGCCGGACCTTTACCCAATTGCGGATGAGCAAGGTTATCGAGATCGAAAACATTCAAACAATTATTATCCCCAATCCCGAGATGCTTCTGGATTTGTCCCTTCAGGACTAAACCAGCCACCCGTTCGAAACAGAGGTCATGTTGGGTCAGATTTAGCTTTGCGATCCCTTAAGGAACGGTCCAGAGCGATCGTATATCTTCCGACATGACCGAACGGACATTTTCGATTTCCCCTCTGCTGATGCGCGCATTGAGCAGATCAAAGACGCATTTGATGTCTTCGCGCCCCCTGTATTCTTCGCATTCGTTCATAAGACCATTAATGTATGCAACAAAGTCAGCAGCGTGTCGCTCCTTGATCGGCGTTGTTTTGGGCACCCATTCTTCAAAAAAGAACCCTCGAATAAGTATCGGCAATTGCGCTGAAAACTGGGCCAGTTCATCCACATGCAAATGATCGCGGATGTGGTGCAAAGTGACACGCAATAGGCGCAAAGCGCTGCGTTTCGAAGACCAGTCAAGCCGACCAGCAAGCTCATTGATCCACTCATGGGTCAAATGGACACTATGATCGATCACTTCCAATCCTTGAGCCGTCATTGTCGTTCTCCTTTTTCAGGTTCAGTCTTCGTTAGGTTTCATGTCGACATTCAGGGCGATATCAGGGTTGCTGCTCAGCCTTTCGAACATCGCGCGCGTCATCGCACCAACGCCCAGCAAGACGAGCGTATAATTAACGCCCCAACCGACGAACGGGATGAAGTTCAGCAGGCCGACCACGATAAGAGCAGCCCCAAACACGACCAGCCGCGAGATCGCGCTTGGATCATCTGGGCCGCCAAAGCCCTGCCAAATCCGCATCGCCACACCGTAGGTACCCAAGGCGTACCCAAAGGTCCAAGCCACGATGATTATAAGCAACACAATCGGTACAAACGGCAGTCCGATCACAGTGAGCGCCGTGATTGGAACTAGGCCAAACAAGATCGACAGACCAATTACACCAAGCACGATTGTCTTGCCCATGGAGTCTGAAATACTGCGACGCAACCGTGAAAGGCGCTTGGGCATGAACCCCAACATCAGCGCGCCAAGCACCAAGAAGAATAACAGCGATAGAACAAAGCCAAACAGAATGGATGCAAAGGTCGGAAAGACCGGCATCTCTTTTCTGACAGCCTCCCATTCGGCCCATGCATCACCTGCGGTTCGGGCCTTGAATACGACCCGTTCGCTTTGCGCCACCCGCGCAGGAACCGCAATTTTATCCTTCAATGATAAGGTCAACGTCCCGTTGATTTGTGCATCAGGGCCAAAGGACAATGTTTTTGCCGAAATTCGGGCATCTCCTATGACCACTGAATTCAAAATCACGTCTTGCCCGGCCACCATCAAGGTACCATCGACAGCACCTTCGACAGTGACGGAGTTTCCAAACAATCTTGCGTTGCCTTGCGTTGCGGATGAAGGCGTTGTGCGCACCGAAAAACCGGCGGCCGTGAGATCGTGCCCAACTGTGCTGCGGATCAGCACGTTGGCACCGACTGCATATAGATCTTCGGCTGTCGCAGTGCTTACGGAAACATCCAGACCTGTGGCGTGCAAATCCGCACCAACTGCACCCGTTGCTTCGATGGTGCGGGCAGCAAGGAACATGTCACCGCTTGACTGGACCGTTTCGTTAATCTGCTCTCCGGAGACATAGGTATCACTTCCGAGCGTGACCAAATTAGTTTCGGCCAACGACGCGCTAACCAAGCATAGCAACGCAGTGAACATGAAGGTCACAACCTGCGTGATCCTGAACATTTGGCCGCTCCTTTCAACTGTCTGACGTCGATACAAATACAACAGGAAAGCACGGTTCGATTGACGCGGGTCAATCGAATGGCCCCGCATTTCGCTAAACGGAAAGGAGCACAGAAGCGGAAATGGGCAAGGCGGGAAAGTCTGTTCGGTCAACCGCGATTGGGCAGAATACCTTCAAAGGAGCGTCACTATGAGACCCAAGACTATTCTGATTTGCCTGACGACACCGGAGCACGCCGGAACACTTCTATCAGTCGCTGTTCCACTCGCGCGCAAATATAACGCCCACTTAATTGGCCTACACACACTAGAGGCGTTGGTCGTTTATCCCGGCATTGCCATACATGTACCTCCGGAAACCTTTGTCGCGTTTGATGAAAGCCAAAAGAAGTCCGCCGAAGCCATCTCGACCATTTTTTCCAACCATACCCGAAACGAAGATTTCGTCAGTGAGTTCCGACTTGTTAAGGCAGAGTCTTCTTCCGCAGTTGAGCGTATGATCGAAAGCGCGCGCGGCGCGGATCTGGTTATTATGGCCCAGGAAGACAAAAACAGCGATCGCTTCGATCAACGCCGCGCACAGGCGCAGGTTATTCGCGAAAGCGGGCGTCCTGTTCTTGTCGTGCCACATGACTATGAGGGACCCGAGATAGGCAAAAACATTCTATTGGGCTGGAGCGACACTCGGGAAGCCACACGCGCCGCGCATGATATGCTATGCATTGCCGATGAAGGCGCCGAACTGACAGTTTTACGTGTGCAAAGCGCTTCTCAAGAGGTTCTCCACGACTCTGATGCCATTGACGTCACAGAAATGCTGTCGCGACATGGATTAAAGCCCACATTGGAATATCGGGATATCGTGGGGGATGGGATCGCACAGGTACTGAATACAGTTGCCTTTGAAAAAGGGGCCGACATGATTGTCACAGGCGCGTTCGGGCACTCAAAAGCGTTCGACTTTGTTATCGGCGCGACGACCTTTAGCCTCCTGAAAGACCACAAGGTACCTGTCCTGTTCAGCAAGTAGACTTCTGCACAGTTGCCTTACTTTTCGCGTCGGCCAGACCCAAGCAGCACTGATGGTCTGGCCGACCTACTGAAACGCGCGCGATATGGAGAGGATCTGGTGCCATCAGGGAAAGTCAGCCTGTAAAGTGATCACGGTTCATGGGAAAGCTTCATGAATGAGCATGAATTGATATTCTGAATGCAGAAGAATGGGGCCGGAGCGCACATATCTGGATCAGCCCTCCATGGCTACGCTATGACTGGCTCCGATTTGGTTGCGAGCAGGGTGGCCGCAGCATGGCCAGCACCAGTATTCACACCATCCGGAGAACCCGATTGGGATAGCGGCTACCCGACGATCAGAAACTTCGCGTAAGGCTTTGGCCGAGCCCTAAAAGACAAATCCACCTTCATCACGTCACAAACCAAACGGATACGTTTCGTCTTCTGCTGTGTTGGATAATGTGGGCAACGCGGTCACAGCACGCGTTTTGTCAAACCAGACGAAAGCGTCATATTGATCCACCAGATTGGCATAACTGTAATGGCTCGACCGTTCAGTTTCTGGCCGATAAATGACACCGATATACCGCTGCAAAAGTTGTTGGTTCATGAGCTTTAAGAAGTCCGGTGACTTCTCTTCTTTGAAATCCCATAGAAACTGTTCAAGGTCGACGCTGTGGCACATCGCTTCGCAGCTTTCTATGCGAGGCGGGCGGATGTCTTTTGTCTCCATCGGCTCGTCCCATTCTGACGCTGCGGCAACCGTGCCCGATGCAGTTCCAAATCCGATCAGGGCAGCCGTATCACCATATGCCTCGCGACAAAGCTGTCCGATGTTCAGCTCGCCACGAGTGCGGCCCATATCGGTATGGCGCGCATCCCCTATGTGAGAATTATGCGCCCAGACCACGACTTTTTTGTCTTGTCCCGCATGTGCCATGATCTGCTGCAATGTCTGGAACATATGTTGATCGCGCAAATTCCAAGACAATTGTGAACCGTAGTACATTATCCGGTAATAACGTTCCGCATTGGCAACCAGCCGTGCGTTTTGGGCAGCATCAAAGAACTTGTCACCATCCTTCAGAGAATACTCCAGCTGCTGTTTGAGAAGGTCCAGCAGGATTTGCGTCACTGGTTTTTCGCACTCCGAGAACCCCGGCGAAAGAGCCGCACGTCCATACGCTGCGGGGTTATGTGACCAAGCCGACAGGCACGCATAGCGGGATCGGGCAACTTCGGCTGCGGATTGATCTACGCAGTCAAGATACGACAGAACCGCTGCAATTGACGCATTCATGTTGTAAAGATCAAGCCCGTAGAACGCGACGCGTTCACTGCTGTTCTGTGCACCATTAAACTGATGCAAATATCGCGTGAATGCATCAAACTCGACGTTGCGCCACATCCATGTGGGAAAGCGCGAAAAAGGGGCCGGTCGCATCGTCATTTGCGGGCGGTGCTGGATGTAGTTATTGACGGCTGCGGCATCCGGCCAGTCCGCTTCTACGGCAACGATGGAAAAGCCGTGTTCTTCGATCAATCGTCGGGTAATCGCGGCTCGGGCGCGGTAAAACTCCGAAGTTCCATGAGAAGCTTCCCCCAGAAGCACGACCCGCTTTGACCCAAATCTGTCAAATGCTTTGGCGAAATCAGGGTCGGAAATCGACGGAAGAGGTTCAGCCGCTGTTCTCAGGATGGAAGGCGCCGTGACTGCTGTTTCGCTTGATACGGTTGGCTTTTGCGTCGGGTTGTTGTGACGAAGGTATTTTTTGAACCAATTTGCAGCATGGAGAGTGGCACTATCCAATGCGCCCGGTTCTTCAAAGAGGTGCCCAGCGCCCGTAACAATCTCAAGTTTCTTGGTGCATGTCAGCTCTGCCAGAGCAAGCCTGTTCAACCCTATGACTTCGTGGTCCAGACTACCGATCACCAAAAGCGTGGGGCTGCTGACCTGAGGTAGGAAAGCCATCGCCAAGTCCGGCCGCCCGCCGCGAGACACAACAGCTGAAATCCGGTCTTTAAGTTCCGCCGCAGCGGCAAGAGCCGCTCCTGTGCCCGTGCTCGCACCAAAAAGGCCAAGCGGCAAATCTTCTAGGTCAGGTTCTGACGTGATCCAGATCGAAGCTTCAACCAAGCGATCACCCAGCAAAGGGATATCGAATACATTGCGGCGATCCTGCCCTTCTTCGGGTGTGAGCAAATCGAACAGGAGCGTTGCAAAACCTTCAGCATTAAGCTTTTCAGCCACATAAGTATTGCGTGGACTGAGACGGCCGGAGCCGCTGCCATGGGCAAACAGAACAATGCCTTTAGGGTTCGGCGGGACTGTCAGATCGCCAGTTAGGCCGACGGGTGGAATGGACACCTGTCGCTTGTGTGGTTTCGCCGTAGCCACAGGTGTGCCTGCATCAGGGCAAGCCATAGCTTGTTCCAACCAAGCCATTGTTTCGGCGTCAGTCAATTGGTGGAAATCTAGGTAAAAGCTACCGACACTGTTGAATTTGGTGGCTGGATGTAGACAGATAATATCATCGCAAAGGACAGATATTTCTTCTAGGGCCGCTTTTGGCGCAACCGGAAGGGCCACGACGATCCGTTTTGGGTTGCTGCGTTTCAATCCTGTCAAAGCTGCCTTCATGGTCGCACCAGTGGCAAGGCCGTCATCGACAACAACCACGGTTCGCCCCTTTGGATCGGGCCTTGACCGATCACCAAGATATAGCTTCTTCCGCCGTTCAAGTTCGATTCTTTGTTTGTCTACCGCGCTTGCGATGTCATCATCGTCAGCGCCGATTAAGTGCATCACACTTTTGTTGATGACAATTTCCTGAGTGGCGCCTTCGACGATCGCGCCCAGGGCAACTTCTGGATTTCGTAGGGCGCCGATTTTGCGCACAAGAAGCAGATCAAGCGGCGCATGAAGCGACGTTGCAACTTCGACAGCGACAGGAACGCCACCACGCGGCAGCGCATAGATGAGCGGCTGTTCAAGCTCTAGCGCCGCCAAAGCCTCGGCCAGTTGCCGCCCCGCAGCAGCACGGTCAATAAACTGATGAGCCATATGTTCCATAGCTTCAAAGCTACGTCCCCTCAGCCCCACCGAATTGAGTTTTGTCAATCCAAGCGAGTAATCATGAGGGCCGTACCTTACCACGAAGCCATCGAGCCTGCGCAGATAGGAGGTCTGACACATCGTAGGCAAAGTCAGGATCAGGGCGCAGAGGGTTCAGCCCTTTGAACTGCATCTCCCTTCCAAAATAGTAACAACAGCGCGCTGATAGCGGCGCGAGCCTGCTTTGACACGCATCAATGCTGCCGGTTTCCAACAAGGTATCTATGTCTTTTATCGGCAATTGTGGGATAGAAGCATTGACCGGGTGTGATCTTAGACTGAGCAAAAACGAACCATATAGACGGCTCTTTTCTTCCAGCCGACATCGAAATTTTCGAACTGTTATCGAGCATATGGCTCTTATCGGATCGCATGGGTTTGTCGCATTGCCAATCATCGCCCATGCAGAGGCAGCTACATACGGCTTTTTATTCCGGTACAGAGTACGTCACTCATTTTTGCAGGCAAAGCTTTCTCAGGTGTACATATGAACATCATCGCCCTGGGTTTCATAGGTAGCCTCGGAGCAGGGTTGATGACTGCGGTCGGGGCATTTCCAATCCTGATTGGTCAGACCGTCTCGCGCAGGATGAATGACGCGTTCTTGGGCTTCGCGGCGGGGATCATGCTGTCGGCCTCTTATTTTTCGCTGATAATCCCCGGACTGGACATTGCAGCCGAGCAGTATGGCACCGGTGCAATCCCCGCCCTGATCGCTTCGGGCGGCGTGCTTCTCGGCGCCTTCGTCATCCAATTTCTAGACAAAACGGTTCCTCACCAACATTTCATCAAGGGCTATGAAGGGCCAAAAGCCAAGGCTGTTGGCAAAATCTGGCTATTTGTCATTGCGATCACGTTGCACAATGTCCCCGAAGGTCTGGCCGTTGGGGTTGGTTTTGCTGGAGGTGACATAGGTGCGGCGACGAGTCTCGCGCTTGGCATCGGATTACAGAACGCGCCCGAGGGATTGGCTGTCGCGCTAGCCCTGCGGTCCGAGGGATACAGCAAAATCTATGCCTTTCTGGTGGCCGCTGCTACCGGGCTTGTCGAACCTGTCGCGGGGTTGGCTGGCGTCGCAGCATTCAGCGTATCGCAATTCTTCCTGCCACTGGGCTTAACCTTTGCAGCCGGGGCAATGATATACGTGATCAGCAACGAAATCATTCCCGAAACCCACCGGCACGGCCATCATACGGGTGCCACAACGGGCCTAGTTCTGGGGGTGGTGGTTATGATGTTTCTGGATGTCTTATTCGGCTAAAGGGTAGCCGCGACCTGATATCAACAGCGGGGTCGCAGCAAACAGGCGAAGTCGATAAATGCGGATCAACTAATCCGAATTTGGTCGATCACTCTTTTGACGCCCGGCGCAGACCATGCTGCGTCTTCTGCCAACTTACGCTCATACCATGCGTGCACATGCCCCTTCAGGGTGACTATGCCATCGGCGACGTCTACGTCGATTTTTGACGCTTCAGCTGTAGCGCTACGGTGCAATGCCTGCGAAATCTTTCGCTTCACATCCACCTCTGACAGGTGCGGCCGCATGGCGATCAAATTCACCACACCGGTCACGCCGCTCAAGCGCGAAACCTGATCACTGATATCCTCACGTTGGTATTGCCAGTCTACCTCGCCGGTCAACGTAACACATCCATTTTTCACTTCGGCTTTGATGTCGTATCTCCGAAATGTTGTGTTCCACTCACACAGATGAGCGATATGTTCGGCAATGTCCGTATCGCCGATTTGTGGGTCTGGTAGGTATTTGATCCTTATCTCTTCAACCACGGTATGCACACCCTTGATGCGTTTCGCCGCTTTGATAACATCCAGTTCCTCGAAATAGCTCTGAACAGTCCCATGAAGCGTGACGGCACCATTTTTTACAGTGACACCAATGTCTGTTGCTTCGACTTTTGGATCAAAATCAATTTCTTCCAGAATGTCATCTTTAATGAGTGCATCACTTCGCATTTTGACTCTCCTGATTGAGGGTTTGATCGTTTCCCGGTGCCGCATAGACCTGAAAAGCTATCGCCGTTTGTCGATGGAAATCGGGTGTTTTGTTTTGGCTTTACGTTGGCTCATGTGGTCCTGCCCCGGCACAACTGCGACAAAGCAAGGCGTACGGCACTGCATCAAGGCGCGCCTCGGAAATTTTCTCTCCGCATTTCTTGCAGATGCCGTAAGTGCCTTTTTCGATACGGGCCAGCGCTGCATTCAGCAGGTTGCGCTCTTTGACACCGGCGCGGCCAATGTTTTCAAGGACTTCATCATCTTCCAGTTCGATGGCTTGATCTTCAAGATCCTGATCCGCAGGTTCATCAAGAGCCGCCTCTACCTTTTCAAGGCGGCCTTCCAATTCAGCCAGCTGGGCCTGAATCTTTTTCTTATGTTTTTCGTAGTCCATACGTCGGTTCTCCCAAGGCAGATGTGAAAGGCAACAAAAGCCGCTGCAATATTAGTGGTCGGTTACAGGGACATTGATGATCGCCGTCCAATTGTGATTGATTAGTCATTCCACACTAGCACCGCCCACTATTGATCCGGATCAATTGTCTTGGCGATCTCTTGGCTCGATCGCCATTGATGCGGAATAAATCAAGCGACAGGATGGACTGAAGGCAGCAAGCCAAATCAAGGATACGCGCGCGGGATTGATGGTTATCAATCAGCCCTGCACTCTGACATCCGATTGAGAGCCGCTTGTGTCTGGGACGGCGCAACTTACATGATCATTCCAGCCTGCGGATAAAGAAAAATGCAAGCCTCGCGATAAAATCCAAACGCCCCGTCAGCAGCAACAATCCCAGCGTACCGCGCACCTCTGGACACAAGTGTCTAGACATAGGAAAATCTGCTCGCTAGCGTTTCTTTAAACAGCTCAACGGGAGATCCTCATGAAGTCTCATTACCGCGTGGTCGTAATCGGGGGCGGCGTTGTTGGCGCTTCGGTTCTCTATCATCTCGCCAAACTGGGATGGACAGATGTGGCTCTTGTTGAGCGTTCTGTGCTTACGGCAGGGTCCAGTTGGCATGCTGCGGGCGGCATTCACGCGCTGAACGCCGACCCCAATATCGCAGCGCTTCAGGCCTATACCATCGACCTTCTATCCGAGATCGAAGAGGAATCGGGCCAGAACATCGGGCTGCATATGACCGGAGGCCTTACCATGGCCGGCACGCCCGACCGTTGGGAGTGGTTGCAATCGGCCTACCGCACCTTCCAGTCGATCGGCATTGATGACTGTCGTCTGGTCAGCGTCGAAGAAGCCGTAGCGCTGAACCCGATCATGTCTGGCGACGGTCTACTGGGCGGCATGTGGGCGGATCGCGAAGGATATGTAGACACCACCGGCACAGTTCACGCCTATGCTACGGCCGCTAAAAAACGCGGTGCGACCGTGATCGAACACAACCGAGTTCTGGAGCTAAACCAGACACTTGCAGGGTGGGAGGTTGTTACTGAAAAGGGGACGATCAACTGCGAACACGTAGTGAACGCCGGAGGTCTATGGGCCAAGCAAGTTGGCCGAATGGCAGGGATCGAACTGCCTGTCTCCCCGCTCAAACACCACTACTTTGTGACCGACACCGTACCTGAACTGGCCGAACTGGATTTTGAGGTGCCAATGACAGTGGACCTAGAGGGGTTCACCTATACACGTCAGGACCAGAAAGGTCTGTTAGTGGGCATTTATGAGGTCAACCACGAACACTGGGCCATGGACGGCGCACCTTGGGATTATGGCATGGAGTTGTTTCAGGAGCAGACCGACCGGATCGAACATGAGCTGATGATGGGGTATGGCCGCTATCCTGCACTGGAGAACGTCGGGATAAAGACGTGGGTAAACGGCGCATTTACATTCTCGCCCGATGGCAATCCGCTGGTCGGCCCCGTACCCGGCAAGCGCGGCTATTGGTCTGCCTGTGCGGTCATGGCAGGGTTCCTGCAAGGCGGCGGTGTGGGAAAATCTCTGGCCGAATGGATGATACACGGCGAACCTGAGGCAGACGTCTATGGCATGGATGTTGCCCGCTACGGCCTCTGGGCAGAAAACAAACAATACATCAAAGAAACGACCGGACAGTTTTATTCCCGCCGGTTTGTGATGACTTACCCGAATGAACAGCTTCCAGCAGGGCGCCCGATCAAGACCGCGGGTGCCTATGCGGACATGACTACAGCGGGCTGCCGATGGGGCCAAAGCTGGGATTTGGAAACACCTCTCTACTTTGCGCCCGAAGGGTTCACAGAGGTCCCTTCCCTAAAACGTTCAAACGCTTTTGACATTGTTGCAGCCGAATGCCGCGCGGTGCGTGAGAGCGTCGGCCTGCTCGACATCACGGGCTTTTCACGGTTCGAAGTTTCAGGCGCCGGTGCCGAGGCCTGGCTAAAGTCAATCTTTGCCACCAAACTGCCCCAACCGGCTCGCGCCCGCTTAGCTGTCATGCTTGGTAAAGATGCACGCCTGAAAGGGGATCTAACCCTGTTTAATTGGGGTAATGGCACATACTGGATCATGGGCAGCTATTATTTGCGCACTTGGCACATGCGTTGGTTTAAAGACCACATGGGTAAACATGTGCAGATCAAAGACCTCGGTGAGGAAGTCTCGGGGTTCTCGCTATCAGGCCCAAAATCCCGCGCGGTGATAGAGCGTCTGAATGCGGAAGCGGCGCAATTGCCTTTCATGGGCTGCGGCCAATTTGACATCGGATTACTGCGGACCAAGATCGGTCGCCTTTCGGTGACCGGTGAACTTGGCTACGAAATCCACTGCCGCGCAGGGGATCATGCCATGCTTCGCAAGACCCTGCTGGAGGCAGGTTCGGATGACGGCATGATCGAATATGGCTTTAACGCATTGCTCTCGCTGAGGTTGGAGAAAAGCTATGGCATATGGTCTGCTGAGTTCACCCAGGGATACACAGCGGCTATGACCGGAATGGATCGCTGGATCGAGTGGGAACGGAGCGACTTTATCGGCCATGATGCCGCCGTTGCAGAGCGCGAAGGGAACGGCCCCGCCCAGCGGCTGGTGACCCTTGAGATTGACGCGGGCGATGCGGATGCAAGCGGCTATGAACCGATCTGGCACAACTCCAAACAGGTTGGTTTTGTGACATCGGGCGGCTATGCCCACACGCTGGGCAAATCCTTGGCAATGGGACTGGTAGACGTGGCGCATGCGGACGAACACACAATGCTAAGCGTGCATGTCGTCGGCGTTGAACGGGCAGCAAAGGTTGTCCCGGCCTCGCCTTATGATCCGTCAGGCAAGGCAATGCGTGTATGACACCTCAGGAGACAGAAAGGGGAGGCGCATCCTCCGGCAATATCAAAGCCACCCGCGAAGACTGGACAAATGCAGCGCTTGAAACCCTGATCGTGGACGGGATCGAACGTGTGAAGATCCTGTCGCTTGCTGCACAGCTCAATGTGTCACGATCCAGCTTTTATTGGTACTTCACCTCGCGCAACGACCTTCTTGAGGCCTTGCTGGATCATTGGCATGAGACCAACACGG
Organism: Sulfitobacter sp. S223; assembly: GCF_025143825.1. Classification (NCBI taxonomy): domain Bacteria; kingdom Pseudomonadati; phylum Pseudomonadota; class Alphaproteobacteria; order Rhodobacterales; family Roseobacteraceae; genus Sulfitobacter; species Sulfitobacter sp. S223. The sequence goes on along the minus strand of NZ_CP083560.1, from coordinate 411,561 downwards.
CAGCAATCGTAACAGCAGCCCAGCGCCCTGTCCCCACAGTCACCAGCGCTGTCTGTCAGATATTCGAATGTTTTCTGGATCCTGCCTTATTCAACAACCGGCTTGATTTTGCCATCCGCGACTGGTCCCGCCGCGATGCAAATGTAAGGCGAAAACTGCTTGCGTCGGATGCTGAACGGATAAAGGCGCTGACCGAGATGTTCGTCCGCTACGGCTATGTCCCGACCGAGGCGCTAATCCGTGCGAGGGTCCTTTACTACATGCAAATCGGGTATTTTGATGCCGGATTGGACGAACCGATTTCACAACGCCAAAGTTTTACAGCCGATTATGTTTTGACCTTCACAGGGCAGCGTCCCACTGCAGCTGAAATTGCGCAACTGGATGCCGCACTGGCACGCATCTTTCCAGATGCATCCGCTTAAGGCGCAATCAGAATTGCGCGGAAATCATTCACATTTGTGCCGGTGGGACCGGGTACAAACAACGCACCAGCCGCATCGAATGCGCCCCATGCATCATTGCGCCGCAGCGCGTCCGCCGGATCAACCCCAGCAGCGCGCATCCGTGCGGCAGTCTTACCATTAGCGAACGCACCGGCGTTATCTTCTGATCCGTCAATCCCGTCAGTATCGGCAGCAAGCGCGGTGATCCCCTGAAGCCCTTCAATTGCCTGCGCGAAGCCGAGCAAAAAGGCTGTATTCCGTCCACCGCGACCATCCTTGTGGCGCAAGGTCACGGTTGTCTCGCCCCCCGACAAAATCACGACCGGTGCCTTAAAGGGGCGCCCCTGTATCGCCACTTCGCGCGCGATGGCCGCATGCATCTGTCCTATTACATCTGCCTCACCCTCAATCGCGTCAGACAGGATTACCGCAGGTATTCCTTTTGCTTCGGATGCACGTGCCGCTGCCTCCAGCGACAAACGGGCTGAGGCAACGACCCGCACTTCATTGCGCTCGAATACCGGATCGTCAGGTGACGGCGCAGGCGCCATACGCTCCAGTACGGCAGGCGGCAGCAACAAACCGCGCGCTTCGATCATGCTGAGCGTATCCGCAAGTGTGACAGCATCCGGCACCGTTGGGCCAGATGCTACCTGCGCCGGATCGTCTCCTGGCACGTCCGATACAACAAGGCTGATCACCCGCGCGGGGTATGCTGCCGCTGCAAGGCGCCCCCCCTTTATCCCGCTGGCATGTTTGCGGATTGCATTCATCACGCCAATCGGCGCGCCAGACGCTAGCAGTGCCTCATTCAATGCCTGCTCATCTGCCAGTTCGAGGCCATCAGGCGGACAGGGAAGCAATGCAGACCCGCCACCGCACACCAAAGCAACCACCAGATCATCAGGCCCCAGCCCATCCACGGCTTCGAACAACGCGCGTGTGGCAGCAATACCGGCACTATCCGGAACCGGATGCGCGGCCTCCATCACGCGTATCTGACGCGTCGGACAAGCATAGCCATAGCGCGTGACAACCACACCACTAAGTTCGCCATTCCACAGATCCTCGAAGGCTGCGGCAAGCTGCGCAGCCCCCTTGCCCGCCCCGATAACCACGGTTCGCCCTTTTGGCTTTGAAGGCAGGTTTTGCGACAACGCTGCATGTGCATCAGCCGCTGTAACCGCAGCTTCGAACAAGCCCGTTAGGAATTCTTGTTTTTCAGTCTCGATCATGTCCCGAACTCCGCCCGCAATGCCACTTTTTGGACTTTTCCCATCGTATTGCGCGGCAGCGCTTCCACGATGCGGTAATCGCGGGGCTGTTTGAATCGCGCAAGTGCCGTAGCTGTAGCAGCTTTGATCGCGTCCAGATCAATTTGCGCGCCTGCATCAGGCACCAAAACCGCCAGCGGCACTTCTCCGAGGTCCGCGTGAGGAACGCCGATTACTGCACTTTCCATGACACCCGCCTGCGCGTCCAAGATCAGCTCCAGCTCTTTGGGGTAGATATTGTAGCCCCCCGAAATGATCAGATCCTTGCCGCGCCCGACGATGGTCACGTAGCCGTCAGCGCCCTGCACACCAAGGTCTCCGGTGATAAAGAACCCGTCAGGCCGCATGTCTTCTGCAGTTTTCTCTGGCATGTTCCAATATCCCTGAAACACATTGGGTCCACGCACTTCGACAACGCCGGTCTCACCGCGCGGCAGTTCGGCTCCGTCCGCATTGGCAACCCGAAGTTCCACATCTGGCAACGGCAGCCCTACCGTCCCTGCACGGCGGTCCCCCTCATAGGGATTGGAGGTATTCATATTGGTTTCGGTCATGCCATAGCGTTCAAGGATACGGTGCCCCGTGCGTTGCTCGAATGCGATATGCGTGTCGGCCAGCAGCGGCGCAGATCCAGAGATAAACAGCCGCATATCCGCGGTCAGCGCACGGTCAAACCGTGCATCGTCAAGCAAGCGGGTGTAGAACGTCGGAACCCCCATCATGGATGTTGCACGCGGCATCCATTCAATCAGCTGGTCGATATCAAGCTTTGGCATAAACACCATGGCGCCCCCCGCCATCAGCATCACATTGGTCGCCACAAACAGCCCGTGCGTGTGAAAGATCGGCAACCCGTGCAGCAACACATCCTCACGGCTGAACTGCCAAAGGTCGGTCAGTGTGGCAGCATTGCTGATAAGGTTTTTCTGGCTCAACATCGCGCCTTTGGAACGGCCGGTGGTGCCCGAAGTGTAAAGAAAAGCCGCCAAATCGTCTTCGCTCCGCGCGACCGTCTGGAATGTATCAGCCTGCGCATCCGCGCTGTCACTTAGGCTACCGCCTGTCGCGCTCAGCGTGGCGAAGGCAGCGCCGCTATCGTGCGCCACAGCGGCCAGCTCAGCCGACCGCGCCGGATCACCCACCAGAAGCGTTGCCTGGCTATCCCTGACGAAATAGGCGACCTCGGCGGCGGTGTAGGCGGTGTTCAGCGGCAAAAAGATCGCGCCCAATTGCGCACAGGCGGCATAAAGCGCAAGCATATCCGGGCATTTTTCAACCTGCACGGCCACGCGGTCACCGGTAGAGATCCCCTGTGCCACCAATGCATGGGCCAGTTGTGCTGCGCGACGCACAAACACCGCGTGAGTGATGACCTCTGCGTTGGGCAGCAATAAAAACGGCGTGTCTTTGCCTGCGTGCGGTGCAAACATCGTGTCATAAAGCGGGTTATTCATCGGGAGGGCCTTCGTGTAATTTGACCCATCTTAGCCCAGCCTTCCGTCAGTGAAAATCACGAGATTTCGGGATGACGCGCACATCGCGTGGATGCCTGCGCCCGCCGCCCACATGGCTGGGCAGCGGATGGGTGGCGTGATCTCCACGCACTTGGGTTGCCGGCACCCTGTCTTCTGCCAAAGCATCCAGACGCTCGGTTCGATCCTCAAGCCGGTCCGCCACCACGTGGATCACACGACCATCGGTTTGCACACGGCCATGCACCACCAACAGCCGCGCCGTCATGATCAGCGCACGGAAATGCTCGAACAACTTGGGCCAGATCACAAGGTTCGCGACCCCATCCTCATCCTCTAACGTGATAAAACAAACACCCTTGGCGCTACCGGGTTTTTGCCGCACCAGCACCAACCCGGCCAGCGACACCCGTTGCCCATGGGCCATGTGGATCAGGTTATGCGTGCCCGCGAACCCCTGCGTGCGCAACGAGCTGCGGAAAAAGCTCATCGGATGTGCTTTGAGACTTAGGCGTAAGGTCTGGTAATCTGCTACGACATGTTCCGCCTGCGCCATTGCGGGCAAAGCCACCTCAGGCTCCATGCCTTCGCCTGCGGCTTCTGCATGTTCGAATATCGGCAGGCTGGGCGCATCCCGTAGCCCTTGCGCCTGCCACAACGCCTGCCGCCGATCGATCCCGCAAGAGCGGAAAGCATCCGCTGCGGCCAGCTTGCCGATCATCCCTCGGTCCAGTCGCGCCCGCGCTTTCATATCCGCCACATCAACAAACGGATCGTTCCGCGCAGCCATTATGCGGCCAGCGGCCTCCTTGCGCATCCCATCCACCTGCCGCAACCCGAGGCGAAGCGCGAACCCTTCGGCACAAGGCTCTAACGTACAATCCCAATCCGAGTAATTCACATCGACCCCGCGTACTTCCACCCCATGTTCGCGTGCGTCCCGCACAATCTGGGCAGGCGCGTAGAACCCCATCGGCTGACTGTTGAGCAAACCACACGCAAAAGCAGCCGGATAATGGCACTTCATCCAGCTTGAGACATAGACCAGCTTGGCAAAGCTTGCGGCATGACTTTCGGGAAAACCGTATTCGCCAAAACCCTTGATCTGGTTAAAACACCTTTCGGCGAACTCTTGGGCATAGCCCCGCTCGGTCATCCGACCCACCATCTTTTGCTGCAACAGCTCAATTGTCCCGCGTGAGCGGAAGGTGGCCATGGCTTTGCGCAGCTCATTCGCCTCTTTGGGGCTGAACCGCGCAGCATCAATGGCGATCTTCATCGCCTGTTCCTGAAAGATCGGCACGCCCAAGGTACGCCCAAGGATTTTGAGCAACTCATCCTGCGGATACTCCGGCCCCGGCGCTGGATAGGAAACACCCTCAATCCCCTGACGTCGGCGCAGATAGGGATGCACCATATCACCCTGGATGGGGCCAGGCCGTACAATCGCCACCTCAATGACCAGATCATAGAACCGGCGCGGGCGCAGTTTTGGCAGCATCGCCATCTGCGCACGGCTTTCCACCTGAAACACGCCCAGACTGTCACCCGCGCAGAGCATGTCATAAGTATCCACATCATCAGACGGTACGCTCGCGAGATCATGGCGCACGTCATAATGCGCCCCCATCAGATCAAAAACCTTTGCGATGCAGGTCAGCATCCCAAGCGCCAGAATATCCACCTTGAAAATACCCAGCGCATCGATGTCATCTTTGTCCCATTCGATAAAGCTCCGCTCTGGCATGGCACCATTCCCGATCGGCACCATCTCAGTAAGGGGGCGTTCGGTCAGGATGAACCCTCCCACGTGCTGGGACAGGTGCCGTGGCATTCCCGTCATCTGACGTGCCAGAGCAATCACACGGCGCAGGTAGGGATCGGACATGTCCATGCCTGCATCTTTCACCCTCTCGTCCCCCATCTGCGCCTCAAAGCTACCCCAGACGGTGCTGGCCAGTTTTGATGTCATATCCTCGCTCAACCCCATCGCCTTTCCCACTTCACGAATGGCCGATCGGGGGCGGTAGTGAATCACCGTCGCACATAGCCCGGCGCGCTCCCGCCCATATTTGGCGTACATGTACTGGATCACTTCCTCACGGCGCTCATGTTCAAAATCCACATCGATGTCAGGCGGCTCGTCCCGCTCTTCACTGAGGAACCGCTCAAACAGAACGTCATGTTCTTCGGGGTCGACGGCCGTGATGCCCAAGCAAAAGCACACCACCGAATTCGCGGCAGATCCCCGCCCCTGACACAGGATCGGTGGGCTGGCCTCTTTGCGCGCAAAACGCACTATGTCGTTGATCGTCAGGAAATAGCGCGCGATCTCTTTTGAGCGGATAAGGTCGAACTCTTTCTCGATGATAGCACGCACACGGTCTGTCACGCCTTCGGGGTAGCGCCATGCCGCACCCTCCCAAGTCAGGCGCTCCAGCTCTTCCATTGCGGTGCGGCCCTGCGGCACAATCTCGTGCGGGTATTCGTACTTCAGATCATCCAGACTGAAGCAGCAGGCATCTGCCACAGTCCGCGTTGCCACGATAGCATGGGGCCACTGCGCAAAAAGGCGGCACATCTCGGCGGGTGGTTTCAGATACCGCTCGGCATTCGCCTCCAACAGAAAACCGGCGGTATCAATCGTCTTGCCGTGGCGGATGCAGGTCATGACATCCTGCAACGGTCTACGCGCAGGTGTGTGATACAGCACATCATTGGTCGCCAGCATCCCAAGACCATGCGCCCGCGCGATCCGGTCCAGGCGGTTGATCCGTGCCACATCATCCCCGCGATACAAATAAGCCGCGCCGATGTGGCGCAGCGTGGACAGCGCGTTGCACAGCCGCCCCAGCCCTGCTTCGAACACATCCAGATTTTCAGGCGGCATTACTATCAACTGCACCCCCTCGCTTTGCGCGGCCACCATCTCCAAGGTCAGATGCGTCTCGCCCTTAGCCTGCCAGCCCCCGTCCGCATCCGCCATCTTGCCCCGAGACAGCAGCGTGGATAGGCGCGCATAACTGTCACGATCCTGCGGGTAGGCCAGCAACTCGGTCCCGCACAGCAGCACCAAACGCACGCCGATCAACGGCCGCACCTTGGCGGTGCGGGCCTCCGCGTGCATGCGCACAACACCGGCCAGGGTGTTATGATCGGCCACTCCGATGCTGTGATACCCCAACACATTCGCCGTAGCAGTGAGGTCCACAGCATCAGAAGATGCCCGAAGAAACGAAAAACACGTGGCCAGCCCCAGCTCCACATAGGGGCCGGGATCGTTCCAATGAAACGGATCGTCATCCCCTAAAGTATGACGTTTATGTCCTTCCTGTTCTGGCATCAGGTGGCAGCCTTTACCGTTCGTTAATAAGGTCTAACGAGCCTCATCACTCAGCTATCCCTATGGCCTAAGTGAAAGGCGCTTTTCGCTCTGTTTGCGCATGTCCTTGAGGGTGCGGGGTGGTGGGCGGGGCGTCGTTGCAGACGCGCGATGAACACCATCACCCGAACACCCCATGAACAAACCAGCACGGATCACCGCCACGCGCATCCCCCACGATGCCGTCACGAAAAATCCAGAACCGCCGCCCGTCTGTGACCTCAACTTTGTAATAATCGCGCAGCCTTGTGCCGCTGCGGTCGCGCCACCACTCTGGCGCGATCCGTTCAGGGCCCTCGAACCGCGCCATCAAGAACGCCACACGCCGCCAAGCGAACCGGGCCGGTGGCCCCTCCGGTACAGCATAAAGCACCGCAATCTCTTCGGGCGGATCAAACAAACGCAAAGGCCGGGCTCTGGGCACGTCCGGCGCGCCCTGCGCGGTTCCGGCAAGGGCGGGTACGCCTGTCTCTACGCGCTCCGGCTTGTGGCTCTCGATCCAGGCGGCCCATGTCACCTTGGATGGGCCCAACTTGGCAGTCAGCCGATCAAGCAGTGCCGCAACATCTGCGCCAGCAACGCGGCCACCATCCAGACGATCCTGATGCAAGGTCAGAGGCTCTGTTCTCAGCGCCTCTAACGTCATCAGGTCAAAGCCGAAACCAGGATCAATCCCGTCAAGCTTCCGCGTGACAAGCCGTACAAAATGCGCCGGATCACGGCTGGCGCTGGCGGTCGACACATCGCGCCAGCGCCACTCTCCGTCCACACGATAGATCGTCAGACGCAAGCGTCGCGCGCCCTGCTCAGCCTGCGCCAGTTGTCCGGCCAAATCTTCTGCAAGCCCTTCCACCCATGGCAGAGGATCGATCACAGGCTCTGCCATGCGCACCCGCGCGAGCATCACCTGCCCGTCAGGTGGCGCATCCAGCGGGTCAGCACTGCGGCCCAGCGCGCGATCCAGCAACACCAGCGGATTAACCGCCTCTGCTACACCTGCAAATCGTCGCATCAACCCCACCCGCGGCACGCCCTCCAGCGCGCTGATTGTCTTAAGGCCCAACCGCTCTAACAGCCTCACCGTATCACCGGGTAAGCGCAGCGCAGACACAGGCAGCGGCGCCAGTACGCTGACCAGATCCTCTGGTCCGCAGATCGCCCCCTGAGCACCAAAGCGCGCCAACATTTGCGCGGCACCCCGCGTCGGCGCCAAAGCCAAACGTGCGCGCAGGCCCTGCATCGCAAACCGGCTGTGCATGTCTCGCACCATCTGTGCCTCGCCCCCAAACAGATGCGCTGCACCGCGCACATCCATAAGAATTCCGTCCTGCTCTGCCACAGTCCAGGGACACCAGCGCCGCGCCCAATAGGCCAACCGCTCCAACAGAGCCTGATCCCCCTGAGGGTCCGCCTGTTCTACATGAAGGTCGGGGTGGATTGCCTGCACATCCACCACCCGCGCGCCCGCGATGATGCCGCGCGCATCACCTGCCGCGTTCACCGCATGAACCACTGGTCCGTGTCTGCCCGCAGCGGTCAACACCAAAGGCACTGTCTCATCCGGCAGCGTGCGCTGTGCGGCCGTGATCCGCTTCCAGCGGTCCATCGCCAGATCGGGGAAGAAAACGGAGACGATTCTCGCGTCCTTCATGATTGACTGTCCATGTGCCGGGGCTGCGACCGCGTGCCCGAAACAGTTCGGCCTCCCATACTGGTGCGCCAGGCGCAGCAGCATTGTAGGTATGAATTTGTGAAGGCAAAGAACCTATGCGCCACCGCTCGCGCGCCGCGCTCAATCCCTCCACTGCACCGGACCGGATCATCCACACGGGCACCCCGGATGCCTCTGACCGCATCGCCAATCGTTTGGTCGCCGTGAAATCCAGCACGGGTGGTGCACCATGCACCTCCCCTACAACAGCGGACAGGCCGGCACAGGCCGCGCCCTCCTCCATTGCCCACAGCACATCGCGCGCATGGCTGACTTCGACGCGCAACAGCGTGACGCCTTTCAGCGCCGGACCGTAAACGCGCCCGTTCTCCAACCGCGAGGCACGGTCCTGCACCCACAACACGGGTGCTTTGCTGCGTGGCAAACACGACAGCACAAAAGCCGTTACCGCCGCATCGAACGGTCGCGCTGACAGCGCGTCCTTCAGCACCGCCTGCGCCGCATCGGGCGCAGGCAAATCCGCCACACCACGCGTATCGCCCAGCCGTACCAACTGACCCAAAGAAGAATCGTTCATCATCCATCCCTCCATTTTGTTCTCTTTTTGTTCTACATGAAAAGCCCCAATTTAACACCCCCGTTTTGCAGCTCTGCCTTTGGCTACTTCAGGATCACCAACAGCAAATTTCCGTTGCGTCTTGCGCCTCACGCAGGTCTGACCGTGCGAAATCACCCGTATACAAACGCGCCACAACCTATTAGGGGCAAGCCAACTCCATCTCTTATCCGCTCAGGAACACCCCTTGATTCAAACGATCGCAGACGCACTGGCCGAGCAAGGCTACGACAAAATGACCCCCGTACAGGAGGCCGTGACAGAGGCTTCTCTGGAAGGCGCTGACCTTCTGGTCTCCGCCCAGACCGGTTCCGGTAAAACCGTGGCCTTCGGCCTCGCCATCGCCCCCACGCTGCTGGGAGAGCGGACAACTTTTGGTCCCGCAGGCGCCCCGCTGGCCCTGGTAATTGCGCCCACGCGCGAGCTGGCGATGCAAGTTAGTCGTGAGCTGACATGGCTTTACGGCAAAGCAGGCGCCATCGTCACCACCTGTGTGGGCGGCATGGACACCCGCACGGAACGCCGCGCGCTGGATCGTGGTGCACACATCGTTGTGGCCACACCGGGCCGCCTATGCGACCATATCAAACGGAACAACATTGACCTGACAGACCTGCGCGCCGTCGTCCTTGATGAGGCCGATGAAATGCTGGATCTGGGCTTCCGCGAGGACCTCGAATTCATTCTGGGCGAATCCCCCGAAAGCCGCCGCACGCTAATGTTCTCGGCTACTGTGCCAGCAGCAATTGCCAAGCTTGCACAAGGCTATCAGCGCGATGCGCAGCGCGTATCGGTTGTATCCGACGGAAAACAGCACGCGGACATCGAATACCGCGCCCTGACCGTGAACCCGCGCGATACGGAAAACGCGATCCTCAACATTCTACGCTTTTATGAAGCGAAGAATGCGATCGTATTCTGCAACACCCGTGCCGCTGTGGCGCGCCTGACCACCCGCCTGACAAACCGCAACTTCTCTGTTGTGGCGCTGTCGGGTGAATTGACGCAGTCCGAGCGTACAAATGCGCTGCAATCCTTGCGCGATGGCCGCGCCCGCGTTTGCGTCGCAACCGATGTGGCCGCGCGCGGCATCGACCTGCCCAACCTTGAGCTGGTCATCCACGCCGATCTGCCAACAAACGCCGATACACTGCTGCACCGTTCAGGCCGTACAGGCCGCGCTGGTCGCAAGGGCGTCTCTGCGCTGATCGTTCCACCCAAGATGCGGTCCAAAGCGACCCGCCTGTTGGGCTGGGCCAAGCTGTCCGTCGAATGGGCGCTGCCGCCCTCCGCCGCGGAAGTGAACGCTGCCGATCAGGAACGCCTGCTGAACGATGACGCATGGACAACACCCGCGCCGGAAGACGCGGTAGAATTTGTCGGCACCTTGGTTGAACGCTACACCCCCGAGCAGTTGGCAACCGCATTTGTGAACCTGCACCGATCACGTGGTTCCGCGCCTGAAGAACTCTCCAATCCCGGTGACGGCAAAGAATCCGCACCGCGCATGGAATTCGGCAAATCAGTTTGGTTCACAGTGTCTACCGGACGCAATGATGGGGCAGAACCGCGTACCTTGCTGCCAATGCTGTGCCGCGTTGGCGACATGACCCGCGATGACATCGGTGCGATCCGCGTCCAGCCACGCCATTCATACGTCGAAGTTGCCGAAGGTGCGGTTTCAAGGCTGGTGTCAGCGCTGGGTCCGGACATGAAAGCAGAAGACGGCGTGACACTGACCCGTCTTGATGGCGTGCCGGACTTTGGTCCGAAATCCCCACGCCCCGACCGTGGGGATCGCCCCGCGCGCGGCCCGAAACCGGCCTACGAAAAATCATCCAAGCCTGCCCATCGCGGCAAGCCTGCATATGATCCGGATGGTGCAAAACCTGCTTATAAGCCAAGGGCACCGCGCGACGATGCTCCAGCCGCAGAATACAAACCCCGCACTACAGACAGCAAGCCACGTGGCGCCCCCGCCAAGTCAAAGCGCGATGCCACGCGCCCGCCCAAGTCACACAAGACAGAGCGGACCCCGATGAAAGCAAGCGATAAGCCCGCCGCAAAGTCCGGTGCGAAAGCTGTGTGGAAAAAACCGTCCAAGGATGGGGCAACCAGCCGCGATGCAAAACCCGAAGGCGGCTACAACCGCGCGTCGGATGCATCCAAACGCTTCGTCCCCCCCGGCAAAGCGAAAAAGCCTGGCAAGCCGTCCACCCGCGGCCCTGACGCACGCCCTAGCCGCCCCAAAGGGCCGAAAAAGTAACTCGGCTCCTGCCAAACGGTAGACGACCAAACGATAAAAGCCGGAGCAGATGCTCCGGCTTTTATCGTTTGGTCGCTGCAAAACCAGTCGGACCGCCCCCTACCAAAGAGCTGCATCCAAATCGTCAGGAGCAGCTGTTGTGAGTCGCTATGTTGGCTGGCACACAACTGACAGGCACATGCCCAGCCTTTTATCAAAAGCCGGACAGAGCAATTTCGCCAAAACCAGTTTAGCCCTTGCCCTTCCATGGTACCAGGATTCGCTCCGCCCCGCGCATCAGCATATCAATGCCAAAGCCGATCACGCCGATAAGAATGATCCCGAGAATAACGATGTCAGTGTTCTGGAACTTGGACGCGACCATGATCATCATGCCTGCACCCTTTTCCGCCGCGACCAGTTCGGCCGCAACAACGGTGCCCCAACAAACGCCCATCGCCACACGTGCGCCGGTAAAGATTTCCGGCAGCGAGTTCGGAATAATCACGTGGCGCATAATCTGCCATTTGCTGGCCCCCAGCGAATAGGCCGCATGAACCTTGGAGATATTTACCCCCGATACACCCGACCGCGCGGCAATTGCCATGATCCAAAGCGCAGCAAGGAACAGCAGTATAATCTTGCCCGTCTCTCCGATACCCGCCCAGATAATGACCAGAGGGATCAGCGCGAGTGGCGGCACAGGGCGCATGAATTCAACAATCGGGTCAAACCACCCGCGAAACCAGTTGCTAAGGCCCATGGCATAGCCCAGCGGAATGCCCACAATTGCGCCACAGATAAAGCCTGCGATCACACGAAACAAAGACCAGCCAAGATGCCCCAGCAGTGACGTCCCGCGGAAGCCTTCGTCCAACACTTTGCCCGTACGTTCAATCACGGCCTCTGGCGACGGCAGATAAAGCGGCTCCATCTGCAGCCCGTTGTCCGGCGCAAAATTCGGCGTCCCCTTATCAGAGATTGTGACCGATCCACCTTTGATCTCAACCGTATCACCGGGCTGAACAGGCGTGCCATTGATCGCAACGATTTTCGCGCCGTCTTTCTTTTTCAGCTCATCATTCTTGTCGAATGAAACAAGCTGGCTTCGGTATTGAGCCACTTTGATGCTGTCGTTCTTTGCAAAGCCCTCGCCTGGCTCTATCGCGGGCTTGTCGGGGGTTTCTTCGCGGCCATGCACCAGAACGGCAACTGTGGCCGTATCGCTGTTTCCATTGGCCTCAACCGTATATTCAAAAGAGGTTTCGCCTGCAAATGGTGCAGGCGCGTGCAGAAATTCCGGCAGGTATTTCGAACCAGTGAACATCCCCCAGAGCAGGAACAACGTCAGGATCGAAAGAATGCCAGCCGCACGATTGGGCCGCACCGCGCTTTCATCGCCAAACGTTACTGTTTTTAGCGCGGTATACCCGTCCTTCCCCGTTCCAACGCGGGTAAAAATAAAGGCTGCAACGACAAAGATTCCGACATAAACAGCCAGCACGATAAAACCGGTCATGCCTTTTCCTCCATGCGGCCCATGATCTCTTCTTCCATGTCCCAGATCATGGCAAGGATTTCCTCACGCCTGACCGCAAACTCGGGGTGCTTCTTTACTTCACGCAGATCGGCATCCACGCCCAACTCAGCGAATGGCAGGCGGTATTCTTTATGAATGCGGCCGGGGCGCGGTGCCATAACGATCAGACGTTCCCCCAGCAACAGCGCCTCCTCAACCGAGTGTGTGATCAGGATGATGGTCTTTCCTGTTTCTTTCCATAGCTTCAGAACGAGGCTCTGCATCTTTTCGCGCGTCAGCGCATCAAGAGCGCCAAGCGGTTCATCCATCAGAATAACATCGGGATCATTTGCCAGACAGCGGGCCAGTGCCACGCGCTGCTGCATGCCGCCAGACAGTTCGTAAACCGCCTTTTCTTTAAAATCCTGCAAGCCAACCACATCCAAAAGATGGTTTACGGTTTCCGCCTTTTCCTTCGCCGGCATACCCTTCATCGAAGGCCCGAATCCAACGTTGTCACGAACGCTCATCCATTCGAAAAGCGCGCCCTGCTGAAAGACCATACCGCGTTCCGCATCCGGTCCTTTGATCTCGTGACCATTCAGTGTCATCACGCCTTCTGTCGGAGCCAGAAAGCCCGCAACGATATTAAGCAACGTTGTCTTGCCACACCCCGACGGCCCCAGAACGCTTAGCAGTTCGCCAGCCTTAAGGTTAAGCGACACATCTTTGAGCGCCTGTACTGATCCACCGTTGGGCAAATCAAACCGCATCGATAGTTTATCTATAACGAGTCCGGACATGTCCCTGCTTTCCGGCCGCAGCTTACGGCCCTGCTGGGCGGGGTTGGCCCCGCTTCGATTATTTGGGAAAGTCCGGCACACGGATGCGCGCCGGACTGAGTTAATCCTTTAAGGGATTACATGCCTTTTACAGCCATCAGTGGACCTGTATTCACAGTTCCTTCATAGCTTTCCAGTGACTTGTCGATAGAACCGCTATCGAGAAAGACCTGTGCGACGCCACCCATAAAGGTCTGGCTGCCGCCACCGAACCACTTGTCGCTCAGCTGCTCTTCGACCGATGGGAAGGAGAATCCGGCCATCGTCTCAGCCGTTGCGGTCTCATCCATACCAGCATCTTTTGCGATCACTGGCAGCATTTTCGCCGCATCATCGCCACCAGCATTCCACATCGCGTTGGCGTCAGCCGTCACCTTGAGGAATTTCGCCAGTTCGTCACCGTTTTCGGAAACGTAGGACGCAGGGGCAGAGGTTACGTCGAAAACCAGAATGCCCAGCTCTTCTTTTTCGGCACCAGTCAACAAGATGTTGCCGGATTCTTTCATACGGCGCAGCGCACCGCCCCAACCACACGACATGTCAACGGCACCCTGGCTAAGCGCAGCAGCGCCTTCCGCAGGCGCCATATCGACAACAGACATGCTGCCCACATCTACACCAAAGTGATCCATCTGCTTGAGAAAGCCATAGTGCGCAGCGGTGCCAAGCGGCACGGCAACTTTTTTGCCAGCCAGTTCGGACGCGGAATCCTTATCAATCTCAAGGCCGGAGGCGACAACGCAGTTGTCATTCTCGGAGTATGACACAGCCACATCAACGATCTGGATGTCCTGACCACCCGAAGTGGCAACCACAAACGGCGGCACACCCTGGCTGACGGAAATCTGAACATCACCCGAAGCCATGGCCGCGGACATCGCCACACCGCTGTCAAAGCTGACCCAGTTGATCTTCTTTCCAAGCGCCTCTTCGTATGTGCCCATCTCTTTTGCGTATTGGAATGGCATCGGCCATTCGAGGAAATAGGCGACGGTAATTTCACCATGGCCTTCGGCAAATGCGGCGGCGCCAGTCATGGAAATTACGGCGCCGGCGGCAAATGCGCTCACTGTTTTTTTCATCATATTAGTATTCTCCCAGTTACATTTTATTGCCCGGCTTTGTTTGCAAAGCTCGGGATGCGTGTTGTAGAAACCACAACCGACGCAGGCATCCTGAGCGAAGGCCCCGTCACTTGCAACTTATTTCACTGTGGTTTTCGGCTGCCAGACCGCGTTCACACCACCGTTCCTAACAGCCTAGACGTACGGCTCAACACAGCTCGCAGAAGCGTCACAGGGAAGGTCGTGCATTCCCGCAAAGATGCCCAACGAATGCGCAGACATTGCTGCCTAGCCCAAGCTTTCATCACTCTGACTGCTCCCCCCTGAAAACAAATGACCAGTTCAACCACCCGCATGAGTCCAGTCTCTCCCCCGAAAAGTTCCTCAAACTGGCCTGCTGAAAAATTAGGCAGCCGTTTTCACACAAGATCATCGCTGAAACGGCAGAAATACGTGGTTTTTGCATACGGAACGAATGTGGACCTAATCATCTCACGCCTCTGGCCCTATTTTTCTTGAACGATTTCTCGTCTGCTATGGTAAGAACGGGCCTGAGCTACGCCCATTTCCCCATTCACCACTCCATTCGAAAGGTCGCCATCATGGACGGTACATTCAACGAAAATGACATCTCCCGCGTCGTCGAGGCCGATCGCGCCCATGTTTGGCACCACCTAAGTCAGCACAAAACCTATGAAACAACAGATCCTCGGATCATCGTTGAAGGTAAAGGTATGCGCGTTTGGGACCAGCACGGCAAAGAGCACCTTGATGCTGTGTCGGGCGGCGTCTGGACTGTCAACGTCGGCTATGGCCGCGAATCGATTGCAAATGCAGTGCGCGACCAATTGGTGAAATTGAACTATTTCGCGGGCTCCGCCGGCTCTATCCCCGGTTCGATCTTCTCGGAAATGCTGATCGACAAGATGCCGGGCATGAGCCGCCTCTACTACTGTAACTCCGGCTCCGAGGCGAACGAGAAGGGTTTCAAGATGGTACGCCAGATTGCGCACAAGCGCTATGGCGGCACCAAGCACAAAATCCTGTACCGCGACCGTGACTATCACGGCACCACAATCGGCTGCCTCTCGGCCGGCGGCCAGGATGAGCGGAACGCACAATACGGACCGTTCACGCCAGGATTTGTCCGGGTTCCTCACTGCCTTGAATATCGCTCTCACGAGCAGGAAGGCGCACCGATAGACGGCTATGGCGTTTGGGCTGCAAACCAGATCGAAAAGATCATCCTTCAGGAAGGCCCTGAAACAGTCGGCGCATTGTGCCTCGAGCCTGTGACAGCAGGTGGTGGCGTCATCACACCGCCCGACGGCTATTGGGAACGCATCCGCGAAATCTGCGACCAGTATGACATTCTGCTACACATTGACGAAGTTGTATGTGGTTTGGGCCGGACCGGCACATGGTTCGGCTATCAGCACTACGGGATTAAGCCGGACATGGTGACAATGGCAAAAGGCGTTGCCTCGGGCTACGCCGCCATCGCTTGCCTTGTGACCACCGAAGAGGTGTTCAACATGTTCAAAGATGATGCAGCAGACCCGATGAACTACTTCCGCGACATTTCTACTTTTGGCGGCTGCACAGCAGGTCCGGCGGCGGCGATCGAAAACATGAAGATCATCGAACGAGAAAACCTGCTGCAGAATACCATCGACATGGGTGCCTACATGACCGGCAAGCTCGAAGAGCTTCAGGACAAGTACAGTGTGATTGGTCAGGTCCGCTCAAAGGGTTTGTTCCTAGGTGCAGAACTGGTTGAAGACCGCGAGACCAAGACACCCATGCCAGAGAAAATGTTGCAGGCCGTAGTTGGTGACTGCATGCAGCAAGGTGTTGTCATTGGAGCCACCAACCGCTCCGTGCCGGGCAAGAACAACACGCTTTGCTTCTCACCTGCCCTGATCGCGACAAAAGACGACATCAACCAGATCATTGATGCCGTTGATAGCGCCATGGGGCGCGTGTTCGGCTAGGCGCGACACGACATTAAGCACGCAAAGGCCCTGTCATCAGACAGGGCCTTTTTCATGCCACCAGTGTCATGTTGTCGGCTACCACGACCATCAATCTAGTTTTCACAACGCTCGGCGCTTGCTAGCAATAGGATCGGGGTTATTCGGCATTCTGTTTTGCCAACAGCGCCTGCTTCATCAAACCTATCAGTACATTTCGCTCTTCGCTTGTCAGACTGGGCAGTATTTCTTCCTGCAAGGAATTTACAACGGGCCTGAGCTTTTCGAGAAGCGCTAGTCCATCAGCGGACAGAGCCAACCGGAATGCGCGCCGGTCCTGATCATCAGGGGTCCGCAGGATCAGGCCCTTATTCAACAGCCGCCTTACCACACCACCGATTGTCGCGCGGTCATACCCGATCCGCCTTGCAAGGCCTGTTTGATCGAGATGGGGGTATCTTTGCAGCGTATCCAAGGCGGCGAACTGGACCGATGTAATATCATATCCGGCCTCTTTCATTCGCTCCTGAAAGACACCGACAGATTGCTGCTGGAGCCTGCGAATAAGGTGTCCGGGCATTTCGGATAGGGACGGATCAACAGGCATAAAGGCACCTCCAAAACATGTATGCATACATACTATGTTGACGTAACCGCTTAGCGCAAGCTAATTAGTAAGCATACTTACCACCAAAGGATTCGCCTCATGCAATATCACCTCAACGGTTTTCAGAGTGGCGATCCATCCGTCGCGCCAGAGGTAGCGCACGGCGACAATGTGGATGTTTTGATTGTTGGCTGCGGGCCAGCCGGCCTAACGCTTGCGGCACAACTGGCGGCTTTCCCCGAAATCTCTACCCGCATCACCGAGCGTAAGTCAGGCCCGCTCAAGATTGGGCAGGCTGATGGTATCGCATGCCGCTCTATCGAGATGTTCGAGGCTTTCGGATTTGCCGAAAAGGTGCTGAAAGAAGCGTATTGGGTCAATGAAGTCGCGTTCTGGCGACCCCAACCAGACGGCAATGGCCTGCACCGCGCGGACAGAATTCAGGATGTCGAAGACGACTTGTCCGAGATGCCCCACGTCATCCTCAGTCAGGCACGCGTGCACGATTTCTATCTGGAGGTCATGAAAAATTCAGCAAGAAGACTGGAGCCTGACTATAACCGCGAACTGCAAAACCTCACCCGAACTGACGATCCCGACTATCCGGTCACTGCAACCTTTCACTGCCTCGACACCGGCAGCATCGAAATCCTGAAGGCGCGTTATGTTGTTGGATGTGACGGGGCGCGTAGTACTGTACGGAAATCTCTTGGCCACACCTTAAATGGTGAAGCGGCGCGGCAACTGTGGGGGGTCATGGATGTCCTTGCCGTTACAGACTTTCCCGACATTCGCCTTAAATGCGCGATCCAATCAGCTGATCACGGCAGCATCCTGATCATCCCGCGCGAAGGCGGCTATCTGGTTCGCATGTACATCGAACTGGACACACTGCACGAGGACGAGCGTGCATCCGACCGCGCAGTAACAGCCGACATGCTGATCGAAAAAGCACGCGACATTCTCGCGCCCTACACGCTGGATGTGAAAGAAGTGGCGTGGTGGTCTGCGTATGAGATTGGCCAGCGTGTCTGTGACGGGTTTGACGATGTCCCCGATGCCGAACGCGGCGTTCGCGCGCCACGCATCTTTATCGCGGGGGACGCCTGCCATACGCACAGCCCCAAGGCGGGACAGGGTATGAATGTTTCGATGGCAGATGCCTTCAATCTGGGTTGGAAACTGGCGGCTGTCCTCCGCGGGCAAGCCAACCCGACGCTGCTGCACAGCTATTCGCAAGAACGCCAAGCAAAAGCGAAAGAGCTGATTGAGTTTGACCGAGATATGGCGCGCCTGTTCAGTGCGAAACCCAAGAATGCCGAAGAGGCCGCTCAGTTCCAGAGCTATTTCAAGAAACATGGGCGCTACACGGCGGGGGTCGAAACACGTTACGACCCATCCGATATTACCGGCGACGAAAACCACCAAGCTCTGGCAAAGCACCTCAAGGTCGGCATGCGGTTCCATTCTGCTCCCGTCATCCGGCTGGGCGATGGCAAGCCGATGCATCTGGGACATACGATAAAGGCAGATGGACGCTGGCGGCTGTTTGCTTTTGCAGGCGCGGAAGATTTTGGTCAGCCAGATGGTCAAATCGCACAGCTATGCCAATACCTTAGCACCAACCCGGACAGCCCGATAAAGCGGTTTACAGCGCAAGGTCATGACGTCGACAGCCTGATAGATTTCCGTGCGATATTCCAGCAAGCGCATCAAGACATGAGGATCGACACCCTCCCTGATCTATTGCTGCCAAGGAAGGGTCGCTATGGCTTGATTGACTATGAAAAAGTGTACTGCCCTGATGTTAAAGTCGGGCCAGACATCTTTGACCATCGCGGCATTGACCGCACCAAGGGCGCTGTGGTGATCATAAGGCCCGACCAGTTCATTGCCGCTGTGCTGCCTCTTGGTCACTTCGACAGGCTTGCCGGGTTCTTCAACAATATCATGATCCAGCAATAGCAAGAGAGCACTCTCATTTCGCAAACCCTTAGGTCCAGATTGCGCGAGAATTAAGTCCAAGCTATAAGATTAGCTATGGCTCTTCCGGTCGAAACCTTTTTCCTGCAGCCTGACGCACAAGGCACTCTGCAATCGCAGATCCAGCAGATGATCGCCCAAGGCATCCTGTCGGGACGTTTCCAACATGGAGAAAAGCTTCCCTCGACGCGCAAGCTGGCCGCTCATCTGGGGGTAAGCCGCATCACAGTGACCATCGCCTACACCGAACTGCTGGCGAATGACTATCTAATGTCGAAGGGCCGTTCGGGATACTATGTCTCCGAAAATGCACCAAGCCCGCCATCCTTCTCACCCAGCCCCGATACCTTGGATGCGGTGGATTGGACCCGCGCCATCGGGCAACGGTTCAGCGGTGGGGTGACCCCAAGCAAACCACAGGATTGGCCAAGTTATCGCTATCCTTTTGTCTACGGACAGGCGGATCAATCGCTGTTTGATCATGCCAACTGGCGGCTCTGCGCGCTACAGGCACTTGGCCAGCGCGATTTCAGCTCGATGACCAGCGACTACTATGATCAGGATGATCCGCAACTCATCGAATTTATCGCCCGACACACCCTGCCGCGCAGGGGAATCACAGCAGCCCCCGAGCAAATCTTGATAACTCTGGGTGCGCAAAATGCGCTTTGGCTCACGGCACAGGTCCTGCTGACGCAACGCCGCCGTGCGGCGCTTGAAGATCCCTGCTACCACGCTTTGCGCGATATTCTGGTGCAGTCACGCTGTCATGTGACCCCTGTTCGCGTAGATAAAGACGGGCTGCCACCCGAAGCTGTTCCGCCCGACACCGATGTCATTTTCACCACCCCCAGCCACCAGTGCCCAACCAATGCCACCATGCCGATGCCCCGACGCCGGGCATTGCTGGCCCGCGCGCGCGAGATCGACGCGCTGATAGTCGAAGACGATTACGAGTTCGAGACATCCTTCCTGAGACCCCCCTCGCCTGCGCTGAAGTCGCTCGATACCGATGGTCGTGTCATCTATGTGGGCAGCTTCTCCAAATCCCTGTTTCCGGGCCTGCGCCTTGGCTATCTTGTCGGATCAGAGCCATTCATCCGTGAAGCCCGTGCCTTGCGTGCATCGGTGCTGCGCCACCCGCCCGGACACATCCAGCGCACCGCAGCCTATTTCCTGTCACTTGGCCATTACGATGCGCTGGTGCGCAAGATGGGCAATGTGCTGCATGAACGACGCACCGCAATGGAAGAAGCCATCGCGCAATATGGCCTCACTATTGCAGGACAAGGCGCGCACGGAGGATCATCATTCTGGATGCGCGCGCCAGATGGAATTGACACCCGAATCCTTGCTACACGCCTGCGCAACCGCAGCGTCCTGATCGAACCCGGGCATTCATTTTTCGGCGGCGAAGACCAACAACGTAATTTCTACAGGCTCGGCTATTCCTCAATCCCGACAAGCCGCATATCAGAGGGAATGAAAGCGCTTGCATCCGAAATTGTTTCCATGACCCATAGTGGCCATATTCCGGCGTGAAATCTGGCCCTAACCCTTTGACCGTAGACCCCGTAACCTGCCCGATAACCAGATTCGTATTCATACAATTCAAGGATCACCTGCGATGAAAATGACCACCGAAGAAGCTTTCGTCAAAACGCTCCAGCGCCACGGTATCCAGCATGCGTTTGGTATCATCGGGTCTGCCATGATGCCCATCTCGGACATTTTCCCGAAGGCTGGCATCAAGTTCTGGGACTGCGCGCACGAAGGGTCGGCCGGTATGATGTCTGATGGCTACACACGGGCCACTGGCAAGATGTCGATGATGATCGCGCAGAACGGCCCTGGCATCACCAACTTTGTGACCGCCGTGAAAACCGCGTACTGGAACCATACCCCGCTGCTTTTGGTCACGCCACAAGCAGCAAACAAGACCATCGGTCAGGGTGGATTTCAAGAAATGGAGCAGATGAACCTGTTCGCCGATTGTGTGGCTTATCAGGAAGAAGTGCGCGACCCGTCCCGCATTGCCGAAACGCTCAATCGTGTCATCATGCAGGCGAAACGTGCCTCTGCCCCCGCGCAGATCAACGTGCCGCGTGATTTCTGGACTCAAGTGATTGATATCGAAATCCCCGAAGTAGTTGAATTTGAACTACCTCAGGGTGGAGAAAAAGCGGTCGCAAAGGCAGCCGAGATGCTCTCTACCGCCAAGTTCCCTGTGATCCTGAACGGCGCTGGTGTGGTGCTGGCAAAGGGCGGGATCGAAGCCTCTCGTGTCTTGGCCGAAAAACTGGATGCACCTGTGTGTGTAGGCTATCAGCACAATGATGCATTCCCCGGTAACCACCCGCTGTTCGCAGGACCGCTGGGTTACAATGGTTCGAAGGCGGGGATGGAGCTGATCTCGAACGCTGATGTCGTGCTTTGCCTTGGCACACGTCTAAATCCTTTCTCTACCCTTCCCGGTTACGGCATTGATTACTGGCCCACAGACGCGAAAATCATTCAGGTCGACATCAACCCCGACCGCATCGGACTGACTAAAAAGGTCACAGTAGGTATTGTGGGGGACGCAACCAAAGTCGCGTCTGCCATCACCGCCCAACTGGCTGACACGGCGGGCGATACTGATCGCGATAGCCGCAAGGCGATGATCGCCCAGACGAAATCCGCTTGGGCACAAGAGCTCACGTCGATGACGGATGAGCAGGACGATCCAGGGACCACATGGAACCAGCGTGCCCGCGCGGAAAAACCCGATTGGATGAGCCCCCGGATGGCATGGCGCGCAATCCAGCAGGCCCTGCCGCAAGAGGCGATTATTTCCTCCGACATCGGCAACAACTGCGCCATCGGCAACGCCTACCCTTCCTTCAGCGAAGGGCGCAAATACCTTGCTCCAGGTTTGTTCGGGCCCTGTGGCTATGGCCTGCCTGCGATCGTGGGTGCGAAGATCGGCCAACCAGATGTGCCGGTTGTCGGTTTCGCCGGTGATGGCGCCTTTGGCATTGCAGTGAACGAACTGACAGCCATTGGTCGCGGTGACTGGCCTCCGGTGACGCAAGTCGTCTTCCGCAACTATCAGTGGGGTGCGGAAAAGCGGAACTCAACATTGTGGTTTGACGATAATTTTGTCGGCACTGAACTGGACACAGACGTGTCCTATGCAGGCATCGCACAGGCCTGTGGTCTGGAGGGCGTCGTTGCCCGCACGCAGGATGAGCTGACCGCAGCACTGGCAAAAGCCATTGATGATCAAATGAACCACGGCAAAACCACACTGATCGAAGCGATGATCAATCAGGAATTGGGTGAGCCATTCCGCCGCGATGCAATGAAAAAACCTGTGTCTGTCGCCGGGATTGATCCTGCTGACATGCGCGATCAAGCTGTCTGAAACGTGCATGTAGCAAAACAACACGAAAGGCGCAGTTCCACATGAGCGTTTTGCGCGACCTTCGGAAACGCGCAGCCGAACGGCCAGCCCACATCGTCATGAGCGAGGGGCAAGACCCTCGGATTGTGTCTGGCGCGCTTGCCGCTCTCGACGCCGGTTTGGGGCCTATCACTTTGGTGGGTCCCAAGACGGCGATCCTCGCGCTCCTTGCTCAGGTTAATGCAACGGGGCGGGAAGGGTTATTTATTCAGGACCCGCAAACGTCGCCTCTGACAGAACGATACGCAGCACTTTATTCTGACCTGCGTCGCCACAAAGGCCTGAACAAAAGAATCGCCGAACGGCAATCCCGCGATCAGATGATATTCGCAGCCCTAATGGTTCATGCCGGTGATGCGGACGGTACGGTGGGGGGATCTATTTCGACAACCGCGCGGACAGTGAGTGCCGCCGAGACGATGATCGGCAAGGCACCCGATGCAGAAATTGTTTCCTCGATCTTTTTGATGGAGTTTCCCGAAAACCATCCATCCGGCCGCAAGGTGATGGTGTTCGGCGACTGTGGACTTGTCATTGATCCCAGCGCGGCCGAATTGGCTGCCATTGCGGCTCAATCCGCAGAGACATGCAAAAACCTTGTGGGCATTGATCCAAAAGTTGCCTTGCTTAGCTTTTCGACCAAAGGCTCTGCAAAGCATGAGCGCGTGACCAAAGTCACCGATGCTCTGGCGCTACTTCAGGCTGCTCATCCTGACCTGCCCGCAGACGGAGAGTTGCAGTTCGACGCCGCGTTTGTGCCCGCCATCGGAGCGTCCAAAGCGCCTAAATCTACCGTAGCAGGTTCGGCGAACGTGATGATTTTCCCCAATCTTGATGCTGGCAACATCGGCTATAAAATCGCCCAGCGCATTGGTGGCTGTGAGGCTATCGGCCCCATCCTTCAGGGTCTCAACAAGCCTGCCAATGATCTTTCGCGTGGATGCAGTGCGGCGGATGTGACCAACATGATCGCCGTGACCACTGTACAGGCCGCAAAATAAACCGTCAGGAGAGACTTATGCCGCATAAACAACCGGTGCTGGACCTAAGCCCGAAAGTCTCCGACGAGGTCAGAAAAACCACCTGCTACATGTGTGCCTGCCGCTGTGGCATCAACGTCCACATGAAGAAAGATCCGCTTGGCGATCTCAAGGTCGCCTATATTGAGGGCAACCGCGACCACCCCGTTAATAAGGGTGTCCTTTGCGCCAAAGGTTCTGCCGGCATTATGCAGCACAATGCCCCTTCCCGCCTGCGCAGCCCCATGAAACGGGTGGGGGAACGTGGCTCTGGCGAGTTTGAGGAGATCAGCTGGGACGAGGCCTACACCATCGCGGAAAGCTGGCTGCGCCCCATTCGTGAGACGAACCCGGAAAAGCTTGCGTTCTTTACCGGACGCGATCAATCGCAAAGCTTTACCTCACTCTGGGCCCAAAGCTTTGGCACCCCTAATTACGCAGCTCATGGCGGGTTCTGCTCGGTCAATATGGCTGCTGCTGGTATCTATACGATGGGGGGCGCGTTTTGGGAGTTTGGCCAACCCGATTGGGACCACACAAAACTGTTCATGCTGTTCGGTGTGGCAGAAGATCACGATTCAAACCCTATCAAAATGGGCATCGGCAAGATCAAGGCGCGCGGTGCGCGGGTAATCGGCGTCAATCCCATCAGAACCGGATACAACGCGGTGGCCGATGACTGGGTCGGCATCACCCCCGGCACTGACGGCCTGTTTATCCTGTCGATGATCCACTGCCTGATCCAAGCAGGCAAGATCGACCTGCACTATCTGGCGCAATACACAGATGCTGCCGTTCTAATCAACGGAGACGAAAAATCCCCGGAATACGGGCTCAAGCTGCGTGATACCGACGGCAAAGAGCAAGTTATCGACCGCATTACCGGAAAGCTTGCGCCATTTGACCGCAAAGGCGTGAAGCCTGACCTTGCAGCCAGCCACCGTGCCAAAGGCATCACGCATCGCCCTGTTTTTCACCAAATGGCCGCGATGTATCTCGACAACCAATATGCCCCCGAAGCCGTGGCAGAACGCTGCGGTATATCGGCCCAACGTATTCGCGCACTGGCCGCTGAACTTGCCCGTGTGGCATTCGAAGAAGCGTTTGAGCTTGATCATGAATGGACCGATTTCCGTGGTGAGCATCACAAAACGATGACGGGTCGCCCTGTCTCCTTCCATGCCATGCGCGGCATCTCTGCCCATGCCAACGGATTTCAAACCTGTCGGGCATTGCACACGCTACAAATCTTGCTTGGCACCGTAGAGGTGCCCGGCGGTTTCCGGTTCAAGCCACCCTATCCAAAACCCGCCACGGCCCATCCCAAGCCACACTGCAAGGTCACAGCCGGTGCCTCGCTGGACGGTCCGCACCTTGGATTTGTGCACGGCCCTGATGATCTGGCGCTTAAGGATGATGGCAGCCCGGCGCGTATCGATAAGGCGTTCACATGGGAAAATCCGATGTCCTCCCATGGCCTGATGCATATGGTGATCTCGAACGCCTATGCAGGCGATCCGTACAAGATCGACACCTTGTTCATGTACATGGCCAACATGTCGTGGAACTCTTCCATGAACACGACAGGTGTCACACAGATGCTTACCGACAAGGACGAAAGCGGCGAATACGTCATCCCGCGCATTATCTATTCCGATGCCTACAGCTCCGAAATGGTCGCCTATGCCGATCTGATCCTGCCCGACACCACCTACCTTGAGCGACATGATTGCATCTCTCTGCTGGACCGCCCCATTTGTGAAGCGGATGCGATGGCAGACGCAATCCGTTGGCCTGTGGTGGAACCTGACCGCAACGTCAAAGGTTTTCAGTCCGCACTATGTGATCTGGGTGCACGCCTTGGCCTGCCAGCCTTCACCAATGAGGATGGCACCCAGAAATACGCCGATTACGCCGATTACATCGTCAACCATGAACGCCGCCCCGGTGTCGGGCCGCTGGCCGGTTGGCGCACAGGGGAAAACGGGCTGCAAAACGGACGCGGTGATGTGAACGCTTCCCAGCTCGATAATTACATCGCCAACGGCGGTTTTTTCGTCGAACATATTCCCGAAGGCGCGAACTACTACAAACCGTGGAACGCAGACTATCAGAACTGGGCAGTGAAGATGGGGCTTTATGACAGCCCGCAGCCCTATCTTTTTACTCTCTACTCTGAACCGATGCGCCGATTCCAGCTGGCGGCCGAAGGCCACGGCAAACGGCAGCCACCCGACCATTTGCGCGCCCAAATTAAGGATAAGATGTCGCCACTGCCGATCTGGTACGAAACCGACCAGCATGGCAACGAAGGCTACACCATTACAGCGCTCACACAGCGCCCGATGGCAATGTACCATTCATGGGGAAGCCAGAATGCGTGGCTGCGTCAGTTGCATGGCCGCAACCCGATGTATCTACCATCAAAGCTAATGCGCGCGCATGACCTGTCTGATGGCGACTGGGCCGAAATCACATCGCCCCACGGCGCGATTACCGTTCCCGTCATGGAGATGGCCGCGTTGAATGAAAATACGATCTGGACATGGAATGCGATTGGCAAGCGTAAGGGCGCATGGGCGCTTGATGAAAATGCGCCGGAGGCGACAAAGGGCTTCTTGCTTAATCATCTGATCCACGAACTCCTGCCCCCGAAAGGCGACGGGCTTCGTTGGGCAAATTCGGACCCGATTACCGGGCAGGCTGCTTGGTTTGATCTGAAGGTAGCCGTCAGAAAGGTTGACGCCCCGGCTGACAGCGAGTCACAGCCAAGCATGCCACCGATGAAATCCCCCGTCGGCAAAGGCCCGTCAGAGCTGAAATGGAAGGTAGGGAAATGACCGCACCACGCTGCACCCATACAGTCGAAGGCTGGAATGGCGTATCCTTATATGTGCCTGAGTACGGTAACGCGAACGGCATCCCCGTCATTCTTGTTCACGGCTGGTCACAGGCACACCAAAGTTGGGCGCGACAGTTTTCCGGACCTCTGGCAGATCACTGCCGCCTTATCGTACCTGATCTGCGTGGCCACGGGTTGTCAGACAAACCGGCCGATGCTGAGGCCTATAACAACTCCGCCCCGTGGGCCGGCGACCTGCACGCCATCATTGAAACCCTTGGGCTAGAGCGTCCGCTGTTGATTGGTTGGTCTATGGGCGGTTGGGTGGTGCAAGATTATCTGCGCGTGCATGGCGATGGGAATATTTCAGGGTTTAGCCTGATAGGTTCTTCCGGTTCGACCGGGCGCTACAGCCCCGTAGCAGCACTTGGACAACGCGAGAACGATACAGCCGTCCGCGCCAGCGATATGTACGAGGAAGAGTTGGGCGCCAATCTTGCAGCCACTCTGGCCTTCCTGAAGGCCTGCTTTGCAACCTTGCCTGACGCAGATGATCTGGCAATCATGACAGGTTTCAACATGCTCTGCCCCCCTCACGTACGGCTTGCAGCGCGCAAGCGACACGAAGACTACGGCCCCGATCTGGCTAAAACATCGGTACCTGCGCTGGTGCAATGGGGCATTCACGAACGTCTTGCCGTCTCACCTATGCCTGAAAAAACCGTTGAGGCCCTGCCAAACGGGCGTGCGATCAAATATACCGACAGCGGCCATGCGCCTTTCTGGGAAGAAACAGAAGCTTTCAATGCCGATCTGCTGACCTTCGCTCAAACCTGCTATGCAAAGGACAGTCACCTATGACAATGCTCCCGACACATACCGACAAAAAGCTTGGCCTTGTCATTGATTTGGACACCTGTGTGGGCTGCCATGCCTGTGTAATTTCCTGCAAGGGCTGGAACACCGAGAACTACGGCGCGCCATTGTCGGATCAAGACCCCTACGGAGAAGATCCGTCAGGCACATTCCTCAACCGCGTCCACAGCTACGAAGTACAACCCGAACAGGGTACAGCCCAGCTGATCCATTTCCCCAAATCCTGCCTGCATTGTGAGGACGCCCCTTGCGTTACCGTCTGCCCGACCGGCGCCAGTTACAAACGCGTTGAGGACGGCATCGTGCTGGTGAACGAAAGTGACTGCATCGGTTGCGGGCTTTGCGCCTGGGCGTGTCCCTACGGCGCCCGCGAAATGGACGCAGCCGAAGGTGTCATGAAGAAATGCACACTCTGCGTGGACCGCATATATAACGAAAACCTGCCGGAAGTTGACCGCACGCCGTCATGCGTCCGCACATGTCCTGCGGGTGCGCGCCACTTCGGGGACCTTGGCGATCCGGAATCAGATGTAAGCCAGTTAGTTGCAGCGCGCGGCGGCATGGACCTAATGCCGGAGCAAGGCACAAAGCCTGTGAACAAATACCTGCCGCCCCGCCCCAAAGATCAGCTTTCCCATCAAGAACCGCAGATCGACGTTCTTGCCCCCTTCCTAGAGCCGGTCGCGACAGAGGCCACCGGCTTTCTGCGCTGGCTCGACAAGACACTGGAGAAACTCTGATGCATCCGGCACCCTCCGTCATCTTTTTCTCCACCTTCTCCGGTCTCGGATTTGGCCTGCTGGTGTTTTTGGGCCTCGGTATGCCGGGCAGTACAGGGTTCAGCGCATTCGCGTTTTTCACCATTGCCTATTTGTTGGCGGTGGGCGGCTTGATTTCGTCCACCTTTCACCTCGGGCATCCTGAACGTGCGCTGAAGGCATTCACGCAGTGGCGCACAAGCTGGCTATCGCGCGAAGCATGGTGCGCAGTTGCCGCTCTTGTGATCATGGGGATCTACGGTGCCGGACTGGTGTTTTTCGGACAGCGCTGGACACTGTTAGGCTTTCTCGGGGCAGCGGCCTCCCTTGGTACTGTGTTCACGACCTCAATGATTTATGGCCAACTCAAAACCGTTCCCCGCTGGCACAGCGCCTATACACCAGCCAACTTCATATCGCTGTGTCTGGCAGGCGGCGCACTATTGTCTGGACAGGTCATACCGGCAGTCGTGCTGCTGGCCATAGCCGGCAGCATTCAAGTAGTCACTTGGTTCAAGGGTGACAGCGCGCTGGCAAATAGCGGCACAGACATGGCAACGGCCACCGGTTTGGGCAACATCGGCAGCGTTCGCGCGTTTGAGCCACCCCATACCGGCACCAACTATCTGTTGCGCGAATTCGTTTATGTGATCGGGCGCAAACACGGGCAGAAACTCCGCATTATCGCAATTCTGCTGATGTCCGTACTTCCCGTCATTTTCCTGCTTGTGCCGTTCAATCACTGGATCGCACTGCTTGCTGTGATCTCTCATATTGCTGGTGTCCTGACCGCGCGCTGGCTCTTTTTCGCACAGGCTGAGCATGTTGTCGGCCTCTACTACGGCAAGCGATAACGGCGATTGTCATAGCGTTACGCGCGCACCTGCTAGGACGAAGGCCCTATCAAACTTTACCTACCGGTCCGAAAATCGATTGGATACACAGACGCCTTGATGCCCTTTTTCAAGGAGGACCTCATGATTGCGACTAATCGGCTGAACAAACGGCAGTTCTGGGTTACAGAAATCGGCAAAATCATAGTCCGGCGTTGTGCGGAACTCTTTCATCGCGCCCCGCAGCATCGGATTTAGTCTCTGGACAGCGCGTATTCACGCCATATCCCAGACAGAATGGTCTCTTACAGGTTCGTGACGTCTAAAGCGGCAGACGCTTTTCAACCATGCGCGCCATTATCGAGGCGCCTACAGGCAGGATTGCAGGATCCAGAGTGAAGGACGGATTGTGCAGCGACACTTTTCCGGCGTGTCCGACAACACAATAGGCGCCTGGCACGACTTTGAGCATGTCAGCGAAATCTTCGGACCCGGTGGCAGGCTCATCTTTCGAAAAGATATTTTCAGGCCCCACAATTTCGGCGGCGGCTTCCAGATAGGCATCCGACAGGTCATTATCGTTGATCAGCACGTCAAAGACATTGCGCAGTTCCAGTGTGATCTTCACATCATGCGCTAGGGCAAACCCATCGCAAAGGGCCCGCATCCGGTCTGCGGCCAATGCGTAAATCTCGTCCTTGAAATACCGGATCGTGCCTGCAAGCGTCGCGACCTCGGGGACTACGTTATAGGCCGCTCCTGCATGCAGCTGCGTCACTGAAAGCACGCAGGTATCCAGCGGGGGGACGTTACGGCTGAGGATCGTCTGAAACTCGGTCGCGAGGCTCGCTGCGATGATCAGCGCATCCCGCCCGTCCGAAGGGCGTGCCGCATGGCTACCCTTGCCCGTCACTGTGATGTCAAAGAACGCCGCACCAGCCATCGCAACCCCTTTGCAAATTCCCACCTTGCCCGGTTGGCCGTTTGGCGTGTTGTGCATCCCGTAAATCTCATCGCAGGGGAATTGTTCGAACAACCCGTCAGCAATCATCTGCCGCGCGCCGCCAAGGCCTTCTTCGGCAGGCTGGAACACGATTACCGCGGTGCCGTCGAACTCACGCGTGGCAGCCAGATGTTTGGCCGCACCCAACAGCATGGTGGTATGCCCGTCATGGCCGCAGGCGTGCATGACACCATCGTTCTTGGAGGCGTACTCCAATCCCGTAATTTCATGAATTGGCAGAGCATCCATATCCGCACGAAGCCCCACGCGGCGGTTGCCCTTTTGCTTGCCGTGAATCAGCCCCACAACACCGGTCTTGCCCAAGCCAGTATATACTTCGTCCACGCCGTATTCATGCAGCTTCTCCGCGACGATGCGGCTTGTCCGCACTTCGGTAAAGCCTATTTCGGGGTGCGCGTGAAGATCACGAAAAATCGCGGTCAGCTCATCTGTGCTTTGGTCAATCAGGGGCAGGATATTCATCAGGCGGGCTCCGGACATGAGGGGTTTATTCCACCTTATGTCCGAAACTTTCCGATGTGTAGGCCGCTGTTTTTACAGCAAACCAGCGTGCTTGAGGCCCGCGTCAATCAGCTTGCGCGTCTCGTCGCCCAACGCTGTCAGTGGCAGGCGCACTTCTTCGGAGCACAGATCAAGCCGCGACATGGCATACTTAACACCAACCAGGCCCGGCTCGGTAAAGATCGCTTGATGCAGCGGCATCAGTTTGTCCTGAATCTCAAGTGCTGTTGTGTAGTCACCCGCAGCGCACGCCGCTTGCAATTGTGCACCAAGCTTTGGCGCGACGTTCGCAGTGACCGAAATACAGCCGACGCCACCCTGAGCATTAAAGCCGTGCGCAGTGGCGTCTTCACCTGACAGTTGAACAAATTCTTTGCCACAGGTCAGGCGCTGCGCGCTCACACGCGCGAGATCACCAGTCGCATCTTTGACGCCGACAATACGCGGCAGCTTGGCCAGTTCACCCATTGTTGCCGGGCTCATGTCGATGACCGAACGGGGCGGAATGTTATAGATAATGATCGGCAATTCGCAGCAATCATGCACGGCAGTGAAATGCGCGATCAGACCGCGCTGCGTCGGCTTGTTGTAATAGGGCGTGACCACAAGAATACCGTCGGCACCGACCTTTTCGGCGTGCTGCGCCAAACGGATGCTTTCCAGCGTGTTGTTGCTGCCCGCACCCGCGATTACCGGAATTCTGCCAGCAGCGGCTTTTACGACCTCTTCGACGACCATCTCATGCTCACGGTGGGTCAACGTCGGCGATTCGCCCGTGGTACCCACCGGAACAAGTCCGTTAGAGCCTTCGCCCACATGCCATTCGACAAGTTTCTTCAGCGTTTCAATATCCAGCTCGCCGTTGCGAAACGGCGTGACGAGGGCAGGCATAGAACCTGAAAACATGTGCACGCTCCTTTATGTGCTGGAGACCGAAAGGCCACCTGAGATGAAGGCCCTCCACGAACGGGAGTGACCGGAGAAAGACCGCCTGCACGCGGACACGTGAATTGAACCCGCGCACATATAGTCTATGTTGCAAGGCTGTACTGTGAGCGAGGTAGGAAATGCAAGCCATGAGACACTATCTGACCGGCCTGTTGCTCGTCTGTGCCATTGCTTCCACTGCCGCCGCCGAACAACGGCCACGCCCGTTAGGCTGGGCAATGGATGCCCTGCGGGGCGGCGATATTGCTGCGGCGGAGCGGATTGCCGAACGCGACGGCCCTGTCGCACGCGATGTGATTGTCTGGCATCGCCTGCGTGCTGGCGAAGGTAGCTTTGCCGAGCTTACCAGTTTCCTCGGCCGCCGCGCCGATTGGCCAGGCATGGATTATCTTCTGCGCCAGTCGGAACCAGAAGTGATCAAGCAAAGCGAAGAGGAAATCATCGCCTTTTTCGATCAATACCCCGCGCAAACGCCGATGGGCGTTTTGGCCCATGCCCGCGCACTGTCCGCGAAAGGGCTTACCGGTCCGGCACAAGCCAACGTTGTGCTTGCATGGCGCACGATGAGAATGAACGCCAATTCACAGGCCGCCTTTCTGGAAGATTATGCAGAGCTTCTAAAACCGCATCATGACGCCCGTCTGGACGCGATGGTTTGGGAACGCGAATATGACGAAGCGCGCCAGATGTATGGCGTTGCCAGCAAAGAAGCAGAGCAAGCCGCCGAATCGCGGATTGCTTTCTATCGCCGCCTGGACAGTGCTGTTGATACCTACGAAAGCCTGCCAGTTGCGCTTAAGATCACTGGGGGCGTGAACCACGCGCGGTTTGAATGGCGTATCCGCAAAGGACGTGAAACAGACGCCAAGGATTTGATGCTTGAGGCTTCGCGCAGTGTTGAAGGGCTAGGCAATCCGGCCGCATGGGGCAACCGCCGCCGTGCGCTAGCACGCGACGAGATGCGTTCAGGCGATCCGAAACGCGCGTATGCGATGGCCTCACAACACTGGCTGACCGAAGGGTCCGACTTCGCGGATCTGGAATGGTTGTCGGGCTATATCGCACTGCGTTTCCTCAAAGACCCAACGCTCGCGCTGAAACACTTTAAGGCGCATGATAGCGCGGTAGAATCGCCGATCAGCCAAGGCCGCGCAGGATACTGGCAGGGTCGCGCACTGGAAGAAGCAGGCGATAATGAAAACGCCACTGCCGCCTACGCTATGGGAGCCAAGTTCCAGACCTCATTCTATGGCATTCTGGCCGCTGAGCGTGCGCGCATCCCCTTTCCGGAAAAGCTGTGGGGTGAGCCACCTGCACAGGACTGGCGCACCAGTCCGCTTGCAAAGGCACCGTTGTTTGAAGCCGGATTGCTGTTGCAGGCCTCTGGCGAAATGGACCTTGCCGAACGTTTCTGGACCCATCTGGCAGACCAGCTCCTTGAGCCGGATCTGGAACTGTTGGGGCAAGCAGCCATTGATGTTGAGCAGCCCCATATTGCGGTGATGATCGGCAAACGTGCAGCGCGTCGCGGGCTCGAAATCGCCTCGGCCTATTATGCGCTTCATCCTGCCGGAGAAGCGGACCTGCCGATGGCCCCTGAAATGACTTTGGCCATTGCGCGGCGGGAAAGCGAATTTGACCCCGTGGTTCAATCCTCTGTGGGCGCGCGCGGGTTGATGCAATTGATGCCCGCCACAGCAAAGGAAGTGGCGCAGGGCCTTGGCATTCTGCCTCAGCACACCACTGACAGGCTCACGGCCGATCCCGTCTATAACGCGCGCCTTGGCTCACAATATCTGTCCGAACTTGCCGGGCGCTTTGATGGCAACGTCGTGATGATGTCAGCAGGCTATAACGCAGGGCCAAGCCGACCGATCCGCTGGATGGAGCAATTCGGCGATCCGCGTGATGGCGACATTTACGTCGTTGACTGGATCGAAATGGTCCCCTTCCGCGAGACGCAGAACTACATCATGCGGGTGACCGAAAGCTTGCCTGTTTACCGCGCGCGGCTCGGGCTCGATCCCCTGCCGATCCCCTTCTACGAAGAGCTGACAGGCTCAACGTTGAAGGCGTTCGCGCCAAAAGGTGAATAGGCCCGCCGCCACGATGATTGCGCAGCCGATGGCGACATTGGCACTGACTGTTTCACCAAACAGCGTAACGCCGATGGTGGCGGCAAACACCAGTTGGAGATAGGCGAAAGGCTGCACCGCACTTGCCTCTGCCACCTCATAGCAGCGGATCAGCAACCAGTGTCCGGTCACACCGGTAAAGCACAGACAGATCATCCAAACCCAGTCACGACCGCTCATCGGCTCCCAGAACCACAGGCCTAGCGCCGTCATCGCAACAGCCCCCACAGTTCCGGTCCAGAAAAAGCTGGTGGCAGTGCTGTCGCGCCGCCCCGCATAGCGGGTCAGCAGGCCATAAACTGCAAACATCGCCGCCGCCAGCAGCGGGATTAGCGCGCGTACATCAAACACTTCCCGACCGGGTTGAAGGATAATCATCACCCCGATGAATCCCACACCGATCGCAGCCCAGCGCCGCCAACCGACACGTTCACCCAACACAGGACCGGACAGGGCCGCGACCAACAGCGGATAGCAGGTGAACACGGCATGGCTTTCTACCAGACCCAGAACCGTGAAAGCGACAACCATCACACAGATCTCTAGCGACAGCAGCAACCCACGCGTGATCTGGATCAACGGTTGTGTCGTGCGCGCCGCAACCAATATGCCGCCTGCGCGCCGTTTAGCGATCGCGATCACGAAAGCCGCAAAGAACCAATAGCGGATCATCACGATCATGAGCACATTGTATTCGCCCGCCAAATGCCTTGAAAGGCCGTCCTGCACCGCAAAGACAAGCGTTGTGGCGATCATCAACATGATACCCAGCGGGATGTTGTTGCCTTGGCTCATTTCAAGACAGCCTGTGTCATGTGTCGTTTGCGGCCATAGCCCTGAACGCGGCGCACTTCAAACCCAGCTTCCTGCAAGCCGCGCCGGACAAACCCCGCAGCAGTGTATGTGGCCGCCGTACCGCCCGCGGCTGTGTGACCCGCCACCTGTGCCATCAGCTCAGGTGACCAAAGTTCAGGGTTCTTAGCGGGTGAAAACCCGTCAAGAAACCAAGCATCCGCGCGACCATCCCAATCGGGGAGCGTCTTGCGTGCATCGCCCAAGATCACACGCAGCTCAAAATCAGGACCATCCAGTTTCGCGGGAAACATATCCACCTCCATCAGATCACTTGGCAGACCTTCAAATGCGCCCAAGGCCGCGTGCAGATCGGCCACAGCCATCGGGTAGGCTTCGAAACTGGTAAACCGTAATTTGCCACCGCAACCGCAGGCACGGAAGGCTTGCAAAGCCACGAGAAAGTTCAATCCTGTGCCGAACCCCAACTCGGCCACATGAAAGCCGTCTGCAAACCGTTCAGGCAGGTCATTTCCGGCTAGGAAAACATGGCGGGTTTCATCCATGCCATTTTCAATGCTGAAATAAGGGTCGTCAAAACGCGTTGAAACAGGCACCCGCCCGTCACGCCATTCTATCTGTGCCGTCTGGTCCTGCACGTGTATGCCCTGTACCTGTATGTTCAGCGCAATCTGCGCCATCAAGGAGGCAGGAGCAATGACAGATATCACCATTCGCGGCGCGGGTATCTTTGGCCTTTCGGTAGCTTGGGTCTGCTGCCAGCGTGGTGCGCGTGTGCAGATCGTTGATCCGCACGGGGCTGCAGCAGGCAGCAGCGGCGGTATCGTCGGTGCATTGGCCCCTCATGTTCCTGAAAACTGGAATCCGAAAAAGGCTTTCCAGCTAGAAAGCCTGTTGATGGCAGAGAGCTTCTGGGCCGAAATCGCCAATGCAGGCGTCAAGAATCCCGGATACGCAAGGACTGGCAGGCTCCAACCCATTGCCGATCCAGCTGCCCACGTCTTGGCCCAGCGCCGCGCGGAGACAGCGCGTGAGCTGTGGCGCGACCACGCAACGTGGGAGGTTGTCACCGCCCAGCATGGCGACTGGCAGCCAAACAGTCCTGATGGCCACCTTATCCACGACAGCCTCAGTGCGCATTTGCACCCTCGTCAGGCCTGCGAAGCAATTGTCGCTGCATTGCGTGGCTTTGGGGTTGAGGTGATGCCGGAGAGCACAGACAAAGGTGCCGTCCTCTGGGCGACGGGTGTGGCGGGCCTTGAGGCATTGAATCGTGATCACACACGCAGTGTTGGCAACGGCGTAAAAGGCCAAGCCGCCCTGCTCCGCTATGATGCAGCAGGCGCGCCGCAGCTTTTTGCAGGTGGCGTGCACGTCATTCCGCATCTGGATGGCACAGTCGCGATCGGCTCCACGTCCGAGCGCGACTATGACGATCCCAAAAGCACCGATACGAAGCTTGATGACGTGATTGCAGCAGCTTGCGCAGCGGTGCCTGCCCTTGAAGGCGCGCCAGTCATCGCCCGCTGGGCCGGTGTGCGTCCGCGCGCCCGCTCTCGGGCACCTATGCTTGGCGCATGGCCCGACCGTCAGGGGCACTTCATCGCAAACGGCGGTTTTAAAATCGGATTTGGCATGGCCCCCAAAGTCGCCCATGTCATGGCCGATCTGCTGTTGGACGGTTCAGACACCATTCCCGAAGGTTTTCGGGTGGAGGACAACCTATGAGCCCCCGTTTAAATAGCCTTGATCATTTGGTGCTGACGGTGGCCGATATTCCCGCCACGCTTGCATTCTATTCCCATGTTCTTGGCATGACGCATACCGGTTTTACCGCGGCAGACGGCAGCGCGCGCCATGCGCTGTTCTTTGGCGATATGAAGATCAACCTGCATCAGCAGGGAGCGGAATTTGAACCGAAGGCGCGAAACGTCCAAACCGGTTCTGCCGATCTGTGTTTTCTAAGCGATACGTCACTGGATGAATGGAAAACGCACCTGACGGATCAGGCGATCCAGATCGAAACAGGCCCGGTGCGCCGTACAGGTGCAACCGGGCCTATCAACTCTCTTTATGTTCGCGATCCCGATGGTAATCTTATCGAAATCAGCGTGCTTGCTTAGCGTGCAATCTCTGCGCGCAGCCCTTCCATCAGCTCTGTCAGTTCCTTGATGTAAATCTCACCGGTAAGATGGCCGTTGGCATCGAATTGTTCATAACTGGCTGCAACATGGATCTCTGGCCCTTGCAGAATACGTGTCCGGAACGGCACCATAAAGCTGCGAAGCATCCGCTGCGACCGCTCACCGCCAGATCGACCCGCAGCCGCTGACATAATCGCCACAGGCTTACCGCCCCACGGCTTCACCTGAGACCGGCTGATCCAATCAAGCGCGTTTTTCAAAACGCCAGACGGACCACTGTTATATTCAGGTGTGGAAATGATAACCGCATCTGCATCCGCAATCTGCCGGGCAAGCGCATCCACCGCCGCAGGCACGCCGTGTGCTTCTTCGTCATCGCCATTGTAAAGTGGCAGGTTCACGTCTGCCTCAGTGTATTCAGCTTCGCCAAACAGACGTGCTGCCTCAGCCAAAAGCAGAGAATTGTGGCTGCCTTTGCGCAGGGAGCCGGAGATGCCGAATAGTTTTATAGGTGCCATCGAATTGATCCTCGTTCGATTAATTTCTTACACTGCAAATTGTGGCTAGCGCCGTCATGCTCAAGGGGGGCTTGCGCGCAGCCACTGTGCGAGCATGCAGAGAAGGCGCAAAATAAAAGCCCCGGCACCCTGCGGTACCGGAGCTTTCCATGTCTTGTGTTGCCGAGTTAGCTTGCGTTCGGCAGGATCACGATTTCAACACGACGGTTTTGCGACTTACCCTGGGGGTTCAGGTTGCTCGCAATCGGCTGGCTTTCGCCGCGACCAAACGCCTGAATACGTGCTGGTGACACGCCATTGCTAATCAGCACAGATGAAACCGCATTGGCGCGGCTTTCTGACAGTTGCTGGTTGAACGCGGCTTCGCCATCGCTGTCTGTGTGACCAATGATCTGGATGGTCGAGTTCGGGTAAGCTTGAAGGTTGCCCGCAACCGCGCCCAGATCGCGCTGCAAATCAGGGCGTACGTTGCTTGAGCCTGTCGCGAACAGAATGTCCTGCGGCAGGGTAACAATCAGACGGTCGCCTGTGTTGTTGATTGTCACGTTGTCGTTGCCAAGGCTGGCACGCAGGTCGCGTTCTTGCTTGTCTAGGATCGCACCGGCGCCAGCACCAAGAGCGCCACCGATAAGGGCGCCTTTCAGCGCGCCATTGTCACGGTTGCCGTCACCCTTGGACAGGGCACCGATAACGGCACCTGCACCGGCACCAATCAGTGCGCCATTTTTCAGACGCTGGTTCGGATCGCTTTCTGGCGCCAGAATTGAACCGTTAGGGGTGGTGCAAGCGCCCAAAGCAACAACTGTCGCCATGGCGGCCAAAGCTGGGAATTTCAAAATAGTCATAGTTTACTGCCTTACTGTTTCGGCTCCGTTCGGGCGAAGCATCTTGTCGATAAACGCAATATAAAACGTAAAGGTTCCCAACAACACGTCACTTTGCGGAGAGTAAGCGACAACCCGCGCACCCAAAGCTGTGTCAGCGGCACTCTGTGCGCGCCGCCTCATACCCCAACATCGCGCGTTTGATAGGTAGCCCCCAATGATAGCCGCCCAGCTCACCCGATTTGCGCAATACCCGGTGACAGGGAATAAGATACCCAATCGGGTTTCGCCCGACAGCCGTACCAACCGCGCGCACGGCCTTGGGTGTGCCAATGGCCTTGGCTATTTCACCGTAAGTTGTGACTTGCCCCTCCGGCAGCTTTAGCAACGCCTCCCATACTTTGATCTGAAAGGGTGCTCCAATGAGGTATAGCGGAGCCTTATCAAGGGTTCGGTCCATTCCGAAAGCCGCCAAGACCCAAGGGCGCAGCCGCTGCGGGTTTTCGGTAAAGGTTGCGGCTGGCCACCGCGCCCGCAAATCGGCCATTGCGGCATTCTCGCCCATCTCGGCTGCCAGCGACAGGCCACAAATCCCCTTGTCAGTGCCCATCACCAGAACGGCTCCGAAAGGGCTATCAAACCAGCCCCAAGAAATCTCCAGCCCCGCCCCACCACTGGCGTACTCCCCGGGGCTCATTGCCTCCCAGCGCACAAAAAGATCATGCAGACGGCCCGTACTAGACAGCCCCGCTTCGTGCGCCGCTTCCAATGTAGTGAGCCGCGCACGAAGCAACGCCTTGGCATGGCCCAGCGTCAGATATTGCTGATAGCGCTTGGGCGAAACGCCAACCCACGCCGAGAACAACCTCTGGAAATGTGCAGTGCTCATTCCAAGCTGAGCGGCCAGCGCGTCAAGCGACAGCGGGTCTTCGGCACAGTCAATCAGTGTGATCGCACGTGCAATGACACCGTAGTGGTAGGTGTTCTCGGGAATATTCGTACTTTGCGGCATCTGTTTCATACAACCATAATATGCCCCTGCCCGCTTGCACGCGACCCGAAACATGCGCATACCTTCCGCCCATGGAAAAAGCGTCAAAACAGCTCGATTATCACACCATCCGCGCCATAATGGAGCGGTTTCAAGAGGCTGAACCAGAGCCGAAAGGCGAGCTGGATCATGTAAACGTCTATACGCTTGTCGTGGCAGTGGCCCTGTCAGCGCAGGCCACGGATGCCGGTGTAAACAAAGCAACCCGCGCCCTGTTCCAAATCGCTGACACACCGCAGAAAATGCTGGATCTGGGGCTCGAAGGTCTGACCGAGCATATCAAGACCATCGGCCTGTTCCGCCAGAAGGCGAAGAACGTCATCAAGCTGAGCCAGATATTGGTGGATGAATATGACGGCGTGGTCCCAAATTCCCGCGCAGCTCTACAATCGCTGCCGGGTGTCGGACGCAAAACCGCGAACGTAGTTCTGAACATGTGGTGGCACCAACCCGCCCAAGCGGTGGACACCCACATTTTTCGTGTCGGCAACCGCACAGGCATCGCACCGGGTAAAACCGTCGAGGCCGTGGAGCGTGCAGTCGAGGATAACATCCCCGCCGACTTCCAGCTTCATGCCCATCACTGGCTCATCTTGCATGGCCGCTATCACTGCAAGGCGCGCAAACCACAGTGCCGCACCTGCATCATCAAAGACCTCTGCCAATACAAGGACAAAACCGAATGAAGACCTATGACCTCGTCGGGATCGGCAATGCCGTTGTAGATGTAATCACCCATGCGGATGATACGTTTCTCGAAAACATGAGCATCGACAAAGGCATCATGCAACTGATCGAACAGGACCGTGCAGAGCAACTTTATGCTGCGATGAACGACCGCCTGCAAACGCCTGGTGGCGCTGTGGCGAACACCATCGCGGGCGTCGGTGCATTGGGCCTGAAAACCGCCTTTATCGGACGTGTGCGCGATGACGGGTTGGGCAAATTCTATGCGGATGCCATGACCGACAACGGCATCGACTTCGTGAACCCGCCCGTCGCTGGCGGCGACCGCCCCACCTCGCGTTGCATGATTTTTGTTACTCCGGACGGAGAACGCTCGCTGAACACCTATTTGGGCATTTCCACTGGCCTCACATCCGAAGATGTCCCGACCAAAGTTGCCGGCAACGCCAAGATCATGTTTCTCGAAGGGTATCTTTTTGATCATGACGCAGGCAAAACCGCCTTCCGCGAAGCGGCCCGCGCGGCCAAAGCAGGCGGCGGCATGGCTGGTATTACCATCTCCGACCCCTTCTGCGTCGAGCGTCACCGCGCCGACTTCCTTCAGATGATCGAACACGAGCTGGACTTTGTGATCGGCAACGAAGCGGAGATCAAATCCCTGTTCGAAACCGATGATCTCGAAGAGGCCATGGCCAAAACTGCCGCCCTCTGCCCAATCATGGTCTGCACCCGCAGCGGCGATGGTGTGACCTTGATCCGTGAAGGTGAACGTGTAGACATCCCCGCCCCCGCCCGCATCACCCCCGTCGATGCCACAGGCGCAGGCGATCAATTCGCCGCTGGCTTCATCTACGGCATGGCAACCGGCCGCGACCTTGAGACGTGCGGACGCATGGGCAACCTCTGTGGTGCCGAAGTAATCTCCCACGTCGGACCGCGCCCGGCCACGGACATGATGGAGATTTTCCGGCGTGAAGGTCTCGTCTAATGCTCGAAAACGGATCTTATAATGTGCCGCCAAACAAGTTGGCTGTGATCGTCACGCACCTTGAGATGCACGCGCGCCCGGACACGAAACAAATAGAGCTGCCGAAAGGCATCACATTCCGCCAAGTGACGCCCACACTGGACTGGTACCGTGATATTTTCACCCGCGTCGGCACGCTGGATTGGCTTTGGTACGGGCGGCACAAACTGTCTGATACCGCACTTCAGGCCATCCTTGACGATCCGGCAATCGCCTTTTTCACCCTGTCAAAAAACGGCGTCGACGAAGCCCTGCTGGAACTTGATTTCCGCACAGCAGGTGCATGTGAGCTGGCCTATTTCGGCCTGACCTTCAAGCTTATCGGCTCCGGTGCAGGCCGCTATCTGATGAATCAGGCGATTACGCGGGCATGGGATGCCGACATCAACCGCTTTCATGTGCACACATGCACAAGCGATAGCCCGCAAGCTTTGGAATTTTATCGCCGCTCAGGTTTTACAGCGTACAAACGCGAGGTCGAGATTGACGATGACCCGCGAACAACCGGCGTGATCCCTAAAACGGCTAGCCCGGCTATACCGATCATCTAGAGGGCTTGCAGGTTTTTCCACCAAAGCAAGCTTTCACCGCGCTGATCATCTTTTGCGTGGGGTTGGAAAATAGGTAACCGCCGCAAGGATTAGTCGCGATCACTTCGCCATCAGCGTCAAGCTCTACAAACGCTAGAACGTCAGAGCTATCCTTAACATTCGCGCACCATGGGCCATAGCAGGCAACCGCCAATGTTACCGGTCGGTCAAACGGGGTCGAAAAACCGTTACGGGACAACGAATTTCCCGTGAACTGTGCCTCAATCAGCGTCATCTCCGGAGTCGCCTGCTGGTTTTCGAAGTCAACCTTAGGCAGCTTTTGATCATCAAAGGATAGTTGCCCACGGACAACGATAAACAGCGCCTCGTCTGCCTGCGCCTCCAGAAACGCGGCCTCTACCGAATGCGGCATGCACGACAATGCCGTAGCCGCAACCGG
This sequence comes from Sulfitobacter sp. S223, assembly GCF_025143825.1. Lineage (NCBI taxonomy): Bacteria > Pseudomonadati > Pseudomonadota > Alphaproteobacteria > Rhodobacterales > Roseobacteraceae > Sulfitobacter > Sulfitobacter sp. S223. The sequence goes on along the minus strand of NZ_CP083560.1, from coordinate 370,031 downwards.
CATACAGGCGATGAGCAGAGCGAAGACCGCCGATTTCAAAGCAATTCACCGAATTCGCCCAGCACCCGCGCATAGACTTCACGTTTAAACGGAACGATCCCTTCAAGCATCGCATCGGCCTCCAGCCAGCGCCACTCGCTGAACTCCGGATGTTCAGTCTGGATTTTGACCTGATCATCGCGGCCCTGAAAGCGCAGCAAGAACCATTTCTGTTCCTGTCCGCGAAAGCGCCCCTTCCAGATTCGTGGTACAAGGTCATGCGGCAGATCATAGGGCAGCCATTCAGCGGTTTCCGCTTCGACCCGCACCAGATCACGCGTGATGCCAGTCTCTTCCTCAAGCTCGCGCAGCGCCGCATCGCGCGGGTCTTCTCCCGGATCGACCCCGCCCTGCGGCATTTGCCAAGCTTCGGTATCCCTGTCCAACCGTTGCCCAACGAACACTTCGCCAGTCGCATTTACCAACATAACCCCGACACAAGGCCGATACGGTAACTTCTTGATCTCTTCCGGTGTCATGCCCGTCCAGTCCTCTAATCCGATGCTTACCAGACCCTACAACACTCCCCCCTAGACCGGAAGCAGCCCGGCCCTGACGCGGCGTTTTTAATGACAAGGTGACAGACCACCGCCATGCTGCGTCAAAATTCATAACCAAACAGGGTTCCACCATGTCCAGCTACCCCAATATGCTTGCCCCGCTTGATCTGGGCTTCACCACTTTGAAGAACCGCGTGCTTATGGGCTCCATGCATACGGGGCTGGAAGAAACCAAAGACTGGAACCGTGTGGCGGAATTCTATGCCGCACGAGCGCGTGGCGGTGTGGCCCTTATGGTGACAGGCGGCATCGGCCCCAACCTTGAAGGGTCGGTTTTACCTGGTGCTGCCATGATGGTCAGCGATGATGATGTCGCAAACCACAAGATCGTCACAGACCGGGTGCACGAGGCAGACGGCAAAATCGCCATGCAAATCCTGCACGCCGGCCGCTACGCCTATGGTCCGAAATGCGTGGCCCCTTCTGCGATCAAATCCCCCATCTCTCCTTTCCCGCCAACCGAACTTGACGCTGCCGGTATCGAGAAACAGATCGCGGACATTGCCGCCTGTGCAGGCCGCGCCCAAGAGGCAGGCTATGACGGGGTCGAGGTCATGGGCTCGGAAGGGTATTTCCTTAACCAGTTCCTCGTGACGCACACAAACAAACGCACAGACGAATGGGGCGGCTCCTATGAGAACCGTATGCGCCTGCCGATTGAGGTCGTAAAACGCGTACGCGAGACTGTAGGTCCTGACTTTATTGTCATCTACCGCTTGTCGATGATCGACCTCGTGCCCAACGGCTCAACCTTCGAAGAAGTCGTGCAGCTTGCGCAAGAAATCGAAAAAGCGGGCGCAACCATCATTAACACAGGCATCGGCTGGCATGAGGCGCGGATACCCACAATCGCCACCTCCGTACCCCGCGCGGCTTTTGCATGGGTCACGAAAAAGCTGATGGGCAAGGTGTCGATTCCCCTCATTGCGTCGAACCGCATCAACACCCCCGACGTCGCCGAAGAAGTCCTTTCCACCGGCTGCGCCGACATGATCTCTATGGCGCGTCCGATGCTGGCCGACCCCGACTTTGTCATAAAGGCCGCAACAGACCGTGCCGCACAGATCGCCCCTTGCATCGGCTGTAACCAAGCCTGCCTTGACCATACATTCGGCGGCAAGATTTCGTCTTGCTTGGTAAACCCGCGCGCTTGCTATGAAACAGAGTTGGTCCTTGAACCAGTCGCAACAGCCAAAACAATCGCTGTCGTGGGTGCAGGCCCTGCAGGTCTGTCAGCCGCCATCGCTGCGGCAGAACGCGGTCACACTGTCACCGTTTTTGACCGGGCGTCTGAAATCGGCGGCCAGCTTAACCTTGCTAAACAAGTCGCGGGCAAAGAGGAGTTCTGGGGCTTTGTCGACTGGTACCGGACCATGGTTGCGCACCATGGTATCGAGGTGAAGCTCAATACCGAAGTCTCTGCCAACGATCTTACCGATTTTGACGAAGTTATCATCGCCACAGGCGTCGTGCCGCGCGATCCGCAGATCGAAGGCCAGAACCGTGATAACGTTTATAGCTACATCGACGTTTTGAAAGGTAATGCCAAAATCGGCAATCATGTGGCGGTTATCGGCGCTGGCGGTATCGGTTTTGACGTTTCGGAACACCTTGTTCACGATGGTGAAAGCACGACACTGAATCTGCCCGAATGGATGGAGGAATGGGGTGTCGCCGATACAGCTGAATATCGCTCCGGCCTAGCACCCGAAGGGCCGCAGCCGCATAAACCAGCGCGTGCAATTACAATGATGCAGCGCAAGCCGTCCAAACCCGGCAAAGGTCTTGGCAAAACCACCGGCTGGATTCACCGCGCGTCCCTGACCATGAAGGATGTCCAGATGATCGCAGGCGTTAACTATGAGCGCATCGACGACGAAGGCGTCCACATTTCCTTTGGCGAAGCCCGTGATAAGCCGCAGGTTATCCCCGCAGATACTGTGGTGCTTTGTGCTGGACAGCTCTCTGACCGGTCGCTCGCTGATGCATTGGAGGCCATGGGCAAAACATGTCATGTCATCGGCGGTGCAGACGTTGCAGCAGAACTTGACGCCAAGCGCGCCATCAATCAGGGCACAAGGCTGGCCGCCACTCTCTGATCCCTGTTTCGTCTAGTCGAAAGCATCCCGGGGGACTCGTTTTCCCGGGAAACGCTGGCCTTACCCCAAACCGCACTTGCAACACACTCGCAGCAGGTCGACAATGGGACAGGCCATAGACAAAGGACGCGCCATGCCGATCTGCGTTTTCGACATCGCTGAGGATGGCAGCACAACCATCCCCACCGACACGAACCTCACGGGTGCCGCACGCTATCGCTGGTGGCACTTCGATCTCTCCGATCCTCTTTTGCATCAATGGACCGAAACCCATCTACCGGAAATTCCCGCGGGTGCCCTGCTGCAGCCTGAAACCCGTCCGCGCTGTGACGGCTTTGATGGTGGGCTGATCCTGAACCTGCGCGGCATTAACATGAACGATGGGCAACCAGCCGAGGAAATGGTTTCGATCCGTATGTGGGTCACGGACGCTGTCGTGATTACAGTACGCCTGCGCCGCGTCTTCGCGATTGAGGACATTCGCCAAAACGCCCAGGCACAAATGGCACCTACACATCCGGCACAATTCATCTCTGAACTTGTCACCCGCCTGACGGGTCGCGTGCAATCAGAGGTCACAAGCATTGCAAAGCTGACCGAGTTCTTCGAAGCCGATCTGGAGGACGACGAAACCCCCATCCCGACCGAGCTGACCCAAAGCCGCCGACGCGTCATCCGCTTGCGTCGGTATCTAGACCCTCAACGTGCTGCACTGAACAAACTTGCGACCGAAACACTTATGCCACCTGACAGCCGACCTGCCCTGCGTGAACTGGCAAACCGGACAACAATGGCCGTGGAGGAACTGGACGCGCTTCGCGACCGCTTGGTTGCGGTTCAGGATGACCATGATCTTGATGTCGCCCGCAGACAGGCGCGCAACAGTTTCCTTTTGTCCGTCGGCGCAGGCATTTTTCTTCCCATCAGCTTTCTAACAGGCCTGTTCGGGGTGAACGTCGGCGGTATGCCCGGCATCGACAGCCCGTGGGCATTTTCTATTCTATGCCTCTCGATGACCGTGCTGGCGTTGATCCTCGTTCTGGTCATTCGCCGCATGCGCTGGATCTGATTTTTGCGCCTGAAACACACTGTTCTCCTGTTTCCCGCCTTGCAACGGTTCTGCAATTACCTTGCTACTGTCTCACCCCTGCCCAGATTGCGCCCCATTCGGACTTCATAGCTCACCCTTGAAATATGAATAGAAGGGGACGGCAACATGGACCGCCTTACAGAAATGGAAGCGTTCGCCACCGTGGTTGATCAGGGTGGCTTTACCGACGCTGCCAAAAAGATGGGGATTTCGAAATCTGCCGTCTCGAAACATGTCTCCTCCCTTGAGGCTCGCCTTGGCGCGCGTCTTCTGAACCGGACAACGCGCCGGGTGTCTCCGACCGAGATTGGCCTTGCCTATTATGACCGGGCGCGACGGGTTCTGAATGATGCCGGTGAAGCAGATGCATTGGTCACATCGATGCAATCCGCGCCTTCTGGTCTGCTGCGCATCTCAGTCGCGACAGATTTTGGTGTAAACCACCTCTCTCCTGTGCTGTCAGAGTTTCTCGGCGACTTCCCCGATATCACCGTCAACATGGTCCTTAACAACCGATACGTTGAACTGATCTCTGAAGGCTTCGATATGGCCGTGCGGATCGGGGAGCTGGAAGACAGCACCCTGCGGGCTCGCAAACTCACCGAGACGACCAAACGCATGATCGCTTCACCCGCCTATTTTGAGAAATATGGTCGCCCTGAAAAGATCGACGACCTGAACGATCACAAGCTGCTGCATTATTCAAACCAGTCCAGCGGCAATGTCTGGAAACTGACCGCACCGTCGGGCGAAAAACGCCAAGTGCGCACCGCAGGCTGGCTGTCAGTCAATGATGGGCAATCCCTGCTGAACGCTGCCATCTCTGGCCTTGGCATCGCCTATCTTCCCAGCTTTCTCTATTCGGACGCGATGGAAAAGGGTCTCATCGAAGACGCGATCCCTGATCTTCCGATTGAGACGCAAGGCATCTATGCAGTCTATCCGCCAGGACGTTTCACCCAGCCAAAAGTGCGCGCATTTATCGATTTTCTGGTCCACGCTTTCGCCGAAAAAGGCCCAAGCGACTGGTAAGCCAGATACCCGACACCATTTCCCTTGGTGCACTTCCCCCGGTTTCGCGCGAGCGTTTCCGGGGCTTTTTCTTTGGAGCTACTGATAACGGTCTATTCGGCCAACACCACAGCTTCAACGCGCCTGTTGGCCTCGCGGCCGTCTTCGGTTGCATTGGTCGTGTAGGGTGCGAGAAACCCCATGCCCTGTGCTTGCAATCGCGCAGGTGCGATCCCGTAGGCATCAATCATGCGTTGCCGCACTGATCGCGCGCGGCTAACCGACAGGGCAACGTTCCCCTCCAGACTGCCGACATTGTCGGTATGCCCGACCAGTGCGATGCGCATGTCGGGATTTGTGCGCATCGCGCCAGCCAGTTCTTCAAGAACCGCAAACGGCCCCGGCCCCAAATCCGACGTGCCGCTTTCAAAATCCAGCGCTGCAAGGACCGCATGACCGTCCCGCGTCAACGACTGTGCAACGCTGCCAACTTCGGCTACCGGCGGCTCGCTTACTGGCGTTACTGCCTCTGGAACAGATGCCACCGGCTGAACCGCAGACTCTTCCGCGGCGACTCCGGCTTGAATGATCTGCACAAAGGACGCGCCGCTGGAGCTACTGGCGATGATATTCACAGCCTGCCCGGGGGCATCCTGCGGCCCCAGAAAAGCGGTAAGCGCATGATAGCTGCGCAGGTTCACATACATGTTTGGCGCTGGCAGCACTTCGGTTTCAAACCTGAAATCATAGCCACCACACACCTGGGATTCGCAATCCAAGACTACGCGAAACCCCTCTGCCTCCAACTGCGCGCGCAAGGGCGCGATCAATTGGAGCGGCGTAAGATCGGCCACATCCACCCGCCACGCGCTGCGCAGAACCGGCCCCTCGATCACGCGCACCGGCAGAGTTCCCTGCGTGTAGGGCGCAACGGGTGCCGAGAACTGATCTTTCACCGTATCGCGCGCAATCATCTGGCGCGCACCCGTCGGCAGGCGCAGCTCAACTGCATGAGCTGCCCCCGCCAATAAGATCAGCAGCGCACCAAGCTTCAATCTCATCTGGATTGAGCGTGATAAGCTTTATTCGGACGCATGTCAGAGGCACTGGCCACGCGGTTGGTCATGTTGAAAAATGCCGCAACAGAGGCAATGTCCCAGATGTCACGGTCAGAGAAACCTACCGCGCGCAGGGCATCGCGATCGTCTTCTTCAATGATCTCTGGCGCCTCGGTCAGCTTGACAGCGAAGTCCAGCATCATCCGCGTTTTTGGATCCAGATCGGCAACGCGGTAATTCATTACCAGCGTCTCTCCCAGAATCGGGTCACCTGAAAGTTCGCGCACAGCAGCACCATGGGCAGTCAGACAGTAAAAGCACCGATTCACAGCAGACACCACGACCGCGATCATCTCGCGCTCAAGCTTGCTGAGGTTGCTGTCACCGAGCATCAGGTCGTTGTAGAGCGCCGTGAACGTGTTGAGCTTTTCGATATCAAAGGCATAGGCCTGCAACACATTCGGGATCATCCCGAGCTTTTCCGTGCAAATGTCGAAGTATTTCTGCGTGGCCGGTGGCAGGGGATCAACCATTGGAAGGTCTAGGGCGGTGGGGGCTTCATCAGCCATGATAGGCTCCTTTATTCAGGGTATTGGCGGTAATGATACGTGCCGGCGGGCGTAAAGCCCAGCTTGGTATACAGCGCGTTGGCGGGTTTGTTCTGGGTCACGCAAAGAACCGCCAAATGGGTGGCACCATGGTTTGCCGCCCAAAATGCGGCAGCCCGCATCATCCATTCGGCAACGCCCTGTTTGCGTTGGTGCGGCAGAACTTCGACAGCGTGCACCATGGCAACACCGTCATGCACCCCTGCAAATGCCACGCCAGCCGGTTTTTCGTTCCAGCGCGACAGGATGCCTGTTTTCACCTGCACCCGTTCCATAACAGCCAGCCGTGCGGGCCCGATACCGCCCTGTGCCCAAATCTCGGCCATAATCGCCAGCGGTTCCCAAATGTTGAAGCAGGTCACACGCGGAATGGGCTTATCCATCAGTGTCTCGGTCGGGGTGACATACAGCATCACCTCATCGATCAGGTCATATCCGCGTGCCGCAAGTGCTGCGTCCAATGCCGCTTCGCCTTCGCGTATCATGAACAGCGGCCGTTGCTCATGCGCCCGCATGGTAGCCTCGGCTTCATCAATGTCCGCCTCCTCGAAGGGTCCATTCGCCGTAGCGCTTGAAACACGCTTGCCACCGCCGGCACCATCACGCAGCGTCCACGGGCCCTGACGCCAGCTTCGAGCCGGCGGCCATGTGGCTTCTGTTACTTCATAAAGCTTGGTTACATCGGGGTTCATGCGAAGGCCGCCGTCAGCTTTGCCATCGCCTCATCCAGCAAGCCCTCATTCTGGCCGCGCACAACGATATTTGCGCCATAGCTGCCATCGCGTATGAACGGGTAACTGCCCATAGAAAGCGAAGGATACGCTTGGGCCAATTCGCCCAATGGGCCGGCGATATCCCCTTCTCCGCGGTGCACTGTCAAAGTTTTGCTAATCAACGGTGCGCCGCCGGTAAGCGTTGGCAGAACACTTGCAACCATCGCTGTGAAAACGCTGGGGACACCGGCCATCACATGAACGTTTCCGATCGTGAAACCCGGGGCAGAGGAAACAGGATTTTCGATCAATGTGGCATCTGCGGGAATCCGCGCCATGCGCAGCCGCGCCTCATTCAAATCTGTTCCGGCCTTGTCATAATGCGCCTGAAGAATGGCACGCGCATCATCGCGCACATCAATGCTTTGACCGAAAGCGGCAGCCATGCAGTCAGCGGTAATGTCATCGTGGGTCGGACCGATGCCGCCTGAAGTGAAAACTGTGTCATAGGCTTCGGACAGCGCCTGCACGGCGGCAACGATCGCGTCGTGGTCATCTGCGACGACCCGCACCTCTGCCAGCGTGATCCCTGCTTCGGTCAATTGTCCTGCCAAATGGTGCATATTGGCGTCGCGTGTGCGCCCCGAGAGGATCTCATCCCCTATCACCAACATTGCCGCAGTTGGATTCGTCATTGCGCCTCTCCTTGAGCCTGTGTCGCTTACGGTATAGCCCCATGTCATGCGCTTTCAAACCGAACTTGTTCCAGCCCGCCTTATCCGCCGCTACAAACGCTTTCTTGCCGATTGCACGTTGGAAGACGGGCGTGAGATTACCGCTCATTGTGCCAACCCCGGCTCAATGATGGGGCTGGCTGATCCCGGAACAAAAGTCTGGCTTGAGCCCAACGATGACCCGAAGAAAAAGCTCAAATTCGGCCTGCGTCTGGTTGATCATGAGAACGGCCACCTGACAGGTGTGGATACCTCGCTGCCCAATCGCGTTCTGCGCAGCGCGCTGGAACAACAGCAAGTCGCAGAACTGAGCGCCTATACGCATGTGCAACCAGAGGTGAAGTACGGGACGAACTCCCGCGTGGATTTCTTGCTAAAGGCGCAAGGCCTGCCCGATGCCTACGTCGAAGTGAAATCCGTCACGCTGTGCCGCAAACCTCCGTTGGCTGAATTCCCTGACAGCGTGACCGCCCGCGGCGCAAAGCATATGGCAGAACTGGCAGAGGTCGCGCGGGCAGGACACCGCGCAGTCCTGCTGTATCTGGTACAGCGAACGGACTGCACCTGTGTCGATATAGCCGCAGACATTGATCCGACATACGCCGCAGCCCATGCAGATGCTACAAAAGCAGGCGTAGAAACCATGTGTATTGGCACACACATCACCCCAACAGGCATCACGCTTGCAGGGCCTCTGGCCCTTGGCCACCCGCCGCGCTAAACAGGCGCCAACAAACCATGGAGAGACCGGTGACAGACATCCATAAGGGTCGCACGACAAAAGATGGCATCCGCATTCACGAAGCTGCGGATTTCGCAGGTATGCACGCCGCAGGCAAACTTGCCGCGACAATCCTTGATGAGGTCGCCGAGCACGTTTTCGTAGGCCAGAGCACCGCCGAGATTGACCGGATTATCGAAGAAAAGGTCAACGCCGCCGGTGCGAAATCTGCGACCATTGGCTATAAGGGCTATCAGCATGCCAGCTGCATCTCGGTGAACCATGTCGTTTGTCACGGCATCCCCGGTGATAAAAAGCTCAAAGACGGTGACATCCTCAACATCGATGTGACGGTAATTGTCGACGGCTGGTTCGGCGATACATCCAGAATGTATGTGGCCGGAAAGTTGTCCCGAAAGGCAGAGCGCCTGATCGATATCACGCATGAAGCACTGATGCGGGGGATCGAAGCGGTTAAACCGGGCAATACCTTTGGCGATATCGGCCATGCCATCCAGACATTTGTAGAAGGCCATCGCATGTCGGTTGTCACAGATTTTTGCGGTCACGGTCTGGGGCGTGTATTCCATGCACCGCCCAATGTTCTGCACTACGGCAAACCCGGCACAAAGCCCGTGCTGGAACCGGGCATGTTCTTCACAATCGAGCCTATGGTGAATTTGGGCCGCGCCGAGACCAAGACCCTTGCTGATGACTGGACTGCGGTAACGCGCGACAAATCTCTGTCAGCGCAATTCGAACACTCCATCGGCGTGACAGAAGACGGGTACGAGATTTTCACCCTCTCCCCTGCGGGGAAATTCCACCCTACTTATTGACGGGTCAGGCCTCCTAATGGCTGAACTGGGCTTTTGAAAATTTGACGCGCCATTGCTGATGGCGCGTTTCTTGTTTTTGTACCCCAGTCAGCTGACTGACAGCCAGTGATCTCAATCGCGCGTCAGCAAGGTCACATGCGTATCGCCGAATTTGCGCCGGTCCGTCCGGGTAAACCCGTCAGGCGCGTCCATCGGCGCGCTCTCTTCCCAGACAACGGTTGCCCCTTGGGCCAGCCACCCGCCCTTCACCGCTGCGGCCAAGGCTTTTTGACCCATGGCCTTACCGTAGGGTGGATCAAGAAAAACAAGATCGAAAGGTTCGGCAGTCCACGCACCCAGCGTGGTGGCATCATTGCGCATGACGGTAGTATTATCCTCCACCCTCAGCTTTTTCACATTCTCGCTGATAAGCTTTTGCGCCACGCGACCGTTCTCGACGAACATCACCTCACGGGCACCGCGCGATAGTGCCTCAAGTCCAAGCGCGCCGGTTCCTGCAAACAGATCCAGCACCCGCGCCCCGTTGATCACATTCAGGTGGGTCAGCATCGAGAAAAGGCTTTCACGCACTCGGTCAGAGGTCGGGCGCAAATGTGCCGCAGCATCGCCCTCGCCTACCTCGGCCAATCTCGTTGCACGGTATTTTCCCGAGATGATCCTCATGCCTTAAGAAGCGCCTTGAGATCGTATTCGCTATCCGCGACCAGATCAGCGGAGGGAGACTTGCCGCTTTCAATTAACCTTTTGCCCACCATATAGCCGCGCGGGTCATTCGCAGCATCTACAGCCAGCAATTTCTCACCCTGATAATACCAGAACGATACAGGCCCCGGCGCGGCCCCGCGGGTCACCACCCTGTCGTAGCCCGTGTTCAATCCAGCAATCTGCAATTTCACATCATACTGGTCCGACCAGAACCACGGCTTTGCAACATAATCCTTCTCGGCACCCATCAAATTTTCGGCCACGACCTCGGACTGGTCAATCGCGTTTGGCACGCTTTCCAACCTGATGCGATCTCCATGGTAGGGGAAGGAGGCACAATCACCAGCCGCCCAAACATGTGGCACATTGGTCCGCCCCTGCGCATCAACGGCAATCCCGTTGTCTAAGGCAATTCCGGCAGCCTCTGCCAAGCTAGCGGCGGGCGCCACGCCCACTCCAACAATCACAAAATCAACCGTCAATTCGGTGCCATCGGTTAGAACAGCACCGCTGACAGCGCCCTCTCCGGTCAAGTGCCCCAAGCCGACGCCTTCGCGCAAATCTACACCGTGGCTTTTGTGAAGCTGACGGAAAAAGGCAGACGTTTCAGGGGCCGCAACACGCTGCAAAATGCGCGACGCCATTTCGACCAACGTTACAGTCAGCCCCAGCTTGGCCGCAACCGACGCGGCCTCCAGCCCGATGTAGCCGCCGCCAACGATCAACACCCGCGCGCCTGCTACGAAGCGCGGTGCCATAGCATCCACGTCGGCCAGACTGCGCACTACATGCACACCGTCAAGGTCGCCGCCAATGGCAGCAGGCAAACGATGCGGGACTGAACCTGTCGCCAAAACAAGATCGTCATATGCGAGCATCCCACCATTAACCGCAATTTGTTTGTTCACAGTATCAATGGCATCGACATGCGCATCCAGTATCAGATCGATCCCCTGCTCAGCGTAGAAACTCAGGGGCCGCAGATACAGCCGCTCCAGCGCCATATCGCCCATCAGATAGGCCTTGGACAGCGGTGGACGTTGGTACGGCGGCTGCGGCTCTGCGCCGATAAGGGTAATCTTCCCATCGAACCCACCATTGCGCAGCTTGACCACACAAGATGAGCCAGCCTGCCCTGCTCCGATGACAACGATATGGCGCATGGATAATCTCCCTTGAAACACTGGCCCTGCCTGCTTTCAGAACCTATATCTGGCACAAGGACAAACGCAATCACATGAAAGGTGAGCAAATGCCGATTTCACAAGGTGACACACTGCCTGACGCCACGCTGGTACAAATGGGTGCCGAAGGTCCGGCTCCGGTCAACATGAGCGACAAGACCAAAGGCCGCAAGGTTGTCATATTCGCCGTTCCAGGTGCATTCACGCCCACTTGCCACTCAGCACATGTGCCCAGCTTTGTGCGGACCAAAGGCGAATTTGATGCCAAAGGCGTGGACGAAATCATCTGCGTTTCGTGCAATGACCCCTTTGTGATGCAAGCATGGGGTGAAGCCACCGGCGCAACCGCAGCCGGTATCACCATGCTGGCAGACGCGTCTTCGGAATTCACCAAAGCGCTCGGGATGGATTTTGATGCTGCTCCCGCCGGTCTTGTCGCCCGCTCCAAGCGGTACGCCATGCTGGTCGAAGACAACAAGGTGACCTTGTTCCAGCCCGAAGAAAACCCCGGTGTGTGCGACATCTCGGGCGGCGAGAGCCTGCTGGACAACATGTAAGACGAAAACAGGGCCGCAGTTGATGCGGCCCTGTTCACTTTGACAAACTCTATTACTGGCCGCAGCCTTAGCTGGCCTTTGCCTGATAAATCGTACGCGTCGGAAAGGGGATATCCACGCCAGCATTATCCAGCGCCTCTTTCACTTTTCGGGTCATATCCGCGCGATAGGCGAAATACTCTGACGCATCGCACCAGACACGCACCAGAAAATCGACCGAGCTATCGCCAAGGTTTGTCACCTGAATAAACGGCTCCGGCTCGGCGTTCGAACGGGAATCTGCCATGATCGTCTCGCGAATGATGTCTTCTGCTTGCTTGAGGTTAGCCCCGTATCCCACACCAAACGTCCATTCGGCACGTCGCTTGTCATTGGTGGTGTAGTTGGTGATGATGTTTCCCCAAACTTCGGAATTCGGCACGATCACCTGAGCGTTGCTTAGATTTGCCAGCTCCGTAAAGTTCAAGCTGATCGCCTTAACCGTCCCCATCATGCCTGCAACTTCTACAAAGTCACCAATCTTGATCGGACGAAACAGGATCAACATGACGCCCGCTGCAACGTTTGAAAGTGTCCCCTGTAAAGCAAGGCCGATAGCCAAACCCGCCGCACCAATGACTGCTACGACAGACGTCGTCTGTACACCGAACGTGTTGAGCACGAACAGAATTGTGAAGCCCATCACGACATAGCGGACGATCGACGCCAGGAATTCGAACAGCATATCATCGAGATGACGATGCTTTTTACTAAGGTTGACGATCCGGCGTTGCAGCCACGCGGATACCATCCAGCCTATAAGAAGGATGACCAAAGCGCCCAGCACGGAACCGGCGGCTGAGGCCAAGAAGTCTATCGTGAAAAGATCCGCAAACGTGTTGCCGTTCCAGATTTCAGTCTGCATCAAATTGTCTAAAGATTCCATCGTCTCAAAGTCCGTCCATCTTACGTGCCAGTTTCGCATCAAGAGCGCTAAGCCCGTCTACGTCGTGCGTGGTCAAGGTTACCGTCACCTTGTTGTATGTATTCTGCCATTCGGGATGATGATTCCATTTTTCGGCCCAGAATGCCGCGCGCGTCATCCAACCGAATGCATCTGCGAAATCGTCAAACTTGTAGGTTTTAACAATCGCATCGCGGTCTTCGACCATAGACCATCCGTTGGTCAACAGCGGGTCCAGTAGAGCCCCGCGTGTCTCGGCGCTTAATTTCTCTGTCATTCCTGTTCCTCGACTTCTGCTTTCTTGAAGGGGCCGTACTCTGTCAGCACCTCTATTTCTTCGTCCACGGCGGCACGCTCGGCCTCCAGATATTCACCAACTGCGCGGGAAAACCCCGGATCACGCATCCAGTGTAGCGACCACGTAGGCGTCGGCAGATAGCCACGCGCCAGTTTGTGTTCGCCTTGTGCGCCCGCTTCGACAGTGCGCAGCCCCATCGCAATTGCGATATCTATGGCCTGATAGTAGCACAGTTCGAAATGCAGGCATGAATGGTGCTCTATGCAGCCCCAATACCTGCCGTACAACGCATCAACGCCAATAAAGTTCAACGCGCCTGCGATCCATTGGCCATCGCGTTCCGCCAACACCAATGCCATGTCATCACGCAGCACTTCTTGGGCTATGTCGAAAAAGCGCCGCGTGAGGTATGGCTGGCCCCACTTGCGTGCCCCCGTATCCTGATAAAAGACCCAGAAGGCGTCCCAATGTTCGGGTCGCAAATCATCGCCGGTGAATGTTTCAATGGTACCGCCGAATGCTTGGGCCGTTGCGCGTTCTTTGCGCATATTCTTGCGCTTGCGCGAGCTGAGCGTATTCAGAAACGCGTCGAAATCGGGATAGCCCTGATTGCGCCAGTGAAACTGTTGGCTCTTGCGGGCCATCATGCCGAATTCTTGCGCGCGGGCAGCTTCTTCGCCCGTACAAAACGTCGCATGGAGCGAGCTGAGCCCGTTGTTCTCTGTCAGTTGCACGGCACCCTGCACCAAAGCAGCAAAGCCAGCCTCCTCAAATCCTGGTCGGGTCAGGAATCGCCGACCAGTGGCAGGGGTATGAGGTACTGCGATCTGCAACTTGGGGTAATAACGTCCCCCCGCCCGCTCATAGGCATGGGCCCAGGAGTGGTCAAAGATATATTCGCCCTGACTGTGTGATTTGGCATAAAGCGGGGCCACTGCGATGATTTGCCCTTCAATGCAGGCTGTCAGATATTGGGGCTGCCACCCTGTGCCAGCACCTACGCTGCCGCTATCCTCCAACGCCTTGAGAAACCGGTGCGTGGTAAACGGGTCATTCGGGCGCGCGCCGTCCACAGCTTCGGGACAGGCACAAGCATCCCATTCGGTCGCGTCAATTTCTGACAGCGATCCAATGATCCTGATCTCTACCTCTTGGGCGCACATGTGGCTCTTCCTGTTGCTGCTCTGCCCTCTAAAGGTGGCATGCACATCAGGATGTTCAAGCGCCCAATGCGGCGCGATACTTTTCAAACGTAATGTTATCGGCGACTTGACGTGCTTGCGCCTCTTGTTCGGCACTTCGGACCGTCCAGCAGCAGATCACGGCACCGGCGGCCTTCAAGTCTGTTACGCGTGGGCGGTCCAGATCGGCCACCTCATGACTGATGAAAGAAGCACCTACACGGTCATAGTCGGGGATCGCACGCAATTCCGCACAGACGGCGTCGGACAATGGCCAGTCCTCTGGCCGAAAGGCGGAGGTGGTCAACCCCCGTGGTACGTCAGGGGCCAGCATCTGCATCGCAGCAACGGAGTGTGGATTGAATGACATGACGGCAACATCCCCGCCATAGCCGACCAACGCATCGGCAGTCGCGCGTTCCAACGGCCCCACCGAAGCTCCCATCGCGCCATCCTGATCCTTTAGTTCGATCAGCAATGGCACCTGCCCTGCCACCAAGGCCAGAACCTCTGGCAGATCGGGGATGCCTTCAGTACCACCAATCAGGCCAGTTGCCTTCAGTTCGGCGGATGTGAAAAGTTGCACTGCCCCCTGCTTTTCAGTCAATCGCTCAAGATGATAATCATGGAACACCATCGCGGCGCCATCGCCGCTAAGTTGCACGTCAATCTCTATGCCGTAACCGCCGTCAATCGCTGCGCGGATCGCCGCACGGGAATTTTCAGGCCTACCGTCTGAAACATCATGCAAAGCACGGTGCGCCAGCGGTACCTTGGAAAAGCTGCGGGGCAGTGCTGTTTTCGTCATGATATTTCGAAGATGCCTTCGATTTCGACAGCAACGCCCAACGGCAGCGCGCCCGCAGAAACAGCAGACCGTGCGTGACGGCCCATATCGCCCAGAGCCTCGACGAGGAAGTCGGAGCAGCCGTTCACGACTTTAGGCTGGTCAGTGAATTCTTTGGTCGAGTTTACAAAGCCGGTCAGCTTGACCACCCGTTTGAGACGACCGAGATCACCACCGCAGGCTGCTTTCACCTGTGCGAGCAACTGTAGTGCGCAGGTCTTAGCCGCAGCAGCGCCATCTTCTACGCTCATATTGTCGCCCAGAACACCAGCAATCAGGCCATCGTCGCTGCGCGAAATCTGACCTGAAACATACAGTGTGTTACCCACCTGTACGAAAGGTACATAGTTAGCCGCAGGTGCCGATGCATCCGGCAGGGTGATACCCAAATCTGTCAGACGTTGTTCAATGCTCATGATGGTGTTCCTTTGAACGGTTGATTTGCGCAGACGCTAGCGCCCTTGACCGCTTGGCGAAAGACCCTGCATCAGCTTTCACGCCATGACTTGACGAAATAATCAGTTACCGGCTTTAGCAGGTAGGTCAGGGGTGAACGGTCACCTGTCTTGATAAACGCATCCACTGGCATACCAGGCAGCAGGATCGTTCCTTCGGGAAGCCTGTCGATTTCACCGGGCGACAGTGTGATCTCAGCTCGGAAATAGTTGCCGCCTGTTACCTCATCTGTCAGCGCATCCGCCGAGATCAGCAAAACACGGCCTTTCAGTTCCGGCGTGGTGCGTTGATCAAGCGAAGACAGCCGCAAGTTCACTTCTTGCCCGACCGAGATTTCGTCCACGTTGGTTGGCATCACCTGTGCGGCAATTACCAGCGGACGGTCCTGCGGGACCAGATACATCAATGGTTCAGCCGAACGGATCACCGATCGCGGTGTGGTAACCTGCATAGAGTAGACAATACCCGAAACCGGCGCACGAATATCCAACCTGTCGATTTGTGCCAGCAGTGCGCGGCGCTGCTCAATCAAAGACAGCTCGCGGTAACGGATTTCTCGCAACTGGGTGATAGCTTCTTCGCGTCCCGAAGTGCCCAGTTTCAGCCCGACGATCTCGATCTCTGTGATCCGGCCTTCGGCCTGAGCCCGCGAGGCAATCAGCCGCCCGATTTCGCCAGTCAAACTGGCTTTTTCCTGCTGCAACCGAAGGACAGATGCCGCTTGCGCCAATCCATCATTCAACAGCTTTTGCTGGTTCACCAACTGAGGTTCAATAAGATCAAGCTGTGCGGCCAGCGACGTTTCCTGCGCGCGAATACCCTTGATCTGATCTTCGATCTGATTGCGCTGTTTGCCCAATTGATCAATCTCGCGCGCGACACTGTCGCGGCGCGCCTCAAAAAGGTTGCGTTGGCCGTCCATCAATTCCTGCGCATCCGAATTCGTTGCCCCCGCCTGCACCAGAGCCTCTGGGAACTTGATTTTATCTGCCTCGTCGCGCTGCGCCTCAAGACGGCCACGCCGCGCCATAAGTTCGAACAGTTGCCCTTCGATCAGGGTCAGCTCTGATTGCGCCTGTTCAGGATCAAGCTGCAACAATAGATCTCCGGCTTTAACCAGATCACCTTCATCCACCAAAATCTCTGCGATGGTGCCGCCCGTATCATGCTGGACAACCTGACGGTTGCGATCAACTTCGATGCGGCCAGAGGCCACAATGGCGCCCGCGATGTTGGACGTTACAGACCAAAAACCAAAACCGCCAACAAGCACGGCAAGCCCGATAAAACCGATCAGAACGGGGCGGGTGGCGCTCCATTTCTTTGTAGTGCTCATGTCACGCCGCCTTCGTCTTTAGGTGCTTTCTGGATTTCCTGATGGTTCTTCACCATGCCTCTAAGAACCTCATCCTTTGGTCCGAAGGCCATGCGCATGCCGCCATCCAGAACCAACAGCGTGTCACATTCCTGAATGGCCGCTGGACGGTGGGCCATGATCAGCACAGAGCGCCCCGCTTCCTTCATCTTGCGGATCGCCTGATTGAGCGCCTGTGAACCCGTGTTGTCCAAGTTCGAATTCGGCTCATCAAGGACCAGTATGACCGGATCATCGTAAAGGGCGCGTGCAAGGCCGATCCTTTGCATCTGACCGCCTGACAGGCGCACCTGACCGGACCGGATTATGGTGTCATAGCCGTCGGGTAGCTCAAGGATCATCTCATGAGCTGCGGCCATCTTCGCGGCAGCAACAACCTTCGCATCATCCGGTGCATCGGCCAAACGCGCAATATTCTGCGCGATGGTACCGTCAAACAGCGAAACGCGCTGCGGCAGATAGCCGATATGATGGCCCAAAGTCTCGCTGCCATAGTGTTCAAGCGACGCCCCGTCCAATCGAACAGACCCACCCGCCGGGCGCCAAACGCCAGTCAACGTGCGCGCCAGCGTGGATTTTCCGGCACCCGACGGACCAATCACACCAACGGCTTGCCCCGGCTGCACACTAAACGAGACCGATTTGAGCGATGCCTGCTTTTCGCCCGGCGGCACCACGGTCAGATTCTTTGCAATCAGTTGCGCACGCGGCTTGGGTAGCGCCGTGCGTGGAGGCTCAGGCGCAACAACACCCAATAGTTCAGCCAGATTATTCCAGCCGGTCACACCGCGCTGGACCAAAGGCCATTGGTTCAATGCCATTTCTACAGGAGCCAACGCACGTCCCAACAGGATTGACCCGGCAATCATAGCCCCCGGTGTCATCTCGTTGCGCAACACCAGATAGGCCCCCATGCCCAGCATAGCAGACTGAAGGAAAAGACGGATCGTCTTGGTCATCGACGTGAATGTGCCGCCGACGTCTGTTGCCACAACCTGTCCGGAGAGCGCTTCGCAACGCGCCTTTTGCCAACGGGTAAAGGCAGCGTTGCGCATTCCCATCGCCTGCACCATCTCCGCCTCTGTTCGGATTTGGTCGGCCATGGCACCCGCCTGCTGGCCTGCGATCGCAGCACGGGACTGCGCACCGCGCGACAATAACTGGTTCGCGATCGTGATCGCGATTAGAACAGCCGCGCCAGCAAGCGCAAGATACCCTAGATAGGGGTGAAATACGAAAATTCCAGCAAAGAAGATCGGCGTCCACGGCAAGTCAAAAGCGGCCATCAAAACTGGTGATGTAATCAAACGCTGTACGGATTCCAAATCACCGAGGCTGCCATTTGTTTTGCTGTCCGGCGCCACTGCCGACTTGCGCACAACCGCATCAAACACCCGTCGGTCCAAATCATCCTGAAACCGCGCACCGACGCGCGCCATGATCCGGCCACGCGTATAATCGAGAATACCCATGACGCCGTAAAGGAACAGAACCAGCAGCGACAGTGCCACCAGTGTCTCCTGACTTCCCGACCCCAAGACCCGATCATAGACCTGCAACATATAGATCGGGCCCGTCAGCATCAGCAGGTTCGCGAAGGCCGAAAATAGACCAACGGTCCAATAAAGCGAGCGGCTGCGTTTTCGAACTTGCCGAAGCTCTTCGCGACCACGTTTTAGTACATCCGTCTGCATCGATACCTTTCTAAGTGCCGCTCAACGGCTAATCAAATCGCTCCCGTAACCGTCGGGCTATAAATCTTTAACATATCTGCAAATGAAAACTCTGTAGTTCAATAGTAAAGACAATCCCACCCCGCTTATCTGTCCCCCCCTTGGGAACCAGATGACCGGCTGCCATCGCCGCCACCGAAGATGTCCTGCAAAACCTGATCGATAATATTTGACGCGCGCGGTTGCCGCGGCTGACTTTGACCGGAATTCGCGATCGGGGCTACCTCGTTGACATCCCCTTCGAAAATCACCTGCGCAGGCGCTGGCGCAATCATTGGCAGTGGCTTCATCGGGACGCCCTCATGAACGCGCATCATAACTTCACGCCAGATTTCCGCCGGCAATCCTCCGCCTGTCACCCCTTTCAGGGGCGTGTTGTCATCGTACCCCATCCAGACGCCGGCAACGTAGTCAGCAGAGAAGCCGATGAACCAAGCATCTTTCGCCGCTGATGTGGTGCCTGTTTTTCCTGCAAGCTGACGACCACCAAATTGCGCACGCTGTCCGGTACCTTCGGCAACCACTTTTTCCATCATATAGATCAACTGGCCTGCGGCACTCTCCTGAATGACACGCTCCCCGATGCCGCCGCCCGTGCCCATCAAAGGTTCGGTATCGCCACGCAGTTTCAGGTCAATCAATCCGTAGGGTGTCACAGACGAACCGCCGTTCAGGATGCCCGCAAAGGCGCCCGTCATTTCGATCAGCGTACTTTCCGATGCCCCAAGCGCCATTGCAGGGCCTGCCGCCAGATCGTTTTTGATCCCGAATTGTGATGCGACCGCACTTACGGTCTCCCGTCCGACCGACTCAGAAATTTTAACCGCCGGAATATTCAAAGACTGCGCCAGCGCGTTTGTCATCGTTGTCTGTCCGACAAAGCGGTTGGTATAGTTCTTCGGGCACCACTCGCCCGAGCCGGGAGTGTAAACACAATAAGGGCTGTCATCGACCAGATCATTCGGCGAATAACCAAGATCAAGAGCCGCTGCATAAACGAATGGCTTGAAGGCAGAGCCGGTCTGGCGCAACGCCTGCGTGGCCCGGTTGAACGCACCTGACACTTTTGTTTTACGCCCCCCCACCATTGCACGCACCGCTCCGTCCGCGCTCATCACAACAATCGCGGCCTGCGCTTTGGAACCTGGACGCACCTTATTCTCAAATACCCAGTTCAGCCCCGCCACTGCAGCGCGCTGCATGTTCTGGTCCAACGTGGTCCGGATAATCACGTCTTCGGTTGTGTTCCGCGTAAAGAATTCAGGACCGGTCGACATAACCCAATCTGCAAAATATCCGCCGGCGCGCGCCTCTGCCGCATCGGACAATTCCGCCGGGCTGGCTTGCGCCACAGCTTCTTCTTCATCCGAAAGATAGCCCTGTTCATTCATCAAACGCAGCACAGTCGCCGCACGATTGCGCGAACGCTCAAGGTTTGACGTTGGCGAGAGCGTGCTTGGCGCGGTCAACAGACCAGCAATCGTTGCGGCCTCAGCAGGGTTCAGGGTGGCCGCCGATTTGCCGAAGAACCGCTGGGAGGCAGCCTCGGCACCATATGCACCACCGCCCATATATGCGCGGTTCAGATAGATCGATAGAATCTCGTTTTTGGAGTACTTGGCCTCCATTGCCATGGCATAGACCGCCTCCTTTGCCTTCCGCTTCAGCGATCCGCGGCGACACTCGGATTCATACTCGGCCTCGGTCTGGCCAGCCGTCGGGTCAAACGGTTCCCCCAGACACAACAGCTTAGCCGTCTGCTGCGTAATTGTTGAACCACCATGGCCTGACAGAGGGCCGCGGCCTTCGCTCAGGTTGATGCGCACCGCAGATGCGATACCGCGCGGACTGAGCCCGAAATGTTTGTAGAATCTCTTATCCTCGGTCGCGATGACCGCATTCTTCAGATGGCGTGAAACGTTTTCAGCTGTCACCGCGCCACCAAACTGGTCACCACGCCACGCGTAAACTTCGTTGTTGTTGTCCAACATCGTGACAGAGCCTTTGGCACGGCCATCCAAAAGATCGTCAACCGGCGGCAGGGTTGTATAAAAATAGCCGACAATAAGCGCCAACACCGCAAAGCCCACAAGCACGATGCGCGAGAAGATCACCCAGATCAGCCGGAAGAACCAACGCACCAACGCACTCAGCAGTCCCAGAATACCACCACGACGTTGACGGGGGGCCTTACGGGATCTCTTTGCCTTCGCTTTCGGCTTTGCAGCCGACTTCGACGACGCCATGGCCGGTTTACGGCTGTATCGCTTGTCAGCAACCAGCGGGTTTCTGCGCTTTGGTGAATCACTCATGAATTTTGGCCTGCTCGCCTACTGTTTTGCGGCATCTTAGACCGCTCTGACCCGATTGTTTAGCATTTGATCCACTCCAACGCCTCATATTACTGCACACCTTTTAAGCACAATTCAATTTCCGCCTAATTTTTAGTCATGTATACCGAAAGATGGACCGCCAGATACCTAGATCAGCTTCCCTTTCGCCCACCCAATCCGGTTTTCTGCATCTGCATTTAGCAGGATGGCCTGCGAACCAAGAGGGGACAATTAGGTGAAACTCATCATTGCCACGATCAAACCGTTCAAACTCGAAGAAGTCCGCGAAGCGCTGACCGATGCGGGTGTACGCGGGCTGATGGTCACAGAAATCAAAGGGTTCGGCGCGCAGTCGGGCCATACAGAAATTTATCGCGGCGCAGAGTACGTCGTGAACTTCGTTCCAAAGGTAAAGCTGGAGCTTGTCGTCGCAGACAGCGTAGCAGACCAGATGGTCGAAGTCATCAGCAAGACAGCCCAGACCGGCAAGATCGGCGACGGCAAGATCTTTGTGCTCGATGTCGAGCAGGCCGTGCGCGTGCGCACTGGCGAAACCGGCGAAGACGCTCTGTAACCTAAAGGACGATACGATGAATATTAAATCTTTCATTCCAGTCGCCGGCGCCGCAGCCTTGCTGCCGACATTCGCGCTGGCTCAGGATGCCGAAACGGCGGCAGTTACCGCCGAGATGGTCTGGATCATGAACACACTGCTGTTCCTGATCGGTGGTTTTCTGGTGTTTTTCATGGCGGCAGGCTTTGCCATGCTCGAAGGCGGTCTGGTGCGTTCCAAGAACGTCACCATGCAGATGACAAAAAACGTCGCTCTCTTTTCTCTGGCCACCATTGCTTACTGGGCGTTTGGCTACAACCTGATGTATCCGTTGGGCACATGGTCCGTCGAAGGCGTTCTGTCGGGCGTATTCGGCGTTGGTGTTCTGGAAGCAGTTGGCGTTGATCTGGCCGGTGCGGACGATGGCGAATACGCCTCCACCGGTTCCGACTTTTTCTTCCAGCTGATGTTCTGTGCGGCAACAGCCTCCATCGTATCCGGAGCCTTGGCCGAACGTATTAAACTGTGGCCTTTCCTGATCTTCGTGATCATCCTGACCGGCATCATCTATCCGTTGCAGGCTTCCTGGAAATGGGGCGGTGGCTTCCTTGACGAGATGGGCTTCCTTGACTTCGCGGGCTCCACTGTTGTGCACTCTGTAGGCGGCTGGGCTGCTCTGGCAGGCGCGCTGATCCTCGGACCGCGTATCGGCAAGTACAAAGACGGACGTGTAAACCCAATGCCCGGTTCCAACCTCGCACTGGCGACACTTGGTATGTTCATCCTGTGGCTCGGTTGGTTCGGCTTTAACGGCGGCTCACAGCTGGCGATGGGTTCTGTAGGCGATATTGCGGACGTATCCCGCATCTTTGCGAACACAAACGCAGCTGCTGCTGGTGGTGCGGTTGTAGCCCTTATCCTGACACAGGTTCTGTACAAAAAGCCTGACCTGACAATGATCCTGAACGGCGCACTTGCGGGCCTCGTGTCCATCACCGCAGAGCCGCTGACGCCAACACTTGGCATGGCGACACTGATCGGGGGTATCGGCGGCGTGATCGTAGTCTTCGCGGTTCCATTCCTCGACAAGCTGAAAATCGACGATGTTGTCGGTGCGATCCCTGTGCACCTTTTCTGTGGCATCTGGGGCACCATCGCGGTTGTTCTGACCAACGGCGACGCAAGCCTCGGCACACAGCTCTACTCCATCTTGGTCGTAGGTATCTTTACCTTCGTGGTGTCCGGTGCAGTCTGGTTCATCCTGAAGGCAACGGTCGGCATCCGCGTCAGCGAAGAAGCCGAGATCATGGGTCTCGACACATCCGAGCTGGGCATGGAAGCCTACCCCGAGTTCACACGCGGGTAACAAGAACAACGCGGCCCCCGATCTCTTACTCGGCGGGCCGCGCATAACGACGCCAACGAAAAAGCCCCGCATCAGATGATGCGGGGCTTTTTATATCAGGTGATAGGGCGGGTTTAGACCCCGGTATCAACTATAGCTTTTGCAAGAATTGGAACAGTCTGGGCATTAAGCCCGGCAATATTCATGCGGCTGTCGCCCACCATGTAAATGCCATGCTCGACACGCAATGCCTCTACCATCTCGGGCGACGTCCCCAGACGCGAGAACATGCCACGATGCTGCGCAAGAAACCCGAACCGGTCAGATCCGGAAAGCCGCTGCAATTCGGCCGCCAACTGTTGGCGCAGTCCCAGCATGGATTGGCGCACTTCCTCCAGCTCAGCCTGCCAATCCGCCCGCAAGGCTGGATCATTCAGGATCATCGTCACAAGACGCGCACCATGGTCCGGCGGAAAACTAAAGTTCTGACGGTTCAGAAACGCAAGCGTCCCCTGATTAAGCGCCTGCGCACTGCTGTCTGCGCTTACCACCATCAGCAGCCCCGTACGCTCACGGTAGATGCCGAAGTTCTTTGAACAGCTCGCCGCGATGATACACTCGGGGACCGAAGCGACCACTTTGCGCGTCGCTGCTGCATCCTCATCCAAGCCGTCCCCAAAGCCTTGATAGGCGATGTCGATCATCGGTGTGGCGCCGGTTTCCAGCAGCACTTTGATCACCTCGTCCCATTCGGAACTATTCAGGTTAGCGCCCGTAGGATTGTGACAGCAGCCGTGCAGCAAAACCACATCACCCTTCTTGGCTGTTTTTAGATCCGCAATCAGGCCGTCGAAATCAACGCCGCGCGTCTCTTCGTCAAAGTACCGATAATGCACGACCTCAACGCCGAGATACCCGAGCATAGAGATGTGATTGGGCCATGTCGGGTTCGAAACAAACACCCGCGCATCGGGGTTCGCCATCTGGATCAACTCAAACGCCTGACGACAGGCACCTGTGCCACCGGGTGTGGCAGCTGCTGCAATATTCGCACGTGGCACAACATCGCCCAGTACCAGATCAATCATCGCGTCTCCAAATGCAGGATCGCCCGCAAGGCCCGTGTAAACCTTGCTATCTTGCGTTTCCCACAGCTGGTGCTCTGCAGCCTTGATCGCACGCATAACCGGCGTGAGGCCAGTCGCGTCTTTGTACACGCCAACACCCAAGTCGATCTTGGTGTCCCGCGGATCTTCCTTATACATTTGCATCAAGGCCAGAATTTTATCAGCAGGCTGCTGCTTCAGTGTCTCAAACATTACGCATCTCCGGTTGCGATTGGCACAGTCGGGAACATCCCCCACTCAGCCCATGATCCATCATAAAGAGCCCAGTCATGGTGCCCAAGTCGTTCCAAGGCCAACGCCAAAACCGCCGCCGTTACGCCGGACCCACACGAAGTGATAACAGGCTTACCCATATCCACCCCTGCGGCCTCGAAAACGGCGCGGCTCTCATCAACGGATTTCATCGTCTGGTCGGCATTGAGTAGGGTTCCGAATGGCACGTTGCGCGATTTCGGGATGTGACCAGCGCGCAGCCCTTCACGCGGCTCTGGCGCTTCGCCGCGAAAACGGGCGGCGGCGCGGGCATCCACAATTTGGGGGCTGCCTAATTTTGACGCATGAGCCACTTGCGTGACGTCGCGCACCAGATGGTTCTGAAAACGGACGGTCATGTGTCTATCGCGTGGAATTGGCGGCATGTCTTCGGTCGGGCGTTCTTCTGCCAGCCATTTTGGAAAACCGCCATCCAAGACGGCAACATTTTCCTGCCCCATAAGTTTAAAAAGCCACCACACACGGGGTGCCGACATAATACCCGCACCGTCATAAACGACGATCTGGTGCCCGTCGCCCACACCCATGGCCCGCATCCGCGACATGAACTTCTCTACCGGAGGTGCCATATGCGGCAAACTCGACCGCGCGTCAGAGATTTCTTCAATATCAAAAAACCGCGCACCCGGTATATGTGCAGCGTCATATTCCGCCTTAGGATCGCGTTCTTCTGTTGGCAAATACCAGGACGCATCAATAACCCGCAGATCGGGATCTTTGAGATGCTTTGCCAACCATTCGGTAGACACAAGTGTTTTTGGATCATCTGTCATGGTGGCTTCCCCTTGGTTGCACACCCCTGACTACTCCGACAGCAAAATCGGGGCAAGACTATGCACCATGATGCGCATTTCTTTTGGCCGAAAATATCCCGGGGGAGTCTTCGCCAAAGCGAAGGCGGGGGCTGGACCCCGTTTTTTTTTCTACAGTCGCTACCCGTGATCTTTCAGCAGACGCGACTTCTGCCGCGACCAATCCCGTTTGGCGGCATCTTCGCGCTTATCGTGCAGTTTTTTACCCTTGGCGATGCCGATCTTGATCTTCGCCATGCCGCGATGGTTGAAATACATCACCATCGGGACAAGGGTCATACCCTTGCGCTGGGTCGCATTCCACATCTCGGCCAATTGCTTACGGCTAACCAGCAGTTTGCGGCGGCGGCGTTCTTCGTGGCCAAAGGTTTTTGCCTGCTTGTAGGGCGCGATATAGCTGTTCACCAACCAAAGCTCGCCATCCTCAACCGCAGCATAGCTTTCCGCGATATTGGAGCCGCCCATCCGCAGGGACTTCACTTCTGATCCCTCAAGCATGATGCCGCATTCAACATCATCCTCGATCGCGTAATCAAACCGCGCACGGCGGTTTTCTGCGATGACCTTATAGTTCGGGTCCGACTTTGATGATGATTTTACCTGAGCCATGGGTAGCGATGTAGGGCGCTAACGCCCTTCACGCAAGGGTATCAGCTCAACGCAGGCCTTCACGCGCCAGATATTTTGCAAGATCCAGTATGATCTGGCCCCGCGCTTGCGCGATAGCAGTAGGTCCGCCCTTGGGGTCATAGGCGACGGCAAGATCAAAAACGCCCGAACGCTCACGGCCCTGGTAGACGCCGACGAAATACTGACCGGTAGCCCGGAATACCCCGTCGGTACCTGCCACCAGATCGGTAAACCTTACGTCCAACGTGGCTGCAGCCGCTTCCTCGAACGGCCACGGCTCCGACGCAATGCGCGCACGCGTCAGCCGTGCAAGATTCCGGCTCAGCTCAAGCCCAATGGCACGATCCGGCGAATCCGCCCAAAGAACCTTCGACGTAATCAACGTGCCATCCGGCGCTTGTTGAGCGATTTCATCTGCCGAGGCATAACTGGGCAGCGACACGTCCTTCACCTCAACCGAACGATAGCCAATCCCCACAGTCTCGGAGATAGCAGGTGGTTGCACGGCGATACGATTCGGCGCGCCACAAGCGGCCAAGATGGCCAGCGCGGCAGCGGCGGCGATTGGTTTGATCAGTGTCATATTATCTTCCCAGCAGCAGAGAATTTGGATTTCGTTCAATGGTACGCGCAAGTTTTTCTAGCGCGCTGGCGGCTTGTTGGATATCACGCAGCGTTGTCTCGACAGAACGGCTCAGCTCATCCCCGCGATTGTAGCCTTCGATGGTGCGACCCGCTTGCACAAAAAGCGCATTGAGACGGTCGATCACCTGCGGCAGATCTTTGGAGGAAACAGCAATGCTATCTGCAGCATTACGCGCCGAAGCCAGCGTTTGGTTCACATTCTCGACCGCCCCGCCTTCGCGCAGTTCGCGCAAAGTGGCATTCAACTGATCCAATGCGCCAGACAACGCCACAGGAAGCTGCGCCGTCTCGGGGCTGCTGACCAATGCCTCAGCCGAAGTCGTAAGCGAGGTCAGCTCTTGAATGAGAACATCAAATTCCAGCGATGCGGCCTTAGACGCGACAGCTTGAATATCGGTCACCAGCTCCGGCACACCTTCGACCGATGACGTCACCGCATCTGCTGCATCCGCAGCCGCAGTAAGCGTTTTACCAAGGGATTCGGCGATACGTTGCTGTTCCAGCTCGGCCACCAGCCCCTCAACCCGCGTTAGCGTCGCATTCAGCGCAACAGGAATGTTCTTCACATCATCGGACGTCACAATCCCTGAAATATCACTCAACAATGTGCTGACATCGCCCGGCACCTTTTGCAGGTCACCGTTAGACATCAGCAGCTCCGCCGAATTCATCACGTTTATTGCGCTGTTCAGCAGTTCTTCGATAGGCAGGTTGTTGATCCGCGTGAACACGCCTTCCACTGTTGCAGCGGCATCCGAAGTCTCGCTCTTTGTGGTCGGCATGACGGGCAGATCAAGCCCCTCCGAAATCAACCTCGCAGGCGGCGCATCCTCTACCTCTATCATTTCAACTTTCAGGCCACCTGTCAGCAGGCTGGCAGAAGCCAGTCGGGCGCGCAGACCATTCGCAACCCGATCCTGCAAAAGGCCCAAGGCAGCCGCCGCCGAAACTTCGCCCGGAAGACCAAGACGCGCAGGCTGGATCGACAAGACCACATTCAACCGCACGCGGCTATCGCCGAACTGGTTGAAGTCCACGATGCCGGACAAACTCTCAACCGAACCGATCCGGAATCCGCTCAGCTCCACTGGCGCTCCGACGGCTAGGCCGGAAATATTCTCTTCGAAGATCACGCTCATGCGCAGCGGGTCTACTTCCGAACTGGTGAAAAGACTGTTGCGCGCAACTTCCTTGCTCTCAAAAACCTGAAACACCTCACCGTCGCGGGCAGGCTCACCGCCTGAAACGAAGGTATCAAAGGTTATCCCACCGCCCACCAGCGTTGCCAGCGACGAAAAGTCGATCTCGGCACCAGCAGGACCAACAGAGAAACTAAAACCCGAAGTATCCCAGAAGCGCGTTGAAGAGCTGATCAGATTGCGGTGCTCTTCATAGATCAAACCTTCGGTAATCGCATAGGCACCACTACGCGAAATCTGGGCACGTCCGACCTGCCCCACCTGAATACCGCGAAATAGGATTGGTGCATTGTCTGTCAGCGTTCCGTTCGCCGTGGACCGGAAAGCGATCTGCAGGCCACTTTCACCCGGCTGGATCAAAGGTGCCACATCCGACCCTTTGAAAGTACTGGAAGGCAGACCAATCTCACTATCCCATGAACCTTCGATATAGACGCCACTTAGAACTGTGCTAAGGCCAGTGACACCTTGCGCAGTGACCTCTGGCTGCACGATCCAGAAGACCGAACTTGCATCGACATATTCCGCGACATCCTTGTGGAGGCGAATGTGCACTTCGACCTTGTCCAACCCTTCACCAAAGCCCACCTCTTCGACATCGCCTACTTCAATGTCGCGGTACTTGAGCTTTGTTTCACCCGCGGAAATGCCCGCGCCGTCGGTAAACTTCACGATGATAACCGGTCCGCGCGCGGCGTAGGATTGCCATGCAACGCCAAAGGCGACCACAAGCGCCAGAAGCGGGATAATCCAAATGAAGGAAGCTCCGGAAAGCACGCTTTTGCGTACTGTCGAAATCTCGACGGGAGGAGGAGTGTTAGCCATTGTCTGAAGCCTCGTTGTCATTGGGTTGCGCATCCCAAATCATGCGCGGGTCGAATGCCTGAGCAGACAACATGGTAAAAATCACCGATAAAGCAAAGAAAAACGCCGCAGGACCCGGTGTGATCGTAGCAAGGCCCTTGAGTTGCACCAGCGCCGACAGAATGGCAACGACAAAGATATCAATCATCGACCAGCGCCCGATATACTCGACAACCTCATACATCAGCAAGCGACGATGCGAAGCAAATCCACGATGCTGCCTGACGCTGACAGCCAGAAACGCGATCGCCCAGAATTTCCCAAGCGGGATTACCACAGAGGCAATCAGAATAATGGCCGCAATCCCGTAGGCACCGTGATGCGCCAGATCAACAGCGCCCCCGATGATGGTGCTTTCGTCTACCGAAAACAGCTGACGGCTAAGCAGCATAGGGTACATGTTGGCAGGGAAATAACACATCATCCCAACAATCCACAGCGCCCAAACCCTTTGCAGGCTATGCGCATCACGCGAAACAAGCTTTGCACCACAGCGACCGCAATCCGCTGTTCCCAGCGGCCAGGCACGCCCGCAACGGGTGCACGCGACAAGACCGGCCTCACGGGCGGTCACTGTCTTTTGGGATGTTCCAGAGAGTTCCATACAGACCACTTACACATAAAACTGTCCTGAACGATAACCAGAACCACCAATACACCGAACATCCAGAATGCCGGACCAAAACTGACCGTCGCCAAATCCGCGACTTTCACCAACGCAACCGCACATCCCAGCGCAAAAATCTCGGCCATCGACCATGGGCGCAGTGCTTCGGACAGACGGAAGGCAGGGATTGCATGGCGTGCGGGCGGGCGATCAAGCACAACGGGTACCAAAACATATACCGTCAGCAACATCCGCAAAAGCGGTACAAAAAGGATAAATCCAGCGGTCATCAGCGCCAGCACCAACAGCGGCCCTTCTGTAAAAGACAGTGCTGCATCAATGATGGACACAGAATTGCTGCGCCCCGCCGCAGAGATTTGCAAAAACGGGAATACACTTGCCGCCGTGATCAACACCACAACCGCCACAGCAACCGCGATGATCTGCATCCCCGCCTTGCGCCGCGGCGCGATCAATACCTTGTGGCAACGCGTGCAAACAGCCCGCTCACCATTCTTGGGGCGTTCTAACTGGTAGGTCGCATCGCACACTGGGCAGACAATAAGCTCTTCCAGCGGTGAATGGGAAAGATCGACAGCTTCGGACATGGAAGACATATAGCGTTATTTCCGACAGGGAACACTGTCATTTTCTATAATGGCAGGTTTGCAAAAGAAACTCAGCCCGTGATGCTGCGTCTTTCTGCGACGCTGTAACCAAGCCCCTCTAGCACCGTGTCGGTTTCACCGCCAATAGCTCCGGGCTGCGCGGGCTCACCTGCCTTACTGCGGCTGAACCGTGGCGCAGGCGCGGCCTGAAGCACACCGTTCGGTGCAATAAAGGTTTCGCGTGCCTTCATGTGCGGATGGAACTGCGCCTCAGAGAAAGTCAGAACAGGTGCCACGCAAGCATCGCTGCCTGCAAATATGTCGGCCCATTCATCCCGGCTGCGCTGCGCAAACGCCCGTTCATAAAGCGCGCGCCGCTCAGGCCAGTGTGCTGCGTCATTCTGCGTTTTTGAATGTTCGGCCGGTAGATTTGCCTTTTCCAGTAACAACGCGTGGAACTGCGGCTCTAGCGCGCCTACAGAAATATAGCCGCCACACGCACAAGTATAACACCGATAAAACGGGGCGCCGCCATCAAGCCAATTCGTACCACGTGTTTCGCTCCACGCGCCTTGCGCAAGCATCGCATGGATCAATCCCATCATCGCCGGGACACCATCAACCATGGCAGCATCAACGACCTGCCCTTTTCCCGAAACGCTCCGCTCGATCACAGCGCTCAGAATTCCCAGCAGCAGAAACATCGTACCCCCGCCGTAATCCGCCACCAGATTTAAAGGTGGCACAGGCGCGCGGTCTGCATCGCCCATCGCATGCAACGCACCGGTAAGCGCAAGATAGTTGATGTCATGCCCCGCGGTTTGAGCCAGCGGGCCGTTCTGGCCCCAACCTGTCATCCGCGCATAAATCAATCGCTCCGGGCAGGTCTCGGGGCCCATTCCCAGACGTTCCATCACACCGGGTCGGAACCCTTCAATCAGCACATCACTGGCAGCAATCAGACGCCGCGCGGCCGCCAATCCGGCTTCTGTTTTGAGGTCGAGCACGACAGATTTCTTGCCGCGCCGATTTATGTCAGTCGGATCTGCTACAGCGGCCTTGCGGTCCACTGTGATCACCTCGGCGCCCAAATCAGCAAGCAATTGTCCGGCCAACGGGGCCGGTCCAAGACCCGAGAATTCAACAACTTTCAAGGATGCAAGCGGCCCTGCCATCACAGAACCCCCGGCAGCGCCACGTCCCGCGCACCTTCTTCGAAATCCTTAAGCGATAGGGGCCAGACCACACCGGGCCAACGCAGCTCCATCTCTTTTTTGCGGGGGCGGTAAACGGCCGTGTACAACGTCCCGAACCCGTGACTGAACGCTGTCGAATATAGCGGTGGGCGCATGAATGCGTTGATGAATTTTTCTTCAGGGTCCTGATGCAGGCGCAACCGTTGCAGCAGAAAACGCTCACGTTCAACCGTGGCGGTGAAACGCGCATGACTGATCCATTCCACGTTTTCCTGATGGTTTGTCGCCACTGCGGCATGGGTAATGATCGCCGGTCGGTCCGGCGCCATCATAACAGTCAGATAGTCACGTTTGCGGTCCAGTACAGTGACGTTGTAGCTCATATGCGTAGGCACACGCGCCAACACCTCGCCTGCCTCTTGGGCGGTTTCGCAGGTTTGAAGAACATATCGCAGGATCAACGGCACGCCGAACCCCTCACCCACAACGCGCCTACCGCCGAAAGTAAGCGAGATCGACAATCCCTTGTCATTCACCCCGTCCACAAGCCCCCAAAGCCCGTCAGACGTGCCCATTACAGCGCGCCCCATCCACCGCGTCCGCAACACGAGGCTGTCAAAGGCCTTTGGGTTATAATCATAATTCCGCACCAACACCGGCTGTTTGCCTGCCCAGATTGCCTGAGAGCAGCTCGCCAGATAGGGGGGCGGTGTGTAAAAGCTCAGGAAACGCGCGGCATGATCGCCACCGCCGGCCAGTTCGCACAGTTCCTCGTACAGCGGCACCATCTCAGGCATATGGGTCCGCAGCGCGCGCAGGCTTGCGGCATAGGTCGGGCGGGCAGTCTCACCTTCTTTGAGCCACCACGCCCGATAATCGGACCAATATTCGCGGAAAAGCCCGGCCCATTTCGGGCCGGGCAAATCCTCAGAGATCGCACGCCAGTACATAGCGGCCTTTCTAACGGATTTGTCTTACAGGATCTTGAACGCCGGATCAGACAACTGCGGATCAGCCGAGGCAACCGGCAGCGGCTTGCCGTCTACCGCGCTCTTGATCCCGTGAATCCACTTTTTCGCCCGTTCGTTCAACTGGAAGCTCTTCGTCATTGAACGACCACGCGTCACAAGGATACCGATATCGGCACCTTCATAGCGGTAATCACCCGGCTGCAGGATGCGCAGGAAGAAGGCTTCGTTCTCGCTCTCGACTGCACGGCGGTGATAGTCGAAACGATCCCACACAACAGAGCCGTCTTCACGCATCTTGTAGATGCCTGTCTCGGGTGACTCGGTGCAGATATCAACGCTGTCCTTCGTGTGCTTGATCACCATTTGCGACCAGCTGTCGATGTTCTCCGGATCCGCCCAGCGCGCGTTCAGTTCGTCCACGTTAAGGTTGAACTTCTTCTTCGAGAATTCCAGCAGGTGGAACAGGAACAACGGCGCATCCGCGTGGGCAAAGGCCGCGTGGTTGGTCATTGAGGAGGCACCTGTAATCCGTGGGTTCAGTTCGCCCAGCCAAAGATCGCCGGTCTTCTTGTCGATCAGGAAGTCCAGTTCGAAATATCCGCGATAGCCTTCCTTGCGCAATTGCTCACCAAACTTGAACGTCAGATCACGTGCTTGCTGGCGCACTTTTGGCGGGAAGGCCGTCGAGAGAATCTCGTTCCCGCACCAGCCGCCACGATAAGGTGTCAGTTCGTTAAAACCGACAAGCTCCGTCATCAGAGGGCCAACAATGGTCCCTTCTTTGGTGGCACAGGCTTCGATCGCAGCGCCGCGGCAGTTAATCCGCTTCATGATCTTGATCTCACCCTCGCCGATGATCTCGGACTGGTGACGGCGAAAATCTGCTTCGTTTTTAATGAAGAAGGTGGTGTGACCACTGTCGCCAAAAGCCGATTGCAGAACCAGATCATGCCCGATGCCTGCTTTCTCACAGGTCTCGCGCAGGTTTTCGTACGATGTAACTTCGGCCAGCGTATTCGGCACAGAAGGCACGCCCGCTTTGTTGCCGATGCGCACTGTCTCGATCTTGTTGTCCATGGACTGACGCAGCTTGGCCTTGGGGAACCATACATCCGCGCCCAATTCTTTGGACAGGCGTTCGGTTTCTTCGTCGAACATCAAGAAGACGAACTTGGGTTTGCCGCCCCGCTTTTTGATGAAGTCGATGACTTCCTTATGCTGGAGCAGATAGTTGTTGATGTCCTCGATGGACTGGAACTCTGCATGGGGCTGTTCGGACGGGCAGAACACGTTCGGGTGCTTGCCCCCGTAACAGTCGATGTAGCAGATGTATTTGAAATTCTTCACCCATTCATCAAGACCCAACAGGTTAAAGTTGGTCGCCGAGATGAAATAGACCGGATCTTCGTTGCGGTGAAAGAACCGGCGGATTTCAGAAATGTTTCTCAGAACGGTAGCCATTGGTATGCTCCTTGTCTTGGTAATTAAGCCGAGGCTTTCTTGGATGATTTTGCGGGCGATGCGGTCGCACCTTCAAGCGCTTCTTGTGTAAATACACGCAGGCCCAGATCAGGCCGGTAGCCGTGGATTTCGCTGACGTCGAGTGCGCGCATGAACGATAGGATTTCCTGACTGATCACCTGACCCGGCACCAAAATCGGGAAACCCGGCGGGTAAGGAATGATGAAACTGGCCGAAACGATCGTTTCGCCCCGCGTCATCGCCTCTTTCAGTGATCCGTCAAGCTCCAGATAGTCGCAGTTCTTGTCATTATACGCGAGGAAAAAGGCCTTGCGAATATCGCCTTCGCGGCTGTTACCGCTTTCCAGAAACGCCTTGTGAAAGCGGCTGAAGTCAGGCAGCGGCGGGCAATTTTCCAACAGGTTATTGACCCGTTTATCAAAGGCCAGCTTTTCCATGCCGGAGGCGTCGTCGTTCAATTCGTCCAGCGACTTGGCGATCTCAACCAACACCTCGATCAGGTAAGCAACGCTGGACCGTGTCGTCCCGATGTTGGTCATGAACAGAACCGTGTTGCGTGATGTCTTGTTGATCTGGATGCCGTATTTATCCATCAACACCTTGTTCTTAAAGGTATCACCATCCCAACCGGTACCGCCAACCAGCAGCGTTACGCGGCTTGCATCCAGAACGAATTCGTCTCGTTCCCAGCAATCCCACAGATCCGTCCAGCCCTGTTCCGCATCATAGTAGCTGGTCACGCCGCTTTCGCGATGCTCTTCGGGAATCATGTCTCCCGCAGTGAGTACCTTGAAATACTTCTTCAACAATGGGTGGTCAGAAATCGCGCGCCGCATGGACATGGCCGCTTCGATCTGACGCTGAACAAACTCAAACCCTTCCAATTCAACCTGACGTCGGCCCACATCCAGCGATGCAATGATCTGGTAGTTCGGTGAGGTAGAGGTGTGGGTCATGTAAGCTTCGTGGAAGCTCTGCTCTACCTCGCCTTTGAAATCCTGATCATTGACATGGATCATCGACCCCTGACGCAAAGATGTCAGCGTCTTATGCGTAGATTGCGTTGAATAGGCCCGCACCCGCGCAGTTGGCGACGGGATAAGGCGTGTTCTCAGCAGGGTTTCGTGATCCGCATCTTTCAGCTCTTCCTGCTGCGCCTCATAGGCTTCGCGGTGCGCCTCGCTTTTGAATTTGGCACGCAGGACGTTCGCGGCGTTCATCGCAGTTCGTTGGCGGTACGTGGGATTGAAACGGGCAAAAGCGAACCATGCCTCGTCCCACAGGAATATAAGGTCTGGTTTGATCGCCAAACATTCCTGCATCACGCGTTCTACATTGTACACCAGACCGTCGAAGGTACAGTTCGTCAGCAGCAGCATCCGCACGCGGTCCAGCTTACCCTGCGCCTTCATCTCCAGCAGGCGTTCCTTGATCTCTGACAAAGGCACCGCGCCGTACATCGAGTATTTGCTGAGCGGATAGCTATCAAGGTAGCTTACCTGTGCCCCGGCCAGCACCATGCCGTAATGATGGGATTTGTGGCAATCACGGTCCACCAACACAATATCGCCCGGCTGCAACAGCGCCTGCACAACGATCTTGTTACAGGTCGAAGTACCGTTGGTCGCAAAGAACGTCTGTTTCGATCCAAACGCACGGGAGGCAAGCTCTTGCGCCTCTTTGATCGGGCCTTGCGGCTCAAGCAGACTATCCAGCCCGCCGGACGTAGCCGAAGTTTCAGCAAGGAAGATGTTAGGGCCGTAGAACGCCCCCATATCCTGAATCCAGTGTGAGCGGGTGATAGATTTCCCGCGACTGATGGGCATGGCATGGAACACGCCTGTTGGCTGTTTCGAATATTCGACCAGCGCCGTGAAGAAAGGCGATTTATTCCGCGCCTGCACACCGCGCAAGATATTCAGGTGCAGCTCCATAAAGTCTTCGGAGTTGTAGAAGACCCGTCGGCAAATCCCCAGATCAAGGCCCGCGATATCTTCGACCGACCGCTCCGTTACCAGATAGGCGTCCAGTTCGGGACGGACCTTTGCAATCATACGGCACAACTCTGGGCCGTAGTTTTCCGGCGGTATCGCGTCGATCTCGTCGCGGCCACCTGCACGGGCCAGATAGCGGGTCAGAATTTCCTCTACCTTGTCCGATTGCAGCACCAATCCGGGACGCACGACGATGGCCTGAATGTTGTGATTAAACAGCACGGCAATCAGCGCATCTTCAATCGACGGAACAACAACGGCTTCGTAGATAAAGGGATCTTCGGGGCGGCGCATGCTGATCACATTGGATTTCAGCCAACGTTCCTGATGCTCGTTCACATTATCAACGATCAGCACTTCGAAATAGGGTTTAGATAGCGCCCGCATTTCAAGGCTCTGATGCGCTTCGTCGTCTTGTTCATCCTGATCGACACTATCGCGCTCAAGCGGGATGTGGCGGCGGCGGTATGCGCCTGTGGTTAGCGCCCGCGTGATCCGATTGACGGCAAAACTGACATCATCAAGCTTTCCCTGTTCGAAATGACGCCGGATCAACGAAAAGGCGTGTTTGCCCGGAAAGGCCCAATAGGCCTCCATCATTCCTAACGAGTCAAAGAGGTTTTCAATTGCGCCGCGCAGCTGTGAAGCTTCGCCTGCACTAGGACTGCGCGTCAGTGCGCTTGTCGCTTCGCGCAGGGCACTCCATCGGTCGGATCGCAGCTGTATCGCTGACGAATAATCTCTCATCGCATGCATCGGTCGTTCTCCGCTTAGTAAGCGCGGCCGGGTGTGCGATGAGGGTGGGACAGGTTTCGCGCCTGTCCCGCCTGCATACAGCCCTAGCCGCTGGTTGTGTCATTTCCCGAAGACCCGGTCAGAATACCGGGTTTAACGGGAGGATTTGGCATCGCCGCCACAGGGGCGCCGGTAGGTGTTGTTTCCCCCTCAGGCACAGCGGTGCCTGCGGAGGGGTTTGGCAAAGGTTCGTCAGGGAAGGCAGGCGGCACTTTATAAGCAAAGCCTGGCAGGCTGTCTTGCCCGCTTGTTGAAGGCGCGTACGGCACCCGCATTGCCGGTGCCATCGTGTCAAGACCGGCTGTTGTTCCCTTTTGCGGGATTGCAAGTGGCCCCAACGTCTTGAGAAACTCGTCAGTGCCGCTGGCACGATCATAGACCGAAAAGTCCACTGACCGGTCACGGAAAGATTTCAGGACCTGGCCCAAACCTTTCATGCCGGTTTCGCGCTGACGGCGCACCATATCGAGGTCAACTTCGATCGGGAACATGTCTTCCTGACCGGCAGACTGGTGAAGCACCATCGA
Organism: Sulfitobacter sp. S223; assembly: GCF_025143825.1. NCBI lineage: Bacteria > Pseudomonadati > Pseudomonadota > Alphaproteobacteria > Rhodobacterales > Roseobacteraceae > Sulfitobacter > Sulfitobacter sp. S223. The sequence continues at coordinate 333,319 of NZ_CP083560.1, read as the reverse complement.
GGTCGGATCGACGACGCAGGATTTACCGACCCCGCCCGCGCCAAGACCGTTGACGTCAATGACGTAGCACTGGAACTGCGCCGCCGTGGCCCGTGCAATCGCAAGCTCGGCGTCGCGGTCCGTTGTCCCTGTGAGAACGGGGTGCAGCAGTACTTCGACACCTTGGCTGGTCAACTGGCGCGTGGTTTCAGGGAACCACATGTCATAACAGATCGACAGGCCGAACCGACCGACTTCTGGTACGTCGAACACGCAGAAATCGGTGCCCGCAGCAATACCGGATTCGTATGGCCGGAACGGGAACATCTTAGCATAGCGGCGGATGATCTCACCCTGCGGGTTGATCACCACAGAGGTATTATAGATGCGACCGTCTTCAGGATCAGTGATGAACATCGAACCCGGGATCAGCCACACGTGGTGCTTGAGCGCTGCGGCCTGAAATTTCTCCAGCGCATCGTTTTGGGGGGGCAAGGCGTATTGGTCCAGTGGGCCAAATGGCGCAAGCTCCGAGAAGAGGACCATCTGGGTCCACGGGAAACGGGCCATCAGGATATCAAGCCGCTGGATCATGCCATCGACGTTGGGCTGCAGCGCGTTGACGTACATTTGTACGCCTGCAATTGCGAAAGGTGTCATATCTGTTCACTCCGGAAACAACGGCTCTGGCCGTTTGAATTGGTCCATACGCCCTTTGTATAGGGAGTGGAACCATTCAAACTGGCATATTCCGTAACGGAGCAAATCTTAGCATATGTCATCTTCAAGTAGGTGATTTTATGCCGCCGCCGTCTTGCGCGGAGTGCGCGAATTCCGGCCCCGCTGTAACATCACCACCACGCCAAGCAACAAAAGCGCCGGAAGGAACATCAGATATTTGCTTGGCTGCGGTTCCGGTTTGAGCACACGAAGCACTTCCTGATCCCAATCAAGCCCCGCGCTCTGTGCTGCAGAGTTGTAGGCCACATCATCAATGATCAGCTTGTCACCATCCTGCCGGAAAACTAGTCCTGCATTATCAAGCCGTTCTGCGCCGGTCGCACCCTCACCCATGGGCAGCAGCGCCACGAATTCCAGTGGATCACCCAGATCATTCACTCCAGACACCCGCAGACGCAATGTCTCACCTGCCGGTGTTCCCTCAGCGGCCTGCGCGATCTCGCTTGAGGCGACTTCGGAGTAAGGAGGTGCAACCATATCCATCCAGAACCCCGGACGGAACAGAGTGAAGGCAATCAACAACAGGGCAATCGTCTCATAAAAGCGATTCTTGGCAAGAAACCAGCCTTGGGTCGCTGCTGCAAAAAGCAGCATAGCCACTGTGGCCACGATAAAGACGAATATCCCCTGCGCCCAGGTAACGTTGATCAACAATAGTTCGGTGTTGAAGATGAACAGGAACGGCAATGCCGCCGTGCGCAGCGAATAGAAGAACGCAACCACGCCCGTCTTGATCGGATCACCGCCCGACACAGCAGCCGCCGCAAAAGACGCAAGCCCCACCGGTGGCGTAACATCTGCCATGATACCAAAATAGAAAACAAACAAGTGCACGGCAATCAGCGGCACAATCAGGCCGTTTTGTTGGCCGAGTGTGACAATCACAGGCGCAAGCAGCGCCGACACAACAATATAGTTGGCCGTTGTTGGCAGCCCCATTCCGAGGATCAGCGACAGCACAGCAGTCAGCGCAAGGATGGCAAGGATATTGCCGCCAGAAAGAACCTCGACCACATCTGCAAGGGCCGCTCCAACGCCAGTCTGGCTTACTGCGCCAACGATAATACCGGCAGTCGCGGTTGCGATACCGATCCCGATCATGTTGCGTGCGCCAGTGACCAATCCGTCAATCAAGTCCAGCAGCCCGTCTTTGATGTCGTTGCCAAGCTGGCTTTGACCACGGAAAATCGCCATGAGCGGGCGCTGTGTTACCAGAATAAACACCATGTAGGATGTCGCCCAGAAGGCAGACAGGCCCGGCGACAGACGGTCAACCATCAACGCCCAGACCAGCACCACGACCGGTAGGATGAAATGCAAACCGGAGCGGATCGTCGGACCGGGCAGCGGCAATGTTGTGACCGGTGCATTCGGATCATCCAGCTCAAGCGGCTTTTCCTTCGACGCAACATAGAGAAGTCCCGCATATACCGCCGTCAGGAAGACGAAAATGATGTATCCCGCTGTTTCGGGGAACACAGGACGGATCCAGCCCATCAGGTAGTAGACGCCAAAGCTCAGCGCGCAGATCACAGCAATGGTAAAGGCGATTGACATCAGCCATGCGACCCAGGGCTTGGGCACAGTCGCGCGCGGCAGGCCTTCCATGCCGGCCTTCAGCGCCTCAAGGTGCACGATATAGACTAATGCGATATAAGAGATGACGGCAGGCAGGAACGCGTGCTTGACCACATCGAAATAGGGAATTCCCACATATTCGACCATCAAGAACGCTGCCGCACCCATAACCGGTGGCATGATCTGACCATTGACCGATGAGGCCACCTCGACCGCGCCGGCCTTTTCAGAACTAAAGCCCACCTTTTTCATCAGCGGAATGGTGAACGTCCCCGTTGTCACCACGTTCGCAATGGAGGAACCAGAGATCAGACCCGTCATGGCAGAGGAAACAACAGCCGCCTTGGCCGGTCCACCCTTCATATGCCCCATCAAGCTAAACGCCACCTGAATGAAATAGTTGCCCGCGCCTGCACGGTCCAACAACGAGCCGAAGAGCACAAACAGGAACACGAATGATGTCGAAACACCAAGCGCGATACCAAAGACACCCTCGGTGGTGATCCACTGGTGGTTCACAATTTCTGACAGACTGTTGCCTTTATGGGCGATGATGCTGGGCATATTCGGCCCCAGCACAGTGTACATCAAAAAGACGGATGCCACGATCATCAGCGCGGGTCCCAGCGCGCGACGCGTCGCTTCCAGAAGGATCATGATGCCGATCACAGCGACCACATAGTCCTGCATGATTGGCGCACCGACGCGGTCTGCAATGTCACGGTAGAAGAAGAACAAATAAAGCGCCGCAAGTGCGCCGGCAATGGCGAGCGCCCATTCCCAGACGGGAATGCGTGACTTGGGCGACCCAAGGACAACAGTAGCGGCAACAGCGATGGCGGGGATCGGAATCCACCAGACGGCAACACCGTCTTTGGCAGCGATCATAAACAGGGCCGCAAGGGCCAGAGGCACCACGATGCCCAGAATGATCTGGAATTTCGTGCGTGCGGCAGGGAAGGCAAGAATGCCAAGAAAGACGGCAAATCCAAGATGGATAGAACGCGCCAACGTGTCGTTAAACAGACCGAAGGGGGATGCGATATATAGCTGGAACAAGGACCACGCCAGCGCAGTCAGCATCAGCAGGACACCGACAGGTCCTCCGACAGATCGACCGCCCGTGTCAGAGGAAGCGACCAGTTCGTCAAGCTCGGTCTGGTCCAGTCCGCCGCGCCCTGCTGCTTCTGCTTCTACAGCCGCTGCTTGTTGTTGGTCCGTCATGGCAATGTCCCCTGTTGAATGCCGCACCTTTCAAGGCGCGTGCTGGTCTTCGCGTTTTTACGCGAAGCCGTCAGAGCGGCAGACAAATCCATCTGCCGCTCCGCTTGACATCAGTCGCGGTGTTTAGTCGATCCAGCCACGTTCTTTGTAGTACTTCGCGGCACCGTCATGCAGCGGTGCGGACAGACCAGCAGAGATCATATCCTCTTCTTTCAGGTTCGCGAACGCTGGGTGAAGACCCTTGAAACGGTCAAAGTTATCAAACACAGCTTTAACAGTCTGATAGATGGTCTCTTCGTCCACATCCGCTGAGGAAACGAACGTCGCCTTAACGCCGAAGGTGTTCACATCGGCGTCCGTGCCTTTGTACATGCCGCCGGGAACAGTGGCTGCCGCATAGAACGGGTTGTCGTTGATCAGACCGTCAATCTCTGGACCAGCAACAGTGACCAGCTCGGCGTCGATTGTGGATACCGCTTCCTGAATGGAACCATTCGGGTGGCCAACCGTGTAGATGATCGCATCTACTTTGTTATCGCCCAAAGCTGCGGCCTGCTCGGCTGGCTTCAGTTCGGATGCCAGTGCAAAGTCATCCAATGTCCAGCCTTTGGCTGCCATGACAACTTCCATTGTGGCGCGCTGACCCGAACCGGGGTTACCGATGTTGACGCGCTTGCCCTTGAGGTCATCGAACGTCTTAATGCCGCTGTCCTTACGGGCGATCACGTTGAACGGCTCACCATGAACAGAGAACACAGCGCGCAGGTTTTCGAATTTGTCGCCCTCAAACTTGGACGTGCCATTGTAGGCGTGATACTGCCAGTCAGACTGCGCCACACCCATGTCCATATCACCGGCTTTGATCGCGTTGATGTTAGCAATCGAACCACCTGTCGATGGCGCGGTACATTTCAGGCCGTGATCGGCAGAACCGCGGTTGACCAAACGACAGATCGACTGCCCTACCACAAAGTAAACACCGGTCTGACCGCCAGTGCCGATGGTGATAAACTTGTCTTGTGCGAAGGACGCAGTGCCCGCGAGCATAGCGCCGGCAAAGGCCCCTGCTACGGTCATCGTCTTGAACATTTTCATAGTGAAATCTCCCGTTTTCATACTAGAGCGCGGCGAGATCCGCCGCCTTGTTTTGCTGGAAACTCGGTTAAACTTTTCCACCCGCAGCAATGCAGGCTGGCTTTGTTTTCGCCAAATTTCCGTTTCGGTTCAAAAGCGCTATTTTAAGCGCTTCATCCGAAATCTTTCTCAAGCCTAGGCAGCTTTTAGAAAATGAGCAAGCATTCCCTAGAACCAAGCTCACTTTCCCTGCACATGACTGATTTCAATGCGTTTTCCCGCATGTATTGTGCAAAATAATTACGCAAATAGAATCGGAATGACCCAAATAGCAGTCACGTCAACTGCTCTGCTTACCCTTGCCAAGCAGCCGCGTAATACGCTCTAAACTTCTGCACGCTATCAAACCCAGATTATTCCGGAGACCTCCATGCAAGATTTGTCCAATCTCACCCGTTTCAGTACGTTTGCAGGGGTAGTGGTTCTTGCGGCTTTCAGCCTCATCGCGATGCTTGTCTGGTCGGGCTGGTTCGTGCTCCCGCTTGTGTTTTTCGGGGCTCTTTCGGCTTTGGGTTTTCAAGACATCCGGCAGCCGTCCCATTCGATATTGCGCAATTATCCAGTGCTGGGCCACATGCGCTTTTTGTTCGAAGGTATCCGCCCGGAAATTCGCCAATATCTGCTGGAAAACGATCAGGACGAAGAGCCGTTTAGCCGTGATGCGCGCTCGCTTGTCTATCAACGCGCCAAAGGGCAGGAAGACGCCCGCCCCTTCGGGACGCGTATGCGGGTCTATGATGCCGGTTACAGCTGGGTCACCCATTCCGTTCAGCCGACCCACATCACCGATACCGATTTTCGCATTACGATTGGCGGAAAGGACTGCAAGCAACCTTATCTGGCCTCTATCTATAACATCTCCGCAATGAGCTTTGGGTCACTTTCGGCCAATGCGATTTCTGCGCTGAATAAAGGGGCAGCAAAAGGTGGGTTTGCCCATGATACCGGTGAGGGCGGGATAAGCCGCTATCATCGCGAAGCGGGTGGCGATCTGATCTATGAAATCGGATCGGGTTATTTCGGTTGCCGGACAGAAGATGGTCAATTCAGCCCCGAAAAATTCACGACGCAGGCGGCCAATGACCAGATCAAGATGATCGAGCTCAAACTGTCACAAGGCGCCAAGCCCGGACATGGCGGGATGCTACCTGCCGCGAAAATCACCCAGGAAATATCGGATGCGCGTGGCGTACCGATGGGGCAGGACTGTGTTTCACCCGCGTCACACTCTGCCTTTTCAACACCGATCGAGATGATGGAGTTTCTGGGCAAACTTCGGGATCTATCAGGCGGCAAGCCCGTCGGGTTCAAGCTTTGCATCGGTCACCAACGCGAATTCATGTGCATGGTCAAAGCAATGCTTGCCACAAACATCATCCCTGACTTTATCGTCGTTGACGGTACTGAGGGGGGCACAGGCGCGGCCCCGCTTGAGTTTGCCAATCACGTGGGAATGCCAATGGTTGAAGGCCTGACATTCGTGCACAACACCCTGCGCGGCGCGGGTATCCGCGACCAGATCAAACTGGGCGCAGCAGGCAAGATCGTTTCAGCATTTGATATTGCACGCGCTTTGGCGCTTGGGGCGGACTGGTGCAATTCGGCGCGCGGATTTATGTTCGCTGTGGGCTGCATTCAGGCACAGGCCTGCCACACAAACCACTGCCCTGTTGGGGTCGCTACGCAAGATCCGCTGCGCGCCCGCGCGCTTGATCCAGAACATAAATCGGTGCGTGTCGCGCGTTTCCACCGCAACACACTAAAGGCATTGGGCGAGATGACAGGCGCCGCTGGCCTGTCCAAGCCAAGTGATTTTCTTCCCCACCACCTGATGCAACGACAGTCAGACCGGTCAATGGTGCAAGGCAATCAGGCATTTCCTTACCTGCCCGAAGGCTTTCTGGTCGACGATCACGCAGCCGATCACATGGGCTATAAGGAACGCTGGTCGCGCGCCAGTGCGGAGACCTTTAATCCGCCGGAATATGTCTAAGGCAATCCAGCGCAGCGAAAGCAGTCTCAAACCCTTCAGGTGCGGCGGTCACCACACGCCCCTCCTGTGCGCAGCGGGTGACAAGAATGCCGGGTTTTGGCATCTGTGCATCGCGCGCCATTCCCACAACACCCGAGCCATGGAGCATATAGGTTTGTGAGGCAATCGGCAGCGATGCATAGCCTTGCCACAATGCCAGATCCACCGGACCACCGAACAAGCCTTTTGCCATCAACCGTACCCGCAATTGCGCGCCTTCCGGCGCACCGCTCAATATCCAGATATGGTCGCCGAAACCATCTTGGGGCACTTCTGCCCCCACTATTCCGGTCATACCAATTTGCAAAGCTCCGGCTTCCTCAAACGCCCCAACCAGCTGGCCAAAACCCTGCCATTCGATCCGCCTCAACTTGGTCGTGATGAGCTGCCCACCGCTCCAAAATCCGCTGACCGCAACGGCTTGCCCTGCTTTCACTTTGACGTTCGGGGGTAGATGCACCTGGGTCCCCATAACGTTGGCCGAAGCATCCGAAACATCCCGCATCGGTCCTACAATCGGAAATACCTCCAAAATCCGCGAGGCCACAAGCTGCCCGCCCACGGGACGCACCACAACCGCAAGAGTATCTCCCACTGCAATCTCGTGTCCCGGTCCAAGGGGGCTGATCACCGGTACACCCTGCGGGACAGAGATTTCGCGACCGGCAACTTTCAGTGGGGAGACACCCTCGACCACACCGGAAATGCCCAGTCGCACGGCTTCTTCAGCCTGCGCGGCAAGGCCCAGCATCGTCACAAGCGAAAGCAGCAAAACACGCATCATGCGATCCCCCTTCGCAACGCTTACCCAAAATTGCGGGCCAGCGAAAAGCAAAAACGCGCGGAGGTTTCCCTCCGCGCGCCAAAGTCTCAATAGTGAAGTGGATGCTTACCGCGCTGTCTCGTTGACCGCCGCAACCAGCGCCTCTTCGAAGATCGCCAGACCTTCGTCAACAATCTCCTCGGAGGCTGTCAGCGGGACCATCACGCGAATGGCGTTACCATGCATGCCACAGCTCAACAGCAGCAGACCACGATCCAGAGCATGTGCAATCACACGTTTTGTCAGGGCCCCGTCAGATTTGATGGTTTCGAAATCCGTCACGAACTCAACTGCGACCATCGCGCCGAGGCCGCGAATGTCCCACATCCGGTAGGGGGCAGCACGCGCACCAATCTCGGCGAAACGCGCCTTGAGCTTGTCACCCATCGCGATTGACTTGGCCAGCAGACCTTCGTCTTCAATCGCTGTGATCGCGGCGAGCGCTGCGGCACAGGCAACAGGGTTGCCACCATAGGTGCCGCCCAATCCGCCCGGATCCATCGCATCCATCACGTCGGCACGACCGATCACACCAGCCAGCGGATAACCACCCGCCATTGATTTCGCTACAGTGATCAGATCGGGTACAACGCCAGAGTGCTCAATCGCGAACCATTTGCCGGTCCGGCCAAAGCCTGCCTGCACTTCATCCGCAATCAGCATGATGCCATGCTCGTCACAAATGTCACGCAGCGCAGTCAGCATTTCGAACGGCACTGGTGTGTAGCCGCCTTCACCCAGAACCGGCTCGATGATGATCGCCGCGATGCGGGAAGGATCGGCATCGGTCAGGAAGAGGTTTTGAAGGCCTGTCAGTGCGTCCTGAACGGTGATGCCGTCGCGCACATTCGGGAACGGCGCACGGAAAACATCAGCAGGGAACGGTCCGACGCCCTTTTTGTAAGGGGACACTTTGCCGGTCATGCCAAGCGTCAGCAGCGTGCGGCCATGATAGGCGCCGGTAAAGGCGATGACGCCGGGACGGCCGGTCGCAGCACGCGCAATTTTCACAGCGTTCTCGACAGCTTCTGCACCGGTTGTGACCAGCAGTGTTTTCTTGGGCGCATCCCCGGGGGCCAGTGCGTTCAGTTTCTCTGCCAGTTCCACGTAGGGTGCGTAAGGCACAACCTGAAAGGACGTATGCGTGTACTGATCTTCCTGCGCTTTCGCAGCAGCAATAACGCCAGGGTGACGGTGGCCCGTGTTAAGAACACCAATACCGCCGACGAAATCGATGTACCGCTTACCTTCGACATCCCAAAGCTCAGCATTTTCTGCATAGGATGCATAGACTGGCGTAGCAGAGGCAACGCCACGTGGCACAGCAGCTTCACGGCGCGCCACCAGTTCGGCGTTTGTATACGTCACTGGAACCGCAGGTTCGACAATAGCGATCTGGGGCTTCTTCTTTGCGCTCTTTGCAGAGCCACGTTTTGCAGTGCTGGCCATGGACATAATCCTATATGAGTGAAAACCAGACGCGGCAGACCCGCGTTTAATAAATCCTTTTGCCCTGTTTAATTTAATTGTCAATCAGGATAATTCGGGCACTTGTACTTTTCGCTGAGGGGTGGTCATTTCAGGCAAATCGCCGCCGACGCGGACCACCGTTACAACATCAGGAAACGCCCCCTTGGACATTGGCCAAAGACTGAAAGAAATCCGCATGCAACGCGGTCTGTCCCAGCGGGAGCTTGCCACCCGTGCGGGCCTGACAAACGGAACGATCTCATTGATCGAAACAGATAAAACGTCCCCCTCAGTGGCGTCACTCAAGAGCTTGCTTGACGCTATCCCGATATCGATGGCCGAATTTTTCGGTTCGATCGAAGAACCAGATAGCCCAAAGATTTTCTTTCGCGCCGATGAGCTGACGCAGGTCGCACCTGTTGGTCCCGGTCAGGTGTCACTGCGGCAATTGGGCAACTCCCGACAACACACGCTTCAAGTCCTCCATGAGACTTATCCGCCCGGCGCCGATACAGGCCCTGAATTTCTGGCCCATGAGGGCGAGGAAGCGGGAATCATTACTCAGGGGCAGATCGAATTGACCGTCGGCGATAGTGTTGCCTTGCTTGGCCAAGGTGACGGATACATTTTCGACAGCCGCCAGCCACACCGGTTCAGGAACATCGGCACAGAGCCATGCGAAATTGTAAGCGCACTAACGCCGCCGGTGTTCTAGCGCGGCAACCATCAAAACCGCGCCTATTCAGATAGAAAAAAGGCCCTCCCGCACTGGGAGGGCCTATGGACCTCTAAACTGACAATACCTAACCTTGGCCGTTGTGCCGTTGGTTGTCGCGGCCATTGCGAGGGGAATTATCCTCGTCAAAGCGGTTGCTGTCAGAAGAATTGCGCGTTGAAGTCATCGCAATCACTATACCAGCGACCATCGTCAGGATCATGAGGCCGCCGAGAAACATCTCAGTCGTCATTTGCGCCTCCTTTTCCTAAGCGTTCACAAAAAGAACAGCCCCGGAGCCGCATCGTTCCCAAATTGTTTGAGATTCATAGCATCTGATCATGCGACATTCTGCTGCACCATGCATTGTCATACAGCCGCGCGATGCGAAGATTTTAATAATCGTAGGCCATTTTGTCCGTCAGCGGCACCGGGAAATCCAGCTCGAGGCGATACAGGTCCTCATCTTCTTGGAGGCTCAACGTCCCGTTCAGCTGCCGCGCGAATGCCTGAATAAGCTTTGATCCAAGGCCCGTGCCGCCTTCTACTTTGTCGCCTGCGGCTGTATTCTCGATAGCCAGCAACGCCCGCTCTTCTCCGACATATCTAAGACTGACGAGGATCTGTTTTTTACCAGACGTATTGCGGGCGACATACTTGAGCGCGTTTGTCACAGCTTCGGACACCAAAAGCGTTATTGGCGCCGCATCATCGGGACCAATCATGATATCGTCGTATTCCTCAACCAGCTTGATTCCGGAATGCGGCGCCATGCCCACAGCAAGGTTCTGCGCAACAATCTCGCGCAGAAGAACACCCGCGTTCACACGGGTCATTTCGTTATCCTGATACATGCTCTTGTGAACAGTCGCGAGGCTTAGGATTCGGTCCTGCAAGCGTTGCAGGACACGACGGTTTGCATCCGTAGGCGCCTGTCGGATCTGCATATTCATGATTGATGAAATAAGCTGAAGATTGTTCTTCACGCGGTGATGCACTTCTTTGAGAAGAATATTCTTCTCGCGCAAACTGTCCTCTAGGCGCGCCTCATCCTGCAAAATAGAATTCGCCATACCAAGGAACGACGCCTCCATGGCCTGAATTTCCATCGGAACGCGGTTACCCAACGGCACGCGCGGCAGCGTCCTGTTCAAAGCAAAGTGGCGCATCTGGCGGCCCAGCTTTCGTATGTGGCCAATCGCCAATCGATTCAACGCCCAGAATGCCACAACAAGGCTTGCCAACCACATGACGATTGGCAGCAGCGTGGACACGCGGCCCGAGAAATCTGTCTTTAATAGAGGTGTATCAATGGGCCAGACGCTCATGGCGTAAACCGTGTCTTGCAGCATGGGTATCAAGGCATAAACACGCTGCTGTCCGCCGACGCTTTGGGCAGTAAAGACTTGCCGACCTGTGCCTGAAAATTGCTCAAGATCATAGACTGCAGGCAACTCCTCCTGCGCAACTTCGGCTCCTTGCTCTGCCACAATCATTTCGCCAACATTATTAAATATCAGCAGCGCTTTAGGAGAAGCATCACGCTCCTCCGGCTCCTGATCTTTAAGAACATTCTGGTCTATCGAAATGAAAACAAAGCCGGTCATAACGCCTTCTTCGATGAGAGGCACGGTAACGACAACAACCGCAGCGCCGGATATGGCTCCTTTGGCGACAGAGGAAACCATTACCTCTTTCCGCTCCATAACCGCCTTGTAAACGGCGCTAGAGTTCAGCTTGTACTGCGATCCGGTTGAGGAACAATTCATCACACCGTCTGCCTGCACATACCCCACAAGCCGATACTGCGATGTACCCTCTTTGTAGCTTTTGAGGAACGCCGAACACCGCGCCGGATCATCCCGCGCAAGCGCCACAATAGCCGCAAGAGCACGTCCGGCACCTAGGGCTTCTTGTAGGACAGTCCGCTCAACGGCAGCGGCCTGATCTGTCACTGCAAGCAATGACAGCTCTGCCGTTCGCTGACTTTGCTCTGCGATTTGACGCGTCTGTTGGACGGCAATCAAACCGATAGGCAGCAAAGCCAGCGATAGAAACAGGAGAACCCGAAAGGCCAGGCCGCCAAAGAAGCTATTGCGCAAAAAGCCAGAAGTCATGATTTAGAAACTTGCGACCTTCGAAGCCGAGAGCACGGACATTGTCGCATCGTCCGTCATCTCCATCGCTTCGTCCTCATTCAAGCCCATCAACTCAGCCAGTTGCGCACGCGCACGATTGGTCCGGCTTTTGATGGTGCCGACTGCGACACCGCACATCTCGGCCGCTTCTTCGTATGAGAAACCCGATGCACCGATCAACAGCAACGCCTCGCGCTGCTCTACCTTGAGCTTACCCAAGGCGACCCTAAAGTCGTTCATCTGCAGGTGACCGTCATGTGCCGGTTTTTCTGCCAAGCTTTCGGTAAACACGCCATCTACGTCGGAGACTTCACGTTTAGCCTTCCGCCGGGACGAGTAATATGTGTTCCGCAGAATCGTAAACAGCCAAGCGCGCATATTTGTGCCTACTTGAAATTTGTCGATGTTTGTCCAAGCTTTCACCAGAGTATCCTGAACCATGTCATCCGCGACAGAACCGTTGCGTGTCAGCGATATTGCAAACGCACGCATTGCTGGCAGGTGTTCTACCAACTCGTCACGGGGGTCAGAGCCGCTCATTCGCGTTTACCCTGTTCTTCATCCTGCTGTTTAAGTTGGTCCAATAGCGATTTGAAGCGGTCCGGAACCCCTTCATCAACGGCTTCCTGATAAACACGGCGTAGGTTTTCATCGATTACCCCGTGCTGCTCCTTGCTGTGGCTCTGTCCTGACATCTTACCTCGATCACACAAAAAATTCAAAAATACATCCTGCTTTCGGAACCAAACGCGTGTTGAGTGCGTTTGGTTCCCGAAAAGATTAAAAAAAGGACTGCACGAATGACGGATGCAACATCAACCCAAAGCGTCAGCGATCAGCTTGGAATGTTTATCCCCTATTTGCGGCGTTATGCGCGCGCTCTTACCGGTAGCCAAACCAGCGGGGATAACTTTGCCGCAGCTTCGCTTGAGGCCATTCTGACAGATCGCTCTGTATTGGATGGAACTGATGTGAAAACAGGATTGTTCCGGGTCCTTTACGGAATTTGGTCCAGCGCGGGCGCGCCTGTTGAAGATGGTGAATCTGGCGCGCGCGCGCGCGCTCAGCGCCATCTGGCCAAGCTTACAAACAACAGCCGCGAAGCTTTGCTGCTGTTTACGATCGAAGGATTCTCCTACGAAAGCATTGGTACAATCATCGGCGTTGAAACCAGCGAAGCAGAAGAGCTCGTTGCAATCGCCCGTCGTGAGATGGCTGATAGTGTGACTGGCTCCGTCATGATTATCGAAGACGAAGCTATCATTGCGATGGATATCGAAAGCATCGTCGCAGACATGGGTCACCGCGTCACGGGCGTTGCGCGGACGCGCGATGAGGCGGTCCAGCTAGGTCGCGCCGATGTGCCTGACCTAATTCTTGCGGATATCCAGCTGGCCGACAATTCCTCTGGGATTGACGCGGTGAACGATCTTCTGGCCGAGTTCGGCCAGCGTCCGGTTATCTTTATTACCGCATTCCCGGAACGCCTGCTGACCGGCGACAAGCCTGAACCGGCCTTCCTGATCTCCAAGCCCTATACTGAAGATCAGGTTATCTCCGCAGTGAGCCAAGCGATGTTCTTCTCTTCTACAGAGACACTTCACGCCTGATTTCAACTGAATCCAGACAAAAGCCCTGCCGCATCGTCGGCGGGGCTTTTTTGTTGGAACATTGGTGTGCGCGGCGCGTTGGGCCAGTGAAACATAACACACCAAGGAGATACACCATGGCCAAAGCAAACCTTTCCCTCACAGGCAACGACGTATCAGTTGAAGACCTGTCCGCCCAAATCACCACTCTGAAAAACGATCTGGCAACTTTGACCCAGACGATGGCTGATCTTGGCGCTGCCAAGACGAACGAAGCCAAAAAAGCCGCGGCGAAGACAGCTGAAGACCTGCACAGCGCCGGTCGCGACAAGATTCTCGAAGCTCAACTTCAGGCCGAAGATTTTGTGCAAAAGCAGCCGGCAACATCGCTGGGTCTTGCAGCGGGCCTTGGCTTTCTGGTCGGCATCCTGACGGCACGTCGCTAATATGCTGTCCCACCTTGTAGCAAGAGTACGCGTACAGGTGGAACAATCGGCGCAAACAGCTGCAATCGGGCTGTTTGCGTTTATTGCTCTGTCTGTGGGGCTGGTGTTTTGGACGATGGCAGGTTGGCTTTTCCTGCTGACAGTCACAACGCCACTGAACGCCGCTGTCATCTTAGCAGCTGTCTATACCGGCATAGGACTTATCGCCCTCGCAATGGCGTCGGTTCGCCGCAAGAAGCCGGTTGTTCGCCCTGAACCTGTCGCCGCTGCGCCTGACGCCTCGCTTGAAGGGCTATTAGCTGCCTTTATGACCGGGATGAACGCAGGTGCGCGAACGCGCTCTTGATACTGTCCAGCAAGCTATCGGACGAGAAGGGCGAGGAAAGGACGTTAACACCTGTCGGGAAATCGTCTTTCGGCGTATCGCTTTCCGACAACAAAACAGCCGCAGATGACGTGTTGTGCGCGTCTGTTGCATGAACTGTTTTGACATACTCGGCAGGATCGCAAGAACCGATGATGATTGCCGGGCCGTCGATTTCTCTCAGAAGGTCCACCAGTCCTTCTAGCGCATCGACACACAAGGCTAGGCGCTCAAACTCATGTAAAATGAGGTCGCGAAGATCCATGAGCACGATCGGATCGTTCTCAATGATAATAAACTCAGGCATGATTTCACTAATGTTCATCGAAGTTCACTAACCCAACGTTTTGGTTCACTCCATTAACTATGACACATCGGAGCATATTTTTTTATGACAACGCAATGCAAATTCTGTCCACTGAACCGCAAGGATGCATTTGTTAATATGTCAGCCGAAGAAGTGGGTTTCATGCAAAAATTCAAGGTGGGCGAACTGACGGTGGATCCTGGCACGCCCATCCTGATGCAGGGTTCTAACGCACCCCAATTGTTCACAGCACTTTCCGGGATGGGCATACGCGAAAGACATCTTCAGAATGGCGCACGTCAGGTCATCAATTTTGTTTTTCCCGGAGATTTCATTGGGCTACAGGCCGGGCTCTTGGGGGAAATGGGACATAGCGTCGAGGCACGTACGCAGATGCGACTGTGCGTCTTCAACCGGTCAGAGCTATGGAATTTTTTCAAGTCCCACCCCGAACGCTCCTTTGACGTGACATGGCTTGCCGCAATGGAAGAGAATTTTCTTGGTGAAAGCCTGTCCAGCGTTGGCCAGCGCACGGCAGTCGAAGCGATCGCTTGGGCCATGGTCAAGATTTTTCAGCGCGGCCAGTCTCTTGGTTTTGTCACGAACAACACGATGGATTTGCCGTTCACACAGCGTGATGTAGCGGATGCTATGGGTTTGTCGCTTGTTCACACGAACAAAACCATCTCGCGCCTCAAACAGCAGCAGCTGGCGTCTTGGTCAGACGGACAACTTCAGATCAACAGCCTCGAAGCGCTTGCAGAGATCGCAATGACCGAACTACGCCCGCTTGCCAGACGGCCCCTGATCTAACGGATCATGGCAATGGCTCTGCCGGTGTCGCATCAACAATTTCCTCAGCGGGTGCATCAGGCTGTTCCTCAAAAGGGGATGCGACTTCGGGGATGGCGACACCAAAAACATGCTTTTCAACCTGCGCATTTACGACGGCCCCCAGCAGGATCAAAAAACTGCTGAGCCAAAGCCAGACCAGCATCGCGATCACGGCCCCGATTGATCCGTAAACCTGATTATAGTTGCCGAAATTGGCAACGTAGTAGGAAAACAGGATCGACAAACCCGCCCAGCTTGCTACTGCAACGACAGCGCCCGCTCTGACAGAGCGACGATGCGGTTTGCCCCGATTTGGACCGTAGCGATAAAGCATACTTACCCCCGCCAGAAGCACACCAATCGCAATTGCCCAGCGCAAGGCCTCGACGACCAGACCTGTGATTCCGCCCAATGGAAAGAACGCCAACACCACAGGCGCCACCACCAGCGTTACCAGCGCCACAAAGCCGACAGCGACCAAAGCAAGCGTCAATAACAACGCCCGCACATAATGCCGGATGGTGGCACGGTCTTTTTCGCCGTGCACAGCGTTAAGCCCCGTCATCATCGCCGCAACCCCTGCCCGCGCAGACCACATCGCAGCAGCGATGGATATGATACCCGCCCAGCCCAAAGTCTCGGGGCTGGTCATCACAAGGCTCACAATCTGCGCATAGAAAATCTGATAAACATCTTCTGGCAGAAACCCTTTCATGTCCTCCAGCTGCGAAAGCACCACCACAGGATCAGAAAACAGGCTCAATAATGCAATCAGCGCTGCAATAGCAGGGAACAGCGATAGCATTCCGAAAAATCCAACCCCGGCCGAGACCAGCGCAAGGTTCGTCTCACCTATCTGTAAAAAGCCGCCCCGAAGGGCGGCCCAGAACGTGCCGAAGAATCCTCTGGGCATCTCTGCCACTTGTGTGTCGCTCATAGCGTCCCCGTTCCAGCTATTCTTCGTCTTCTACCTCATCGCGGACCTGACCCCATGCCGCCAGCGTAAAGATCAACGTACCGCCGATGATGTTACCGGCAAGCACGGGCAGAAAGAACCCCAACAGTGCGTCTTGAATGCCCAGGCTGCCTTGCAGTATCAGCACAGCCATCTCTACCGATCCGGCCACCACGTGGGTGAAATCACCGGCTGCAATCAGCCAGGTAAACGCCATTATCAACAGAAATCCGGCTTCAGCAGCCTGTGGCATCATCCAGACAATCAACGCAACGATGATACCCGCAGGGATGGCACGCCAAAAGCCCTGCAACGGTGGCATGCCGGTCGCGTGCTCTGACAAGGATACAATGGCGGGTAAAATCTCGGGCGAAATCGCCGGAGTAAAGACAAACAGGGCCGCAGCAGCAAATGCACCCAGCACATTCGCTCCCAACACGATGCCCCACAATCTTAGCATACAACCAAACGCAACAAGCGTCCTTTTCCGCATAATCGGGAGAACTGTTGTGATGGTGTTTTCAGTAAACAGCTGCATCCGCCCCATGATAACGGCAAGAAAGCCGAGAGAATATCCAAGGTTCTCAATCAGGTGGCGCCAAGGAGCGTCAGGCAAATAGGTTCGAAAGACAGCCTCGCCCAGAACCGAAAGGCTGATCAGAATACCTGCCGCAATGCCGGACCAGAACAATGACCGCTTGGTGCGCAGCAGTTCTTCTTCACCATCCCGGCGGATCACCTCATAGATCATATGAGGTGACAGCGCTGCCGCTTCCTCAACCGATTGTTCTTCTGCCTCACGGCGCATGTTGGTATGGCTACTTTGCGATGTCATCTTTGTATCTGGCTCCTGAGTATGCCCCGAGGGGCCAAATTCAGGTCTTGCACTCCCGCATTGTTCCGCAATGATACGGATCGAAAGTTCAGACCTGACACGGGTGAACGCACAACCCCACCCTTTCGTTCAAAAAAGGTTACCTGATGAAAACGCCCCTGATGCAAGCCATTTCCGCCAAGCGCGACGATTTGATTGCGCTGACGCAAGATCTCATCCGGATTCCCACGCTGAACCCTCCCGGTCAGGACTATCTTGCTATCTGCGAATATCTGGACAAAAGGCTGAAGGCGCATGGGTTTGAGACGCAGATGATCCGCGCCCATGGCACTCCGGGTGACAGCACCAAATACCCGCGCTGGAACATCATCGCCCGCCGCGAAGGCACCATTGCAGGCGAATGCGTACACTTCAACAGCCATACCGACGTCGTCGAAGTCGGGGCTGGCTGGACGACCGATCCATTTGGCGGGGAGCTGAAGGACGGCAAAATCTATGGCCGCGGTTCTTGTGATATGAAAGGCGGTCTTGCGTCGTCCATTATTGCCGCCGAAACCTTCATTGAGACCTACCCTGACTTCGCCGGTGCGATTGAAATTTCAGGCACTGCTGATGAGGAATCCGGTGGCTATGGCGGTGTCGCCTATCTGGCCGAGAAAGGCTATTTCGCGGCCGAACGCGTCCAGCACGTGATCATCCCCGAACCGCTGAACAAGGACCGCATCTGCCTCGGGCATCGTGGCGGCTGGTGGGCCGAGATAGAGACCAAAGGCGAGATCGCACACGGCTCCATGCCGTTCTTGGGCGATTGCGCGGTACGCCACATGGGCGCCGTCCTGTCAGAGTTCGAGGACAAACTTTTCCCCGCGATGGCTGCGCGATACACCGATATGCCCGTCGTTCCCGAAGGCGCGCGCAGCTCGACGATGAACATCAATTCGATACACGGCGGCCAAAAGGAACAAGACCCGGATTTTGACGGCCTGCCCGCCCACTGCGTCCCCGACAGCTGCCGCATCACCATTGACCGCCGCTTTCTTGTTGAAGAGCCGCTTGATCAGGTCCGCGGCGAAGTCACTGCTTTGCTCGAAGGGCTGCGCGCCACGCGCGCCGACTTTGAGTATGAGCTGACGGAGCTCAACTCGGTCCTACCTTCTATGACGGACCGTGATGCGCCCGTGGTGCGGACCGTCGCAAAGGCCATTGAAGACGTTATGGGGCGCGCCCCCGAATATGTGGCCTCTCCCGGTTCATACGATCAAAAGCATATCGACCGCATCGGTAAGATGAAAAACTGCATCGCTTACGGGCCTGGCGTGTTGGAGCTGGCCCATAAACCCGATGAATGGATCGGCGTGGATGACATGATCGACAGCGCCTGCGTCATGGGCGCTACGCTGGAAACCCTCCTGCTTCCACCAGGCTCATAAGTTTCTCAACCAAACGCCTCCTCGGCAGCAAGGCCAAGCCCATCCACAATCGCCGTCAGGGCAGAGCCGTGGTGCACCTGCGCCTGTTCGAATGCCCCGCTGAGGGTGGCTTGCGTGACCCGCATCAGACTGGATCCCCCGACGAAGACCAGATGTGTCACAGCCTCAGGTGCGACACCGGCCTGCGCGACAGTCGCTCGCGCGGCGGTGGCCATTTCACCCGTCATGCCAGACAGCAGCGCCTCTAACCGCGCATCGGTCAGCTCGGCGGTTAACTTACGTTCAACCACGCCCAGATCAATTTTACCCGTGCCACTGGTGTTTGCACCAATTTTACCGGCCTCCACTGCGAATGCGATGTCATGCCCCAACTCATCCTCAAGCACGGATGTCAGCCGTTCGAATTTCTCCGGCTCGACCGCATATTGCAGCAAATCCTTCGCCAGACGTCGGCTGTCAGGCGCGTAAAGGAATTGAATTTTCTGCCAGGTCGCCAGATCGTTAAAGATCGTCGACGGGGCCGTATGAGTCTCATTCCCAAAGGCATGGCGAATTTCACTACCGCGCCCCAACAGCGGCATCACAGTCTCAAGGCTGAGGACGCGGTCAAAATCTGTCCCACCAAGACGCACACCGTGGCTTGCCAGAATATCAATCCCATCGGCCTCGTTACGAAAGAGCGTGAAATCGGACGTACCCCCGCCAATATCCACGATCAGGCCCAGATCGCCCTCCCCCAACACGGCACGGTTGGCCAAGGCCGCCGCTTCGGGCTCATACATAAATGCGACATCGGAAAAGCCCGCCCGCTCATACGCCTCACGCAGATCCACTTCTGCCTGCGCGTTGCGCGCGTCATCGCCGTGAAACCGCACCGGACGCCCTGACAGCGCGCGGTCAAACTCCACGCCCGTCTGCGCCTGTGCTGCCGCTTTCACCTGCGCCAGAAACCGTGCCACGATGTCGATAAAGTCTAGTTTTTCCCCAAGGTAGTTCCGCCGCTCACGCATCAGCGGCGCGCCCAGCAGGCTTTTGAGCGCGCGCATATACCGGCCTTCATCGCCCGCCAGCAACGCTGACCCGGCCGCCGCACCGATCCGCATTTTGCGGGCGTCAAAGTCGAAAAACACCGCTGTGGGCAGCGTTGTCTCATCCGCCTCCAACGTGATCAGATGCGCACGGCCATCCACTGCCACAGCCGCCGCCGAATTCGACGTTCCAAAATCCACGCCTAAAACAGCCATGCCCGATCCTCTCCGTAAATTGAGGCTCAGGCCATAACGCTGGTCATTAGTTGCCGCAAGGTTTCTCCTAGCCATAACGCCAATCGTCGCCTAGTCTTTCTGCATAACTCAATGAGGAAGCCACACATGTTCCATCTCCGTACGCTTTTACTGGGTGTCAGCACGGCTGCCCTTATGGTCGGTGCAGCCGCTGCAAAAGACGATATCACAATCGCCATCCAGCTTGAGCCACCGCACCTTGACCCGACCAGTGCTGCCGCTGGCGCGATTGATTCCGTGCTTTATTCCAACGTGTTCGAAGGTCTCACCCGCTTTGATAGCGCAGGTGCGGTAATCCCCGGACTGGCCAAAAGCTGGGAGATTTCCGAAGACGGTTTGACCTACACTTTCACGCTCAACGAAGGTGTTACATTCCACGACGGCTCCTCCATGGACGCGGAAGACGTGAAGTTCTCGCTTGACCGGATTGGTGCAGAAGACAGCGCAAACGCGCAAAAAGCACTTTATGCAGCCATCTCCGAAGTTAACGTGATTGACCCCGCAACGGTCGAAATCAAACTATCCGAGGCAAACGGCAACATGCTGTTCAACCTTGCCTGGGGCGATGCAGTGATTGTAGCGCCCGAAAGCATTGAGGGCATCAAACAGACTCCTGTCGGGACCGGCGCGTTCAAATTCGACAGCTGGACCCAAGGCGACAAGATCGAGCTGAGCCGCAACGAGACCTATTGGGGCACACCTGCCGTGCTGACCAAAGCCACGTTCAAATTCATCTCCGATCCAACGGCTGCGTTCTCGTCGATGATGGCAGAAGACATCGACGTCTTTTCCGGGTTCCCGGCCCCCGAAAACCTGCCCCAATTCGAAGCTGATCCGCGCTTTCAGGTGCTTGTCGGCTCCACCGAAGGGGAAACGATCCTGTCCACCAACAACAAGATGCCGCCCTTTGACAACGTGAAGGTGCGCGAAGCGTTGGCCCATGCGATTGATCGCCAATCCATCATCGACGGCGCCATGTTCGGCTACGGCACACCCATCGGCACACATTTCGCGCCACACAATCCCGCCTATGTCGACCTGACCGGCATGAGCACCTATGACCCTGAAAAATCCAAGACCCTCTTGGCCGAAGCGGGCTATCCAGACGGGTTCGAGACAACACTCTTCCTGCCACCCCCTTCCTACGCGCGCCGCGGCGGCGAGATCATCGCATCGCAATTGGCCGCTGTTGGCATCAAGGCAGAGATCACAAACGTAGAATGGGCGCAGTGGCTGGAGTCTGTGTTCAAGGGCAAGAACTTTGGCCTGACCATCGTTAGCCACACAGAACCGATGGACATCGGCATCTATGCGAACCCTGACTACTACTTCCAATATGACAATCCAGCGTTTCAGGAGCTGATGACAAGACTCAACAGCACCACAGATCCCGACATGCGCACAGCGATGCTGGCTGAAGCGCAAAAGATGATCTCAAGCGATTACGTCAACGGCTACCTTTTCCAGCTTGCAGCCTTGTCCGTGGCAAAAGCGGGCCTGCAAGGGCTCTGGGCCAACGCGCCTACGCAAGCCAATGATCTTACTGCCGTAAGCTGGGCTGACTAAACTTTCTATTGTCTTGAAATTACCACCAAAAGGCCCCGCGATGCGGGGTCTTTTTTGCTTATACTGTCTGATATTATTTGACCCGGCACAGACTCATGATTTTTTCAGTATTCATAATTGCGATTGCCTATCTTGGCTTCATTAATCTAAAGACCTACCGCGCCTTTGCTGCAGACAAGCGGTTTGCGATCAATAAGGAACAGCGCACACCAGAAGCCACACTGCTGCACCTTGCACGCATCGGGGGCTGGGGTGGCGCAAAGCTTGCCCAGAAAAGGTTGCGCCACAAGTCGTACAAACAACCCTTCGGACATCAGCTTAACGTCATCGGCGCGCTGCAAGCAGCATCTGTCACTACTTTCGTGCTGGTACTGGGCCTGTTGTCTCTTGTGCCACCGGCGGCGCCCGTTACCAAACATGCCGTTTTGGAAACGGGCGCCGCGCAAGAGTTGCCACACGTTGCCGGACAACTGGTGATGTCCCTGCGTCCTCCTGCGGGGCGTCCCGCAAGGTAGTGAACCAATGCTCGGGTGGATTGCGCCCACGGCTGTTGCCATGGAACGTTAAGGCCCGCAGCACTTCCTCGCCTGCTTTGGTCAAATCCTCTCCCGGAGTGTGACCGTTGAGAATGCCCCAAACGCCTGTCCACATCCGCCCCACCGTCCACGGGTTATATCCCCCACCGCCCAATACCAGCAGCCGCGGCACACCAAGCGCCATAAGCCCGCGCAAAATATCCCAGTGGGCATTATTACTCAGCGAAAGATGCGCGAGCGGATCGTCTTCGACCGCGTCGGCACCACATAGGAAAACAATCGCATCAGGCGCAAACTCGGCCACTTTCGGCAGGATCAGCGCATCGCGGATATGCGCCATTTCGCTGTCCCTAAGCCCACGCGGCACCGGTAGATTGATAGCGTTGCCGCCTGCATCATCATCGATGACCCCCGTACGCGGCCAAAGCCCTTCTTCATGAACAGAGATCATCAGGCAGTCCGGATCACCGGCAAATCCTGCTGCCACACCATCGCAATGGTGCGCATCAATATCCACATAGGCAATCCGCTGAACCCCATGATGGCGCAACGACAACATCGCCAGAACCGGATCGTTGAGATAGCAGAACCCGTTCGCCCGTGCGGGTAACCCGTGATGTGTGCCACCCGCCGGATTATAGATCACGCCCCCCTGCGCCAAAAGCTCTCCGGCAAGGATCGAACCGCCCGCAGCTGTTGCAGGCCGACGGAAAATTTCAGGGAACACAGGATTGGTCACGCTCCCGATACCATAGCGCGCAAGATCGTCTGATTGCGTCTGCTGTGCTGCTTCTACCCGTTGCAGCGCAGCGATATAGTCAGGGTCGTGCCATGCATGCAACGCTTTAGGCTTGGCACGAGGTGCCGTCACATATTGCGCGCGGGGCAACCAACCCATCGCACGGCTCAGATCTATTACAGTAGACACCCGAGGCACACGCAAGGGATGTTTGGGCCCGTAACTGGAGCCGCGAAAAATCTCGTGTCCTATGAAAAGCGGTTTGTCCACGCCCAAGACTTAGCGGGAAATGGACAAAAAGAAATACGTAGCAACCAATGAAAAAAGGGGCCGCAAACTGCGACCCCTTGATACTAGTTATATTTACTGACTAGCGGCTTAGCGTGTGCCTTCCATGCCAGCAGCAGCTTCGGTCACCATAGCGTCGATGTTACGCTCACATGTGAGGTTCAGCAGTTCTACGTTTTCAGCGAACTCTGTCATGTCGTCACCGGCTGGGACAGTGCTTGTGGCTGTCTCTTCACCATTGTTGTCGGCAACTGTGGTTGAGCTGCCTGTTTCGCTTTCGGCTGCGGCTTCACCTTCAAGTGGCGCGGTCGCTGTTGCGACACCATCGTTCTCTTCGATAGTTTCGCCTGTTGCACCGCTGATTTCAGCGACGGCCATTACGGCGACCTTGTTTTTGTCCTCAGCGGACAGCTCATTGTACTGAGCGCATGTCATCGAGTTTACGTCGAGGTGTGCTGCGGCGAAGGCCGGCATCGCCGTGGACATTGCAAGTGCTGCGATTGCTGTGGTTTTGAGAAAACGTGTCATTTTGTATTCCTTAATCCTAGTACGCAAGATTGCGTTGCTTCGTTGGTAATACAATGCTGAGGTCCTACAATTCGTTCCCACTTTTTCGCAGAAGATTGTTTGGAACCAATACGCTACTTAAGCGTTCCAAAGCCCCTCAAAACGCGCAATACGCGCTGGACCCCTGTATGAACTGAGCATACGCTTCGGACAATGTTGCGCTATACCTTCAAACGAATTCTATCCTTGGTGATCAGCCTTGCTGTCGCCTCTTTGGTGATTTTCACCGTGATCGAAATAGCCCCCGGAGATCCTGCTTCATTCATGTTGGGTATCAATGCCCAAGCTGAAACGCTGGCCGCCTTGCGCACGGAACTCGGTCTGGATGCCTCCAAAGTTGAGCGGTACGTGACCTGGGTCACCGGCATGTTAACGGGGGATTTCGGCACCTCCTATACTTACCGCACGCCAGTCGCTGATATGGTTGCGCAGCGCATTTGGGTATCTCTGCCACTGGCACTTTATGCGCTTACTCTTTCAACTGTCATCGCCTTTCCCGCAGGTATCTTTGCCGCTGCACGGCGTGGGCGGGCGGGGGACATTGGCGTCATGGGTGCGACGCAACTTGGTGTGGCGATCCCGAATTTCTGGTTTGCCATGATGTTGGTGCTGTTGTTTGCGATAAAACTGCGCTGGTTCGCAGCGGGCGGATTTGTTGGTTGGGATAAAGGGGTGTGGGCGGGCCTGCACTCACTCACTCTGCCTGCAATTGCGCTTGCCCTGCCGCAAGCGGCGATTCTGGCACGCGTTATGCGCTCTGCGCTGCTGGACGTACTGGGCGAAGATTTCATGCGCACCGCACGGGCGAAGGGTCTGACAGCACGACAAGCATTGTGGCGACACGGGCTGCGTAATGCGATGATCCCTGTGCTCACCATCATCGGCTTACAGTTCTCCTTTCTGTTGGCAGGCGGCATTATCATCGAACAGGTTTTCTATCTGCCCGGCCTTGGACGCCTTATCTTCCAGTCAATCTCGGCGAGAGATTTGATCGTGGTTGAAAGCGTGACAATGCTGCTGGTCTTTGCTGTGATCTTTGTCAATTTCTGCGTTGATCTTGCCTATGCTGCCGTTGATCCCCGCCTGAGGGCCCGCGCATGATCCGCAACCTTCTTCTTGGCTGCACATTGTGCGCCATCTTCATCGGCGCAGCGCTGCTCTCGTTTGTCTGGACACCGTTTGACCATGCCGCGCTTGATATCCCGGGCCGCTTTCAGACCCCTGACGCTGAACATCTGTTGGGGACGGACCACTTCGGCCGCGATATCCTGAGCCTGCTTATGGTCGGGGCGCGCACCTCACTTGCCGTCGCGCTGGTGGCAGTGGGCATAGGCATGTGCATTGGCATCCCTCTTGGCCTCTGGGCTGCTGCACGGCGCGGCAGCTTGGTGGATGAGATCATCATGCGCGGCAATGATCTTGTATTTGCCTTCCCCAGTCTGGTGATTGCAATCCTTATCACAGCCGTCTTCGGTGCGGGCGCCATTAACGCCATCATCGCCATCGGCATTTTCAACATCCCCGTTTTCGCGCGCATCACCCGTGGCGCCGCACTCAGCCTGTGGGAGCGGGAGTTCATCCTTGCTGCGCGCGTTGCCGGCAAATCCGCCGCACGCATCTCGGTGGAGCATATACTGCCCAACGTCACCAACCTGCTTATCGTGCAGGGCACCATCCAGTTCTCATTGGGCATTCTGGCCGAAGCAGGGCTAAGCTATGTTGGCCTAGGCGCGCAGCCACCTACCCCCTCATGGGGCAGGATGCTGGCTGATGCGCAAACAATGGTCAGCATCGCGCCGCATCTGGCGTTGATGCCCGGCTTTGCAATTATCCTCACGGTGCTGGGTCTGAACCTGATGGGGGATGGCTTGCGCGATTATCTCGACCCTCGCCTGCGGGTGACCCGCACATGAGCTTGCTGTCCATCCAAAACCTGAACCTGTCTATTCACAGCTTTGACATCCTGCGCGATGTAACACTGGCCATCGACACAGGTGAAATCGTAGCAATCACAGGCGAAAGCGGGTCCGGAAAATCCATGACCGCGCTGGCCACCATGCAGCTGTTGCCGCAGGGCGCCCACACATCCGGCCACATCATGCTGGAGGACATCGACCTAACCACGCTTGATGAAGCTGCCCTTTGCGACATGCGCGGCAATGACATCGGCATGGTATTCCAAGAGCCGATGACCGCGCTCAACCCCGTCAAAACTATTGGTGATCAAGTTTCCGAAACGATCCTCATACACGAAGAAACTTCGCGATCCGAGGCAATGGAACGGGCCGCGAAGACGCTTGAGCGGGTGGGCCTGCCACAAGACCGCTTTCCGCTATCGCGCTTTCCGCATGAGCTGTCGGGGGGACAACGCCAGCGCGTCGTGATTGCCATGGCAATTGCCCTGCGCCCCCGCCTGCTGATTGCAGATGAACCAACAACCGCCCTTGATGTCACGACACAAGCGCAAATCCTGACTCTATTGGGAAAACTCGCGCGCGAGGACGGCATGGGTCTGATGATGATCACCCACGACCTTGCTGTCGTCGCGGACATGGCAGACCGCATCATCGTGATGCGCAATGGCCAGGTGGTGGAACAGGGGCGGACAAACGCGTTGTTACAGAACATGCAGCACCCGTACACGCGCATGTTGTTTTCTGCATCATCCCACAAAGTCACGCTGCCCGACACCGTCACGTCCGCGCCGCTGCTGGAGGTCAAAAGCGTCAGCCGCGACTACCGCACCCCGCGTAAAACGCTGTTTGGAAAGCCGGGGCTTTTCCGCGCAGTGAACAACGTAAGCTTCACCTTGGGACGGGGAGAACGGCTAGGGCTTGTCGGAGAAAGCGGCTGTGGAAAATCCACCCTCACCCGCGCGTTGCTGGGACTGGAGCAGGTGCAAGAGGGCACTATCACGCTCAATGGTGAGCCCGTGTTCACTGGCAACAAGCCCAACCTTGCCGTGCGCCGCTGCATGCAGGTTGTGTTCCAGGACCCCTACGGCAGCTTTAACCCGCGCCACCGTGTCGCCCGCCAGATCACCGAACCGTTTCACCTGCTTGAAACGCCCCCCACCGGGGCCGCGCGCCAAAAGGCGATAGACGAGGCGCTGACTGCCGTGGGACTGACACCGGCAGATGCGCATAAATACATTCATGAGTTTTCCGGTGGCCAGCGTCAACGCATCGCCATTGCCCGCGCTCTGATCATCCGTCCCGATCTGATCGTCTTTGACGAAGCGGTCAGCGCACTTGATGTATCAGTACGAGCGCAGATACTTGATCTACTGGCGGAACTCTGCGCGACCTATAACCTGAGCTATCTGTTCATCTCCCATGACCTCAGCGTCGTGCGCACCATCACGGACCGCGTATTGGTGATGAAGTCCGGCGAGATCGTAGAGAAAGGCGCGACCGAAGCCGTATTTACCGCCCCGCAACACCCCTACACGAAATCCCTGATCGCTGCAGCCCCCGTGCTGCCAGAGCTGAAAGGCCCCATCTCATGAAACCGATAAACCTGCTGGAAAAACTTAACCAGTTCACAAGCTATTGGGACCCGCATATCGTGGCGGATTACAACGACAACGATATCATGGTCGCCAAATTCTCTGGCGAGTTTCCCTTTCATTTGCATGAGGATACCGATGACTTCTTTCTGGTCCTGCAAGGCGAATTCACGATGGATTTCAACGGGGAATCGCACGTTGTCAAAGAGGGTGAAGTATTTGTCGTGCCGCGCGGCGTCACACATCGCCCCCGCGCCGCAGAAGAATGTCACGTTCTCCTGATAGAGCCCAAAGGAACGCCCAACACAGGCGATCCCGAGACAGCCAGCGATAAACCAAGGATCTGACCGATGCAGCCTGGCCCGACAAACAGTCTTACTGATATCGCTGGCCTGCGTGTGGGCAATGCGCAGGATGGCACGCTTAAATCCGGGGCCACTGTGGTGGTTGGCGACGCGCCCTTTGTCGCCTCCGTGGCAGTGATGGGCGGCGCACCCGGCACGCGCGAAACAGATCTGTTAGCCCCTGACAAATCAGTGGCAGAAGTGGACGCGCTGGTGCTTTCGGGCGGATCGGCATTCGGGCTTGATGCCTGTTCGGGCGTGGTGGACGGGCTGCGCGCAGACGGTCGTGGCTTTCGCATAGGGCCAGCGCAGATCCCGCTGGTACCCGGCGCGATCCTGTTTGATCTGCTCAACGGCGGTGACAAAGACTGGGCAGACAATCCCTACCGCGCCCTTGGCCTAGCGGCCTACCGCGCAGCGCGGGCAGAGTTCGAGATTGGAACAGTTGGCGCAGGTACCGGCGCGCTAACAGCCATGCTCAAAGGCGGGCTTGGCACCGCCTCCTTGCAATTGCCGGACGGCAGCACAGTTGCCGCCTTGGTCGCGGCCAATCCGGTGGGTGCTGTCACCACTCCGGGGGACCGTTATTTTTATGCGGCGCCGTTCGAGATGGGCCAAGAGTTTGGTGGGCTTGGCCCTGATCCCGCCAGCGGCCTTGGCCTTAGTCGCGAAAGCCGTAAGATGAATGCAATGTCCGCGCGCGCGAATACCACCATCGCCATTGTCGCCACCGATGCCACCCTCACGAAGGCACAATGCCACCGTGTTGCTGTGGCAGCGCATGACGGTATCGCCCGCGCATGCGTGCCCGCCCACACCCCGAACGACGGCGATCTGGTCTTTGCCCTGACCACAGGGGCGAAACCGGCCGCCGACGTCTTGATGACCGGCCACGCCGCCGCACTTTGCCTGAGCCGCGCGATTGCCCGCGCAGTATATGCCGCAACCCCGCAAGAGGGCGACGTGATCCCATGCTGGAGAACTGCCAATGCCGATCTTTGAGCATGACGGAATAGCCCTGCACTACGAGCGGTCAGGCAACGGCCCAACGCTGTTGCTGATCGCCGGTATGATGAGCGATAGCGCCAGTTGGGCGCCCCTGATCCCGTTGCTAGAGCCGCATTTCAACATCATCCGCCCTGATAACCGCACGACTGGCCAGACCACCCCATGGGACGCGCCTGCATCGGTTACGCATTTCGCAAATGATTGCGCAGCTTTGCTAACGCATTTGAACGTTGGGTCTGCGCACGTCATGGGTCATTCGCTGGGCGGCATGATCGGCATGCGGCTTGCCTGCACTGCGCCCGAGCGGGTCAAGACGCTCACCCTCGCGGCGTCTGCGCCTTTGCGGCTAGAACGTAACGTCCTGTTGTTCAAAACACTGCTGGCAATCAGACAAAGCAACGCCGCACCGGAAATGTGGCTGCACGCGCTATTTCCATGGCTCTTTGGCCCATCACTCTTTGAGACGCCCGGCATGGTGGAACAGACAGTGGCCCTGTCGCTGGCGTATCCCCACGCGCAAAGCGCCGAAGCGATGGGCCACCAGATAGCCGCTCTTGATGGGTACACGCCCGATGCAACAACAGACTTACGCTGCCCCGCGCAAGCGCTTTTGGCAGCCGATGACCTGCTTCTACCTGTAGAGCTTGCGCGAGCAACACTCGGCGATCTTCCTGCCGTTTTAATTGAAGCGGCCGGTCACTCCATTCATTGGGATGCGCCTGATGCGGTTGCGGCAAATCTGTTGCGCTTTACGAAACTGCATGAGGAGGCCAAACCATGACCAAAGACCTGTACGGCCTCTCCCTCACCTGCCCCAACGCCGCGACATTGAGCGGGATCAATGACTTTATCCACGGATTTCTAAGCTATCAGCCCAAGGCGACAAACATCATCGCAGCAGCAGATGCCGATCCGGATTGCGCCTTGGCCAATGCCTATGCCGCCATGCTGTGGATGTTTCTGGAAGCTCCTGTCGCCCCGCAAAAAGCAGCCCCGTATCTGGCGCGCGCACAAACAGCAGCGAAAGCGGGTGTGACTTCGCGCGAAACACGTGTCGTTGCTGCGACCGAAGCGTGGGTTAACAACGACATCCCTGAACTGCTCAAGATTTGCGACCAGATCATAACAGATTTTCCGCGCGATATGGCCATGCTCAAGCTGGCGCAATACCATCTATTCAATCTGGGCGATGCGGCAGGGATGCTGCGCATGGCGCTGAAAGCGCTGCCAGAGGCAGAAGACATCGCCTATGCCCACGGCATGATTGCCTTTGGTTATGAGCAATGTCACCTGCTGGATCGCGCCGAAGATGCCGCGCGCCACGCGATGTCCCTGCAACATGATGATGCTTGGGCCCACCATGCCATCGCCCACGTGATGCTGACCCAAGGGCGCGTGGCCGAGGGCGCCGCGTTTATGGAAAGCGTCGCCGAGACTTGGAACGGGCTCAACAGCTTTATGCGCAGCCACAACTGGTGGCATCTGGCGCTGTTCTACCTGAGCCTTGGCCGCCACGATGATGTTCGTACAGCCTATGACACCCATGTCTGGGGGCTGGCCAAGGAGTATTCTCAGGATCAGGTCGGCGCGACCTCACTGTTGGCTCGGATGGAGTTTGCAGGTGTGGACGTTGGCCCGCGCTGGGCCGATGTGGCAGATCATGTGGCCCTGCGCGGTGCAGATACCGTCAACCCGTTCCTCACTCTGCAATACCTTTATGCCCTCGCCCGGACGGCGCACAGCGAAGCAAATGACCTGATGCAGGCCATTGAGGAACGCGCCGCCGATCAAAGCCAGCACGACCACGTTGCATGGCGCGATGTCGCCTTGCCTGCCGCTATAGGAATCATGGCGCATGCACAGGGCAACTGGGACGCCGCGATACACAACCTCTCCCGCGCCTTGCCGCGTATGGCCGAATGTGGTGGCAGCCACGCCCAGCGCGATCTGTTCGAACAAATCCATCTGGACGCACTGGTCCGCGATGGACGGGCCTCTAGCGCGCAGCAAGTGTTGGAGATGCGCCGCACATACGATCCCGACGGCGTGCCGCTGAACCTGATGCTGGGCGACGTGTACGCCAAATCCGGCTTGCCGGAACTGGCAGAAGAAGCGCGTGCACGCGCGGCGCGAACATTGGCAGCCCAGCAGGGCTGAGACCGTTGCGGCATAGCCCAAGCACAGCTAGGTTGCCCACATTGATTTTAAGAAAAGGTTCGGCCTGATATGAGCACTGAATGGTATTATGCGACTGAAGGGGCGTCCAACGGCCCCATAACCCAGAGCGAATTTGACGCTCTCGTAGAAACCGGCACGATCCGCAGCGATACGCTGGTCTGGCAAGAGGGCATGGATGACTGGCTGCCCTATGGCAGGGCCGGCGGCGCCGAAAAAATGGCCGCATTGCCGCCGCGCGCCCCGATGGGAGACCACGAAGACCCGGCCCGTGCGGACGCCAATACATTTCTTGGTGCCCTCAAAGACGGCTTTGCCCGCTACGTGGATTTCAGAACCCGCTCCACCCGCTCTCAATACTGGTGGTGGACCCTTTGGATGATTGTGCTGAGCTTTGGCGCAGCGCTTATCGACGGGATGCTCACTTTGGGTGACAGCGGGCCTGTCAATCTGCTGCTTTCTCTCGCTACGTTCCTACCGTCCATTGCCGTGGGAATCCGGCGCCTGCATGACATCGGGCGCACCGGCTGGTGGTTCCTGATTGTACTGGTACCCGTCATCGGCTGGATTGTGCTGATCGTGTTCTACTGCACGAAATCGCAGGAAGGTCCGAACAATTGGGGCCCGGAACCTCGCCACTGAAGGCCAAGTGCCTGCGCGCCTTACGCGCGCGGGCCGATGGTAACTTGAAGCTCTCCGATGCCTTCAACACCGCCGGTCATCACGTCCCCTTCACCTACGGCTGCCACACCGGCGGGCGTACCAGTCATGACCAAATCTCCTGGGGCCAGTGTCATACCTTCGCTTAAGGTGGCGATGTGGTCGACAACCGACCAAATCAGATCAGCGATATCAGCATCCTGCCGAACCTCTCCATTAACCGCGAGCCAGATGCGGCCCTGCGTCAGGCTGGGCACATCAGCGATGGGTTTGATCGGTGCGATGGGCGCAGAGAGATCGAATGCCTTGGACCAGTCCCACGGACGGCGCGTCTGTTTGGCATCGGCCTGCAAATCACGACGGGTCAAATCAATGCCCACTGATGCGCCCCAGATATGATCCATCACATCAGCCGGAGCGATGTTCGAACCGCCTTTGCTGATCGCAATCACCAATTCAATCTCATGATGCAGATCGTTGGTCAGTGACGGGTAAGGCAGCGTGCAGGGCGTATCACAGGCTGCATCGGCCGGCTTGGTAAAGAAGAAAGGGGGCTCGCGGTCTGGATCATTGCCCATCTCGCGCGCGTGCGCCTCATAGTTGCGACCAACGCAGAAAATCCGGCGCACGGGAAAGCGTGCATCGCTGCCCTGCACAGCAAGGCTTGCCTGGGGAGGGGCGGGGAAAACATAATCCATAAGGCGTATCTTTCGCGGTGGTTAATTATCTGCGCCGACTAGAGCGAAGAGCACCGCAATTGTCCAGACACGCCAAACAGGATGTTTCGCGCACGAAACATCCCATTGAATTTTAGTGGAAAAATTAACCAGCTGGTAACAGATCAATCGCCGAGCTTGGCGTGAACCTCATCAAGGTCGATCTCGCCAATAGGCATTTTGTTGGCGGGGTTTTCGAAGTCGTATTTGAAGAGATTGAAATCACGTTTGTAGATTTCATAGACCAGATGCATCGATAGATCGTCGAAGTAATCCTCGACCGGATGAGCGCGCTTTGGTCCGTGCCCTTCGCTTTCGTTAAAACGGGGGATCTTTGTCAGGTCGATAGAATGAGGCGTTTCAACCGCATCCAGCACATCGC
Organism: Sulfitobacter sp. S223; assembly: GCF_025143825.1. Taxonomy (NCBI): domain Bacteria; kingdom Pseudomonadati; phylum Pseudomonadota; class Alphaproteobacteria; order Rhodobacterales; family Roseobacteraceae; genus Sulfitobacter; species Sulfitobacter sp. S223. The sequence goes on along the minus strand of NZ_CP083560.1, from coordinate 300,953 downwards.
GCATGCCCTCGTTAAAGGCTTCGGTCCACACGATCTTATCATAGGTGCCACCATTCACGATGAAGGTGCTGACGTGGCCCGCCATGGCTGACCAGTGGATGTCCGGATCCATCGGGCGACGCCAGCGGATGGTATCACGGGTGAACAGTAAGAAACGGCGGAAGCTTGCGATTTGGTCGAACTCTTGCTTTCCGTCCTCTCCGCCAACCTCAATCCCGTATTTCTGGATCAGAAGTGGGACCAAATTGCCACGGTACCGTTTACCATTGCGCTGGATACCGCAGATTTTATCGAAGAAAGAACTTAGAATTCGAGTGTAGGGATTGCGGACGCAGGTGAAAGAATAAGAGCTGTGGTTCTGTACGTTCCGCGCGATGGCGTCCTGACTTTCGTCCAAGGCCCATTTGTGCATACCACCCTTAGCATCATGGATATCGCCGTCGAAAAACTCACCATGATCAGAATAATACATGATCTGGCCGATGGTCGAACACGCGCATTTGGGCACCACGCGGTACACGACACTTTCGCTTTCGGTCATCCATGTTCCGGGAAAACCCATCTTGCACCACTCCTGCTCATACTGCTCGGGCCGCTTCTTGGAGCAGCTTTTGATCTACAAAAGCAAATAATTGCTGTTTATTCAATGAGTGTTCATCATTATCTATATAAACAATCGAGCATAAATACGGTGAATGGTTCCTGAATGGCAAAAATTGCCTATATACTTCTGTGTCACAAAGACCCGGACGCCATCATCAAGCAGGCGGAGCGGCTGACAGCTGTGGGTGACTATATGTCCATCCACTTTGACGCGAGCGCCGATCCGGCCCACTACAAAGCTATCATCAAAGCGCTTGAGAACAATCCCAATGTCACTTACGCCACCAAACGTATCCGCTGTGGCTGGGGGGAATGGTCCTTGGTGCAGGCAACCCTCTACGCGGTTGAGGCCGCTGAACAGGCGTTCCCGCGTGCAACGCACTTTTACATGCTGTCAGGCGATTGCATGGCCATCAAATCGGCCGAATACACCCACCGCTTTCTCGATGATAATGACGCCGATTTCATCGAGAGCTTCGATTATTTTGAAAGTGACTGGATCAAGACAGGCTGGACTGAAGAACGACTGATCTACCGCCATTGGTTCAATGAGCGAACCCAAAAGAAACTATTCTACGCGATGTTCGAGTTCCAGAAACGCTTTGGTCTCACCCGCGAAATTCCGAAAGATATTCAGGTCCAGATCGGCAGTCAGTGGTGGTGCCTGCGCCGCCAGACGATCGAAGCGCTTTTGGACTTTTGCAAAAAACGCCGCGATGTGATCCGGTTCTTCCGGAGCACCTGGATACCAGATGAGACCTTTTTCCAAACCCTTGTGCGCCATCTGGTACCCGAGACTGAAATCCGTCCGCGCACCTTAACCTTCCTGATGTTCACAGACTACGGAATGCCGGTGACATTCTACAATGATCACTATGATCTGCTGCTAAGTCAGGACTATCTGTTCGCGCGCAAAATCAGCCCTGATGCACTGGACCTCAAGCGCCGATTGGGTTTGCTTTATTCCGCACAGGGCGTGCGGTTTCAGATCAGCAACGAGGGTCGGAGCCTGTTCAAATTCTTGACGGGACGCGGGCGCATCGGGCGCCGCTTTTCGACACGTTTTTGGGAAACCGAAAGCACATTGGGACGTGAGCGGGAATTGCTGATTGTCGTATGTAAAAAATGGCACGTGGCCAAACGTGTGCTGGAACGCATTCGCCAGACCACAAATGTACCCGCAATCGAATACGTCTTTAACGAAGAAGACACCCCCCTGCCCGCCCTTGGTGGCATTGAAAAGACGCTAGGAAAGCGAACGCGCCACCGCCGCGCGCTGATGCGCATGCTGTTTGACTATTTTGAGACAGATCGCCTGATTGTCTGCATGGACCCAAGCAACCTCGACCTACTGGAAGACTTCGCCGCCGACCGGTCGACCACACGCATCCTAGAGATCGAGTGTGGCTTCACGGACGAATACCTGACCGGTCACGCCATGCGTGTTGGCCTTGCAGGTGAGCAGACTTCACAAGAGACGCTGGACCGGTTGCTCCCGACCATTCGCAACGACATGGTTTTTGAAAGCGATGCCATCCGTGACGCCCAGTTTGAGAACCACTGCCGCATCCGCGAGACGGCCTCAAGCGAGGAAAATGCCGGAGAGTTGGCAAAGTTTCTTGGCGTGAGCGGCGAGAAGGCGCATGAAATCACCAGCACCGATTACCTCTTTTCCGATTAAGGAGCCTACAAGATGGCTTACGCCTACGACGATCAAAATATCTTTGCCAAAATCCTGCGCGGCGAGATCCCGAATAACACCGTGTTAGAGACAGAGCATGCGCTGGCCTTCCGCGACCTTTATCCGCAAGCACCCACACATGTACTGGTCATCCCCAAAGGCCCCTACGTGAGCTACGACCACTTTGCTGTCGAAGCATCTGACGCCGAGATTGTCGATTACACCCGCGCCATCGCACAAGTTTGCAAGATGGAAGGTGTGTCACTGGATGCTGGCGAAGGATTTCGCATGATCAGCAACGCAGGCGATCATGGCGTGCAGGAAGTGCCACACTTGCATGTACATATACTGGGTGGTCGCCGTATGGGGCGGATGGTTCAGCCACAAAGCTGAACCTCACCAATCAGGCGCGGCACATCCGCTGCGCCTGCCTCAGGGCTTTTTGCGCCATGATCCGAACCAGCCCTTTACGGCACCCGTGGCATCGGAAAAATCATCTTCGATTGCTTCCATCGTCGGATCAATTCGCGCCATACGGAACCGGCGCCAGCGCACCCAGATGCCGTAAATCAGCGCAACAAACAGCGTCAGAATGATGATATTCAGCCACGGAATACCCTTTGATGCATCTGGCCCGTCCACAGCGCGTACAGAGATGGCATTGGGGAAGATCGTCAGAAACTCGTTCCGCCAGCCGTAATGCTTTATCGCGACATAGCGTGGCGCGGCTTCGGTTGAGGCCAGATCGCCAGCCTCGGCTTGCAGGTTGGACGTGTCGAACTTGAAGTACGGAGGCCAGCCCCAACCCGTATCTTCGTTGCGGTACACCATCACATCGCCTTTCACGCGGCGCGACTGAATGAAGAACACATCGCGGTTGGACAGTGTGCCATCGGTCCCCACATCCGCCTGCGCCCAGAACAGCGCATTCTCACCCGGATCAATCCGCTTTTCATAAGTATCAGTGATCCGCACGATATCGACCTGCGGTAGGGTATAATGGAAGAACGCAGCAACGATCACCCAAACGGTGATCCAGAATGTCCAACGAAGAAGACCAAGCATGTAAAACCCTCTCAGGCGAAATTTGTAAGGTAGATGACCACTGACACAAGGATCACAGGAATAACATAGACCGACAGGATCAATTTGCGCCGCAAGGATTTGTCATATTCCTCCAGCCCTTCATCCAAAAACGCATCAAGCGTCTGGTCTTGGGGGCCTTCAAGCCATTCACGCCGCAGCTTTCCCTTGCGCACAGAGCGGGAATAGAGCGACAGGCAGACATAGATCACCGTCAAAACGATAAATCCGACGACCATGAGGCGGGCAAGTGCCAGCATTTCCTATCTCCTCTTCACTGCGCCCCAGGGACCCACCGCCGCAATACGGTCCGGGACGGGGGGCGGTTTCTTCCCTCTGCGCGGCAGAGGCGGCACCTCTAGCGCGGGCTCATGTCCGAAAAGCGCATCCCGCACACCAGCCTTGTCCATAAGGTACTCGCGTTCAAGAAAATCAGCAACATAGGCCTTTTTCGCATCCGGCCAACGCGCATAGGTCGCGTAGAACAGCTCCTTGTGGCAGATGAACAGCTGGCGGATGTCCTTGGGCGCAAGTTCGGCCAGCAGCATATTCACCAGCTCTGCGTCGGGCGTCTCAGCCGCGCGCAGAGTGTAGAAATAAACTGGATTGGCGCTGGTGATATTCGGGAACGCGCCGCCGTTTTCGGCCCAGTTGACCAGTTGACCCAGCGTGTGAAATTCTGCCGGCAACTTGTCACTGTGCTGGCGCGCAAGGCGGCGCAGATCACCACGGGTGAGACCCGTCAGGTCCACTCCCTGATCCGCCACCGCGTCAATCAGAATGAAATCCATCTTTTGCCGCAGAATAGTGGCGGATTTGATCCCCCGCGCCTCCAGGATCGTTTCGGTCAAACCGTTCAGCTGAAAGAACTTGGCGATGTGATTGCGCTGCTTGGCATTGAACACATGCTCAAGCGGCAAATCGTCCAGACCGTCCTTACCCGCAGGGGCGATAACCGCAGGATGCTCAACGTCCTGGAACACATAAAGGCCGCCGAAATGCGCCGTCCAGAAATTGCGCTGATCAAAGCTCATGGTTTTGAGGCTGACCGGATTGCGCACCACATCGCCGGTTTTACCTGCCAGCGCGATCATATCGGCGATCAGCACATCGTCGTACCAGCCATCTTCCGTCTCGCGGAAGCGGTCGACCATATCCGCCAGCTTGGCCGCGTCCTTGGCCGTGCCGCCAGTGGTGTCGGCATCAATGGTGATGCGCCGGATATCGAACAGCCGCGCAGGGGTGGAGACATCATAGACGGAATTCACCAACTCCCCCGCCACGGCATCCTTGGCCGTCAGCGCAAAAAGCGCCGCCTCGTTCTGCGCGATGAAGTCTTGCAAGATCGTCTTGGAGGTCGAGAATTGCGCGTTCAACAGGGGCGACATGCGTTGTTCAACACTCAGCAAGATAAACTGCCGGTTCACGCCCTTGTGGTTGAGGTAGAGCGGGTCCTCCATCTCATCCCCGATCTCGGGCGAGTAGCCGGAGATGTCGATGTAAAAGTCCGTGAGTTTGGTGCGCTTCTCCGTCAGGTGATGCAGCGCACGGTTATACCGTTCCACCAAAGCGGGCGAGGAGACATGGAAAAGGTTGCCGAACATCAGGCCGGCGCGGATGAGGCGGTTCATGGTATAAGCAACTCACAATTTTTATCTCGGAATTCACTTGCTGCGTTCGCTTCCTGCAATTCCTGCTGACTGTCAAAATCAGGCTTCTCAAGTTCAACCCATGTTTTTTCATACGCAGCTTCGGCAAACTTTGACCACATATATCCAAGCGAAAAATCCCGACTTGGCCCTGAGACATAGTAAAATGATAGTCCAATCGGAACACGATTAGTGTTCTCATTAGTCAAGTGCCCATCGTTCTTGGCATCCAAAAAGTGGCTTAATTTCTCGTAGCCTGCCTCGAACAACTTTGTAGCTGAGGGAGGCGCCTCCTTCAAAAGAAATCCATAAGAAGCACAGTCCCAGTAGACGTAACCTAGTCGGCCCATGGAGTTATAATCGCCCTCAGCCATGGCTCGACCCACTGAGCCAAATGCAGCAAAGTAAAAACAGCAAACAAAGGTTGCGCTTTGAGATATCCGACCAATTACACGGAAAACGCTAAACTGGAGCCTTTCTTTATCCACGCTCACCCCCCAAATACCGCTTCTTAGCCTCTTCATTCCGGCCAAAGTCGCGGACCATATTCTCAATCGCCACCTCATCCGACTTATCAGCATAGCGGAACTCTGAATCCGCGTAGCGGTTGATCTCTTGCACGACCATCTCCACCGTGATGGGCTGGCGCATGTCTTCGATCATCGCTTTCTTGGTGTCGTAGTCTTTGAATAGGAACAGGTCCGGCTGCTCCATCCATTCATCGGGCAGCTCGAAATCCATTGCGCGGACTTTGACCGCGTCGGTGATGTTCTTGATCGCGCGGCCTGTGAAACGCGGGTCGGCCTCTTGGATCGCTTTCAGGTACGTGCCCAGTTTGTTGATCGTGTCCAGCGCGCCGATCTTGGATTGCACGGCGTTATAGACCTCCAGCAGCCCCGCTTCGTGCGGTTTGGCGTGGCCTGCAAAGCTGGCGGCGACGGCCTTTTTGATCGCTTGCGCTTCGAACGCTTGGTGATCACCCAGCGGGATGTCGTGGTTTTTGCCCATCAGCAGGTACAGGATATCAACGTAATCCTCCCGCGTTTGCGGCCCGTCGACAAGGAACCGCGCACCGGCGCGTTGGCGCAGGGCATCGTCCACATTCTCGGGGTAGTTGGAGAACATGCCGAAGGTGCAGTTCCCGCGAACGACCGTATTCGCGCCAGCAAAGCTTTCCATCAGCACAGCGGTGATTTCCAGCTGACCGGCAGAGGACTGGCGATCGCCGCGCTTGCCCGCAAGCTGGTCAATGTCGTCGATGGTGCCAAAGCCGATGACAGACGGGTCGATGATGTTGTTGATAAACGCCTTGGCGTTCTGGCCGGATTTGCCCTGATAACTGTCGATGTTATCCGTGCTCAGGTTCTGGTAGCGGAACGGATAGCCCGCGTTGCGGCAGTATTCCGAGATCAGTCCAGCCATCATCTGGATCAGCGTGGTTTTACCCGTGCCCGGTGCGCCATCACCCATGAAGGTAAAGATGAACCCGCCCAGATCGGCAAAGGGGTTCAGGCGCCGATCAAAATCATACGCCATGAGCATCTTCGCCAGCTTCATGGATTGGTATTTCGCGATGTGGTTACCCACCACCTCGTTGGGTTTTTTGAAGCTCATCGTCAGGGTCGTCGATTTCGCCTTGGACGCAGGAGAGAACCCGCGCACCGTGAAATCATCTGCATCAACGTGCCATGCAGCAGCGGCAAACGCCTCTAGCCGCGGCGCGGTGGTGGCCCGCAGCGCAACCTTTTCCATTAGGCTTTCGGCAAAGGCGCAGACGGTTGCCACCAGACGCGCATCATCGCTGGCGTGGGCGGCAATGTCGCTGTCCAGCTCCCACAATGCGCCGTGCAGGGCAACCTGTCCGTTGTCGGTCAGCATCTCATCGAAATCGCCCACCTCAACCGTCACTTCCGTGAGGTGCGAGGACAGCAGGTAGGCGGTGGCATTGCCGAACACATACAGCGTGACCAAGGCTTCGGCGGCCAACAACTCGCTGAACTCGGTCTTGCGGGCGGGGGGCAGCGCGCCTTCCAGATTGGAACGTTTCAGATCGGCAAGACCCGCGTGATCCGCGAAATTCTCGGCCACGGCCAAAGCGATCGCAATCGCGCGGCGCAGGTCATGCAGGACGGTGGCTTGCAGTGGCGACATCAGCGCATCATCGCCGTCCGCCGCCTCGACCCGCGCAATCAGTTGCACCGCCCCGGTCACCGTCCGCCGCTGAGTTACCAAACCGGGCGTGGTGGAACGAAACCGCCGCCGTGTACCGATACCTGAGGACCGCTCGGGCGTTGCGTCATCTACTGCCTTGCCGATCCGAGGCGCGTGGTCAAACCCTTCGATCAGGGACTGCGCCATGGCTACATGCTTCGCGATATCCTCTTCACGCATTTCCATCTGGTCGGACGTCTGGCTCATGATCGTTCCTCTCTAAATTCTGCGGCGGCCTCTATTTCTTTTGGCCATAAATATCCAAATCCGCGGTCGCAGCGGGTGCGCTGCTCAATACTGCAGCACACGGCCCGCACTGCTCACCACAAACTTACGCACACCGGCAAAGCCCGGCGGATTTTGCTCTTCCAGCACCTGATAAGGTCGCTGGGGCAAAATGATGCTGCGTTGCGTACTGGTCGCCCCCATGTCGGGCATCTGCCCGCCCATGGGATCAAGCGCGAAAATCTCGCGCTCCACGGTCGAGAACCAACCGGCCTTCTGCTCGATCACGCGGTCCGACAGTAGATCTTCTTCAGTCCAGACCATCGCCCAATCCTGACCTTCTGGCGCTTTGGCTTGGGCCAGAACATCGCGCAGCGGGCCGTTCTGGCGGGTATAAGCGTGACTGTACATCGGACCAAGATGGAAGCGGCGCAGTCGTTTGGGGTGCAAATCGTCAAAGTCCTCGTCAAAGCCGCGCGCGATGGTGACCAGCTTTAACCCGCCCAGCGCCTGCGCGCTCAGATGCGCCTGTACCTGCGCCCAACGGCGGGTATCACGGGGCAGCGCCTCACGACCTGAATCCTCGACTTCCATCATATAGATAACTGGCAGGTTCACCTGACTGTCATAGGTCGCCCAGTGTAGCCTGTAGGAGCGCCGGCCATGCTCCTCGCCTATCCATTCGGCCTGCGGATCGTTGCGCACCCAAAACAAGTCGCCCTTTAGCAATTCCTCATAATAGAGCCTTTGTGAGAGACTGAATTGCAGCTTTGTCGGAATGTTGCGGTCGCTCAGAATCGCCTGGACCATCTGGTCTTTATGCGCCTCGACCGATGGCATCGCAGACAGATGCGCCTGCGCATTCTGCGCATCATTGGCCATTGTCATCAGCTCTGCCGCGACGGGAAAGCCGCTGTCGCGTCCGTCCACGGTGAGGGAACCAAAGAAGCGCCCTGTTTCACGGCCTACCAACAGATATTTCCAGCTAAGCGCCTGAAATGTGTGGGTGAGGCTGACGGCATAGCGCGCGAGTATTGTGACCTCATCACGGGTCAAATGCCCCTCGGCCTCCATCACACCAGCCACACGCAGCATGTGCTGCATGATGCCTTGGAATTTGGCAAAATACCTGCGGCTGGCGAAGGTGTCTTTCAGATCATAATGATCAGCAGCAGGGTCTGTCATGAAATCAACCCCAACTTACGCCATACCGGCATCAAGAACCCTCGAAGGAAATACTTTTCGCAGATACGCAACCATCCGACAAACAAGAGCGGAGCAAGCCATAAAAACAGTCCGCAGCCTACCGCAGTGCTAAAGGTTGATCCGCCTACGGTAGTGAGCGAAATGCAAAGACCCGCAATGGCCCCAAGCACAAACGTGGAGAGCCCGAATTTGATGTGATCGAAGCGGCTCCAGCGCTGTCGGTCACTCCCCATAAGCATTGCTGTCGTGCTTCTCGATGATCTTCTGGAAACGGCGCGCAAAGCGTTCGTCTGCTTTGGCCTTCTGTTCCAGCACGTCACGCGCGAACACCATGTGGTCTTCATGCTTTTCCATCATCTCCGCCATGCGGGCGTTGGTGGCTGACCCGATACCGGCCATGGCGGACTGGGCTTCTTGGTCCGTCTTCACGCCGATTTCGTTGATGCGGTGGGCGACGTCTTGTTGTTGCGCCGTCTTCAGCGATTTGGTGAGTGCATCATACAGGACCACACGCTGCTTGGTGTCTGTTTGCAGCTTATTGATCAGCACCATCTGCGTGGCCGCCTGGTTCTGCAGACTGTCTACCCACGTCTTGCCCTTGTCGATATAGCGCTCAAGCGTCTGGGACTTGGCCAGCTTGACCTGCTCCTCTTGCACCATGGCATTGTAGCGGCTGTTTGCCTCTGCCAGCTGGCTTTCCAGCGCGGTGCGCTTTGCCGCGTCCGTCTCTGACGCGATGGCGTTTTCCAGCTTGATGATCTCGGGGTCCATATCCGCGATGTCATTGCGCAGGGCTTCAAGCTCGGCCACGGTCATTTCGCGGTCGCTTAAGGTTTCAGTCAGGTTGCCTTCGACTTTGGTTTTCTGTTCTTCCAAAACGGCCAACTGACCTTCCAGAAGTTGCACAATGGTATCAGACTTGGCGATCAGGTCCTGCAGCTTGTCGTCAATGGATGCCGACCGGACCCGCTCTTGGCGCATGCTGTCGGCCTTCGCAGATGAGAAGATGCCCACGACGCTTTCCCAGCCGGTCTTTGATCGCATCTCGTCGAAGTCACGCGAAAAGCCTGCCGTCACATCATCCAGCCCCATGATCAGCTCTGCAATGTTGGCGTTCATCACCTCTGTGTGGGCATGAACATCTTCAAGCGAAGCGTTTTCAATGTCGATCTCGGCTGCATCTCCGGTCTTCAGCTTGGCGCGAGCCGTTTCGATACGGCTGGTCAGCTCGGCGATCTTGCTTTGTGCTTCCGCCACCTGTTCCTGGGATTCGCGTACCTGCGCGTCGAGATTGGCCATTGGATACTCCGTGTGAATGGGTCTTTGTCTGAATATATGGAATGTAAATCGAATTTACATCCCCTGAGCCTGTCTATTGCCAGAGTTTTACAAAACACTGCCCTAAAGGAAAGGCTGAACAGCCCACACCGCTGTATGGCAGGCCTCTATTTAAGACCCAAGAGCGCCTTAACCATCGGGCCTTCGGGGTCCATCAAGCCATCAATCACGTCAAAATGGTGTTTGCCTTCCTCCACCACACGCCGCGCGCCCCAGCCACGGGCCAATTGCTCGGCTTGTTCCAGAAACACCGGCCGCTCATCGGCGCCAACCCAAATGGTCAGATCAAGGCCGTGAGGGGGCTGCATATTCACAGGGCTTTCTGCCTGCGCTTCTGCCGCATCAATGCGCAGCACCTCATTCATGGATGTATCCATGAGCGGGGCCAGATCCGCGACCGGAGAAATTGCGACAATCTGTTTGATCCGTTCGCGGATTTCGGAGGGCAGAATCAGCGGATCGGTCATGCGGCACACCAGATGGCCACCAGCAGAATGGCCCGCCAACGCCAATGGCCCGAAGGTACGATCGGCAATTCGTGTCACAGCCGCCGCGATCTGCCGTGTGATTTCTGAGATACGCACATCAGGGCAAAGATCATAGCTTGGCATTGCAACGGCCCACCCCCGCGCAAGCGCTCCGGCAGCCAAGTGCGACCAGATTGATCGATCAAAGGCCTTCCAGTAACCACCATGCACAAAGATCATTGTGCCACGCGCAACCCCTTCGGGTTGAAAGAAATCAAAGGCCTGACGTTCTGACGGACCATAAGAGACCCCTTCTTGTGCCCGCGCACCAAGGCTGTCGCGGAAAGATTTCGCGGCCTCCTCCCAACGCTGTGGATAGGCGTCAGCGTCCTTGATATAAGCTGCGTTGGCATAGGCATCATCCAGCTTCATGATGTCGTTCCTTTCAATGTGAACTGGACAATCATACTGGGAGTTGGTTTGGGTGCCACTAAGAAATTCTAGGAGAACGCATCATGACTGCTTCGACAACCGATCTGAAATCCATTCTTAAAGACCCCAGCCTGCTGGAAACCCGTGCCTATATTGGCGGAAAATGGGTGGACGGTGACGACGGGACATTCGATGTGACCAACCCGTCCCGCGGTGACGTTGTGGCAAAAGTCGCCAACCTGAGCCGCGCACAGGTGGCTGGAGCCATCGCACAGGCCGAAGCCGCCCAGAAAGAATGGGCAAGCTGGACCGGCAAGGAACGCGCTGCCGTGATGCGCAAATGGTTCGACCTGATGATGGAGAACCAGGACGATCTGGGCGCCATCCTGACCGCCGAGCAGGGCAAACCGCTGGCCGAAGCAAAGGGCGAGGTCGCCTATGGCGCGTCCTTCATCGAATTCTTTGGTGAGCAAGCCAAACGCGTCTACGGTGAAACAATCCCCGGCCATCAGCGCGACAAGCGCATTACCGTGATCAAACAGCCGATCGGCGTTGCCGCATCCATCACGCCGTGGAACTTTCCCAACGCGATGATCACACGCAAAGCCGCACCAGCGCTGGCCGCTGGTTGCTCCTTCGTCGCGCGCCCTGCAGCAGAAACTCCGCTGAGCGCGATTGTAATGGGCGTTCTGGCCGAACGTGCCGGCATTCCTGCGGGCGTGTTCAACGTGGTGCCTTCCAGCTCTTCCTCTGCTGTTGGCAAGGAATTCTGCGAGAACCCTGCCGTGCGCAAGCTGACCTTCACAGGCTCGACCGAAGTGGGCCGCATCCTGATGAAGCAGGCTGCCGATCAGGTCATGAAATGCTCGATGGAGCTGGGCGGCAACGCGCCCTTCATCGTGTTTGACGATGCCGATCTGGATGCCGCTGTCGAAGGCGCGATCCTGTGCAAGTTCCGTAACAACGGCCAGACCTGCGTCTGCGCAAACCGTATCTACGTGCAGGCCGGCGTCTATGACGCTTTTGCAGAAAAGCTGACCGCCGCCGTGCAGAAAATGAAAGTCGGTGACGGCTTTGAATCCGGTGTGGACCTTGGCCCGCTGATCAACCCCGCCGCAGGCGAGAAGGTCAAAGAACATATCGACGACGCGGTGTCCCACGGTGCGACCGTTGTGCTGGGCGCCAATGGCGCGATGGACGGCAACTTCCTCCCGCCCACCATCATCACCGGCGTTACGCAAAAGATGAAAGTGGCGCAGGAAGAGACATTCGGCCCCCTCGCCCCGCTATTCAAATTCGATACTGTTGATGACGTCATCGAAATGGCAAATGACACGATCTTTGGTCTGGCGAGCTATTTCTACGCCAACGATCTAAGCCGCGTCTACAAAGTCGCCGAGGCGCTGGAATACGGGATCGTCGGTGTGAACACCGGCCTGATCTCAACCGAAGTCGCACCCTTTGGCGGTGTCAAACAATCCGGTCTGGGCCGCGAAGGCAGCCACCACGGGATCGAAGACTATCTGGAGATGAAGTACATCTGCATGAGCGTCTAAACCGCTTTTCGCGGCCAAAGCTGATTTGGCCGAAAAAATATGATTGCCCGCCGGTTCCATTGGAATTCAGGCGGGCATTTCTTTTGATGGTTCCGGCATGTTGCGCCGGTCTGGTATGCGCAGAAAGCCGACATTCGCTTTTTGTGAATGAACGGCTGCTTGATGCGGGCTGTGCCATCCGCCAGTCCAAGCTTTCACAGATTGAATCTATCTTATAAGAGACGTCACTGATATTCAGGTCCGGTTATAAAATTGCAGAGAGACAGCTGATGAGTGCTACGGCAAAGAAACGCGCCCTGATGGCGGATGACATCCGCGCGGCAAAGGGCGGTGCTCCGCTGGTCAGCCTGACCGCATATACAACTCCGATGGCGCAAATGATGGACGCTCATTGTGATTTCGTTCTGGTGGGCGACAGCGTGGGAATGGTGCTGCACGGATTGCCATCAACTCTGGGTGTCACGATGGAGATGATGATCCTGCACGGGCAGGCTGTCGCACGTGGATTAAGCTCTGCGATGATGGTCATCGATATGCCGTTCGGGTCCTATGAGGAAAGCCCTGAACAGGCATTTCGAAACGCAGCACGTCTGATGTCTGAGACAGGCGCAGGAGCTGTAAAGCTTGAAGGCGGTGTTTCCATGGCCGACACGATTGCATTCCTAGTCGCTCGCGGCATTCCCGTAATGGCCCATATCGGTCTGACGCCACAGTCAACAAACACGCTTGGCGGGTACAAGGTGCAAGGTCGGGGAGATGCCCGTGATGCCCTGATTGCAGATGCACATGCGGTCACTCAGGCGGGTGCTTTTGCCGTCGTGTTGGAAAAGGTGCCGGCAACTCTGGCTGATGACGTGACCGCTGCGGTGGATATCCCAACCATCGGCATCGGCGCGAGTGCGGGCTGTGACGGTCAAATTCTTGTGGTGGACGACATGCTAGGGTTGTTCACAGCATTCAAAGCCAAGTTCGTGAAACGCTACGCCCATTTAGGTGAAACCGCAGAGGCTGCAATCGCGAGCTACGCCGAAGAAGTTCGCAATAGGTCGTTCCCGTCAGCGGAACATGTCTTTGCCGATGAAGTACCCAACAAATGATAGCGCCGATTGAACCAACATTGGCAGGTCTGCGCGTGCGCACGGCTGCATGGCGCAATGCGGGCGAAACGATTGGGGTTGTGCCAACGATGGGGGCTTTGCATCAGGGGCATTTGTCACTGGCCCGTGCCGCACGTGACACATGTGACCGCGTCATCGTCACTATTTTTGTGAATCCCAAGCAATTCAACAACCCTGAGGATCTCGAAAACTATCCTCGAACCGAACAGGATGACGCCAGAAAGCTCGAATCCATCGGTGTGGATGTGATTTATGTGCCTGATGGCGCACAGATGTACCCCGATGGCTTTGCCACGAATGTATCCGTTGGCGGCCTGACAGATATGTTGTGCGGCGCACATCGGCCGGGGCATTTCGATGGCGTGGCGACTGTCGTGTCAAAGCTGTTCTTGCAGACCTCTGCCGATAAGGCCTTCTTTGGTGAAAAAGACTACCAACAGCTACAGATCGTGCGCCGGATGGCCGCCGATCTTGATATCCCGATCGAAGTCGTTGGATGCCCCACAATCCGCGAAATGGACGGGCTGGCCATGTCTTCGCGTAATTTGTTACTTTCAGACCGGGCGCGGGCCAAGGCGGCGGCGTTGGCAGACGTGATGGAGGACATGCGGATTGCTTTGGTAGACGGCGCCTTGATGTCGGATATCGTTGATGCCGCCAAAGCAAAAATCATCGCTGCCGGTTTCCACGAAATTGAGTATTTGGAGCTGCGAGACAGCCAACAGCTAAAGCTTCTAAACGAGGCAGGTTCCAGTTCGAGGTTGTTCGCGGCAGCGTGGCTGGCGGGTGTTCGTTTAATCGATAATATCGGCGTAGAATAAATCAAATCTGACATTGGCGCGCATCATGGCGTATGTGAAAAACTGCACACCTACCCGCTATGCGGATCGTACGTAGTTTGATTTTCGCCGCTATCAGCACCAAACAGGCGTTGTTACAAAACCTTCTTGAATTGGAAACAAACGCGTAGTGAATGACCAGTAGGTCACCCCCAATCAAGGGGGTCGCGATATGTTGCGTTTCGACAGTGTCACAAAATCATTTGGTGCCAATACGGCTGTAGAAGCCGCAAGCTTTACCGTCGACAAGCCGATGATGATCGGGATTATCGGACGATCCGGCGCGGGTAAATCCACGCTGCTGCGGATGCTCAATCGTCTGACCGATGCGACTTCGGGTGAGATCGAATTTGACGGCACCAACGTCACGGCCCTGCGCGGCGCGGCCAAGCGTACGTGGCAGTCGCAATGCGCGATGATCTTTCAGCAGTTCAATCTGGTGCCACGGCTGGATGTGGTCTCCAACGTGTTGCACGGCACGCTGAACCGCCGCTCTACTTTCTCGACAATGTTCAATCTGTATCCGGACGAAGACATCCACCGCGCGATCGACATTCTGGAGCGCCTCGGCATTGCTGAACATGCGCCCAAGCGCGCTGAAGCCCTATCGGGTGGCCAGCAACAGCGTGTCGCGATTGCGCGCGCCCTGATGCAGGACCCGCGGATCATTCTGGCGGATGAGCCCATCGCCTCGCTGGACCCGATGAACGCCCAAGTCGTGATGCAATCGCTGCGTGACATTCATGAACAGGACGGCCGCATGGTGATTGCCAATCTACACACGCTTGATACCGCGCGCCGCTATTGCGACCGCGTCATCGGCATGCGCGCGGGCAAGATCGTGTTCGACGGCACGCCCTTTGAGCTGACCACAGACACAGCGCGCGAGATTTACGGCGCGGACGCGTCCTTTTCCGAAGCGACGACATCGACCGAGATCGAAACCATTACCGCCGCGCCCATCGCGGCCCAGTAAACGATTGCTTTCCCCGCACCCTTCGCGGGGTGCTATCCAACTGAAGAGAGACCAAGATGAAAAAAATCATCGCAGCTGCCCTTATGTCCACCGCCCTGACAAGCGCGGCCCATGCCGATGCCCATGCCATCAGCGAATTCCGCATTGGTATTCTGGGTGGCGAAAACGCTCAGGACCGTATGAACAGCAACGAATGTCTGCGCAGCGCTGTTGAGGATGCACTGGGCGTTCCGACAAAGCTGTTCGCACCTGCGGATTATAACGGCGTGATCCAGGGCCTGCTAGGCGGCACGATTGATCTGTCGCTGATGGGCCCGTCTTCCTACGCGGCTGTGCATATCGCTGATCCCGAAGCGACCTCCCCCATTCTTGTGAAGGTCAACGCGGACGGCTCCACCGGCTATTATTCCATCGGGTTTGCACGGGCTGACAGCGGTGTGACATCTCTTGAGGATCTGAAGGGCAAAGTGTTCGGTTTTGGTGATCCGAACTCCACGTCCGGCTACCTGATCCCGTCCATCGAGATCCCGACAATGACCGGTGCCAGCATGGAAAGCGGCGCGTACTTTGGTGAAGTGAAATTCACTGGCGGCCATGAGCAGACCATCGTTGCAGTAAACAACGGCGACGTGGCCGCTGGCGTCACATGGACCGATGGCCAAGGGAACTGGGAAGACGGCTATACCTTCGGTGCTTTGCGCAAAGCGGTTGATGCTGGTCTGGTCGATATGAACGATCTGGTGGAGATCTGGCGCTCCAAATTGATCCCGGGTGAACCAGTGGTTCTGCGCAACGCGCTGCCCGAAGACGTGCGCGCCAAGGTGACTGCAATCATCGACACCATGGGCGAAACCGACCCAGAATGCGCATCCGCGATTGCAGGCGGTGAAGTGCTTGGTTTCGACCCGATCACGCATGAGGCCTACGACTCAATCGTCGCGGCACGTCTGGCGAAATCAAATTAAACGATACGATTTTAGAACGATCTGCTGGCTCCGGTCTAACCGGGGCCAGCAATTTGACGTGTGGGGATAGATCATGGCGGATAAAGTGACAGGGGACGGTAACAGCGCAGAATTGGGCAAGGCCTATCTGGCGCAGGTGAAAGCCAAACGGTTGATGAATTTCATCATGCTGGTGCTGTTTCTAGCCCTGCTTGGTGCCGGTTTTGCAACGGCTGACAGCCGCAATGCCGGCGGGTTCTGGGACGGGCTTGGCAATGTGTTCGATTTTCCGGCCGCGCTTATTAGCGAAGCGATAGAGCGGGCGCATTTGATGCCGGGTTACCTGATCAAATACTTCCCGTCCTTGATTGAGACGATCAACATCGCTGCCGCCTCAACGTTGCTGGGGGCCATGATCGGATTGGTAATGTCACTATTGGTAACGCGGGGACTGGCACCTGTACCGTGGCTGGTTGGCCCTTTGCGGCGTGTCCTAGATATCCTGCGCGCCTTGCCCGAAATCGTGATCGCGCTGGTCCTCATCTTTATGCTTGGCGGCGGCCCTGTGCCTGCGATGATCGCGATTGCGCTGCACACGATCGGCGCCTTGGGCAAGCTGTTCTCGGAGGTGAACGAGAACGCCTCGCTGAAACCTGTCGAGGGGTTGGCATCGGTCGGGGCAAACTGGACGCAACGGATGTGGCTGGGCGTTGTGCCGCAAGTCGCCCCGAACTACCTCAGCTATGCGCTGCTGCGGTTCGAGATCAACATTCGCGCTTCAGCGATCCTTGGCTTTGTCGGTGCTGGCGGTATCGGCTATGACCTGCGCAACACGATGAGTTGGGGCGTCGGCAAGTACGACGAAGCCGCAGCGATCTTCATTCTGCTCTTCCTCACAATTGTTATTGTTGATCAGCTATCGAGCATGATGCGCAACCGCCTGACACATGGCATTCCCAGTGCGGAGGTCATGCTATGAACACCGCAACGCTGCATGCACAGACCGTCACACAGTTTAGCCGTAAGAAGCTGACCGCCGTCGCGGTGCCGATGATCATATGCGCCTATTTCGCATATATCTTCGTGTCCTTCGACATGGCTGGATTGGGGGACCGGATCAACCTTAACAACGCCCGTACGCTGGTCTCTGATACCTACAGCTACAAAACCCATGTCGCGCAGGATAACCGTGACGGTACGGTCAAAATAGCGATCGAGGGGGAGCGCAAAGCGCAGTACCCCGATGGCATGCGTCCCGATTGGATAAGCCAAAGCGAAGATGTCACAACGGTTGATCTGGGCCGAGGTCATACGATCACTTTGGGGGCAGAGGTCCGCTATGACATTCCGGGCTATGGCACGGTAACAGCGCGCCCGGATGGAAGCGGGGTAAATGCGGTATTCCCGCAAGGCGATTTGCCAGAGTACATCAATGCCTCGAAAAACCGGATGATGATCGCGACCGAAGCAGGCCGCCTAACGGTGACCCGGGCCCGCGCCGAAGTGTTCAAATACGACTATGGCTGGGAACTGTTCTTCTTCACGCTCGACAGCCCCTATTACGGGATTGGGCCAGCACAGCTTGCATCAGAGGCCCTGAGCGGAGAGGCTACCGCCATCTGGAATGATTTCTGGACCAATAAGATGTGGCGCCATGGTGATGTCTTCTGGGCCCTGCTTGAAACATTACTAATGGCATTTCTGGGTACTTTCGGCGCCGCAATCATCGCGCTACCGCTCGCATTTCTTGCGGCGCGGAATTTCACACCGCTGGGCGTTCTGCGCTTTACCGCGAGACGGGTGTTCGATTTCCTGCGTGGCGTAGACGGGCTGATCTGGACGATCGTGTTGAGCCGCGCGTTCGGCCCCGGCCCATTGACTGGCGCCCTTGCCATACTGCTGACCGATACGGGTTCATTCGGGAAAATGTTTTCCGAAGCCCTAGAAAACGTCGATGAAAAGCAAATCGAAGGCATCGCCTCAACCGGTGCAAAGCCATTGCAGCGCTACCGCTTTGGTGTGATCCCGCAGATCACACCGGTCTTGCTGAGCCAGATACTCTATTATCTGGAATCCAACACCCGTTCTGCCACGATCATTGGCGCCATCACCGGCGGTGGCATCGGATTGCTGCTGACGCAGGCCATTGCGACGCAAAAGGACTGGGAAGAAGTGAGCTACTACATCGTGCTGATCATCTTGCTGGTGATGTCGATGGACACGCTGTCAGGCTGGCTACGGCGCAAGCTGATCAAGGGCGACGGAGGCGGGCATTGATGGCAAGGCTGACCGAAGACAAACCCTTTTTGCACCCCGACTGCGAGATCACTGATGCAAGTTTTGGCAGATACACAGAAATCGGACGCGGCAGCCGACTTGCTCACAGTCACATCGGCGATTATTCCTACTGTGACCGGTTCGCCGACATTGCCAACACCACCGTGGGCAAATTCTCCAACATCGCTGCTTACGTGCGGATCGGAGCAACCGATCACCCGATGGAAAAGGCCAGCTTGCATCACTTTCACTATCGGTCGGCGGACTATTTTGACGATGAATCTGACGACGCAGACTGGTTCAAACACCGACGCACACGCCGCACCACAATCGGTCATGACACGTGGTTGGGCAACGGCGCACAGGTGCGACCGGAAGTGACCATAGGACATGGCGCAATCGTGGCTGGCGGCGCTATCGTCACCAAGGATGTGGCCCCCTATATGATTGTCGCCGGCATACCGGCTGTCTCTCTCAGGGCGCGGTTTGCGCCTGACGTGGCTGAACGCCTGCTGGCGTTGGCATGGTGGGATTGGCCGCATCCACGTCTGCGCGCGGCGTTAGAGGATTTCCGTACCTTGCGTGCCGAAGAATTTTTGGACCGCTATGAATAGCTATCCCTTCGGATGGAGGACAAGCAGCAGCAATCGGCTGATCCGTTGTGATCGGAAAAGCCTCAGCTGCCTTCTAGACAAGCTTTGTGAAATCCTAGGTGTCGGACAAAGTAAGCGTCACCTTGTCTCCTGCAAACCATGTTCGGCCAACTTCGATCGGTGTGCCATCTGGCTCTATGTTAACGCCAATCGTCCGAAGGATCGGCGCATGCTCGGCTATTTGCAGATGCAAGGCCTGTGTTGCTGTGGCCAGCTTGGCATTCACGCGCGTTGAGGCACGGGTGTAGTCGTGCACCCCGCATTTCGCCAGCGCCTCGGTCACCGATGGGTTGTTACCAAGGTGTTCCAGAATTCCTGTGCAACGTGTTGCTGGAAATGCGCTGCGAAAAAGGGCAATGGGGCGTCCTTCGGCCAATGACAGCCCCTCATAGACATGGACCTGCGCACCGTAGGGCAATTGAAGGGCTTCCGCTTCACTGGCAGAAGCCGTGCGGGTTTCCAGCAACAGCACCTTTTTTGCCGGGGAACGCCCCGCTGCGCGCAAATTCTGGTGGAACCTGACCCGACGCCCGATTGGATAGTCAGTAGGTGTGGTGGCGACAAAAACGCCCGCCCCGCGCCGGGAATGGACAAGGCTCTCTTCGGCGAGCGCGGCAATGGCGTGGCGCACTGTATGGCGGTTGACGCCAAATCTTTGCGCAAGGGCTGCCTCGGTCGGCAACTTATCACCCGCTCCATAAATCCCTTCGGCGATGTCGTGCCGGATCGAGGCAGCGATTGCTTTCCAAATTGGTGTGCGCGGGGTCATGTCACTAAATCTTCACACTTCGGGGGATTGGCAGTGATCTGCACCACCGTTATGATTTGTCTAGTTGTATAGACAACTCCGAAAGGTGTCTAGATGAATATCATGAGCGATCCAAACGCAGCGCGCAAAGACTGGCTGGGTCTGTTGGCAAAATCTCCTGCGGATGACGTTACGCGGCTTTGGGCAGCGCTGCCGGTAAAGTCCGACCATACCGTCCTGCGCGCACCAGAGATTGGCGGCGTCATGGTGCGTGGCCGTGCGGGCGCGGTGGGTGCTGCCTTTAATCTGGGTGAAATGACTGTCACGCGCGCGTCGGTGAAATTGGCCGACGGAACTGTTGGCCATGGCTATGTACAAGGCCGTAGCAAAGAGCATGCGCTATGCGCCGCCCTTGCAGATGCCCTGCTGCAAACCGGCGCAGCGGAGGCTGTTGAAGCTGGCCTTCTGACACCTTTGCGCACAGCGATGGCTGCGCGCAAAGAAGCCCGCGCTGCCAAGGCAGCGACGACAAAAGTTGATTTCTTTACCATGGTGCGAGGAGAAGACTGATGCATACCCCTATCCTTGAGGGCGGTTTTGCCGATAAACCCGTCGATGCAGCCCATGCATTCCGCGCAGTGATGACCGCTATGGCGCGGCCCGGTGACATTCTTGACGTTACCGGCGCGCAGCCGCCCGCCCCACTTTCGATTGCCGCAGGAGCTCTCATCCTGACTTTGTGGGACCCTGAAACCCCTGTATTTCTGGCCAACAGCCATAACACGGCTGAAATACGCAACTGGATCACATTTCACACCGGCGCACCCCTTGTCGATCCGCGAGACGCTGCATTTGCAATCGGCACTTGGAACACCTTGCCGGTGGCCAGCTTTTCGCGTGGCACGTCAGAATACCCTGACCGCTCCGCCACGCTGATTATCGAGTTGAATCAATTGACGAACTCCGGCGCGGTGCTGCGCGGACCGGGGATCAAGGATCAAGCAGAACTGTCTTTGCCGGAGGCAGATGCCTTTCAGGAAAACGCACGCCTGTTCCCGCTGGGACTGGACTTTATATTCACCAGTGGCGCGCGCCTTGCCGCGTTGCCGCGTAGCACCAAGGTGTCCTGATGTATGTTGCAGTAAAAGGTGGCGAACGCGCCATTGATAACGCGCACGCATGGCTAGCCGAGGAACGACGCGGCGATACCGCCGTGCGGGAATTAAGCGTGGCGCAGATTCGCGAACAGATGACATTGGCAGTTAATCGCGTGATGGCCGAAGGGTCACTATACGATCCCGATCTTGCCGCGTTGGCGATCAAACAGGCACGCGGCGACCTGATCGAAGCGATCTTTCTGATCCGCGCCTATCGCACCACCCTGCCCCGTTTTGGTGGATCAACTCCGGTCGAGACTGAAAGCATGGCTTGTGACAGGCGCGTCTCTGCCACCTTCAAGGATGCCCCTGGGGGACAAGTTCTGGGGCCGACATTCGACTACAGCCACCGCCTGCTGGACTTCAAACTGGCTGCCGATGGTGAAGCAGCCGAAGTGCCTCACGCCGAACCGACGCAAGCCGCAACGCCACACATCATGTCATTTCTCGACCGGGAAAATCTGATCCAAAGCGAACCAGAGGGCGCACAAACACCGCCCGACCTGACACGAACGCCGCTGGAACTGCCCGCAAGTCGTGCCTTACGTCTTCAGTCGCTGACACGCGGAGATGAAGGGTTCATCCTTGGCATGGCCTACTCAACTCAACGGGGCTATGCCCGCAACCATGCTTTTGTGGCAGAGCTGCGGATCGGCACGGTTGCCGTTGAGATGGACATCCCCGAGCTTGGCTTTGCGATCGACATCGGGGAAATCACCGTCACCGAATGTGAGACAGTCAACCAGTTCAAAGGCTCCAGATCGGAGCCACCGCAATTTACACGCGGCTATGGATTGGTCTTTGGCATGACCGAACGCAAGGCAATTTCGATGGCTTTGGTAGACCGCGCCCTGCGCTGGAAAGAGCTGGGCGAAGACAACTTGGGCGCGCCTGCGCAGGATGAGGAATTCGTTCTCTACCATTCCGACAACATTCAGGCGACGGGATTTCTGGAGCATATCAAGCTGCCTCACTATGTCGATTTCCAGTCAGAACTGGAGCTGATCCGCAAGCTGCGCCGCGAGGCACAAGATGCAAACGCATCCGTCAAAGTCAAAGAAGGGGCGATGCAATGAGCGCGTATAACTTCGCATATCTGGACGAACAGACCAAACGGATGATCCGCCGTGCGATTCTCAAAGGGCTTGCGATTCCCGGTTATCAGGTGCCTTTCGCCAGCCGCGAAATGCCGATGCCTTACGGTTGGGGCACCGGTGGCGTGCAGGTGTCAGCCGCCGTGCTGACGCCGGATGATACGTTCAAAGTCATTGATCAAGGGGCGGATGACACCACAAATGCAGTCTCTATCAGGCGCTTTTTCCAGAAAACGGCTGGTGTGGCAGTCACCGAAGCAACAGCCGAGGCCAGCATCATCCAGACCCGTCACCGCATCCCGGAACAAGACCTGCGGCCAGACCAGATTTTAGTCTACCAGGTGCCTATCCCCGAGCCGCTACGTTTTCTAGAGCCGTCAGAGATTGAGACCCGCAAGATGCACAGTCTGGAGGAATACGGCCTGATGCACGTCAAACTATACGAAGACATCAGCCAGCACGGCGACATCGCCACGGCCTATGCCTATCCTGTTAAGGTTGAAGGGCGGTATGTGATGGACCCTTCCCCGATCCCGAAGTTCGACAACCCCAAGCTTGAGATGGCTGGCATCCAACTGTTCGGTGCAGGGCGCGAACAGCGCATCTATGCGATCCCGCCCTACACTCAGGTTGTCAGCCTTGATTTCGAGGACTACCCGTTCCAGCCAACCAAGGCCGATCATGCCTGCGATCTATGCGGCGCTGATGACAGCTATCTGGACGAGTTAATCGTGGATGACACGGGCGGGCGCATGTTTATGTGCTCTGACACGGATTATTGCAGCACGCGGCGCAAGCAGGGTCATACCGGCACGCAAGGCGTTCCATTTGCGGAGGATGCAGCATGACTCCGCTTTTGCAGGTTGAGAATATCGCGAAAAAATACGGGACGCGGATTGGCTGCACCGATGTGTCGTTTGACCTTTATCCCGGTGAAGTGATGGGGATCGTAGGGGAAAGCGGCTCGGGTAAATCCACGCTCCTCAATTGTCTGGCAGGGCATCTGACGCCGGATCGCGGCGCTGTGCGCTTTGATACCCGCGCGGGCGGGTTGCGGGATACCGTAACAATGAGTGAGCCTGAGCGGCGGATGCTAAGCCGCACGGATTGGGCGTTTGTCCATCAGCACGCCCGCGACGGTCTGCGCATGAATGTCAGCGCAGGCGGCAATGTCGGTGAACGGCTCATGGCGGTCAACGCGCGGCACTACGGTGATATTCGCGCCTCAGCGATTGACTGGCTGGGACGGGTGGAGATCACGGAGGATCGGATAGATGACCGCCCCACAGCGTTTTCGGGCGGAATGCAGCAACGACTACAAATCGCACGCAATCTTGTGACTGGGCCGCGGCTGGTGTTCATGGATGAGCCAACTGGCGGCCTTGATGTTTCTGTTCAGGCGCGGTTGCTGGACCTCTTGCGCGGCCTTGTCCGGGAGATGAACCTGAGCGCCATCATCGTGACCCATGATCTGGCCGTTGTGCGCCTGCTTGCTGACCGATTGATGGTGATGAAAGGTGGGCATGTGATCGAAACCGGCCTGACGGATCAGGTGCTGGACGATCCGCAGCACGCCTATACCCAGCTTCTTGTTTCTTCTGTTTTGCAGGTTTGATCCCATGATAACGATAGAAAACGTATCCAAGTCATTCACCCTGCACAATCAGGGTGCCGCTGAAATTTCGGTGATGCAGAATGCTTCCCTGAATGTCGCAGCAGGAGAGTGTGTCGCGCTGGTGGGCGCGTCAGGAGCGGGCAAATCGACCCTGATGCGGATGATCTACGGGAACTACCTGACGGCGTCAGGTAACATCCTGATCGGAGACATAGACGTCGCTACAGCCGCGCCCCGAAAGATCATTCAGTTGCGTCGTCACACATTGGGCTATGTCAGCCAGTTCTTGCGGGTGGTGCCGCGCGTTTCTACACTTGATGTGGTCGCAGAGCCACTGCTGGCCACTGGGGCAAATCGTACAGAGGCAACCGCCAAGGCCCAAGCCCTGCTTGCACGGCTCAACATACCGGAGCGGCTGTGGTCCCTCAGCCCAACCACATTTTCGGGTGGAGAACAGCAGCGGGTCAACATCGCGCGCGGTTTTGCCTACCCCTATCCTGCGTTGCTGTTGGATGAACCAACAGCCAGCCTTGACCCGGCAAACCGCGCGACCGTGCTTGCCATGATCGGCGAAGCAAAAGCGCGGGGCGCTGCAATCATCGGGATATTCCACGACCACGCCGCACGGGACGAAATCTGCGACCGGCAGTTGGACGTCACAGGCTTCACACCGGGTCTGGCATCATGAATGGCCGTTTCATTGCGGTCGTCGGCCCGTCAGGGGTTGGCAAGGACAGCGTCATGGAGGCCTTAGCCGCCGCCGACCCGCGCATCGTTCTCGCGCGCCGTGTGATCACGCGGGCCAGTGCGCTGGGCGGAGAATACTTTGAAGAGGTCACGCAATCAGAGTTTCGCGCGCGCTCTGCTTCGGGTGAATTTGCGGTCAGTTGGTCGGCGCACGGACTGCACTACGCGATACCAGCCTCGGTCGAGGCACACCTGCATGACGGAAAGGATGTTCTAGCGAACCTTTCTCGCGCGGCCCTGACCAATGCTAAAGATCGCTTTGCCAGTTTTGAGGTGATCAATCTTACGGCAAGCTCTGACATCCTTGCCGCGCGCCTCGCGTCCCGCGGTAGGGAGACTGTAGCGCAAATAGGAAGCAGGCTGGCTCGCGCGTCAACGGCACTGCCTGACGGCATCTCAGCCCGTGTGATCGACAATAGCGGTGCGATTGATCAAACAGTACAGGTTATATTGGCTCACCTTTATCCGGTGAGGGTGTAGCGATGGATCTGATGAAACATCCCGCTTTCATCCTGCCCCATCAGCGTGATCGCATCGATGTCAAATGGCACGGGTACAACGGGGTCAAGCCGCGGCTTCAAGGCGGAAATAACCTTGTTCGCCTGATCCGCAGACACACGGCCGGTAAGCGTGAGATGAAAATGAAAGTCATCAAAGACGAAGGGGTAGCCCCAGTCGAGCAGTTGCTGGTCTTGTCGTGCGCTCAGCCGCGATTTCCGGCGGCGCGCGATGTCGGCATCGCTGAGCGGAGCGCGATACAGATCAAATTCCTTTACCGCCTCGGCAGCCAAATCTTGCAGCTTGGATGTTTGCCCGACAGGACGCAAAGCGACAAAACCGTTTTCGTGCCGCAGCTCCAGCTCCCCGATGACAAATGCCTTGTGGCACATCGCAAACGCGGCAGCAGCGCTTTCCAATTGGGATTGATCAATGTCTTGATCCAGACGGAATGGTGCTTTCAACGTGCCATGCAATCCGTATTTGCGCGGTGTTCGCGTCAACGTGGCCACATCGATATCTTTGATATCAAGGTGCGGCATCACGCAGCCCAGCGCACCATCCCACCCCAGCCAAGCGGCACCGAAGTCCGCCAATTCACCGGTTGGGGTATAAAAAATTGCGTAGCGTTCAAACATCTATTTTCCTTCGCAGAGCGTCCACTCTGCCAAACTTGCGTGACACTGATATGACAGAACAGACGATATTCGCCAACGCGAGCCTGATACTGAACGATGAAGTCGTACGCGGGTTATTGGCAATCAAAGACGGCATAATTACCCGAGTTGATCACGGAAGCCACGTGCCCAAGGGTGCTGTCGATCTGGGCGGTGATTTCCTTGCCCCGGGTCTGGTGGAGCTACATACAGACAATCTGGAGCGTCATCTGTCTCCGCGTCCGAAGGTAGACTGGCCCTACCGCGCCGCAATTTTGGCCCATGACCGCGAGCTTGCAGGCACAGGTATCACAACCGTTTTTGATGCGATCCGCGTCGGTTCTATCGTATCGGGAACCAGCAAACGGTACGGAAAATATGCACGACGCATGGCGGATGAAATCCTTGGCATGCGCGCGGCTGGCCTGCTGCGGATCAGCCACCACATTCACTTGCGCGCCGAAATCTGTTCGGAGACGTTGGTGGACGAATTTGCAGAGTTCACGCCAAAGGACCGGATCGGCATCGTCTCTATGATGGACCACACACCGGGCCAGCGGCAATTCTCGGACCTGTCGAAGTTCGAAACCTATGTGCGCGGCAAATACACGTTTGGCGATCAAGAGTACCTTGATTACGTCGATTTCCTGTATGGCCTTCAGGCGAAATTCGGAACCAGACATGAGGCCGCAACGGTTGAAGCCGCCAAGCATCTGGGCGCTGCTTTAGCGAGCCATGATGACACCACGCCTGAACAAGTCATAGCCAGCCAGGCATATGGCGTCACAATAGCGGAGTTCCCAACCACGGTCGCCGCCGCCGATGCCTGCCATGCGCATGGCATCGCTACAATCATGGGGGCCCCAAATCTTATTCGCGGCGGATCACATTCAGGCAATGTGGCCGCTGCCGAATTGGCCGATCTTGATCGGCTGGATATCCTGTCGTCCGATTATGTACCGGCCGGATTGCTGATGGCGGCTGTTCAACTGGGTGATCTTTGGGATGATCTGCCACGCGGCATTGCGACTGTGACCTCACAGCCTGCAAAGGTGGTCGGGCTGACCGATCGCGGTTCCTTGCAGGAAGGGCAGCGCGCTGACTTGATCCGGTTTGCGACACTTGATGGAACACCTGTTCTTAAAGAAACATGGTGCGGCGGCACACGGGTATCCTAAGGTTGCGCGAATTTGATCGTGCAATCAGATGATGACAAGACCGACTTGGACAAGTTGGATTGTGACCGCCCAATCGAAGTATGATCGGTAGAATTCGCTTGGTGAAACAGGGACCGCATTTCCTGAGCGGCATCATGAAACATATCAGCGCATTCATCGCCATCATCAACCCCGACCATGAGCCACATCAACGTATCGCAGCACCACGTCCGGTGCGGCATAACGCGCCCGACACGCCAATAACCCCACTCACGTGGCCCACCAAAGCTGTCGGTCAATCTACTGGAGTTGATGTCAGCGAGCGGTGGTACGCTATTGGCCGTGAAGCCGTCGTTAAAGACCTAAAAATGGAAAGCCTAGGCTTCCTGTCTCAGTCAATGAGATCGGAAAACATGCCAGAAGTATAAGCAAAAAAGGTCCGACGCTGAAATGCGCCGGACCTTTCAAACATCCAGTAGCCGTTAATTAATTGACGGCAGCTGTGTCCACGACATCCTTACCGATCGCGCGCGGGTTAGACGCAATCTGGATCTGGCGCGGCTTCAACGCATCAGGAACCTGAAGCTCCAGTTCGATGTGAAGCATACCGTCAGTATGGGTAGCTCCGGTCACCACGACATGGTCAGCCAGATGGAATCGACGCTCAAAAGCGCGCGTTGCAATACCACGGTGCAGGTACGTCTTGCCGTCTTCATCGTCTGCTTTGCGGGCAGAAACGATCAGCGACTTCTCACGCACCTCAACGCTTAGATCAGCTTCGGAGAAGCCTGCCACCGCAATGGAAATACGGTAGGCGTCATCCTCAAGCTTTTCGATGTTGTAAGGTGGATAGCTAGGCTGGGTTGTCTCGGCAGTTAGCACGCGGTCCATCAGGTTGGCGATCTGGTCAAATCCGACCGTGGAGCGGTAAAGTGGTGCAAAATCAAAATTACGCATATGTTCATCCTCATAAGTGAGCGATTGTCGTACCGAGCCTTCCATCATTGGACAGGCCCGCATTTGTAGGCGCCAGAACCCTGTATAGGCATCCTGACCCGACAAATGTGGGCATTGGTTTTCGAGGTTTCAAGGGGCGGCTTGCCCCTTAGGGGCGCACGAATTTTGCGCCGGTATTCGCCCTGTCGTCACCCACGCGAACGCGCCGTTCACCTGGTTTTGCGCCAAGGTAAACAGCACGGCCTGCAACCAGTTCTGCGCGCAATTCAGCCAATGGTTGACCTAACGCAGTCCCGAGCGAAACTTGATCCCCGTGCACTTCGGCCTTTGCAGAAACGACGGAGACAATATGTGCCTCACCATCCTCGACGATAAAAATTGGCGCGCCGCTTGAACCGAAATCAACGGAACATGAGGTCACAAGAACCCCGTCCTGTCGGGCCAGAACCGCGCAGACTTCTTGCAAAGAGGGTGCTTCGGAGCGGTCCAGCGCGTAGCTGACAACGCCAACACTATCCCCTGTCCGCGGGCGGGCGGCCGTTTTGAACGGTCTGATCGAAGCATTGCGGATAGGTTGCTCAAGCTCCAGCAGAGCCAGATCGTTGCGCACACGTTCGGACGACAGGGTTTCAGTGTAGACATAGTCAGGATGGACGACCACGCGCGACACATCACGGTAGGCATCCGCACGTCCATTGCGCCAACCTGCCAAAAATTCGATGTGCCCACTATCGATACGCTCACCCGTATCGCTTTTGTACATGCAATGGGCCGCCGTCAGCACCAGCCTTGGCGCGATCAACGTACCCGTGCAAAATCCCTTGCCATCAATATCCAAACGGCCAACGGCTTCCCAAGCTTTGGCATCATCACCGTTATCAAGGCGTTTAAGACGTGAATCCTGGGCCGCTGCACCAGAGGCGAGCAACAGTCCAAAAACAATCATAGCCAGCCAGCGATGCAAAACCAAATCCCCCGATAAGTGCCTCAGCCTCTTTCATCTACCGATTACTTAAGGCGAAAGTTGGGCAATTATATCAGCGCAAACGGGGGATGCTGTCTCTTTCCGTAACGTCACGATCAAGCGCCGGCGGCTTTGGGCCACCCCATGCCCAATCAAGCAGTTCGACGGAGTGAACGATGGGGGTTTTCGACGCTGAGCCGATCTGCATCATGCAGCCGATATTCCCCGCTGCAATGATATCAGGGTTTTTCGCCTCTAATGTTTTGACTTTACGCTCTTTTAACTGGGCAGAGATCTCTGGCTGCATCAGGTTATAGGTACCCGCGGAGCCACAACATAGATGCGGGTCCGAAGGCTCTACAACGGTGAAACCGGCCTTTTTCAGCAGAGTTTTTGGATGCGTTTTGATCTGTTGGCCGTGCTGCAACGAACATGCTGCATGATAGGCTACAACCATTCCTTCAACCGAGCGGCCCGTGCGGGGTGCAGCATCGGTCCCAGCAATCCACTCGCGCGCCGGTTGCCAGGCGCGACCCTCGGCATCTGTGCCCGTCAGCTCGACCAGAACTTCGGAGACATCGCGCGCAATTGCGGCAACCCGTTCTGCGTCTGCCGCTAGCGGATCGTTGCGGAACATGTGGCCATAGTCTTTGACCGTGGTGCCGCAGCCCGACGTGTTAATCACAATTGCATCCAACCCGCCTGCATCCATCTCGCGTGTCCACGCACGGATGTTCTTGGCAGCGGTTTCGTGGCTTTCGCTGGTTTTGCCCATATGGTGGGTCAATGCCCCGCAGCAGCCCGCACCTTCGGCGACGACCACTTCTGCGCCCAAGCGGGTCAGCAGCCGGATGGTGGCATCATTAATATCCGTATTCAGGGCCTTTTGCGCACATCCTGTCATCAGCGCAACGCGCATACGTTTCGGTGCAGCAGGCGCGAATGTTTGGGGGTCGTCATTCCGGCTGACTGGCGGGATATGCTTAGGTGCCATTTCCAGCATAGCCCGCAAGCGGGCGTCCGGCATGAAACGCGCAAAAGGCCGCCCTATTTTGGCGCCCAAAAGCGCCACACGGAACCGCATTGGATAAGGCAGGATGCGCGCCAGTACCCAGCGCAGGGCGCGGTCACTAAAGGGGCGCTTGTAGCGCTGCTCAATATAGTCACGTGCGTGATCCACCAAATGCATATAATGCACACCAGAAGGGCAGGTTGTCATACAGGCCAGACAGCTGAGGCAGCGGTCAATATGTTTGACGGTCTTTGCGTCGGGCACACGCTCGTTCTCAAGCATGTCCTTGATCAGGTAAATGCGCCCTCTCGGACTATCAAGCTCATCCCCAAGCACCTGATACGTCGGACAGGTTGCCGTGCAAAAACCGCAATGGACGCAAGCGCGCAATATCTCGTTCGCACGTCTGGTACCGGGGTCCTTAAGCTGGTCATCGGTGAATGTCGTCTGCATGTTATCCCCTTAACTGGCAAGCAGGCTGGCGCTGGCCAGCCCAAACCACGGAACTGTTGTACCAACAGAACCCATTACACCTGTCCAGCGCCGCATGCGGATACCTGGCTCCATCCGCCGCAGGGCTTGGGCGCCGTAGGCCAGCACACCGATCCAGCCACCCCAGATAAACGCGATACCCGCGCCCGTTACCAACAAGTTTTGCCCCCAAAGATCGGCAAAGCCATAGCGCAGGGTCAGGCCGGTCGCAGCGCAGACCGCTGTAAAGAAAGCCAACCGTCTAAAGGCAGCAGCAGAGGTCCGCCCCGGCGTTAGCGCACGAAATGCCAACGGCCCTCCGACGAAAACGATCAAAAACAGAATAAGCAGACTCATCCCATCAACCCCTTGTTCAGGATACCGCGCGGATCGAACCGCGCGCGCAAACCCGCGTTAATCCGGCCAACTCCAGGGGTTTCAGGTTCGAACATCGCCTGCCCCTCGCCACGGATCAGCGTTGCATGACCTTCATATCTGCCCAATGCCGCGCGCAAGGCATGGCCGGTTGGCGCACGCATCCAGATCAGGCCGCCAGCCCAGTCATACCGCACCGCTGTAGCACCGGATCTGGCGGCGAGCGCCGGCGCATCAGATGGCTTACATGAAACCCGCCAGATGTCTTCAGTCGCGTTGGAAAATCCGGCAACATCGCGCCATGCGGCCCAACGCGCCTTGCTTTCCTGCTCAATAGTGCTTTCACCACCCAGCAATTTTTGAAGCGCGCCGATGCGGTAACGCACAGAATCCTCAAAGCCCTCCACGCGCAGCAATGTCTGCTGCTCAGCGGGGTCGTGCCCGGCGGCAGACACCTCGAACGGGCTGCCCAGCGCTTTGGCCAAAGCAGAGATCGCAGATGTTTCGTCAAGCCCGTGCAGGACCAGTGTTGCCTCTGTCTCGGGGCAGGGAAGCACCTTGAACGACACCTCGGTCAGAACACCCAATGTGCCGTGCGCCCCAGCCATGAGTTTCACCAGATCGTAGCCAGTGACATTTTTCATCACACGGCCACCGTTTTTAACGATGCTGCCCATGCCGTCCACATACCGCACGCCAAGCAGAAAATCCCGCGCAGCCCCGACAGAGATGCGGCGCGGGCCACTAATGTTCGCAGCCATGACGCCGCCTATTGTAGGCTCTCCCGTCTTGCCCAACAGCGTCCGGTGGTCCATCGGCTCGAACGCAAGTCGCTGGTTCTCGGCGGCAAGTTTTTCCTCGATCTTGGATACGGGCGTCCCTGCCTGTGCAACCACAGTCATCGCACCTGGTTCATACAAGGTAATCCCTGACAGGTTCGATGTGCTCAGGGGCGCACCGGTAGCATCTATCCCTCGGGTGCCGCCGCCACGTACAGCTAAAGGGCCATCTGCATCGCGAATGATCTCGGCCAGCTCAGCCTCGGTAGAAGGAGTGTACATATGTTGCGCCTCAAATATCTCGAAGGGCTTAGAAGGCGGACCTTCCAAGTTTGTTTACTATTCCGCAGCCACAGCCATCTGTCGGCGCGTATCAGACGCATCAAGCGGGAATACTTTCGCTGGATTCAGCAGCCATTGCGGATCAAACACATCCTTCACTGCCATCTGCGCTTCAAGATCAGCAGGCGCATATTGCACATGCATCAAATCACGCTTTTCAATCCCGACGCCATGCTCCCCTGTCAGGCAGCCACCCACTTCGACACAAAGTTTGAGGATATCGGCACCGAATGCTTCGCAGAGCTCAAGATCACCGGGCTTATTGGCATCAAACAGGATCAGGGGGTGCATATTGCCGTCACCTGCGTGGAACACATTTCCCACCTTCAGCCCATACTCTTTCGACATTTCGCCAATACGGCGCAGCACGTGCGGCAGGCTTGAAACAGGGATCGTGCCATCCAGACACATATAATCATTGATCTGCCCCATAGCGCCAAAGGCGCTTTTGCGACCAAGCCAGATCGCGGCACTCTCTTCAGGAGACTTGCTTTGACGCAGTTCAACGGGATTGTGACGGCGCGCTATATCCATGATGAGGTCCAGTTGGTGGTCTATCTCGGCGTCTGATCCTTCCACCTCCACGATCAACAGCGCCTCACACATGGGATAGCCGGCTTTTGCAAAAGCTTCAGTTGCCTCAATGCAGGGGCGGTCCATGAATTCGATCGCGACAGGCAGCACACCCGCTTTGATGATGTCAGAGACACATTCACCGGCTACTTCGTTGTCGTCAAATCCCATCAGAACGGGGCGCGCGCCTTCGGGTTTATGAAGGATGCGCAACGTCGCCTCAGTCACAACGCCCAACTGCCCTTCGGAGCCGCAGATCACGCCCAGTAGATCCAGCCCG
Source organism: Sulfitobacter sp. S223 (assembly GCF_025143825.1). Classification (NCBI taxonomy): domain Bacteria; kingdom Pseudomonadati; phylum Pseudomonadota; class Alphaproteobacteria; order Rhodobacterales; family Roseobacteraceae; genus Sulfitobacter; species Sulfitobacter sp. S223. The sequence goes on along the minus strand of NZ_CP083560.1, from coordinate 268,270 downwards.
CCTGCATCCAGATAGGCGCCGCCGATATCGACAATCTCGCCATCCATCAGGACCATCTTTACACCCATCAGGTTGTTGGTGGTTACGCCGTACTTGAGGCAATGCGCACCGCCGGAGTTCATGGCGATGTTACCGGCAATCGCGCAGGCAAGCTGGCTTGAAGGGTCTGGTGCGTAAAAGAAACCTTCTTCTTCCACCGCGCCAGTCACGCTGAGGTTGGTGCGGCCTGTTTGCACGCGGATGAAACGATTTTCATAGTCGGTTTCAATCACATCATTCATGCGCGCCACGCCCAGGATCACGCAATCCGCAGTCGGAAGCGCACCACCGGCCAAAGATGTACCCGATCCGCGCGGGACCACTGGCACACCTTCTTCATGGCAGATGCGCAGCACGGCCGAGACCTGTTCGGTATTGGACGGAAGAACAGCAACCATAGGAGCGCAGCGGTATGCCGTTAATGCATCACATTCATAGGCGCGCGTTTCTCGTTCATCGTGGATAACAGCGTCAGCGGGCAGAACCGCGCTTAACCGCTCAACGACCCGCGCTTTGCGCGACAACACAGCAGGGTTCGGAACAGGCATTTCCATAGCTGACACTCCGTTGGTACAAGAATTTATCTATTGGTACGCAAATTTGGTAAAATAATATTACCAATTTATGATTAACACAAGCATCTTCCCTTCCATGCTGCGCGCCCGCCAGATTGTGCCTGATTCCCGCCCAAGAGAAATCGCGGGGACACGGCGGCTAACAATCTGTCATAGCCATGAGAAATGTAGATCCCGTAAAAGAGCTTACGCCGGAAATGCATAGCGCCTTCTCAGGCACTATATCGCAATCGCAATCCGTGCTGGCATTGCCGAACGCCGCCGCCTAAAAGCGATTATGTTCACATCTTTCATGCCTTCAGTTCTGTCTGCCTTGGATGCTGCCGCCGTTCTTGTTCTGCTTGTCTTGTGGATAGGCATTGGCTGGTGGGTAGAGCATTCCAGTGTAAAGCGGCCCTCCACGTCAAGCATCATGGCCGACTACCGCCGACAGTGGATGACCCAGATGACGCGGCGCGACGTCCGCATTTTTGACGCTCAAACCATAGGGTCCTTGCGCCAAAGCACGGCCTTCTTCGCGTCGACCTGCGTCATTGCCATTGGCGGAGCGCTGGCGCTGATCGGCAACGCCGAACAAGTAGCAGGTGTTGCCGAGGACCTCACCGAAGAGAACATTCCAGCGATCGTCTGGGAATTGAAACTTCTCGTGATCGTCGGCTTTCTGACCAACGCCTTCCTGAAGTTCGTCTGGTCCAACCGCCTTTTTGGCTATTGTTCGGTCATGATGGGGGCCACCCCGAATGGATCTAGTGACCCGACATCGGTATCTTTTGCGCGCAAAGCGGCAGAATTGAACATCGCCGCAGCGCGGGGATTCAATCGCGGACTACGGGCCGTTTACTTTGGTTTGGCGACTGTCGCGTGGTTGGCTGGACCGGAATTTCTGATCGCAGCGGCGATTGTTACATTTCTTGTCATTTGGCGGCGGGAATTCGCTTCACAGTCTCGTCAGGTGCTCTTGGAAACAGACGGTTGAACGCCTATCTTTAGCTTCAACTCTGGGTAAAGATTATGATCAAGCATTCACTTTCAACTCTCATCATTCTGGCATCTCCTGCTTTTGCAGATCCCGCTACAGTTGAGAATGTCAACGTCACCAAAAACGGCAGCGGTTATACCTTCAACGTAACTGTCTTGCATACAGACACAGGCTGGGACGACTACGTCGACGTTTGGCGTATCAAAGGCATGAACGGTGAGGTTCTGGGTGAGCGCCAACTGGCGCATCCCCACGTGGACGAGCAGCCTTTTACACGATCTTTGTCAGGTGTGAAAATTCCGGCGGGCGTCGAGTCTGTTGTGATCGAAGCGCATAACACCGTGAACGGGTGGTCCTCGAATGCAAAGACAGTAAAGCTACCGTAAGGGTTCCGTTCTATACCCTGTGGTAAGGGCCGCCTGAGAGGATCGAAGCCGCGCGATACAATTGTTCAGCGAGCATCACGCGCACCATCATATGCGGCCATACCATTGATCCGAATGACAGAAGATAATGCGCCTCATTACGCAGGGTCGGATCAATACCGTCGGCACCGCCTATGACAAAGGCAAGATCGCCGCGCCCTGCATCCCGCCATCCTGCGATGCGATTGGCAAATTTCGGTGACGTTTCCACCGTGCCACGTTCATCCAAAGCACAGATCACCGCACCCTGCGGTAACGCCTTGCGCAGCAGTGCGGCCTCGGCTGCCATACCGCCGCCTTTGCGGTCATCTACCTCCAGCACAGACACCGGCCCTAGGGATAGCCCCCGGCCGGTTCTGTCAAAACGTTTGAGATAGTCGTCAAGCAGCGTTTTCTCTGGCCCGGCACGTAGCCGACCCACGGCACAAATATGTACCTTCATCGTCCGCTTTAGGAGGCAGCTTCGCCTTGCGGCAGCCACATCTTCTCAAGCTGGTAGAATTCACGGACTTCGGGGCGGAAAACATGGACGATAACATCGCCCGTATCGATCAGCACCCAATCGCCTGATTCTTTACCTTCGGTACGAACTGCATGGCCGTACTCGTCCTTGATCCGCTGTGCCAATTTCTCGGAAATAGCGGACACCTGACGTGTGGACCGGCCCGAGCAGATGATCATGTGATCAGCAATCTCGGTTTTACCGCGCAGGTCAATCTGCACGATATCTTCGGCTTTATCGTCATTCAGCGAGGAAAGAACGGTTTCCAACAGCAGGTCACTGGTGGCTTGCTTCTGGCCAGCCATCACGACTGCACCGTTAGTCGCAGGCGAACCTGCGTAAGTTTGCGTAGACAGGACATTGTCCTCCTTTTGTCGCGCCGCCGGGCCCCCGGCGCTGGGGTTGCTGCTAAATTAACAACCCCAACGCGACAATTCAATGACAGCCAGCAATTGAGCGATTACCAGCCTTCTTCTGTGATGATTTTATCCGCATCAGCGCCAAGGTCTTTCAGCGCGTCCCGAACAGAGTCCACAAAACCCTCTGGCCCGCAAATGTAGAATGTCTGGTCAAAGCGGGTCAAATTCTTCTTCAGAAACGCCTTGTCGACCCTTTCCTCCTGCACATCCGTGGCTTTGTCGTCGGTGACAGTAAAGACGGTCTTCAACCCTTCCATCTTTTCCCACTTCTCACGCAGGATGATGTCTGCCTCGGACTGGTTGGTGAAAATCAGGGTGCAGTCCATCTTTCCAGCGGCATCATGTTTGTCCAGAATCGGGATGAAGGGGGTGATACCCGCACCAGCGGCGATAAAGACCCCCGGCCCGTGGTCAGTGATTGCGCCGAAGGGCGAGACTATTTCAACTTTTTCGCCCGGTTCAATCTTTGCCAACTGCTCTGTCATGCCGTTGTGGTCGGGATAGCTTTTGATGACAAACTCCAGCGTGTTGTCATCGGGCTGGGACACAAAGGTAAATGGACGCGACTCATCGCGCCAACCATCCTTTAGCAACGTCATTTCGGTTGCCTGTCCCGGTTCGAACTCAAGACCCTCAGGTCTGTTAAAAACGTAGTGGCGGGTATCCGGCGTGACGTTTTCCTTGCTCTGCAATGTCAGCTCATAGCTCATGTTGTATCTCCTTTAGAGACACAACACCCGCACGCCGCCATGCGTTCCGTCAGCTATCTTCCAGCATCCGCACTTCGCGCTGCGGGAACGGGATAGATATCTTGTTTTTCTGAAAGCTATCCCAGAGTGCCAGATAGACATTCCCGCGAATATTGGTCAGCCCGCCAGTAGGATCCTTAATCCAGAACCGCAGGATATAATCGACCGAGCTGTCTCCGAAGCCGACAATATGGCACACAGGCGCTTTATCTATCAACACGCGGTCAACAGATGCCGCCGCCTCAATGGCCAACTTGCGAACAAGGTGCGGGTCATCGCCATACGCCGTTCCAAAAAAGATATCGAGACGTACAAAGTCATTTGAGTGGGACCAGTTCACCACCTGCCCTGTGATGAGGTCTTCGTTAGGAATCAGGTATTCCTTACCATCCCGCGTCACCACAGACGCATATCGTGCGCCAAGCGTCTGTATCCAGCCAAATGTCTCACCGAGCGATATAACGTCACCCGGCTTGATCGATTTATCCAGCAAGATGATCACACCGGAGACAAGGTTCGACACCACCTTCTGCAAACCAAAACCAAGACCAACACCGATCGCACCCGACAGCACCGCAAGACCGGTAAGGTCAATCCCCACCGCCTTGACGCCCATGTAAAAGGCGATGCCGTACATCAGTAGTTGCACACCTTTGACAGCAAGAACCTGCATAGACGGGCTGATGTCTTCGTTGCGGCGGATGGTTCCTGCGGTCGCCTGCGATCCGATACGCGCCAGCGTCAAAAGAAGGCCGATCACAACTATGGCCACGATCAGAGACAGAACGGACAGCCGGAATTCCCCTATTTCCAGCGCAAGACCTTCAAGAAACGCCGCAGCTTCTTCGGATACATCAAGCAGGTAAAGTGTTGCATAGACCCACAAGGACCACGTCACGATGCGTCTCATCGGACGGTTGCGCACCAGTTGGGCTGCAAATGCGATGAATATCCATGCAAAGACAAGTTCGGCAGCGACGCCGATCAGATAGGACCGCGACGGCCAGGTGATGCTTTGCATAATGCCGTAAGTTACGGCGAGCATAAGCAGCAACCAGATTAGTCCCAATCTGCGTCTGATCTGAACAATCACACGCAGCTGCCATTTTTCCCAACCCTCGCGCGAACGGACCCAGTTTTGCAGCGCGGTGCCGCTTCTGCGGTGCAAAGCCCAGGCGACAAGCGCCAGCACTACAACGATCAGAACCTGATTCTGCCGCCAACCCGGCTCGACCACTCCGGAGAAAAATCCCATCACATTGGCCCATATGACCTGCATAGAGATCAGAAAATCAGCGAAGGGATCGACAGGATCTTGCATAATAACTCCTTGCGCAGAAAGCGTCGCATGAAGCAGCAGCCCCCGCAACCCTTGCAGCATTTGGCAATGCGATGTATCTGCTTGGGAATGAAACACCTGCTCAACAAGACCGACCGCGCACGCCTGCGCGAACGTTTTTTCGGCGCCACGCATACTGCGCTGGCCCGACTATAAGCTTGCACTGCGCCCTTATTGCGCAGCCTGATACAGCATTCAAAAACCACCATATCATTCAAGGGAGAGGACCCTATGTCCCCCAAAACGCTCTATGACAAAATCTGGGACGCTCACGTGGCCCATGAGGCCGAAGATGGCACCTGCTTGCTTTATATCGACCGCCATTTGGTCCACGAAGTGACCAGCCCGCAGGCCTTTGAAGGGCTGCGCATGACAGGTCGTACAGTGCGCGCACCGGATAAAACGATTGCCGTGCCCGACCACAACGTGCCAACGACACTGGATCGCGCCAACGCCGCGACCATGACCGAGGACAGCCGTATTCAGGTTGATGCGCTTGACAAAAATGCCAAGGACTTCGGCATCCACTATTATCCCGTGTCAGACGTCCGTCAGGGCATCGTGCACATCGTCGGCCCGGAACAGGGTTGGACCCTGCCGGGTATGACCGTTGTCTGCGGCGACAGCCACACAGCCACCCACGGTGCCTTCGGTGCTCTGGCCCACGGCATCGGCACATCAGAAGTCGAGCATGTGCTCGCCACCCAGACACTGATCCAGAAAAAATCCAAGAACATGAAGGTCGAAATCACGGGCAAACTGCGCCCGGGTGTGACAGCAAAGGACATTACCCTGTCCGTAATCGGTGAGACCGGCACGGCTGGCGGCACCGGATATGTGATTGAATATTGCGGCGAAGCGATCCGCGATCTGTCCATGGAAGGCCGAATGACCGTCTGCAACATGGCCATTGAGGGCGGCGCGCGCGCCGGTCTTATCGCACCTGACGAGAAAACCTACGAATACTGCATGGGCCGCCCCCACGCGCCAAAAGGCGCACAGTGGGAAGCAGCACTTGCATGGTGGAAGACGCTTTATTCCGATGACGATGCGCATTGGGACAAAGTTATCACCCTGAAAGGTGAAGACATCGCGCCGGTGGTCACATGGGGCACATCGCCCGAGGATGTCCTGCCAATCACAGCCAACGTACCAGCCGCTTCCGACTTCGCGGGCGGTAAGGTTGGCGCGGCGCAGCGGTCGCTTGATTATATGGGCCTGACCTCTGGCACGCCTCTGACTGACGTTGAAATCGACACAGTCTTTATCGGGTCTTGCACCAACGGACGGATCGAAGATCTTCGCGCTGCCGCTGCGATCCTGAAAGGGAAAAAGATCAAAGAGGGCATGCGGGCAATGGTTGTTCCCGGTTCTGGTCTTGTCCGCGCGCAAGCCGAGGAAGAGGGTCTGGCGGACATCTTCAAAGAGGCGGGTTTTGAATGGCGCCTTGCAGGGTGTTCCATGTGTCTGGCGATGAATCCTGACCAGCTGAGCCCGGGCGAGCGTTGTGCAGCAACATCCAACCGTAACTTCGAAGGCCGTCAGGGCCGCGGCGGACGCACACACCTCATGTCACCGGCGATGGCTGCGGCTGCGGCTGTGACCGGCAAGCTCACCGATGTACGTGAGATGATGTAAAGACGTTCACCGCATCCCTTCGGGACCTCTGGGCTGGCGTAATATCAGCACCGAGAGACTGAAGGGAGCGGCGAGCGGCTGATGGAGGCTACAATGAAACGACGCAATTTTCTGACGATGATGGGGGCTGCAACACTGGCCCCTGCGTTGCCAGCCTTTGGTGCGCCCGTTTCTGTGGCTGCTGGCGGCTACAACCGCTATCAATACGGTCTTGCCGTATTCCACGCACGCACGCGTGCAAACATCAGCGCAGCAGGCATTGCGTATCGGCTGAAAGTTTCCATGCCGCAAGCCGAAGCGATGATCGGAGAGATGATCGAGAGCAACTACGTGAAGCCAGTTCTCGGCGGCTCGAAGGTCAAAGCCATCAGCAACATCACCAAACCCGATTTTCTGGGATTCGAGCGGGCGGCACGCCAGACCAAAGCTGCCGCAAAAACCGTCACTCCCCGTATTCAGTCTCCTTCCGAAAGGACCACTCCAATGAATAAATTCACGACCCTGAGCGGCATTGCCGCCCCCATGCCGCTGATCAACATCGACACCGATATGATCATCCCCAAGCAGTTTCTTAAAACCATCAAGCGCTCTGGCCTTGGCGTGAACCTGTTTGACGAAATGCGTTATGATGACGACCGCAACGAGATTCCCGACTTTGTCCTGAACAAACCGCAATACCGTGATGCGCAGATTCTTGTTGCAGGCGACAACTTCGGCTGTGGATCTTCACGTGAACATGCGCCTTGGGCGATCGCCGATTTCGGCATCACCTGCGTCATCGCACCTAGCTATGCTGACATCTTCTATAACAACTGTTTCAAGAACGGCATCCTGCCTATCGTGCTGCCACAAGAGCAGGTGGATGTGCTGATGAAAGACGCAGAAAAAGGCGCGAATGCCCGGATCGAGATTGATCTTGAGAACCAGTCCATCACTTCTTCTGACGGCGATGTTTTCACTTTCGACGTTGATCCATTCAAAAAACATTGCTTGATGAATGGCTTAGACGATATCGGCCTGACTATGGAAAAAGCGGCGTCTATCGATTCCTTTGAGGCTTCTGCCACGCAAAGCCGTCCTTGGGTTTAACCTCGAATTAAGTTGTACCTAAACTTTCAATGATTTTCTTGTGGGCGTGCGAGCCCCGCCCACAAGATGTTGCGACCGCCTTATTCACGCCACTGAAATGATGCAAGATCGCACCACCCCCTCCCTCAAAACGCCCAATCTTCCTGCTCAACTAACGCAATAGTCTTGAGAACTAAGGCGAAAGAAGGCACAAATATGACAATAATGAGGCAGGCCTTCCAAACCCGAGGGCATCAAGTTGGGACAAGTACGCGGCATTGTATCGTGTCTGGCCAGTTTGAAGGGATAGAACGTTGATAGTACGTATGACCAGCGCTGTGGCGCGTGGACTTTTGGTTGCGACCTTAATCTTGACGCCGGCGCTTGTTCTGCCGGGTCTTGGAAGTGACTCGACTCAGATCGTTTTGCTAGTCGCTTTGCTGGCCGCGGTTCTGACGTTCACAGAATATAACTCAGTTTTCCCCAGTATCGTCGAATTCCGCGACGCCGCTCCGTTCAACCGACTTCGATTTATTTCGCTTTTTGCGACCGTTTTCATGCTTAGCGCGATTTTGAGAGGGCTCTCTGATCCAACTTTGATGACAAATGCGATGACATCGTTGGGAATGATCGTAGGTAATGCGATTGATTTCCCTTATTCGCCTGTACGCCTTGTTGTGCTGATGCTTCCGGTTGATTCATCCCCGGAGACAGTCAGTTTTGTGCGCACTGCCGCAGGGCTGTCTTATATGGTGTCGCTGATCGCAATGACCGCTTTCCTTGTGCTTGTCCGCATCCTTAACTGGCCTAGCCGATCTGGCGCTTTCAATGTCTGGGTGAACCTTCCCCTGTTTGACCCGACTGCCGGCGGTGACGTGCTGGAGCGTTTGCAGCGCGATGCACGGATCAACATTGCGCTTGGCTTCCTGCTGCCATTCCTTGTCCCCGCAGTGGTCAAACTGGCCGCTGATCTGCTAGACCCGATTACATTGCAGAATCCGCAAACCCTTATCTGGACAATTTCGGCATGGGCCTTCCTTCCGGCAAGCATCATCATGCGTGGTATCGCCATGGGCAAGATCGCCGACATGATCGAAGAAAAGCGCAAACGGACATATGCCGAAGCCGCATCAGAAAGCGGGCTACAAGCAGCCTTATCCTAAAGTTATTGGCGGCAGCGATTGTTCTTTTCAACGCTGCTGTCTGCGCGCAAGCCCAGAGCGTGCGCATCGCCACCTACAATGCAGAACTAACCCGGAAAGGTCCCGGCCTGTTACTGCGGGATATAATGCGCGGCGAAGACGACCAGATTGCCGCATTTAGACAGCTCCTAATTGATGTGTCTCCCGATATTGTCGCGCTTCAGGGCATCGACTTTGACCTGCGGCGGACAACGCTCGAAGCACTTGCAGACGATCTCGCATCAAGCGGACTAAACTATCCTTACCGCTTTGCAAATCCGCCGAATGCAGGGCTGGCAAGCGGGCTTGATCTTAACGGCAACGGCAGACTGGGCGACGCGGACGATGCCCACGGATTTGGCCGTTTTAACGGCATGGGCGGCATGGCCGTTTTGTCGCGCTTTCCAATCACGCTGGATGCTATCAAGGATTACTCGGCCCTGCTTTGGCGCAATCTGCCAAAAAATATCTATCCCATGAATGGGAACATCCCCTTTGGCGGCAAAGACGTTTTGGCATCGCACCGCCTATCCTCTCGTGGCCATTGGATTGTGCCAGTGCAGATTCCGGACGTTGGCACACTTAACCTGATGACCTTTCATGCAACGCCGCCAATTTATGACGGCGAAGAAGACCGCAATGGCAGACGCAATCATGATGAGGTCGCCTTTTGGCTCAACTACCTAAAAAACGCTACGGCTACGTCGCCCTTTGTGCTGACAGGCACGGCCAACGTAGATCCTGATCGCGGTAGCGGGCGCAAAGATGCGATAAATGCACTATTGGCTCACCCCTCTCTGCAAGACCCGTTCGATGACACGCCCACCGCCGATTTTGCTGAACCCCTGCCCGGCGATCTGCGTGTAGATTACTTGCTGCCATCCAAAGGCTGGCGCGTGCTGGACCACGGAATGGTTCACCGACCTGACGCCAGCCGCCATAGTCTTCTTTGGGCCGATATCGCTCCGCGCAATCCTTGACGCGCAAAGCGCCGCGCGCTACGCCAATTTGAACCAATTTCAGGAGCATTTCCCATGGCAAACCCTTCCCTTTTGATCCTCGCCGGTGACGGCATCGGCCCTGAGGTCATGGGCCAAGTGACCCGCATCATTGACTGGTTCGGCGCCAAGCGGGATATGGCCTTTGACGTAGAGCACGATTTGGTCGGCGGCGCCGCCTATGACAAGCACGGCACACCGTTGCACGACGACACGATGGCCCGCGCGCTGGAAGTGGACGCTGTTCTGCTCGGTGCCGTCGGCGGCCCAAAATACGACAATCTGGATTTCAGCGTAAAGCCAGAGCGCGGCCTGCTGCGGCTGCGCAAAGAAATGGATCTCTACTCGAACCTGCGCCCAGCGCAGTGCTTTGACGCGCTAGCCGATTTTTCATCGCTCAAGAAGGACATCGTTGCCGGCCTTGATATCATGATCGTGCGCGAACTGACCTCCGGCGTATACTTTGGTGAGCCGCGCGGCATCTTCGAAGAAGGCAACGAGCGTGTGGGCATCAACACCCAGCGTTACACCGAAAGCGAGATTGACCGCGTTGCGCGCTCCGCATTCGAGCTGGCCCGTCGTCGCGGCAACAAAGTCTGCTCGATGGAGAAGGCCAACGTTATGGAGAGCGGCATTCTGTGGCGCGAAGTTGTACAAAAAGTACATGACGAAGATTACCCTGATGTCGAGCTGTCACACATGTACGCGGACAACGGCGCGATGCAGCTGGTGCGCGCACCCAAGCAGTTTGACGTTATCCTCACCGACAACCTTTTCGGCGATATCTTGTCCGATTGCGCGGCGATGCTGACAGGTTCACTTGGAATGCTGCCATCTGCCTCGCTTGGTGCACCAAACGCGGACGGTCGCCCCAAAGCACTGTATGAACCAGTACACGGCTCTGCCCCTGACATCACCGGCCAAGGCAAGGCGAACCCAATCGCCTGTATCCTGAGCTTTGCCATGGCCCTGCGCTATTCCTTTGACCAAGGCGAAGAGGCGACCCGCCTTGAGAAAGCCGTGGAAAAAGTACTGGCTGATGGCGCACGTACCGCTGATCTGATGGGCGAAGAAGGCGGCACGCCAATTTCGACTTCAGAAATGGGTGATGCAATTCTGGCTGCACTGGATGCGAGCCTCTGAAACCGGATGGGGGCGCCTCTTAATCAGGCGCCCCGTCTTCCTACGGTGAAAACCGGCACGCCATACGGCGCTGAAGACTTTTCGCAGCAACCCCGACAGTTTAAGGTCATGTCATGACCAGCAGCGAAAGCACCCCATCCGACACGCCAACCAGCAGCCTGAGGGGGATCGGTCTCGCGCTGTTGGCGTTTGCGCTTTATGCCACCCACGATGCTGCGATTAAGCGGTTGGGCGCTACCTACTCTCCGTTTCAGATCGTGTTTTTCGTTGTTCTGATGGGTTTTCCTGTTGTGACTCTCATGTTGCTGCGCAGTGATACAGCAGACACTCTGCGTCCCCGTGTCCCGGTTTGGAGCGCGCTGCGCACCGTGAGTGTGGTCATCACCGGGTTCTCTGCCTTTTACGCATTCTCGGTTCTACCGTTGGCAGACACCTATGCGATTTTGTTTACCACGCCTTTGCTCATTACGGTGTTGTCGGTGCCCCTATTGGGAGAAGTCGTGCGCAGCCATCGCTGGATAGCAGTATTCATCGGCCTGATCGGCGTTCTGGTTGTATTGCGCCCGGGCTCTTCCGATTTGGGGCTGGGGCATATCGCAGCCTTGGTATCCGCGACTTGCGGCGCATTTGTCGCTGTGATTATGCGCAAAATAGGAGGCATTGAGCGGCGCGAGGTCCTATTACTATATCCCTTGCTAGCGAACTTTGTCGTGATGCTATGCGCTTTGCCTTTCGTCTACGTCCCCATGCCGATTGAGGATCTGGGGCTGGTACTATTAATTTCGGTTTTGTCTGTGGCCGCGATGACCCTGATGATCCGCGCATATACCCTTGCCGATGCAGCCTTGGTTGCCCCTATGCAGTACAGCCAGATCATCTGGGCGACCCTGTTTGGCTGGCTATTTTTCGATGAAACATCTGACATGATGACATTTCTGGGCGCAGGAATAATTATTCTCAGCGGCGCCTATGTGGTGATCCGCGAAAGCAGCGGGTCTGTTTCTGGAAACCAGCCAGTCTTAAGAACACTGAGCCGCCGACCCGAGATGGGCGCTACGCCGCGCCTCAGCGTTGCCATGCAAGATACCGTTGAGCAGAACGGCACTTGATGGCAGGCTACCTCTCTCACGCAGAAAAAAGGCCCTAAAAAATGAGCGACAAAATTCTAGCAGAATTTCTGCTGCCCACGTCAGAGCTGCGAGATGACCTGCCCTTCTACACAAAAACGTTGGGCATGCGGCTTGAGAATATCTTCCCCGCCGATGATCCATCCGTCGCAAGCTTTAGTGGTCATGGTATTCGCCTTCGAATCGAAAAAGGCGCTGACGTCCCTCCGGGCCACTTGCGTATCCTGACGGACGATGTGGACGGCTTTGCAGAAGGTGCGCGTGAATTGACTGCGCCCAATGGCACACGTATTTCTATCGCGCCGCTTACACCAAGCGTGGAGCATATTGCCCCACATCGCGAATTTGCCGTGCGCAGGCTAGCCGACGAAGCCCCTTGGGTGATCGGGCGCGCGGGCATGCACTACCGTGACCTCATACCCTCACGGCTGGGCGGCTCAATTATCGCAAGCCATATTCGGATACCTGACGGCGGCCCCGTCCCTGACATGGTTCATTATCATACGGTCGGCTTCCAGCTTATCTTTTGCTATCGAGGCTGGGTTGATGTTTTGTACGAAGACCAAGGCGATGTGATCCGCTTGCATGCAGGTGATTGCGTTACCCAACCACCCGGTATTCGCCACCGCGTGGTAGAGGCATCCCCCAACATCGAAGTCATAGAGATTGGCGTACCGGCAGAGCATGTAACGACCATCGATCACGACTTCACCCTACCCAATGGTGTTGGAGATCCGGAACGCGAATGGGATGGTCAACGGTTTGTGCATCATATTAAAGACACCGCGGTTTGGCAGCCTTCTCCTATCGACGGCTTCATCTTGCGTGATACGGGCATCTGCGAAGGTACAAAAGGCGTTGCCGGCATTCAGGTGTTGCGCCGCGGCCAAGGCCAATCACCAGCCTTCACTCATGATGCCGACATCCATTTTACCTTCGTGATGGAGGGTACTATGACTCTGCACGCCGAGGGCCAGAACGACAGCGCGTTGCAGGCTGGGGACGGCTTCGTCATACCGCCGGATATGATTGTTCAATACCAGGATGCCTCTGACAATATCGAACTTTTGCAGGTTGCACTGCGCGGTGACTTCATCACAAAACCTTTCTGAAATAGCGCTATCCTACAGTTCCGAAGGCCATGAAAGGGCATGGCCTTCCCCTGCTGCTTAACCAATATTTTCTTTGAATAACCAGCGGCTGGACCCAATTAGTTATACTCGGTTATCTGGATGAGAAGGTGGTGATCCCGATTGGATTCGAACCAATAACCTGCCCCTTATGAGGGAACCGTTCATAGCGTTATTCCTTCTTTGGTTTCGAGGGTTTGGATGTTTGTACAGGGTCTTCCTGTACATGGTTTGTACGAAAACGGGCCCTAACGTCGGCCTCATCCGTCTCTGCGTGGGCATAGATACGCATTGGCAAATTAGGGTCAGCCCAGCGACCGGCTTTGGCCGCAGTAACGGGATCGACACCCTGCCGGACAACCAGCTCAGTGAAGAACCCATGACGCCCTGCTTGGTGCGCGGATAGGTATTGGATACCAGCCCGCTTGCAGATGGTCTTCCAGCGTGTGTTGTACCCGGTCGAGCTGCCATAGCCAAAAACGCGCGGCTTCATGAATTTACCGGTCTTGCGGTTCTTGGGTCGCTTCGGTGGCAAGGCTAGCAGTTCGTCCATCATCTCTGGCGATACCGTGATCCAGCTCTCGGGGTGCCCCTTCTGGGCCTTCACCCTGACCTTGTTCTCGGCGGACCGCAGATCATGAGGCTCTAACGAAACAGCCTGATCGATCCGCGCCGCCGTCTCGAACATGAACCGAACCAGCGCCGCGTTGTATGGATCAGCTGCGCTACAGAACGCCTCGATCCACTCCTTGTCCGCAGGGGTACGCTCAACGCGGCTCGGCTTGTCGCGCAGTTTGTCCTGCGAAATGCGTTCAAATTTATCATAGGGCTTTACGCGGATCAGAGGCGTCCCCAATAACTGGTGTGCATTATTGATGACGGCGCTTGTTGGAACAATAATTTCCCTCCACCAAGTATCGGTCGATGCCATCGGTTTCCATTCTGGCCCAAACCCCTTCAACAAAGCGCCTGTGATGGCCGTCAGCGGCATGGCCCCAATCTCTTTAACAATTGGAATGAGTCGCTCAGCGTCTTCTTTGGAGGCGTTGTAGAGCAGGATCGCGTCAGAAAAGGTCTTGCTGATCTCGTCGCCGACGACATGCCGACGTATCTGCATTTCAGTTTCAATCGCTACCCAATCCCGTGCGCCCGCCTCTGAAGATGCCTTAGTGCTTCGCCGGTATGGGCCTGCGATGCGCCTGCCGTTGTACTCGACCCAGCCCTTAACCCAGTAGAAGCGACCCCTCTTGTAGATTTGGAGCGGCATGACTGACCTCCTTCAAAAATCGTGTCGATTTGCGCGGGTGTGATCAGCATGGTCCGCCCAAGCCGATAAAATGCGCCTGTATCATTCGCTCGTTCGCGAAGCGTCCGCTCGGAAATCTCGATGCCTAAGCCCGCCATGACTTCGACCCATTGAGCGGGCGTCTTTCCAAGCCCGAGGATTTGCGAGCTGTCTGTTTTGTCGATTTCCGCCATTTCAGTCATCCTTATCCGTTCGGGTTGAAATTTCTGTACGCATGGAATCGCTTGTTATGCACCTTCTGACGTGGTCAGATGGATTGAAACGTAAATGTACGTCATTTTGTGCTATGTTTATACAAAAGTGCGCAATGGTCAATTAGGAAACTTGCATGCCGCGAGAAGATGCCGAATTGTTTGCTGAGATAGGCGCACGCCTAGCGATCTGTCGCAGCGAAATAGGGGTCTCTCAGGCCGCGATGGCCGAAGCCATTGGCGTCTCGCATAGAGCTTACCACAGCTACGAAAAAGGAAAGCGCGGCGTCCCTGTCGAAGCCCTGGTCAAGATGCAGGACAAGTACGAGGTTGACGTCGCTTGGTTGCTTCTCGGCACGAAATCAATCCGCGTCGGCCATGATTTCGAGGCACTCAAAGACATTGAAAGCTCGCTGGATCAGCACCTCAACGCAGAGGGTATCAAGATCAAAAGCGAAAAACGCGGGGCCATTGTCGCCCGCTGGTATCAGTCACACGTCGAAGGGCGCGAAGTGATCGACGATGACGTTCACACATGGATCGAGCTTGTAAGGGAGTAGAGAAATGAAGAAACCGAGCGAAAATTGGAAGCGTATCCGTCGGGCGGCCTTGGAGCGTGCGCAACGAACCGCAATCGATCCGCTGTCGTCGCTATACAACATATATTCGGGCGTCTGTGCCCTGTATCTAGCGGGCTTTCTTCATTTCAAATTCTTCGACTACAGCACCGATTTCAGTTGGTTCACAGCATGCCTAATCATCTGTGTTGCCGTGGCCGGCGCTCTTGTTCCTGTGCTGACAGGCTCAGTTCTGACCTTGCATTTCGCGAGCAAGAAATTGGAACGTTTGATTGCTGAGTGAGCAAAGCACAAAGTGCAGTTTCACAGCTCTTCGGAAATACGGGGAACTATCCAATACGATTAAGGCTTGGCTCCAACTTGTCTGCCGGGGAGGCCAATTCGCGTGACGTTTGGAGTGTTCATTCACCGGACAGATTCAGTCTACGATGACGTCCCATCGGAACGATACCAGTTCCCAAAAAAATACCTGACGCGTGTGCAGCAGTGTGAAGGCGACTGGATCGTCTACCTTGAACCTACCAAGGTGAAAAACACCAAAGGCTACTTCGCTGTCGCCAAGGTTCAAGAGATCATCGCAGACCCCAGCAGCGCTGACATGTATTTGGCTGTCATCGAACCTGGGACCTATCTCGACTTTGGCGATCCGGTTCCATTCCGCGATACTGACGGCATTGTCGAGCAAGGCGTCTTAAACGATCTTGGAAACATTTCCGGCCGTGCTCAAGCTGCAGTAAGGCCACTAGCGGCAGTGGGTTTCGCCCGGATTGTGGAGCGCGGGCTTGGGCAAGACGATGATTTTCTACCGCGTGTCGATCAGGCCAGCCAGATGCCTGGCTTCCATGACCCACAAGTACCCTTCCAGCATCTCACAGCGCGGCAGCGTGTCGACCAGTTGACCAATCGCGCTGTGCGCGACCGCAACTTCAGAAAGAATGTTTTACGGGCTTATGGCGAACGTTGCGCGATTACAGGGCTACGGCTGATCAATGGCGGCGGACGCGCGGAGGTTGAGGCTGCCCATATCAAACCGGTGGAACGTGACGGCCCTGATATCGTGAGCAATGGGCTAGCGTTGTCTGGAACAGCACACTGGATGTTTGACCGAGGCCTGGTCGGGCTTGCCGATGATCTTTCTATTCTAGTGTCGAGGCAAAGCAACGATCTGGAAGCCGTGACAGCGATGATCAACTCCTCCGGAAGGCTTTTGGCACCAGAACGTCCAGCCAACCAGCCACGGAAAGAATTTGTCGAATGGCATAGATCTCATTGTTTCAAGCACTAGGGCTGACAGCTAGTTCCAAAGCACGGCTATCCTAGAACCGGAGTGTAAATTGACGAAGAAATGCGGCTTATCACAACACTTGCGAACCAATCGCTAATGAGCTGAAAGGCTTATTGCGTTGAGAAATCAATCATGTAGATTTACGGCGTAGGGACATGCCAGTCAGGAGTTGCCATGCAGACGCGACGGTGCGTTGTTCTAGTAGACTGGTGGGGCCAGGCAAGGGCGGAGTTTCTCGCAAACAAAAAGCCATCTCCTGGGCAGAACAGTGAACAAGCGCTTCGCAAAGTTGAAAAGTTTGTTGAAGATAGGCTAAAGCACGAAAAATTGCAGCCTAAACGTTGGGAGATCTCGTTTAGGCTTTATGCTGGATGGATGCGAGGTGCCGCCGCAACTGCAGCCCTTGTAGACTACAAACAACTCGAGGCTGGATATGCAAAGCGGCGGAGAACCGGCACAGAGCTAAAGTCCATTTTGTTTTTGCCTTCAACAATTGGATTGGCGCGTGGAGATCGCCTGCTGGCAGATACGTCAGGAAGGCGGTTGGAAAAGCGGCTAGGGGTCCATTTTCCTTTTACCTCCCGGGTCGAGTGCAACTGTAAGCTATGCAGTCATTTGGGCCAAAAAGGTCCAGACGGCTTTGTTTGTGATCGGGTCATGGAAAAACAAGTAGATACAGCGATCGTAGCCGATGCGTTATCTCTCTCGGTTGATCCCGAAGGGATAAAGATTCTAATCGTTAGCAATGATGATGATATTCTTCCCGCGTTGGTAGCTGGAGAAGCTCTTGGTGGCGACATAACGCTTATAAACACTGTCAAAAAGAGACATACTCACGCTAAACACCTACTCGACCTTATACATGGACCGGAGGAAAATTCCCAATGAGTACAGATCAGGAAGAACTGTCCGACCTAAAGCTGTTTCACGACCCTTTTTCTGAGTCCGTGTTTCGAACTAACGAAAGCGGGGGCTGGTTAGCGGAGTTCGAAAGGCACGGTACTCCAATTTCGCTCAGAAAAGAGCAGAATGGGAAAATCTTCTGCAACAGATCGGGTGATGTAGTCGCTGGCAACTTTAAGTCGCTATTAGCGGGTAAGAACTTTGCTAATCTGGAATACCTAGCTCGGTCTCTCGAACACGAATATCGAGATGCCCTAGATAATTGGATGGAAGTACCATTCTCGATTGATCGTACTGACGAAATACTGTCTTCGTTCGCTGAAGTGGACAGCTTCTTGCAGGGCTTATGGAGCGGAGGCGTGGTTGGATTGGAAGGGCCCGCTGGTGCGGGGAAAACTCACTTTATTGAGCGCTTAACTGCATTGCGAGCGCAGCAATTCTTAAAACGCGATAGTGTTGGCCCCATTCTTATACCAGTCACAAGTGCTGGAAAAGTATTGTCGGCCGTGGACGACAGGATCGACGGAGCTTTTTCGGCTCTTCGAGCCAGTTTTAATAGATCTGAGATGCCAGTACTGATGAGGCACGGTTTAATTTCGTTGGCAATTGACGGCTTTGATGAGCTTTCTGATAGTCGGGGCTATGACAACTCTTGGTCAGCACTAAGGGACTTGTTCCAAGATATCGGTGGCTCAGGGCTAGTACTACTATCAGGTCGGGACTCATTCATAAGCGCTGAAGAGCTCAAGAAACTAATTGGCCAATCAGTTGCGCTAGTAGGAGCGGATCTCCATTCCATCCGCATCGACTTTCCTAGCTCTACTGAAGCATGCAATTGGATTTGTGTCAAAAATTCTCAATGGAATGCGCGAAAAACAGAGCTAGAGGTGCGGCTGGATGACTATTATTGGTTGCGCCGCCCTTTCTTTGTTTCTCAAGTTTCTGCGATGCAGCCTGATGCTTTCCTGGAAAGTGGAGACGAACCGATTGTGGCCTTATGCGACTCAATCGTTGAACGAGAAGTTCACAAACTAGGCTTGCCGGCCAAAGTTCCGACAGCAAACGGAAAGAAATTAGTCTACTCGATTTTGACTGAGGCGGCCCGTACAATGATGGACTATGAGGTGGGTTTCGTTGACGCATCACTGCTAGAAATCGCCGTCGAAATTGCTTGCGAAGAAATTTTGCCGGGAGAAGAGGACTTCGCGCGGGCTCTTTCTGCACGAGCCAAGACGCTCACACTGTTGGAGCCTGCGCATGGCAGTGGCGATCGTGACAATAGAATGTTTGCACATGAAAAAATAAAAGCATTTTTCTATGCGCGGCATCTTTTGAATGAGTTTCTCAAGGACGGACCTGCCCCAACTGGACTTCGCCGAAATCAGCTGACTCTATCGGATTTATCTGTCTTTTCTGCTCTTTCGTTGGCAACTAATAGTTTGCCTACAGTACAAATATTGAAATCTATCAGGCTGAAATCAAAAGATGAAGTTTCCGGCAGCGTGTTGTCATCAAACTTCGCTGCCTTGGAAATCGCTTGTTTTTCTTCAGATGAACTAAAGCTTAGTTTGTTTTCAAATATCACTATAGTTGATGCGTTTTTCCCTGATCAAACGAGTGCAATATTCCGCGATGTGTATATAAATCGCCTCGACGCTTCAGACGCCGATCTTAGTGGATGTGAATTTTCTTCCTGCAGTGCTGGGGAGGTTATCGTAAGTGAAGCAACGCGTTTTGGAAAATCTGCTCCAAAGGCACTGAAGTTGATAAAAAGGGGCTTTGACGGGAGAGAAACTCATTTTCACGACAGCACTGTTATCGCCACGGAACTAGAGGCTCTATCTGCGGTAGATGTATCGTCACTTGCTCCAGTCGTACCAAAGACCCTCAACATTCTTGCGCGGTTAATGCTGAAAGGCCATTGGGTGCGGCTAGAGCAGGACGACCACCGTGGCAAGAGGTTATTGGAAAGGGAGGATTGGGCACTCGTTTCACAGAAACTAACGGAAGCAGGTTTTCTGGAAACACGAAACATTGGTGCAGGCGGTGGTCCAGGCGATTTTGTGCATCTAAAAAATGCTGAGGATTTCTTAACGGGCAAGTCAACTATTCCGGCTGTGCATAAAGCTTTACAGGAATTGAGATCTTTGTGACGATCATCCATTTCGAACGTATCGTGCAGCGTTGCTGCACCTATTAACGGGCAACGGGGCATCTGCTTTGTCTGGATGCCGAACCGCCCTGCCTATATTGCGATTGTCGGTTACCCTTGAGAGGATGAGATCATGCGCATGCTTGAAGAACCAATGCACCCCGGTGAAGTCCTGAAAGAACTTTACTTTGATCCTTTAAAGCTGGAGGCAATCGCGTTTGCGCGGCGTCTAGATGTGCCTCGGACGCGGATAGAGCGATTGATAAAGGGCGCGACGGACATCACGCCCGATACGGCGCTGAGGCTCGCCCGCGTTTTCAACACGACCCCAGCTTATTGGGTAAATTTGCAGACGAATTACGACTTGGCGGTCGCGTTCAGAGAAATTGACGTTTCTAATATCGAGCCAATCATAACCGATTAGCACGTCAGTCCGAGCGCCACCTCGACTTACAGCGCTCCTTTTTTATCAAAACTGTTTTTGGCCGCTGTTAGCTGCTTCTTGCCACAATCAAGTGGTATTTGTGACTAAATATTTTATTAACAGTCTAGCGTGACGCAGAGCCATTTTGTGAAAGCAACCGAACAAGCGGTGCGTTGATATAATAGTTGCTTTGGGCAACTTTCACTTTCTCCAAAAGACCTGACTGGTTAAGTTGGTCGAGATACCGGCCTGCAGTCTGTCGGCCCACACCTACTTCTTCGATGACATATTCAATGCGGGTGTATGGGTGGCGGAATAAGTTATTGACGAGTTCATGTGAGTATAATTTGGGATGATCACGCTTAATGCGGTTCTTGTACTCCGACATTAACTGTTTGATTCCAAAAACAAGTTCAGTAGTCTCTTTAGCCGTCTCTGAGACCGCTTTGACCATGTAAAGCAACCACGGTTCCCACTCCAAAGTGTCGCGCGTGTGCTGAAGCAGTCTGTAGTATTCACCTTTGTTTCGGGTGATATAGCGACTGATGTATAATATCGGAATCTCGAGGAGTTCGACCCTGCATAGGTAGAGCACGTTCAAAATGCGCCCAATGCGTCCATTCCCATCTGAAAACGGATGAATGCTTTCAAATTGATGATGAATAAGGGCCATCGAAACGAGTGGATCTAGGTCCGTTTCCTCTTTTGTGTTAATGAAGTGCTCAAGCGCTCGCATCTGATCCAATATATCACTGTGAGATTGTGGTGGAACATATACTATTTCGCCAGAACTTTCGTTCTTAAGCGCGGTCCCAGGCATCTTTCGGAATTCATCCGTACTGCCCTTAAGAGTTTGAAAGAGGGCAATGATTTGGTTGCTGCTGATCATGCCATCTTTCTCAATCAACTGGGAATATCCCAGCCTTAATGCCTCTCCGTACATGCCTACTTCTTTAGCTTCAGGAGATGGGTAAATTCCTTTCCGGCTATCGATTTGAAACAACTCATCTTGAGTTGTAACAATGTTTTCAATCTCCGAACTCGCAGCAGCCTCTTGAAGCATTAGGGTATCAATGAGTATGCCTTGGTTAGGGATGCTACCCGCGCGACCTTTCAGCTCAGCAAGGTTTTTGTGAGCGATCGTCAATGCCTTCAGAACCTTCCGCGTTTCTAGATCAGAATGTGGTGGCAGCGGCGGTATTTGGTATCGTTCAACGAGGGTTTCTCTAGTTATGGTAGTTGTCTTGGCGCTCATGTAATCATACCAATCATCGTATGTCTAAAAAATTCATTTTTTACAACATACAGAGCTTCGTATGTCGACAAAAGTGCAATTTTTGAATCACACGAGTTAGCAGTCGCCGCTGTCTACTCATGAACTCGGGCTTGTTGTCACAATGACAAAGGCAGCAAACATCATCCCACCGTCAATGCGTCATCCCTCGGTCCATCTCGACCTCCCGCTCCTCTAGCTCTGTTTCAACCTCTCTTCGGCGGCTTTCACTAATTTCAAGCTGGTCTCGAGTTGCGTGCGCAGCCTCCCGTAGTTCGAGCCCTCGTTCAACAAGCCGTGCAACGCAGCCACGGACGCTGTTTGCGATTGAATGAGCACCGACACGCAAGCGGCCAATCCATCCATCTGGCTCTGCATCCTGGTCGTCGAGAGTGCCTCTAACCCGCTCAATTCCTTTGCTGAGGTTTCGCAGGCCGTCACCAACCGCTCGACGCAGGCGAGCAAGTCGCGTTCCAAGGCTGTCAGGGGTGTCATCATCTAATCCTCCTCGATCTTGATGCAGGTCACTGACCTGTCGCCCAGTGTGCAGGTCCTCAGCCGCGTCTTTGTCGGGTCCAACACCAGCCATGTCGCGTCCTCCCTGTCGATCCGCGTCAGGCCCAGTTCCGTCAATTCCGAGCTCGTCAGCATCAGCGTCCAAAGCAAGCTCGCGGCCATCATCGAGACGATCCCCACCAAGAATGTCCCCGTGATCAGCCAGGGCGAGATCGTCAGCCAGCTCTTGTTCTGTCGCAGAAAGGTACGGGTATCGATCTCGATTGTACGATGCGCGATGGTCGCAACTTTGCTCAAATCGGTCCTGAAGCTCTCGAGCTGGGATGCCATCGAGGCGGCGTAGTCCTGCCGGATCGTGTCCAGTTCCGCGTTCAGCTTCTCGCTCAGCCGGGTCGGCTTGCCAGTTTTCATGGAAAATTTCTCCTTTCAAACGCCAGCGCTCGCCGGTGTCGGGGTCTTGGGCGGTCAGGTAAGCTTTGCCCGCTCGCGGGATGTCGAAGCCCGCATCAGTCAGGGCGTCGAGCATGCTTGCGCGGTCGGTGACGTAGCCAACGCTGATCTGGTCCTGCAGCCACGCATGTAGCTCGTCGCGGCCTTGGGCGCGGGTTGGGGTCTCAATGGTGTCGCGGACCTCTTGGACCCGCTCCAACTCCATCGGGTCGGCCCAGCTGTAACGCTGGTTCATCACGTCGCGGAGACTATCGAAGGCCTTCTCATAGCCGGGCGGCGCGATGTTCAGGCTTCGGCCCGAGGTCAGCTCCAAGCGCGGTGTACAGAAGTGAAGCTCAACGCGGTCTTCGTGGGTATGTCGGACCCAGAGCATGTCATATTGCGTCGGGTCCAGCCCCGCGAAGGCCAGACGCTCGAAGTGGTCCATGACCTCGGCCTGCTGTTCCTCGGTCGGGGCATCGGCTGCGGCAAAGCTGATCACGCCCGCGCGGTAGGTCCACTGGTGGCGACTGGCGTCGATCAAGGCTTCAGTGCGGTCGGGGTTGCCACGCAAGACCTCGGGCAAGGGCTCCCGCGTAACGGTAACAGGCTGGCCGTCTGCATCGCGGATCAGGTCGCGGTTGTCGTCGTAGGCCAGCACCTTGTCAGCGACAAGGTACCCGACCGGACCCGCACCCGCGCCTTTGCCGTTGCGGAAAAACTTGATCAGCATCGGCGGGCTGCCTCGACGATCTGGGACAGCTGGCGTTCGATGGTCAACAGGCGGCGGGCAACAGTCAGCGCGTCGAGGTCCACGCGGCCCGCCAGCATCGCGCTGTTCAGCCAGCGGGCGATCTGGTTGAGGTTGCCGCCGATGCGCCCGACGGCGAGCACTAGCGCCGGATCGACGCGGGGGATGGGCTTGCGACGGCGGGCCTCGGTCAGGCCAAGCGCCTCGCGCAGCAAGGTCGCAGCGGGCAAGCCAGCAGCGTTTGCCTTGGCGCGCAACTGGGCCTTCTCTGCCGCTGTGCACCGGAAGACGAACGTCTCGGTGAGCGGCTCTTTGGTGCGGGCTTTGCCAGCACCGGTGGGGTTCGAAGGGGAGGCTTGCCGCCCCTCGCAAGGTCCCGTGTCAGCAGCGCCAGCGTATGACATGGGTCGCCTTGCTGTTTGCTCTTCGGTGAGATCGGTAGCGGTCATGATCTGAGGCCTGCGGCGTGGATTTGGGCCTGTGTCACCAACTTTGAGGCAAGCAAAGCCGTCACTTGGGTGCCCGTGATGTGTTTGCACATCGGGCTGCGATCACTGATCCAGCAGGCCAGCCGTTTGTGGTGATCGGCTTCCAAAGCAGCCGCCTTTTCTCGGTCCTCCGCTTGCTTCTCGACATAGGCCTGCCAGCGCCGTGACTGGAACCAGTTGTCGGAAAAGCACACCTTGGAGCGGGTGAACCCTGCACTGTCGGTGGCATAGGCTTGGACCGCCTGCAACAAGCTCTCCGGTGCGATCCCTTCCTTGATGGCCTCTTCGATTTTGGCAAAGCAGGCCGCTTTGCCCCGCAGTCGGTCGGGTGGATAGGCTCCCAAAGTCTTCTCAGCTTCTTCATCCTCCGCCGCCTCGCGCCTGCGCGTAGGTGGTTTATGGATGGTTTTAGGATGGTTTGGGGGCCGTGGTGGCCCCGGTACCCCGGCCACAGTGGCCCCCGTACCGGGGCCAGACTGGACGGGGGCCACTGTGGACCCCGTCTCGATCTCGGGTTCAAGCGTGGGCTCCAGCGCTTCGACCTTGGTCAGATCAATCCGGTAGACAACGGTGAAACCGTTCTTGCAGGTCCGTGCGCCAGTCTCGACTAGGATGCCTTCCTTCAAGAACTCGCGGACGGTTCGTTTGACCGTGGTCTCGCCTAGCTCCGTATGCCGCTGAATCGTTCCCTTGGAACACCAGATGCCAGAACCGTCATCGCTCGCCTTGTCGGCCAAGAACATGATGATCTGCTTGCGCGTTGCGCTGCCGAACTTCCGTTCCGCGCATGTGTTTGCAACCCGCCAGCTCATTGGAAGGCCCCAAGATGCGCAAGTACGTGCGAATTTTGTACAGGTTTTGTACGAGATTTCCGCCGTTTCAGCAGAATTCGGCGCGAAAGCTCACGGGTGTTTCTGCACGCTTCTACAGAACCCCTTGCAAATAAGCCATATTTTTCAGGCGGTTTTGGTGACCCCGGCAGGATTCGAACCTGCAACCTGCCCCTTAGGAGGGGGCTGCTCTATCCAGTTGAGCCACGGGACCACGGCGTTGTGTTAGCCTAAAGTGGAGAGCTGATCCAGAGGCGAGACACGTAGGAGACATGTTCCTGCCGCATCATGTGAAGTCATTTGGGCTTATGCCGCCACAAAAAGCTAAATCACGTAGCGCACATCGCCGATTGCCTGTCTCCCTCCGACCGATTACGCTGGAACCAACCTAAGTTACCGTAGGATAAATATAGTGTCTCAGCCTCCCAAACGCCCCCTCACGCTGCGCGACGTATCAGAGGCCTGTGGCGTCTCGGAGATGACGGTAAGCCGCGTTTTGCGCAAAAGCGGCGATGTTTCTGCAACAACGCGCGAACGCGTTCTCGCTGCAGCCAAAGAGCTTGGCTATGTGCCAAACCAGATCGCAGGGTCGCTTGCGTCCCAACGGGTCAATCTGGTGGCGGTTATCATTCCGTCCCTCAGCAACATGGTCTTCCCCGAAGTGCTTAACGGAATCAATGCGGCGTTTGATGACACACCGTTACAGCCTGTTGTTGGCGTGACCGATTACCGCCCCGAAAAAGAGGAGCAGGTCCTTTACGAAATGCTGTCTTGGCGTCCCTCGGGCGTTATCATTGCTGGTCTTGAACATTCAGAGGCGACGCGTGCGATGTTGCTTAACGCGGGCATTCCTGTGGTTGAGATTATGGATGTTGACGGAAATCCGGTGGATGCAGTTGTTGGCATTTCTCACCGTCAGGCGGGGCGCGATATGGCGCGGGCGATCCTGCGCGAAGGCTATGAGCGGATCGGTTTTCTGGGAACCAAGATGCCGCTGGACCACCGCGCACGCAAACGGTTCGAAGGCTTCACCGAAGCCTTGGCTAAAGAAGGGATCGAAATTGAAGACCGCGCCTTTTATTCCGGCGGCTCTGCGCTTCTGAAGGGGCGTGAGATGACGCAGGAAATGCTAGAGCGATCTCCCGATCTGGATTTCCTTTATTACTCTAATGATATGATTGGGGCCGGTGGCCTATTGCACTTGCTAGACAAAGGGATTGACGTTCCCGGACAGATTGGCCTTGCGGGGTTTAACGGGGTGGAATTGTTGGCAGGCCTTCCACGTCAGCTGGCAACGACAGATGCTTGCCGCCGCGAGATTGGCGTTGCAGCTGCAAAGATCATCTTAAACGCCTCCAGCTCCGATCCTGACCCTGACATGCCGACCAGCGTAACGATGAAGCCGACGCTATCCTTGGGAGATACCTTAAGCCGCCGCAGTCGCGGATGAGCCTGCCGCGCCTGCAGAATACTGCCGCGCGGCGGATATTTCTGGATCGGCACGCTCTGTTGGAGCCCCCCCAAGGCGCAGCCCATGGCTCTGATCTGCTCAAGTTGATTGAGCGGCTGGGCTTTGTGCAACTCGACAGCATCAATACTGTTGCGCGTGCGCATGACCTGATTCTGTTTGCCCGCAAACCTCGTTATCGCCCGCAACATCTCAAACAGCTTTACGAACGCGACAAAGATCTGTTCGAGCATTGGACCCACGACGCTGCAGTAATTCCGCTGCAGTTCTATCCACAGTGGCACATGCGGCGCACGCGCGACGCGGCAAAGCTGCGCAAGCAATGGCGCAACTGGCGGCGTGGCGGATTCGAAGAGCAGTTGCAAGCCGTGCTGGATCACATCCGTGATGCAGGTGCATGTGGCTCTTCAGATGTCGGCAGAGGGGAGGCCCGCGGCTCTGGCGGCTGGTGGGATTGGCACCCGTCAAAGACAGCGCTGGAATATCTGTGGCGCAGTGGTGCATTGCATGTGGTTGGCCGCGAGGGGTTTCAAAAACGCTACGATCTGACATCACGATCACTGGACACCGACCTCTGGTCTTCAGATGTCGCACCTACGGAGACAGAAACGATAGACTGGAGCTGTTCCGGTGCGCTGGACAGGCTCGGTTTTGCAACTTCCGGTGAAATCGCGGCGTTCTGGGGGCATGCCACCTCAGCCGAGGTCAAGGCATGGTGTGCAAACGCGCTGCAGAAAGGTGCGATAGAAGAGATCGAAATTGTCGGTGCCGATGGCAGCTTAAAGCGCGCTTTTGCGCGGCCCGGTATATTGGATGATCCCGCGGCCGATACTGTGGCCCCTGCCCGCTTACGTGTGCTTAGCCCTTTTGATCCTGCGTTGCGTGATCGCAAACGCGCCAACTTCCTGTTCGGCTTTGACTACAGGATCGAAGTTTTCGTGCCCGAAGCCAAACGCATTTTTGGCTACTACGTGTTTCCTTTACTGCAAGGTGAACGATTGGTCGGGCGCGTCGACATGAAGGCTTTTCGCGGGAAAGACACCTTGCGGGTTCGCGCACTCTGGCCAGAGCACGGGGTGCAGTGGGGAAAGGGCAGGCAATCTGCACTAGAGGCCGAACTGGACAGGATCAAGCGGCTTGCTGGTGTATCCGAGATCCGGTTTGAACCCGATTGGCTCAAACCGTCAATGCAGCACCAATTCGGTTAGCTCTGCCGCTGCTGCCTTCAGCCTTGGCAAAAAGGAAATCAGGTCTTCGACAGTCGTCCGCAGCGCCGGTGCTTGAATAGACAGGATCGATAACAGGCGATCCTGCTTGTCCTTTAGCGGCACAGCAATGGCGACCAATCCGTCCATGTATTCCTGATTATTAATCCCGTATCCGCGTTTGCGTGTCTGCGCGATTTCGGATGCCAGCGTTTCCGGGCAGGTCAACGTATGGCGCGTATGCTCCTCCAACGAGGCTGAGCGAACATACTTTTCAAACAAGCGCGGATTAAGCGAGCTGAGATAGAGCTTTCCAGAAGCGCTGCTATGGAAAGGCATCTTATTGCCCTGCGGAAGCTGAATCCTCAGCGGCCGGTGCGTTTCCGCTTGTTCAAGCCGGACCATAGCGTGCTTTTCCGGCACTATGATGGCACAAGACTCCCCCACATCGCGCGCCAATGCCTCAAGCACTGTTTTGCGCACCATCCGAACCTGTGAGGAAGAAAGAACCGATGCTGCAAAATTGCGCAGCCGCGGCGCCGGAGAGTAAGAGCGGCCATCAATGTTCCGCTGTAAGAAACCCTCTTCTTCCAGGGTATGAAATAGTCTGTGGATAGTAGGCTTTGGCAGGCCCAGAATTTCATTTGCAGCCGTTGGTGTCGTCGGTGTGCCGATGCGCGCCAGTTCTTCCAACAGTAAAAGCAATCTCAGGTTTGTCGGGATTGTCTTTTCTATCGGACTGGGATCACTTTTCATCGAGCACTATTTCCTAAATTCACAGATCAAAAATTAAAACTTTAGTAGGCAAGTCGTTACGATAAGCAGGAATCTAGGCAAAGCAACACGTTAGTATCGGTTTCATATCAATTTTAGGTTGCGTAAAAGCTTTGTTCTAATTTTCCGAAAAAACTCAATAATAATTGAGACTTTTAGTTTTAATACTGGGAGTTCCAGAAAAGCAGAGCGAACCACACCTTCAAATAGCACCAAAAGAAAACGAATATTTTCAACTTCCGGTAAACCAAGCGTAAGCATCTTCAACTATTCAGGTTTCATGCTTCGAATCGAAAGATATGGCCCCTTTCTTACCCATAGGACGTGCTGTCCCGAAGTCATCTCCACACCCAAATCAGACTACGCCCAATGCTATGATCTGAAAAGATTAAACAACGATTGAAGTCAGCCGATTTTTACTGTGTCGCGCAGGGCATTGCGTTTGTTGAGTTGCTCTGGTCTGTTCTCCGGACAGGAGACCCCAATGCACCGCTATGTTACACGCAGTGACGACTGATGGCCGACTTTTTTCGCCTTGTTTCCCGTCATGCGCGCGCTTGTCTTGTGATAGGATTGGCGACTGGTCTCTTGTTTCCAACGTTGGCCAAATGGCTGGCCCCTTGGCTACCTGTTATGGTGGCTGCTCTTCTGACGATCACGGCATTGCGCATCGGACACAGAGCGGCGCGTGGCGCCGTACGGGACCTGCGGTGGGGACTGACCGCCATTGCCTTGCTGCAACTCATCCTTCCACTTGCGTGCCTTGGCGTACTGCACGTGCTGGGACTGGCGCAGACACCCGCTGCATTTGCACTGGTTCTTGTTACTGCTGCGCCGGCAATTTCAGGCAGCACCAATCTGGCGCTTTTGTTGGGGTTGGATGCAGGGCGGATGATGCAAATCATGGTGTTAGGAACTGCGGTTTTTCCAATCACCGCGCTGCCCATCCTTTTACTATTTCCGCAAATGGGCACACCATCTGACGTGCTTTGCTCGGCTGGTTTGGTGCTGCTGGTAATCTTGGCGGCCACCGTAGCGGGATTTGCCCTGCGTGCTAAATTTTACCCAGCCCCATCAGCAGAACAGGTGCAGTCCCTCGACGGAGCGTCGGTGCTCGCTTTTTGTGTGATCGTGATCGCGCTAATGGCCCCCCTGAATGGCGCATTACGCACTGCTCCTTTGCAGGTGGTTCTTTGGGCTGTTCTTGCGTTCTCAATAAGCTATGGATTGCAGACGGCTACACTGCTGTCCCTGCGGAAAACACGATTGCATGCTGTTGCCGGTCCTTTGGCAATCGGGGCCGGCAATAGAAACGTCGCTCTTTTTCTGGTTGCCTTGCCGCCCGATGCATTGGCCCCTATTCTGATTTTCATAGGTTGCTGGCAGTTACCAATGTACCTAACTCCTATTCTACTCCCACCGCTCTACCGAAAGGCACTACATGATGGCTGAATTTCCGCGCATCAGGATTGTTGGTCTGTCGGGTTTGCTGATCCAGTTCGGCAATGAAATGAGCGAGCCAGCGAACCGTGCTGCAATCGCCTTTCGCGCGGCTGTTGAAGCACAAGTTTGGCCAGAGGTACGTGAAACATCGACATCACTTGTGTCCACGTTTGTCAGTGTTGATCTGGCAGCCAATGCCCCCCAAGAGCTGATTGAAAAGCTTCAAGCGCTTATCGGGACAACCGACTGGTTCAGCGCTCCCTTACCAGCAGGCCGTACTCTATGGGAGATCCCTACGCTCTATGGCACCGAGGCAGCACCGCAGCTAGAAGAGGCCGCTGAAGCTGCGGGAGTCTCCGCCGAGACTGCGATACAAGAGCTATCATCAGCGCGTGTGCGTGTCCTCACCATCGGCTTTGCCCCTGGTCAGCCCTATACCGGAGAGCTCCCCCCGCACTGGAACATTCCGCGCCAACAGGCGCTGACCAAATCTGTACCCGCTGGCGCGCTGGTGGTGGCAATTCGTCAGTTGATCATCTTCACCAATGCTTCCCCCACTGGCTGGCGTCACGTGGGGCAAACGGCGTTCCGCACCTTCCGGCCTGATCACACCACACCCTTTCCGCTTTCGCCCGGGGACGAACTACAGTTTCCATCGGTTACTGCGGCCGAGTATGAAGGCATCGTGCAAGGCGACACGTCCGGCAACGGCGGCGCGCAGCGGCAGGTGCTCGCATGAGCGGCGTTTTGGAAGTTCTGTCATGCGGTCCCGCCGTGACCGTGCAAGATATGGGGCGGACAGGGTACCTTGCGCAAGGTTTGACACAGGGCGGCGCCGCAGACCGGCTAGCGCTTTATGAAGGAGCAGCTTTGCTGGGTCAGCCTGCCAATCTGGCGGCGTTGGAAATGGTGGGCATGGGTGGCAGCTTTCGGGCCAGCGCGGATATGCGCATTGCTCTGACTGGTGCGCCGATGACTGCCACGCTGGATGATGCGCCCCTTGTCTGGAACGCAAGCCACCTTCTGACGGCAGGCGCTACGTTAAAGATCGGTGGCGCGCGCAGCGGGACATATGGCTATCTCCATGTTGGCGGGGGCATTGACACACCAGTGATGATGGGTGCACGCGGGGCCCATCTGAGCGCTGGACTGGGGGCTGCTCTTGTCGCTGGTGACACCCTCCCAACAGGCAAGGACAAAGGGTCGGAGACCGGCCTTACGCTACCTGTCGAAAACCGGTTTGATGGCGGGCGCATTCGCATCACGGCCTCGATGCAGACCGATCAATTTGACACTGGCACCCAAGAACGCTTTGCGCAGACCGCCTTTCGCCGCGACCCACGTGGCAACCGGATGGGCGTGCGCATGGATCACGATGGCGCCCCTTTCGTGGCGGCCGACCAACTGACCATCCTTTCGGACGTCATCGTCACCGGTGATATTCAGATCGCTGGTGACGGTGCCCCGTTCGTTCTGATGTGCGAATCCCAGACGACGGGCGGTTACCCCCGCATCGCCACAGTGCTTCCATCCGATCTGGGCCGTGTCGCACAAGCACCCGCCGGTGCGATCTTATCCTTTGAGTTTATAGCGTTGGAAGACGCCCGCACGATCGAGCAGAGAGCAGCCTCCAGCCGCGCAAGCCTTGCCGCGACAGTCGTGCCACTATTGCGTGACCCCGCCAGCATTCGTGATCTGCTATCCTATCAATTAATCAGCGGCGCGATCTCTGCCACCACTAACCACTTAACAATCGAGGAATGACCATGCGCGTAGACCTGAATGCAGATATGGGAGAAAGCTTTGGACCATGGCGCATGGGCGATGATGCTGCCCTTCTGCGCACAGTGACCTCTGCCAATATCGCCTGCGGTGGCCACGCTGGCGACGCCGACGTGATGTCAGCGACCATGACGCTGGCCCATACGAACGGTGTGGGCATCGGTGCGCATCCGGGGTTCATGGACTTGGCGGGTTTCGGGCGCAACCGGATGTCCGTCCCTCGCG
Organism: Sulfitobacter sp. S223; assembly: GCF_025143825.1. Classification (NCBI taxonomy): domain Bacteria; kingdom Pseudomonadati; phylum Pseudomonadota; class Alphaproteobacteria; order Rhodobacterales; family Roseobacteraceae; genus Sulfitobacter; species Sulfitobacter sp. S223. Next base: position 236,935 of record NZ_CP083560.1, on the reverse strand, counting down.
CTACTTTGCAAAACCAGATCCGCTATCAGGTCGCCGCGAGCATCGGCATGGCGCGCAGCATCGGTGCAAAGGTGCGTCACCTCAAACTGCACGGCGCATTGTCAAACATGGCATCCGAAGATCCGGTGCTGGCCCGCGATCTCTATGAGGCCGCTCTGTCGGTTGATCCTGACCTTATCGTCATGATTCTTGCCGCAACGGCACATCAACAAGCGGTGGAAGAACTGGGATGTGGCTGGGCCGGAGAGATCTTCGCTGATCGCGCGTATAACGATGACGCGACTTTGGTAGACCGCAGCATTGAAGGTGCCGTTATCCATGACCCAGCCATCGCGGGCGCGCGAATGGTGGAAATGGTTAAGGCGCGTGCCATCATCACCGATAGCGGCAAACACATCCCCGCCTCTATTGATACAATCTGCCTGCACGGAGACACACCTACAGCGGTAGAGATCGCCCGGTCCGTTCGTTCAGCCCTTGAGAGTGCAGGCATCACTGTGCAGACGTTTGACAAACGATGAGCATGAGCAAAATACTACCCGTGTTATCTGCACTCCAAGTCTGACCGGGCGGTCACAAAGTCTCACAATTTGATGCCACCCATTTCAGCCACCCCTACAAAGCTGCGGTTCCATGTGGGGCTTATCAACACTTCATTCACGCAGACATGTGGCGGAGCTTCGGCGATATACCGGACCATTGCGCCCAAATCCTCAGCCGTAAGCATCTTTGCCATATCCTCTTTGGAGGGGGGCTTGGGGCGTGAGTTCATGATGGGCGTGGCAACCTCACCTGGCATCAACGCTGTACACCGAATGCCGTTTACGCCTTCATCCTGATTGATAGAATGGCTCAGCGCCACGACTGCGTGCTTAGAGGCACTATACGCCGGTCCTGTCAGGCGCGATGGATGACGGCCCGCCCAAGACGAGGTCAGGATAAGCGTTCCAGCCCCCTTCTCACGCATATGCGGTAGCACCGCGAGGACACCGTTCATCACACCGTTCAGATTCACATCAACCACTTTGGCAAAATCCATGGCAGTCACCGCGCCGACAGATCGGTTCGGGATGTTGATACCCGCATTTGCCATAAAAATATCGACACCGCCAAACCGCGCAGCCAGATCATCTGCGATTGCTTGCGTCGCTTCAGCGTTGACCACGTCAAGCTGTGCTGTTTCTGCCTTTCCACCAGCAGATTCGATCTCTGACATCACCCGCTGCAGTTCGTCTTCACGGCGACCGGACAGAACAACATAGGCGCCGCTCTGGGCCAATGCTTTTGCCGACGCTTCGCCGATGCCACCACCGGCACCCGTGATCCACGCAATCTTTCCCGCAAGCGTTCCCATATCAGCTCTCCCTGTTGCTATCATCTCAGGGGAAAGAAACTCACACAAACGGGTGTTTGTCCATCATGCGCAACCAGAGGCTCCAGCTGCCATAAGAAGTTTTGTGCCGCGGGTTTTGGCTGCTAACGTTCCATTCGGGATGGATCAATCGGGAGAACTATCATGAAACTGACAAAGATATGTGGCGGACTGGGCTTTCCAGAAGGGCCGATTGCCATGGCAGATGGTTCAATCATCCTTGTGGAAATCCGGCGAAAGACTTTATCCCGGGTGCATCCGGATGGCCGCATTGATGTCATCGCCGATCTTGGTGGCGGCCCTAACGGCGCAGCGATTGGTCCGGATGGCATGATCTACGTCTGTAATAATGGCGGATTCGTCTGGACCGAAACAGATGGCATTGCGCGCCCTATCGGCACCCCACCCGACTATGTAAGCGGCTCCATCCAACGCGTTGACCCTACAACTGGAAGCTTCGAAACGCTCTATGACAGCTGTGACGGCCAGCCGTTACGAGGCCCGAACGACATTGTCTTTGATGCCGAAGGGGGATTCTATTTCACTGATCTGGGCAAATCGACGTCAGAGTATGTCCACCACGGTGCCTTCTATTATGCCAAGCCAGATGGAAGCGACATCCGGCGTGTGCATGGCCCTATGATTACGCCCAACGGGATTGGACTGTCCCCTGACGGCAAGACTGTACACGTGGCTGAGACCCGAACTAGCCGCATCTGGAGCTATGATCTAATCGCGCCCGGTGAAATTGCCGCTTTGCCTTTCACGATGCCGGGACGGTTGACCGCAACGCTGCCCGACTATCAGCTGCTGGATAGCCTCGCCGTGCAAGCAGACGGGCAGATTTGCGTGGCAACATTGATGCGTGGGGGAATCAGCGTGGTGCCGACGGATGGCGGTCCTGTCACTTTCATCGAAGTTCCGGGAGATCCTTACACCACCAACATCTGTTTTGGCGGACCTGACATGCAGGACGCCTACATCACGGCTTCGGGTACGGGTTGCCTGTATCATGCACGTTGGCCATCGCCGGGGCTTCGACTCAGCTTTAATGGATAGATCACCAACGATACCATGCCCCGAAGGGCGTGGCTGATCGCCACCTTTTCAACGTCACTATATTTGAAAAAGTGGTGAGCCCTGTTGGGTTCGAACCAACGACCTACTGATTAAAAGTCAGTTGCTCTACCAACTGAGCTAAGGGCCCACTGACGCGGTGTTTAGAAAGCTCCACCGAAAGGGTCAACCCCATAAAGCACTAATTTTCATCGCACTGCTGGAATAAACGATACGCTCCCGCTATATGCCCATAATGACCAGAGCCACAGCCACTTCGTTACCCTTCATGAAAATGCACGGGCTCGGAAACGACTTCGTCGTTTTTGATGCGCGGACGCGTGATTTTCCGCTGTCAGAGGCACTTGTGCGGGCCATTGCGGACCGACACACGGGAATCGGCTTTGACCAGATTGCTGTTATCACTCAGGGAACGGGTGATGCGCATTTGACCTTTTATAATGCGGATGGATCTACGTCAGCGGCCTGCGGGAACGCGACTCGTTGCATTGCCCGCCACCTGATGGACGAAAGTGGCAAGGAGCAGTTGCACCTGACGACAGACCGTGGAGATTTGATCGCCCGCGACGCTGGCGAAGGGCTGACTTCGGTGAACATGGGGCACCCGCAAATGGCGTGGGATGAAATTCCGCTGACAAAGGCATTGGACACACTTTCTCTTCCAATTGACGGCGCACCGGTTGCGACAGGTATGGGGAACCCGCACTGCACCTTCTTTGTAGATGACGTCATGGCCGTTGATCTGGACGCCTTCGGCGCCACATACGAACACCACCCACTGTACCCCCAGAGGACCAATGTGCAGGTCGCGCAGGTTGTCGGGAAGGACCACATTCGCATGCGCGTATGGGAGCGGGGCGTGGGAATCACCCTAGCTTCCGGATCATCTTCCTGTGCCACAGCAGTCGCTGCGGCCCGTAGGGGCCTGACGGGGCGCACAGTGCGAATTGATCTTGACGGCGGTAGCCTTCAGATCGATTGGCGCGATGATGGCGTCTGGATGACCGGAGAAACGATGCATGTGGCCGACGGCACACTGACACGTCAATTCATCGAGAAGCATCAATGAGCGCGCCTGTATTCTCAAACCACGGGTGCCGCCTGAACCAGTATGAACTGGAGGCCATGAAAGAACTGGCCACTGATGCCGGTCTGCGCGATGCAGTGGTCGTCAACACCTGCGCTGTCACCGCGGAAGCGGTGCGCAAAGCGCGCCAGGATATCCGCAAACTGCGCAAAGCGAATCCCAACGCAAGGCTTATCGTGACGGGCTGCGCCGCCCAGACAGAGCCTGCGACCTTCACCGCCATGCCCGAAGTCGATGCCGTCATCGGGAATACAGAAAAAATGTTAGGCGCGACTTGGCAGGGGCTCGCTGCGGATTTTATTGGCGAGACAGAAGCGCTTCAGGTGGACGATATCATGTCCGTAACCGAAACAGCAGGCCATCTGATCGATGGCTTTGGGACGCGTAGCCGCGCCTATGTTCAGGTGCAAAACGGCTGCGATCACCGCTGTACTTTTTGCATCATCCCTTACGGTCGCGGCAATTCACGCTCCGTGCCTGCCGGTGTCGTGGTCGAGCAGATCAAACGGCTTGTCGGGAAAGGTTATAATGAAGTTGTGCTGACCGGCGTTGACCTCACCTCGTGGGGCGCTGACCTGCCGGCCACTCCGCGCTTGGGCGATCTGGTAATGCGGATTCTCAAGCTGGTGCCTGATTTGCCACGTCTGCGCATCAGCTCTATCGATTCGATCGAAGTGGATCAAAACCTGATGCAGGCCATCGCAACCGAACCACGGTTGATGCCGCATCTACACCTGTCGCTGCAACACGGCGACGATATGATTCTCAAACGGATGAAGCGCCGCCACTTGCGCGATGACGCGATCAACTTTTGCACCGAAGCCCGCAAGTTGCGGCCTGAGATGACTTTCGGTGCTGATATCATCGCTGGCTTCCCCACTGAAACAGACGCGATGTTTGAAAACTCACTCAAACTCGTGACAGAGTGCAACCTAACCTGGTTGCACGTCTTTCCCTATTCGGCCCGTGAAGGCACCCCAGCGGCACGCATGCCTGCTGTAAACGGGGCAACAATCAAAACGCGTGCGGCCCGGTTGCGCGCAGAGGGCGAAGCGCAAGTACACGCACATTTGTCAGCGCAGATTGGCCGAACCCATTCGGTGCTGATGGAGAACCCGCATATGGGCCGGACCGAACAATTTGCCGAGGTCAGGTTTGAGTCGCCACAAACCGAGGGCTCAATCGTACAAACACAAATTCAGGGGCAGACAGGCACCGGATTGCACGCGTAAGCTGAAACCTCCTCTAGTGCCGGGCTTAATCTCTTGACGACATCCCTATCTGACATCGGCTTTCTCGCGACGGCCTCTCCGGAATTACGCAATATGGTGTCCGCCCTCGCTGTGCGTCGCCGTCTGGCCGCTGGTGAAATATTATTTGAACAGGGTGATCAGGGCGATTCGCTTTTTGCTGTGATATCGGGCGAGCTCGAAGTCAGTGTCACATCAGCAGGGGGAAAAAAGCTCGGCCTCGATATGATGCATGCGGGCGAACTGCTGGGTGAAATCGCGTTTTTCGCACCCGGTCCGCGCACTGCAACGCTGACCGCGACCAAACCAACAGAAGTCTGGGGATTGAGAAACGAAGATGTGCATGATGCACTGCGCGCCCAGCCCGACCTCTACATTGATCTGATCGAGTTGGCAGGACTGCGCATGCGGTGGATGTCGACCCAGTATCACGAACAAGTCTTTATGGATGTGACAACGCGTTTGGCCCGAAAAATCCTGCATCTATCGGGCTCTAGTCCAAATGCACTGAACATGTCCCACGCCGATCTCGGGGCTTTTGTCGGCGCCACGCGCGAGACCGTCTCGAAGACGCTCTCGATGTGGAAACGTGAGGGCCTGATCCAGCTTGGGCGCAGCACAATCACAGTGGTTGATCCTGAGGGATTGAAAATGGTAGCCGACGCGGAAAATTTTTGACGCCAGTGTGATCTAATTCACAGACACATCGTGCAAACAGCGGGCATTATGGTTTCATAGAGAGACCGGCCCCTGAGGCAAAAGCGCTTTTATACTCGAAGCGTCTCACGGCCAGATAGAACGATGGGTTTTGGGCATGCGGCTAGGGGGGCTAAGCCTTCTGACCCGGGGCCTTGTGAAAGCAAGCGCCTCCCAACCATATTTAATATATTTATTATACGACACGCTGGCGGCCACATTTTTTGGTTTACGGCAGCTGCGTCCCTTCAGATTTAGCGATCTGGAGGGACGATTTTTTTGGATCTCATCTATTGAACGACGTTATCGCCCTAGAGCAAAAACCAAAAAGAAACGCCCGCAGGCAAAACCTGCGGGCGTTTGAATCTCACGCTTAAGAACTGGTCAGTCTTTACGTTTGACCGACGCCCAAAGACGCTTGTTTGTGAGGTACAGCAGAACTGACAGCAGGGTAAGGAAAACAACACCCGCAAAACCGGCTTGCTTACGCGCGCCCATCTTTGGTTCAGCCGTCCACATCAGGAACGCTGCAACATCCTCAGACATCGCTTCGAGGCTGTTATCGTGGCCGTCCTGAAACTCTACCGCTTCATCATAAAGCGGTGGTGCCATGGAAATCCAACCACCAGGGAAGTAGTGGTTTTCGTAGAAGGTTGTGCCGGCCTGCTCTTTTTCCTCACCAGTGTAACCGTGCATCAGGGCTGCGATGTACTCGGCGCCGCCTGTGCCTTTCATCAACTGGTTGATACCCAGACCGTAAGGGCCGTGGAACGCCGCGCGTTTCTTGGCCATCAGGGACAGGTCAGGTGCATTGGACAATGCCGACTGTGGAAAGTGATCAACAGGCGTCGCAGGACGGAAATCATCCAGTTCAGCGTCGAATACTTCAAACTGCTTTGAATACTCGATCACCTGATCTTCGGGCATGTGTGGACCGCCCTCATCACCGAGTGTGCGCAATGGCACAAACTTCAACCCGTGACAGGCCGAGCATACTTCGGTGTAGATTTGCAGACCGCGTTGCAGCTGGTTCACGTCATAGGAGCCGAAAGGACCATCAAACGAAAAGTCGATGTTGTCGATCTTGTGGCTGCTTTCCGCACCCGCTGCAAAGGCAGCAGGTGCAGTCAATGCCAATACGGCGGAGACGAGTGTTGCTTTAATAATGTTCATCTCAGTTACTCCGCTGGGTTCACGATTGTGGTCGTGCCGCCGACTTTTGGCGCATAGTGCGCGTCAAAGTCCGCTTCGATCGTTTCAGGCTCTGCCAACGGTTTCTCGATCACACCAAGCAGAGGTAGGATAACGAGGAAATAGGCGAACCAATATGTGGAAGCAATCAACGAGAAGCTCGCGTAGGGCTCTTCCGCTGGCATCGCACCCAGCCACATCAGGGCGAAGAAATCGACAACCAACAGCCAGAACCACCACTTGAACATCGGGCGATAGCGGCCAGAGCGGACGCGGCTTGTATCAAGCCATGGCACAGCGGCCATAACAGCGATCGCACCGAACATCGCAAGCACACCGAAGAATTTCGCATCCACGATACCGCCGGTCAGCGTCTCGGCAATGATCACGACCCACACTTCGGACGTGAAGGCACGCAGGATCGCGTAGAACGGTAGGAAGTACCATTCGGGCACGATGTGCGCTGGTGTCGCCAGCGGGTTCGCTTCGATGTAGTTGTCAGGGTGACCAAGGTAGTTCGGCATGAAACCGACGACTGCAAAAAATACTACCAGAATCACGGCCAGTGCGAACAGGTCCTTGATTACAAAGTAGGGCCAGAACGGCAGCGTGTCTTTCGCTGCATCTTCCTTGGACGTGCGGCGCACATCAACACCCGTAGGGTTGTTGTTGCCTGTCGTGTGGAAGGCCCAGATGTGCAGGATCACAAGACCGGCAATCACGAAGGGCAGCAGGTAATGCAGCGAGAAGAAGCGGTTCAATGTCGCGTTATCAACAGCAGGACCACCCAAAAGCAGTGTCTGGATCGGTTCACCAATCAACGGGATCGCCCCAAACAGGCCGGTGATAACGGTAGCGCCCCAGAAGGACATCTGCCCCCAAGGAAGCACATAGCCCATGAACGCGGTACCCATCATTAGCAGATAGATCAGCATGCCGATGATCCACGTGATTTCACGCGGCGCTTTATATGAACCATAGTACAGGCCGCGGAAGATGTGGGCGTACACGGCGATAAAGAACAAAGACGCACCGTTGGCGTGCATATACCGCAGCATGTAGCCGCCGTTCACGTTGCGCATGATGTGCTCGACCGAAGCGAACGCCTCATCGACGTGAGGCGTATAGTGCATGGCTAGCACGATGCCGGTCACGATTTGCAACGCAAGACAGAAGGTCAGAACGATGCCCCAAATCCACATCCAGTTCAGGTTCTTGGGTGTAGGGATCATCAACGTGTCATAGGCGAGGCCAACAACAGGCAGGCGGCTGTGCAGCCACTTTTCGCCGTTTGACTTCGGTTCGTAATGGTCGTGAGGAATTCCAGACATAAGTTGTTTCCTTTAACCGAGTTTCAATGTGGATTCGTCGAGGAATTCTGCGACGGGAACGGGAAGGTTCGTCGGCGCTGGCCCTTTACGGATTCGGCCAGCGGTATCGTAATGCGACCCGTGGCAAGGGCAGAACCAACCGTCGAAATCGCCGGCGTCACCAAGAGGCACACAACCAAGGTGCGTACACACACCCATCATGACCAGCCATTCGCCGGCTTCATCCATTGTGCGGTTCTCGTCGGTGGCAAGCGCGTCAGCGGCGATATTCTCGTTCTCGGCGTTTTGGTCCGGCAGATCGGACAGTTCAACCGCGCGACCCTTTTCAATATCTTCTTCTGTCCGGCGACGGATGAATACCGGCTTACCGAGCCATTTGACGGTCAACTGCGTGCCAGGCTCAACGCCACTGACATCGACGCGGATGGAGGACAGAGCCCGCACATCAGCAGAAGGGTTCATCTGGTTGACCAGCGGCCAAACAGCGGCACCTACAGCTACAGCGCCTGTACCTGCAGTAGCGTAATAGAGGAAATCCCTCCGGTTGCCTTCGATATCATCAGCTTGTGACACGTCGGTTTCTCCGTAATTGGGCCAATTGAGGCCAACAGGTATTAAGACGCACTTGTCCCAATGCGCCGGATATTGGTGCGGTATCTAACTTGCAGTATCGTTGTCGTCCAGATGGTTTAAACGCGCAAAGGGTCGCAGTGACCTAAAATAAACACTGAATTGATCCGCTTTAACGCTAATTACGCGGCAGGCGGCACTGTCGACTGCATTGATGGCCGCGATTCGAATGCCTTGAACCACGCCGCCAGTCCGTCATTTCCTTTGCGCCAACCGCGTGCGTCATGCCGGAAATCGACATAGGCCAGCCCACAGGCCACAGCGATCTGCCCCATGTCTAACGGACCGTTCAAATGGCTCATCCAGCGGGTATTAAGCGCAGAAACACTGCGCGCGATCTTATCCCACTGGCCATCAACCCATTCCGGCATCCGCTTGTCTTCGGGACGCAGGCGCGTCTCATAGGTCATCAATAGCGCCGCATCCAGAATACCATCCGCAGTCGCTTCTAGCGTCAATGTATCCCAACGCCGCGCCCCCGAAGGATAAAGCGTGTCTCCGCCGCGGGCATCAAGATAGGCTGTGATGACACGGCTATCATATAACGTCGGCCCATCGGGCCGTTCCAAAGCGGGCACTTTGGCCAATGGGTTTTTTGACAAAAGCGCAGGGTCCGCAGCGACAGGCGTTGTCGCGACATTGATCAGTTCAACATCGTCAAGCTGCCCCGTCTCTTCGAGAAGAATCATGACTTTGCGGACATAGGGCGATGTCGGAGCGTAATAGAGCTTCATGCGGGTAATCCTTTGCCAAGCGCTTTTGCCCACACTCTTTACCTGAACGGCCCTCAACGCAACCGCCTGTTAGGTGTGATCAAGATTCCGCATCATGGCCGCAAGGCTCTCTGCCTCGCTGCCGATGCCGTATTCTTCCATCTGCTCTGCGGCCGCCGTCCTTGCCGCCTCAGGCTTGTTTTGGCCCAACTTCCATGTCCCATCTACGCCTGTAATGGCGAACCGGAATGGCACGATCATACGCATCATCTTTTCCAGTACTTCAGGCGTCATCTTCTGCGTCGTCCATTGGGTTTTGGGAAGTAGCTGTGATTCATACGCGTCAGACTGTCGGTCCAGCATCTCTTGCATGGCTTCGTGTGGCAGCTGCTTCAACGTTCCGGTCAGATGCACCGCGACGTAGTTCCATGTTGGCACCTGATCCGGCAGGTCATACCAATCCGGGGAAACATAGCTGTCAGGGCCAGACACGATGATCTTGGCTGAATGCGGCCCCTCGCCCATACGCGCAATAGGATTAGAACGCACCAAGTGCAGATCAGCGCTGGTTGCGTCCTTATTCAATAAAAACGGTACATGGCTGACATGCGGCGCTCCGTCGGCTGCCACTGCCAACACGCCGAATGCCCGCTTCCGCGCAAAAGCAATATTGCGAGACACGCTCGCATCATGAAAAACCGGATTGGGATGCATCGGATGCTCCTGCGTAAATAGACAGATAAGCTATTGCAGAGGTTCGCCTTGCTTGGCAATCTGCACCTATTCTCAGGGCGGGGTGAAATTCCCCACCGGCGGTATGGAGGTCACCTCCGAGCCCGCGAGCGCACTGCGCCCCGTAACAGGGGAGTATTGGACAAGCAGATCCGGTGAGATGCCGGAGCCGACGGTTAAAGTCCGGATGGAAGAGAATGCAGGGTTTTGGACACATCTTCCGAGGTGCGACCAAAGGCTTGTGATCGCCTTGGGTGGACGTGTTTGAACCTGAAGGAGATCAATATGACAGACACCCCCGCCCGCTTCGCCTTTGTCAAAGCACAATGGCATGCAGATATCGTGGACCGCGCTTTGGAAGGCTTCGCCAACCTTATCGATTCCGCACAAATTGACGTCTTTGATGTGCCCGGCGCCTTCGAGATGCCGCTTAAGGCCCAGCAGCTCGCTAAGACTGGAAAATACGACGCGGTGATCTGCGCGGCCTTCGTCGTTGATGGCGGGATATACCGCCACGATTTCGTGGCCGCTGCGGTGGTCGACGGGTTGATGCGTGTTGGTCTGGATACTGGCGTGCCAGTGCTGTCGGTATCATTGACGCCGCACCATTATCACGAGACCGAGCACCACAATGCGATCTATCGCGCACATTTCGTCGAAAAGGGGCGCGAGGCTGCGCGCGCCGCTTTGACCATCGTGACACCAGCGGCTGCCTGATATTATTCTTGGCCTAGATAAGCACGCAACTCCGGCGGTGGATCATCCATCAAAGCTGCCGCCGGACGGGGCGCGTGGGCACGCCCTCCTTCGACAAATATGACCTCATCGGCAATGCGCCGCACATCCTCGGGTGAGTGGGTCACCATAACCAGCGCCGCACCCGTCTGCGCAGCCATCACACGTACTAAATCCAGCATTTCGTTGCGCAGTGCCGGTCCGAGCGCAGCAAAAGGCTCATCCAGCAGTACCAGTGGCCGCGCCTGCACCAACACACGGGCCAGTGCGACCCGGCTTTGCTGTCCTCCCGACAACGCGCCCGGCTTGGCCTGAAGATGATCCGACAGGTCCACCCGCGCCAACGCGTCCATCACCACGGTCTTCTCTGTTGCGCTGATCCGGCCATCTGGCCGCAGGCCAAGCGCGACGTTTTGCAAAACGCTGAGGTGAGGGAAAAGGTTATTGTCTTGAAACAGCATCGTCATGGGGCGTGCGCCGGGCGCTGCGGTAGTGATATCTGTCCCGTTCCAAAGCATGCGCCCCTTCGACAGAGGGATAAAACCACATAAAGCCGCCAGCAGCGTTGACTTGCCTGACCCAGATGGGCCAATCACCGCGTAATTCCGCGCTGGCTCCAAGGTGAAATCGGCGCTCAGTCGAAAATTGCCTTGGGTGATTTGCGCATTTTCAAGCTTCAGCACGCCAGCGCCCTCCTTTATCGCATATCCAGAATATCCCAAGGCTGAGCCCCAGTAACAGCAAGGCCGCACCCGCTGCGGCATCCATACGATACGCGCCCATTAACCGTACCATTTGCAAAGGCAGCGTCACCCGTTCTGGATCAGCAAACAGCGCAATAACGCCCAGATCGCCCATGGAAAGAGCACCGGTCAACCCTGCAGAAAAGCCGATTTGCGCGCGCAATCGAGGCAGCAACAACACCCGCCACAAAGCCCACCCGCGCAAGCCCAGCATCGCGCTTAGCCGACCATAGCGTTGCACTGTATCACGCATCGGCGGCACCAGAATTCGTAGGGCAAAGGGCAGCGCCATCATCGCATTGACCAAGACGGTCACAGGCAAGGCAAAATCAAAAGGGTCCGCATAAGGATTAATCACAATGAACCATCCGGTCCCGATCATCAGCGGAGATGCCGACAATCCCAGTAGACCCACCGCCTCAACGCCCCCTGCCCTTCGGCCAACAATCCAGCCTGCCATTGGCAATGCCAGCGCCAATAGAACAAAGATGCTTGCCACTGCGACAATAACGGAAATACCAGCAGCGTGGTAAACTGTCGGCGGCATTGACGGCAGCCCCATCAGCCCGCGCAGCACCACAGCAGCCAGAGGTACCAGCAAGAAAAGAGCGGCAACTGTGATCACAAAGCCATCGCCCAAACGCTGCATCCCCCCCCGCGCATCCCAACGCGGCATAACGCGGTCCAATCCACCGCCGACAGAAATCGACGGGACAAACCGCAAAGCGATAAGCGCCATACTACCGGCCAATACCAACTGGACCACCGACAGCAACGCCGCCCGCCCCAGATCGAAATCAAACCGGAAGGCCTGATAGATCGCCAGCTCAATCGTCGTCGCGCGCGGCCCGCCACCCAGCGTCAGTGCCACGGCAAAACTGGTGAGGCAGATTACAAAAACCAGCGCCAGCGCGCCGGGGATGACTTGGACCAGCATCGGCCATTCAACCGCACGAAACATTGATGAGGGCGTCAAACGCAGTTGTGCGGCCAGACGAAAGCGTTCTGACGGAATAGTCTGCCAGCCTTGCAACAAAAGCCGGGTTGCCAGCGGCATGTTAAAAAAGACATGCGCCAGCACGACTCCGTGGAACCCGTAGATCGAGACCGTCGGAAAGCCCAGAAATTCCAAGCCGACATTCAGCCAACCGCTCCGGCCAAAGACAGTCAGCAGTCCCAAAACCGCAACAATAACGGGCAATATAAATGGCGCGCCTAGAAGCGTGACCAGCGCCACACGCCCGGCAAACCGACGCCGGGCCAAAGCCCGCGCAACAGGCACCGCAAAGAGAACTGAAAGGAGCGCAGAGCACAACGCCTGCGTAACTGTAAAGCGGATCGCGGCCCAGTCTCCGGCGCCCAGTCCGGTGCCCGCCTCTGCACGGCTTAGCACAGCGATCAACGCCAAAAGGATCAGCGCCAGCACCAGAAATGCGGCGCTGATCCCAGTCTTACGGCTCAGAATGACCGGATTTATCGGGACAACGCTTTGAGCCACTCGGCCAAAGCTTCCTCACGGATTTCGGGCACTTCGTCCGCTGGTGTCAGCAGTGCTTTTGTCGGCACAGTCAACGTCTCAAAGCCCTCTGGCAAACCTGCAGCAGGGGTGACGGCAGGGTACATCCAGTTTGTTGTTGGCAAGATCGCTTGGGCGGCATCCGACACCATGAAATTCAGAAACTTTTCAGCCAGTTCTGGCTGATCGCTACCCGCAAGTGTTCCAACAACTTCGATCTGCATGTAGTGACCTTCATCGAATTCAGCAGCAGCCTTGCTGTCGTCTTCTTCAGCGATCAGGTGATAGGCAGGCGATGTTGTGTAGCTGAGAACCATGTCGGCCTCACCTTCCAGAAACAGGCCGTACGCCTCGGACCAGCCTTTGGTCACTGTAACCACGTTGTCTGCCAGTGCATCCCAGATTGCAGGTGCTTCGTCCCCATAGGCCGCTTTGACCCACATTAGCAGACCAAGACCCGGTGTTGAGGACCGAGGGTCTTGAATGACGATCTTCAGATCGCTGTCGCCCAGCGCCTTGAAGTTCGCCGGTGGTGTCAAATCCTTGTTGTGAACGAAGGCGAAGTATCCCCAGTCATAAGGTGCGAAAACCGTATCATTCCACTCCACGGGCAACGTGTACTCTGCGTTCACTGCTGTTTCAGTAAACAGACCCGTTTCTTTGGCCGCCGCGATCAGAGACGTATCAAGCCCCATCACCACATCCGCGTCCGAGCGTGCGCCTTCCAGCTTTAACCGGGCCAGCAAAGCCGCGCCATCACCCAAACCGACAAGCTTGAGATCGCAGGCGCATGCTTCTTCGAACGACTTTTCGATTGCGGGGCCAGGGCCCCAATCGGATGTAAAACTGTCATAGGTATAAACGATGAGTTCGGGTGTTTCAGCCCATGCCGCTGTGGCAGCAAGCGTTGCAGTCGCAAACGTGAGATACTTCATAGCATCCTCCAAATTGCGGCGTCAGAAAGCGTTGGATAGATTTCCAGACCTTCCCTCCGCCGGTGTTAACCGGTTCAGGTTCAACGGGTCCGTATCTACATACATCTCAGCCTATGGCCCCCCGAGGTGGGGCTACTGCTAAGTTGCCTCTTGCGTTTTAGCAAGTCAAAACCACTTGAGACACCGCCGCGCGACCGCTAAGGCAGGGGACAAAGGAGCACCACATGTCGATCAACAGCTTTGGCCATCTTTTCCGCGTGACCACTTGGGGCGAAAGCCACGGGCCGGCCTTGGGTGCCACCGTTGACGGCTGTCCTCCGGGCGTGACGATCACGCCGGAAATGATTCAGCACTGGCTCGACAAGCGCAAGCCGGGGCAGAACAAATACACCACCCAGCGCCGCGAAGCGGATGAGGTGCGGATTCTGTCCGGTGTGTTTGAGGGTGTCACCACAGGCACGCCGATCCAGCTGATGATCGAAAACACCGATCAACGCTCCAAAGATTACGGCGATATCAAAGAGAAATTCCGTCCGGGTCACGCCGATATCACCTACTTCCAGAAATACGGTATCCGTGACTATCGCGGCGGCGGCCGATCTTCAGCGCGCGAAACCGCGTCACGCGTGGCGGCAGGCGGCCTTGCACGCGAAGCGATCAAAGCTATCGCCCCGAATGTGGAAATCACCGGCTACATGGTCCAGATGGGCCCGCACCAGATTAACCGCGAAGCATTTGACTGGGACCAGATCGAACAGAACCCGTTCTGGGTGCCGGATGCTAAAGCTGCGACTGACTGGGCCGCTTATTTGGACGGGCTGCGCAAGTCAGGCTCGTCAGTGGGCGCGATCATTGAAGTCACCGCGCGGGGCGTCCCTGCGGGCATCGGCGCACCGGTTTACGGCAAGCTCGATACTGATCTGGCCGCCGCAATGATGAGCATCAATGCCGTCAAAGGTGTCGAGATTGGCGAAGGCATGTCAGCGGCCATGCTCACCGGAGAGTTGAACGCAGATGAAATTTCTATGGGGCCAGACGGTCAGCCATCTTACTCCTCCAACCACTCTGGTGGCATCCTTGGAGGGATCAGCACAGGCCAAGACATCGTCGTGCGCTTTGCGGTCAAGCCAACGTCATCCATCCTGACCACCCGCAAGACGATCACGAAATCAGGCGAAGATACCGAGATTATCACCAAAGGCCGCCACGATCCATGCGTGGGCATTCGCGCCGTTCCGGTGGGCGAAGCGATGATGGCTTGCGTCATTCTGGATCATTTGCTGCTGCACCGAGGCCAGGTTGGCGAAAACCGCGGCGTCATCGGCTAAGGGCACGAAACCACCAAAAACTCCGGCGTTTCAATCACCTGCTTGATCTTTGGCTTTTGAAGGCGCAAACAAAGTCATGCCTCAGGATATGACTCAGAACAGGCCGGGCACGGCCATTGCCCTTCGGCTGTCATCCCTCTTTTTATTCATGGTAATGGCAGCGCTTATCAAAGCCGCGTCCGAGACTGTCCCCCCCCCGCAGGCTGTCTTTTTTCGATCGTTCTTTGCGTTTCCGGTGATCCTGATCTGGCTCTGGCAAAAGCATGATCTGCGCCGGGGCCTGATTGCTCAAAACTTTATGGGTCACGTCTGGCGCGGTCTTTTCGGAACCACAGCGATGGCGCTTACCTTTGGCGGGCTTGGGCTACTGCCGCTGCCAGAAGTGACTGCAATCGGTTATGCGACACCCATGTTCACGGTTCTCTTCGCCGCGCTGCTATTGGGTGAGCGGGTGCGCCTGTTTCGCCTCTCTGCAGTAGCGCTTGGCCTGATTGGCGTGATGATTGTCTTGGCGCCGCGCCTGTCCCTCGACAGCGACGCCGTCACGCGCACAGCAACCATCGGCGCGCTTATGGTGGTGGGTGCCTCGATCCTGCGGGCGTTGGTCCAGATACATGTCAGAAAATTGGTTCAAACTGAGAACACTGCAGCAATTGTGTTCTACTTTTCGCTTACCGCGACATGCCTGTCCCTGCTGACCTACCCCTTGGGCGAATTGACGGGTTGGGCCGGGCTTGACTGGGTCACACCAAGCTGGCGTGTCACGGGCTTTATGATCTCTGCTGGCCTCATTGGCGGGGTTGCACAAATTCTGGTCACCTCTTCACTGCGTTTCGGGCCGGCCTCGATGCTGGCGCCTTTCGATTATTCATCAATGATCTTTGCCAGCTTCATTGGCTGGGTCGTTTTTGGAGAGCTTCCCACACCAGCAATTCTAAGCGGTGCGGCACTTGTTATTGCGGGCGGAGTCCTCATTATCTGGCGAGAACGGCAGTTGGGGCTGGACAGGAGCAAATCAAAAGCCAATGTGCCGCCCCAAGGAACCCCCGAATAACTGGAGACCCTCAATGACCGATAGCAACGACCACAAGCAAAAGATGCAAGAGCGTCAAGCAGAGCAGCGCAAGCGCGTTTCCGAGCTGCAAGACCCCGAAAAAGGTCTGGTGCTGGTGCACACTGGCGCTGGTAAAGGAAAATCCTCTTCCGCGTTCGGCGTGGTCGTGCGCGCCTTGGGTTGGAAACAGAAAGTCGGCGTCGTCCAGTTTATCAAAGGCAAATGGAAAACCGGCGAACGACAGTTTTTTGACCGGCTGGGCGAAGTGACGTGGCACACTATGGGCGAAGGTTTCACTTGGGACACCCAAGACAAGGAACGCGATATTGCAGCAGCACAAGCCGCATTCGCCAAGGGCCGCGAGATGATGGAAAGCGGTGACTACGACCTGATCGTCATGGACGAAATCAACATCGCGATGCGCTATGACTACCTGTCAGTGGAAGACGTGATTGCCGGCCTGAACGCCCGCGACAAACGTACTGGTGTTATTCTGACGGGCCGCGACGCCAAACCTGAACTGTGTGAATTTGCGGATCTTGTCACTGAAATGACCGAAGTAAAGCACCCGTTCAAAGCCGGGATCAAAGCCCAGCGCGGTGTCGATTTCTAAGAAAAGAGCGTGACGCAAAAGTCAGGCTTTACCTAGCAGATCACGCGCGATCCGCTCGAATATGGCGGAACCGATCGGGATTAGATCGTCGGCAAAATCGTAGTCGGGGTTATGAAGCGCGGCAAAATCCTCGCCTGGTCCAAGGCACAGCATTGCTGCCTTGGCACCCCACCCGAATACACCGAAATCCTCGGACGCCCGCATCGGAACGCCGGTGTCTCCGTGAGGTACGTTGATGGCATCCATCGCTGCTGCTGCGACATGATATGCTTTAGGGTGATTGATCGACGCCGCGAAATTGTCCTGAACATCAAACTCTACGCCCAGTTCGAATTCGTCAGCAACAGCGGTAGCAATCGAGCGTGCATCCGCTTCGATCTGCGCCATTCCTTTATCCATTGAAGTGCGCAGCGTTGCGTAAACCACTGCCTCTCCCGGTGCCACGCCAAAGGAAGGTTCTCCAATCCTTGTATGCGTGATTGTGACCAACCGGAAATCGTCGTCCAGCTTCCCCCCATGCCCGAGCGCATCAAGAGCCGGCAACAGCTTTGCAACCGCCAGTGCGGGTGAAACGCCATCTTCGGGATCCGCCGCATGGGCCGTCTTACCGACCAGCTTGATCAGCAAGCCGAGCGAAGCGCAGTTGATCAACCCGGGACATGTCGAAACATATCCGAACGGCCGTCCGGGTTCGATGTGGATAGCAAAGGCCCAATCGCCCTGAATGTCTTTATACGCCGGGTCAGCGACCACTGCTTTGGCACCACTGCCGTCTTCCTCTGCGGGTTGGAACATCAACACAACACGCCCCTTAGCAACCGGCTGCCGCGATATCATACGCCCCAGCGCAAGCAGCATTGTCATGTGACCGTCATGGCCGCACACATGGCTTTTCCCAGGTCTTTGTGACGCCCAGGGAATATTGTTGATCTCGGCGATTGGCAACGCATCAAGCTCGGCACGAAATAGAACGGTCGGCCCCTCAACGCCACTGTCGAAAACGGCGGCAACGCCGTGGCCACCAAGCCCCGTGATAATGCGGGTCGGGGCCAGTTGCTTTAGCGCGGAAGCGATAGTGCGGGCGGTCTCCACCTCTTCACCGGACAATTCGGGATTGCGATGCAGATCGCGTCGAAATGCGGTTAGCTCCATAAGGTCAAGATTTGTAAGCATGCTGCCCCCAATTGCTAAGTTCTGTATGGCGGCGGACCTGCCAAACGCTGATTATCAGGTCGAAGCGGAAAACCATATCAATATTCATCTCGGACGGTTCTGGCCCCGAACAGAGACGAAATGAAAAATTCCCGCAACGCGAGTACCTCGTGTTAGCGTGGCTCCACCGGCAGGGAGAATCGTCCCACAAGATGACAGCCCTGTCTAAAAGTGGAGGATTAAAATGCATTTTAGAAAAATTACTGCTCTTTGTCTCGGGCTCACGTTTGGCTCTGGGGCCGCTTTAGCTGATTGTAGTTCAACCAGCCAATGGGGTGCAGAGGATACGCTTGGATCTGCCAACCTTGTATCACCCGAACGAACGCTGGAAGCAGCCAAGTTGATTAAACAAGGCAAGTCTATGCCATTGGGTATCGCGATAGGCCCGAATACACCGGCATTCCCGCCACGCTCGCTTAGTCTGCAAATTGTGCAGCCCAATCAGCAGGGCGGCCAAAAACTGTCGGGTTTCGGATACGAAGGAAACTACAACGACGATATCTTGCAAACGTGGATTGGCATTGGATCCCAGTTGGATGGATTGGGACACCTTGGCGAAGGCGGACACTATTACAACTGTCTGGACGAGAAAGAGATCAGCGCGATCACGGGCCTGACAAAGCTGGGCACACATGCGGTGCCACCACTGGTCGGTCGCGCGGTAATTCTGGATATGGCCGCGCATGCTGGCGTTGAAGTAATGGCTGCTGGCCAGCATTTCGGATCAGAAGATATCAAAGCAGCCGCAGAAGCGCAGAACGTGACCATGGGTGAAGGTGACATCATCCTGTTTCACACCGGTTGGACCGAAGGAATGCTGGAAAGCGACCCCGCAGCGTGGGGCGGAACCGAGCCGGGCCTGAACAACGAGGGCGCCGTCTACATCGCCTCACTCAACCCGATGGCCGTTGGTGCAGATACATGGGGCTTAGAGCCAATCCCCGCACCGCAAGGAGACAAAGTTTTCTACGGGCACGTCACCCTGCTGAAGGAAAACGGTATCTACATTCTGGAAACGATGAACGTTGGTCCCTTGCTGCGCGAAGGCGTGAACGAATTCATGTTCGTTCTGGGACAGCCCCGGATCGTTGGCACAGTACAAGCCATGATCAATCCGGTTGCGTTGTATTAGATAAAGGGTTTGCGCGGCCTGACGGCCGCGCCACGCCCCAAGCCGGAGCTACGCTCCGGCTTGGGGCCGCATTCAAGTTCAGGCACGGACCAGCTTTTCGTAGCTTTCAGCGATGTCACGGGTCAGTGCACCCACTTCGAAGGTAAAGTCTCCGATCTGACCAACGGGAGTGACTTCTGCCGCAGTGCCGGTAAGCCAGCACTGCTCAAACCCAGCAAGCTCTTCCGGCATGATGTGACGTTCGTGCACAGTGATCCCGCGTTCTTTCAACATGCCGATCACAGTTTGACGCGTGATGCCGTTGAGAAAACAATCGGGGTCAGGCGTATGCACTTCGCCATCTTTTACAAAGAAGATGTTGGCGCCCGTCGCCTCGGCCACATAGCCACGGTAATCATACATCATCGCGTCAGAGCAACCTTTCGCCTCTGCCGCGTGCTTGGACATGGTGCAGATCATATAAAGACCCGCGGCCTTTGCATGGCTCGGGATGGTCTCCGGCGACGGGCGTTTCCACTTGGAGATATCAAGCTTTGCACCTTTCATCTTGGCGTCGCCATAATACGCGCCCCATTCCCATGCTGCGATCGCCATACGCACAGGGTTGCGTGATGATGCGACACCCATGTCTTCACCAGCACCCCGCCAAGCAACAGCACGCACATAGGCGTCTTGCAAACCGGATGCCTTCAGAACCTCAGCCTTCGCAGCCTCAATCTCGTCTATGGAATAGGGGATTTCGAAATCAATCATTTGCGCAGAACGCTTGAGGCGTTCTGAGTGTTCACGGCTTTTGAAAATCTTGCCGTTATATGCCCGCTCACCTTCAAAAACAGAGGAAGCATAGTGCATCGCGTGGGTCAGGATATGCACATTGGCATCCCGCCATGGGATCATCTTCCCGTCCATCCAGATGTGCCCGTCACGGTCATCATATCCGCCAGCCATACTATTTCCTTTCGAAATGTGTCGATATTTTCCACATATTGCGCAAAAGTCCGATTTATAGACATATAGTTACGCAAAACTATGAATGGCCTAGCCTTTCAGGGTTGGAGTGTCAACAACACTGACATAAAGTCACCCGCACAACACTCCAAGGAGACGACCCATGGACAGGCGAACATCCAGCCCCTCTAGCGGGGAAGCACTGCTGTTTCTGACTGATGAACAACTCAGGCAGGGGATTGAAGCGATGTTTTTTGCATACCGTGGATTTACCGCAGATCCTGACCGGATTTTGGCAGACATGGCCTATGGGCGCGCCCACCACCGTGCGATCCACTTTATCGGCCGTGCGCCGGGAACAACTGTGAACAACCTGCTCAACATCCTCGGGGTTACAAAGCAATCGCTGAACCGTGTATTGCGCACTTTGATTGCCGATGGTCTGGTAGAGAGCAAGGTGGGACGCCAAGATAAACGTGAGCGGCATCTCAACCTCACAGAGGCGGGACGGACATTGGAACAAACCCTATCAGACGCACAGCGTGCACGAATGCGTTCGGCATTCCGCGATGCAGGCCCCGAAGCCGTTGCAGGATTTCGCACCGTGCTGGAGGCGATGATGGATAGCGAAATGCGCAGCAGCTACGGACGCCTCAAGGACGGTTCACCATGAGCGCTCATGACGCTCATCTGCTGATCGTCGATGATGATGAGCGTATCCGCACCCTGTTGCAGAAATTCCTGATGCGCCACGGCTTCTTAGTAACTGCCGCACGGGATGCCGCCCATGCGCGGCGCCTGCTATCCGGGCTGGAATTCGATTTGATTGTTCTTGATGTGATGATGCCCGGTGAGGATGGTCTAAGCCTGACCCGCGCCTTACGAGAAACCATGACAACGCCCATATTGCTGCTGACTGCCAAAGGCGACACCGACAACCGTATCGAAGGATTAGAAGCCGGGGCCGACGACTACCTTGGCAAACCGTTCGAGCCGAAAGAGCTGTTGCTACGGATCAACGCAATCTTGCGGCGGGTGCCAGAGCCCGCTTCCCATGACACAGCACCAAAAGTGCTTACGTTAGGCCCGATCCGCTATGACATCGAGCGGGGCGAGATGTGGGAAGGTGAAGAGCTGGTAAGACTGACAGCAACAGAAATCCAGCTGATGAAAATATTTGCCGCCAAACCGGGTGAAGCCCTAAGCCGGTCCAATCTAGTGGAAGAACTGGGACGCGACCGCGGACAGGCGCAGGAACGTGCAGTGGATGTCCAAATCACCCGCTTGCGCCGTAAAATTGAGCCTGATCCAAAGCAGCCACGCTATCTGCAAACAGTACGAGGCGCTGGATACATGCTTGCACCTGATTAACAATATCAAAAGGGGGCCAGCCCCCACCGCCCCCATTCGGGGTCGGCTCCCCCGGGATATTTACAGCCAAAGAAAATAGGCGGATTGAAGCCAACCCTGCGCTGGTCATGGGAGGGTTCGCGCACTATGGTCTGCGCGACATCAGACAAGTGAGATTTCTATGAGCGATACACCGGTTAACGAGATGAGCTTCGAGGCTGCGATGGCGGAGCTTGAGACGGTTCTGGGCAAGCTGGAGCGTGGCGATGTGGCGCTGGACGAAAGCATCACGCTGTATGAGCGTGGCGCGCTTTTGAAAGCACGCTGCGAGGCTAAGCTGAAAGAAGCTGAAGAGAAGGTGGCAGCAATTACGCTCGACAGCGACGGGAACCCGGCGGGATTAAAACCGGTCGAGGGTCTCTAGGAATGGGGCTTTTTAGCCAATCACTACAAGAGGCCGGTGCACTAGCGACACGGGAGATTTCTGCCGCGCTTGAGGGAACCGACGGGCCAATCCGCGATGCCATGTTGTATGCCTCTACTGGCGGCAAAGGTTTGCGTGCGTTTCTGGTCTTGGAGAGTGCCCGGCTGCACGGCGTAGATGTGCTAGACGCAGCACCAGCGGCTGCGGCAATTGAAGCGCTGCACGCCTATTCGCTCGTGCATGATGACCTACCATGTATGGATGATGATGCTTTGCGGCGCGGTCAACCGACAGTTCATCGCAAATGGGACGAAGCCACCGCAGTGTTGGCTGGTGATGCGCTACAAACGCTTGCCTTTGAGTTGGTAACGCGAGTCGGCTGCACGGATGCAGCGCGCCTCGCATTGGTGCGCGGCCTTGCGTCAGCGTCCGGCATACGTGGCATGGTCGGCGGCCAATCGCTGGATATCGCGGCGGAAACGTCACCTAAACCTTTGACGCTGCCCCAAATCACCGAACTTCAGGCTGGCAAGACCGGTGCGCTGATTGAATGGTCAACCACCGTGGGACCGCATATGGCGGGGGATGACGCAACCGTCTTGGGGCTTTACGCGCGCGATCTTGGTCTCGCCTTCCAGATTGCAGACGATATTCTGGATGTGGAAGGTGATGCCGCGATGGTTGGCAAAGCCGTTGGAAAGGACGCAAATGCAGGCAAGGCCACATTTGTGTCGCTGCTCGGACTCGATGGAGCAAAAGCGCGGGCGCAAACCCTCGTGACGTCAGCCTGTGACGTGCTATCTGTTTATGGCACGCAGGCCGATAGGCTGCGCGAAGCGGCCCAATTTGTGGTTGCGCGAAAAAGCTAGGGACGATGATATGACTGACCAACCGAAGACTCCCTTGCTGGACCGGATTAATCGCCCTGCGGATATGAAAAGTCTTTCTGATCACGAATTGACGCAGCTTGCGTGCGAAGTGCGCGATGAGACTGTTTCAGCGGTTTCCGAAACGGGCGGGCATCTGGGCGCTGGTTTAGGCGTGGTTGAGTTGACGGTCGCATTGCATGCGGTATTCGACACCCCACGCGATAAAATCATCTGGGACGTCGGACACCAATGCTATCCCCACAAAATTCTGACGGAACGGCGCGACCGTATCCGCACGCTGCGGATGAAGGACGGCCTGAGCGGCTTCACCAAACGCTCCGAAAGCCCTTATGATCCCTTTGGCGCGGCGCATAGCTCGACCTCTATTTCTGCTGCACTCGGCTTTGCCGTGGCACGTGATTTGGGCGGTGTGGTGCCAGAAGGCCTTGGCGATGCGATTGCGGTCATTGGTGACGGATCAATGTCTGCCGGCATGGCATACGAAGCGATGAACAACGCGGGCCACCTGAAAAAACGACTGATTGTTATTCTAAATGATAATGAGATGAGCATCGCCCCGCCTGTAGGCGCCATGTCTGCCTATCTCAGTCGACTTTACGCCGAGGAGCCATTTCAGGAACTGAAGTCCGCAGCGAAGGGCGCTGTTAGCCTGTTGCCCTACCCGTTCCGTGAAGGCGCCAAGCGCGCCAAGGATATGCTGAAAGGCATGGCCGTCGGCGGCACTTTGTTCGAGCAATTGGGCTTTAGCTATCTTGGGCCAATAGACGGACATGACATGGACCAGTTGCTGCCAGTGTTGCGCACCGTCAAGGCGCGCGCGACGGGGCCTATCCTGATCCACGTTCTGACGAAAAAGGGCAAGGGCTATGGCCCGGCCGAGGCCGCGCGGGATAAGGGCCACGCCACCGCTAAGTTCAACGTTATCACGGGTGAACAGAAGAAAGCGCCTAGCAATGCGCCAAGTTACACAAACGTCTTTGCCGATAGCCTGCTGCAACTGGCAGCCGAAGACGACAAGATTTGTGCAATCACTGCAGCGATGCCCGATGGCACCGGCCTGAACCTGTTTATGGAACGCTACCCCTCTCGGTGTTTTGATGTCGGCATTGCCGAACAGCATGGCGTGACGTTCTCCGCAGCGTTGGCCGCTGGCGGGATGAAACCGTTCTGCGCGATGTACTCCACATTCCTGCAACGCGGGTACGATCAGGTCGTGCACGATGTGGCGATCCAACGATTACCAGTCCGCTTCGCGATTGATCGCGCTGGCTTGGTGGGTGCCGATGGCGCAACGCACGCGGGATCATTTGATGTGGCCTTCCTTGCCAATCTTCCCGGATTCGTAGTGATGGCTGCCGCCGATGAAGCAGAGCTGAAACACATGGTTGCCACCGCCGCCGCTTATGACGATGGGCCGATCGCCTTCCGTTTCCCGCGCGGCGAAGGACGTGGCGTAGATATGCCTGAACGCGGCATTCCACTGGAGATCGGAAAGGGCAGGATGATCCGCGAAGGCAAACGCGTCGCCCTGTTGTCCTTTGGTACTCGTCTGGAAGAAGTCGAAAAGGCCGCCGAAGCTCTTGAGGCAAAAGGGATCACGCCAACCGTCGCCGATGCGCGTTTTGCGAAACCTCTCGATAAGGACCTGATTTTGTCTCTCGCGCGCAACCACGAAGCGCTCATTACAGTTGAGGAAGGTGCGGTCGGCGGATTCGGAAGCCACGTAGCGCAGCTTCTAGCCGAAGAGGGGGTCTTTGACAGCGGACTGAAGTATCGCTCAATGGTGCTGCCAGACATCTTTATCGATCAGGCAAGTCCGGCAGACATGTATGCAGTCGCTGGCATGAACGCAGAAGACATCGTGGCAAAAGTGCTGAAGACGCTAGGTATCGGACAGATTGGTGCCCAACGCGCCTAGCCTTTTTGTGCGGCAATCAATGCATCTAACTTTGCCTCAAGCGCGCTAAGCTTGTCGGTCACTTCGAGGCGGTAAGCATCCGTGCTTGCCACTGATTCCTCTTGGTGCGCGTCCTGCATGGAGTTCACGATAAGACCAACCAAAAGGTTCACCACAGCAAAGGTTGTGACCATAATGAACGGCACAAAGAACAACCATGCTTGCGGGTAAACCTCCATCACTGGCCGGACGATGCCCATGGACCAACTCTCAAGCGTCATAATCTGAAACAGCGAATACCCCGACCGGCCCAGCGTGCCGAACCATTCATCGAACGCACCTCCGAACAGCTTGGTCGCCATCACGGCCGCAATGTAAAAGATCAGCGCCATGAGCAGAAAAACCGAAGCCATGCCGGGCAATGCCGTCACAAACCCTTCCACCACGCGGCGCAAACGCGGTGCCACCGATACAACCCGCAGTACCCGCAAGATCCGCAAAGCGCGCAACGCAGAGAAACCCTGTGCCACCGGCACAAGCGAAATACCCACAATGACAAAGTCAAAGATATTCCAGCCGTCACGAAAGAACCGCGCGCGATAGGCAATCAGCTTTGCCAGCAGTTCAGCCACGAAAATAGCGAGGCAAATCTTGTCCAAGACTACGATCAGATCACCGGCCCGTTCCATGATCGGCTTTGATGTTTCCATCCCCAAAATCACAGCGTTAAACAGAATAACGCCAAGAATCACATTCCGTACCCGGTCAGATTCAAGATAAGTGATAAGTTTGTTCGTGAAGGTCATGGGGGCTCCGTCGTCCGCAGGTTATGGCCTATATGGCGCGTCACCGGCACTGGAACAAGGCAGTCCTACAATAGAAAATATGATGCAACACCAAGCGTCAGCGTGATCATGCCGTAGCCCGCCAGCACATAGAGGCCGTCACGCGTAAAGAGCCCGAAAACAAGCAGCGCAATCGTAAGGGCCCCCGTAGACGACACGAGCGGCAAGACCTCTAGAAAAGGCCAACCGATCGGGATGATCGCGCAGGCGGACAGCGTGATAAACCGCATGCCTCCCTTCGTAAAAACCTTTAGTCGCGGCCTGGTGTGCCGATCTACGAGGCGGGAGGGCCCGCGCAGCCAGTCCACCATTGATGACAGGCGTTTGCCTGATACTTCGCGGCGCAAAAGTACATCTGGCAGCCACAGATGCCGTCGGCCTGCAAGCGCTTGAACTGCCAAAATGATGATAAGACCCGCTGAGATACTTGGAACACCTGGAATGCCGGATATCGGTGAAATCAGGATTACAGCAACAACAAGAATGACCGGCGTAATGGATCTGTCGCCCAATTCGTTCAGCACGTCTCTGATGCTGACCCGATCTGTTCCTTGCGCCGCAGTCGCAACTCGGTCGAGAAGATCATTCAGATCACGGTGGCGTGGGTTGTTCATTCAGCTTTCGGTTTTGCCGCTCTGCGCCAGCATGGCAGCTAGACCGCTCCGATAATCAGCGTAGGAGGGTTCCCAGCCCAACGCGCGCTTAATGTGATCGTTCCGAACACGTTTGCTTTCGGCGTAAAAGCTGCGTGCCATTGGCGTCAGATCGGCCGTCTCGAATGCCACTGCTGGCGGCGTTGGTAATCCGAGCAGCTCTGCGGCATGGCCAATCACATCCTGCGGTGGCGCTGGATCATCGTCACACATGTTAAAGATCGCTCCCGGCATGGGCGATGCCAGAGACAACTCAAGCCCATGCGCAATATCGTCTACATGGATACGGCTGAACACTTGACCGTCCTTGATGATACGCCGCGCTGTGCCTTTGCGAACCTTTTCAAATGGCCCCCGGCCCGGCCCATAGATACCGGCCAAACGAAAGATATGCAGCGGTAGATTGCTAATAGACTGCCATGCGCTTTCGGCCTCTACCCGAGCCTGACCTCGTTTTGTAGAGGGGGAAAGCGGTGTCTGCTCATCGACCCAGCCCCCCGCATGATCTCCGTACACACCTGTGGTGGACAGGTAACCGATCCATCTCATACCGTCCGCGGCTTGCTCAAAAGACGCGTGCAGAGCCGCGAGGACAGGGTCCCCGTCAGGCCCAGGGCCAGCGGAAATCAGAATGTTCGGAAACTCTTGGATCAGGGGCCGTAGATCACTCCCCGGCCACAATACGGGTTCAACACCAGTAGCGGCAATCCCGTCCATCTTGTCAGCGCTTCGGGTGGTGCCTACGATATGCCAGCCTTCGGGGACCAACCGCTTTGCCAACGCCCGCGCGCTGAAACCATGACCGATCGACAAAAGACGTTTGTCCATATGCGCTCCACCCTCAGTGTGGACCCTATCCAAACTGTAGGCCCAAAATGGAAACGGCCCCCCGATATGGGAGGCCGCTTACAAATTCGATTAGACTAAGACTTAGTCTTCTACTGGGTGATCTGGTGCAGAATCGTTGTCGTCGTCGTTTGCAATCAGAGCGCCAACAGCTGCCAGAGCAACCAAGCCACCGATGATAGCTGGTGCGCCGATGCCGGAACCGGCTACTGGCAGAACTGGTGCTACAGGCTCTGCTTCGTATGTTGTGTTCAAAGAACCAGCGAAAGAAGCTGTTGCGGACGCCAGCACGAGAGCTGCGATGGATACTGTTTTCATCATTATCGAATTCCTTTTAAAGTTTGGTCGGGAATACACCCTTTGGTCGTTTGATAGTAGAACTATGTTTTTTTAACAATGATATTTAAGAGTTCTGGGGTAAAAATCAGGCGCACTATCGCCTACCGTTGCAACTTTGCCTAGTTTCTAATCACGATGATCTCAAAAAAGCCGGCGGATGGACTTACCCACTGCCGAGACTTCCTTACCAAACCAGAGCCAGGCTGCACCCAATAATCATTGCTAAGTCGCACTGCCTGCTGCGGGCCACCGACACAGTCCTCACGCATGTGGCGCGTATCAAATAATTGATTTGCAACACTAATTCTTTCGCCACCCATGTTGCGAACATTGCAACTAAACACGTAGTCGGTTGTCGTCACATCGCCATCAGAAATCGTGTAGCGGCGCGTACCGCTGGTTGTAGCCCCGGCCTGCAAAGCCCTGATCGTCATGTCAGCATCTGCTGCAATTATGTCACTACCTATGCCACGAGTCCCCACAAGCACACCATTCCGCAGAATAATTTGCGCGTTATCAGTGGAGTTCCACACCTCTACAGTCCCGAGCCCCGAATCGCGACGCGAAGTTGCTCGTGTAAGGAAATCGCTGCCGCCGAAAACCTCTGGATTGATCTGAACCACCGGCACAGTAATCTTCGAAAGGATATCGGCAGTTACCTCGGTTTTTGCTGGGGGACCTGCCCGGCGAGACGACAAAATCTGCGCCCCGACAGCACGCAACTGGTCGACTGAACTGGGCTGCTCATCGTTCCGAGAAGAGTAGCTACAGCCAAGCAGCAAAGATGAGACAAGAACTGCACCTGTCAGGCGTCGTACAACGTTGATCATTCCCATACTCCAGACCAGTTACCGACCAATCCTGCGCGATGCCCGCTGCGGACCTGCTCATACAAACGACCTGGCGTGCTCAGACGCGCGCCCCCGTCCCGCTCGAAAGGTCGAACTGTGATCGACCTTGTATCTTTGGTAGGTCGGCCAATGAACCAGCTTGCGGGGATTGTCAGCTTTACGCCTTTATCGAAGGATCCGACGCCGAATTCTTCTTTTGAGACATCGGTGAGCGTAAAGAATCCGCCAAGCCGCCAACCGTTCGAAAATTCACGTTCCAGCGTGACCGTAGCCCCGACATCTCCGGCAAGGTAGCGCCCGACATCAAGCTGACCTGTAAACCCGTTCTTGAACTCGTAGTAGGCAGAAGCATGCCCTGTTGCGACTGTATAGTCTTGAAAACCAAGCAAATCGTCGAAGGCACGCTGTTTCACATAGTTGGCTTCGACCCCAAGCGCGAGCCTACTTGCAACAGGCTTCCACAAGACCTCACCGGAAATGCCGCCGTACATCCGCTCAAGATAGCCGCCGGTGACGCGTGCATAGATATCAGGCGAAATCTTCCATTGCCTGCTAAGATAGAGGTTCGTGACAGTCGTTCTGCCGCCTCGGTCATATGCGGCCGCGTTTGAACGAACACGGGGCAACAGGAACTCACCGGAAGTCTCTGAATCTTCCAGATTGCCCGTCAGTCGGTGCTGTAGACGACCAGCCAACTTCCAGCCAGGAGCAGGCTCGAACGAAGCAGTGATATCAACGCCCAGATCGAAACGTACTGGCTCATTGGCATCGAAATAGCGCTGCTTCAGGTAGGGTCCGATTGACCAGTTGTAAGCGGGATACAAAGCTTCGTTGCGCGCGCTACCGATCAATGTCGGCGCGGCACCTTCAAATCCGGTGACTGCCAAAAGTGCGGCCGGCGCATCGGAGGAGAACTCCAATGCTTCCAGATCGGAGCGGCGGAAGACAACAGCAGATTGCGCCAGATTTCCAACAACGGGTACAATTCGGAAAGTTTCAACCGAGTCAGGCAACAGGCGCGCAAGCACACGCGCAACGCGCCCCACGGAAACGGCCGTCGCGCCATAGCGCCCGTTGGTATAGCGCACTTCGGTCTCGGAAGTGCTTGTGCGCACTTCGATCAACGTAAGGCCCTCGGCCTCTAGCAATGGTATCAGCGCATCACGGATGAGGACTGAACCACCCTCTTGGGACGCATACCAATCGGTAGTGTAGGACTCAGGGTTTTCGCGGCGGCTAGGCCGTATGTAATAGGGACGCGGAGCCGGCAAACGCATGTTTGTGATAGGCCGGTTCGGGTGCAATTGCATCTGCAAGTTCACACCGAATTCAGAGCCAAACAGATAGTAGCCACCAACACGCAGACGCTCGGAAACCTGATACTCGGTCGCAAAGTTAAATCGGGACTCGCGGTCAAAACTTCCGTTGCTTGTCTCCAACGTGTACGCATCCGAGCTATACTCGGCTTTTACGCCCCATTTATCATTGATTTGCCACTCTAGGCCTGCAAACGGTGCCATCTCTCCGCGGAACCACTGGTCAGTTGAGAAATCTCCGCCGGTGTCACCCGGTGTGAAGGACGGGCGATCAGAGCCAAACGGCGACCCAATACCACCAGAACTACCAAGACGCCCCCAGCCCAGACCGACTGTCGCTTTGATCGTGCCCGGAATGCGGTCACCGGAAAAGTTCTTGGTCGCCGCAATAAACTCACCCGCATAAATGCCTGTACCTGCGAAATCCTGAAGCCCGACAGTCACTGCGGGCAAATAACGGCTTTCGCGGTTAAGAAGGAACCGCACGTCAAAGCTCCGATCCCGATAGGTATCAAAGCTGCTGAAGCCCGCGTCCTTGATCCCGGAGTAACGGAAACTGGCCTGAATACGCGGAAGCGCCTGAAACGTCAGGGTGGTGCGGGTTTGACCGGCAAAGTTGGACACTGCGACAGCGACCTGCCCATCGGGCAATGCCTCTGCAGATGGCATGTCGATCAATCCCGGCACACCATAAAAGTTGAGTGTTGGACGCCCTGCCAAATTGAAAAACGCATCTTCGTCCTGAGCAAACGTAGCAACAGGCCAGAATGCGGCGCAGCCCAACAGGGACGCACCAAGGACGGTTATCTTAGGAAAACGCATTGATTTTGCTCTCTGCCCGAAAATATTTTGAGGGAGTAATGCACGCCAGCCAGACGAGCGCAATAATACCGAAGTAAAACCGGCAGGATTACGGCCTGACGTGACAAATCTGCGCCCTGTCTCAGGACACATCGGCTTTGACCATCACGTCATCAAATCCTTCGACCCAGCGGCGGACAACGTCCCGCGCCATATCCTCGTCGCTTGCAACGAATGCTTCTCTCAAACGCCTTAAAGCCCCGGCAATCTCAATCTGGGAAAGCCCGTTTTCACGGGTCATAAAGATTTTGGGATAGGTTGTTCCGTATAGCTCATTCGACAACGTCAGTTCTTCGGACATCTTTTCGCCCGGCCGCAAACCCGTGATCTGGATTTCGATATCACCGTCAGGATTATCTGCGTCCCGCACTTCATAGCCGGCACTCTCGATTACCTGACGGGCAAGCTGAAGGATCGGCACAGGCTGGCCCATGTCCAGCACAAACACCTCTGCACCGCGACTGATTGAACAGGCTTGCAGAACCAGCTGAACAGCCTCCTGCACCGTCATGAAATACCTTTCGACCCCTTTATCAGTCACCGTAAGAGGGCCGCCTCGGCTCAACTGCTCTTGAAAAAGCGGCACGACAGAGCCGGAAGATCCCAACACATTGCCAAACCGCACCATCGAAAACACGGTACCATCCGGTCCTTGACGCTTTGCCAGATCCTGCAACACCAACTCTGCCAATCGCTTGGACGCCCCCATAACATTCGTGGGGCGCACAGCCTTATCCGAAGAGACAAGCATGAACCGCTCCACCCCTGCGTTGACAGCTTGCTCGGCCAACGTCTGCGTGCCGAAGACGTTGTTGACCAATCCCGTAAGCGGGTTCGCCTCAACCAGCGGCACGTGCTTATATGCTGCCGCGTGCAGAACGACATTGACGTTGTGAGTAGCCATCAATTTGCGCACTTGGCGACTATCGGTGATCGACCCCAGAACGGGGATCAACTCGATCGATAGGCCCTCTTGCTCGATCATGGCGGTCAATTCCATATCGATGTTGTACAGCCCTAGCTCGCTCAGCTCGAACAGGATCAATTTTGACGGTTTGCATTCCATAACCTGGCGGCTCAGCTCGGACCCGATTGACCCACCAGCCCCGGATATAAGCACAACCTTGTCTTTGAAGCTCAGACTGGCATCGCCCAACGGGTGGGCGACCTCAGCGCGGCCAAGGAAACTGCGCGCTGACACCGGTGTCAGCTTGTTGACCAGCGCCTCCTCTCCGATCAATACCGAAAACGAAGGAAGGGTTTGAACCTCCAGCCCCATCCGCTCCAGCTTGCGCGCGATTTGCGCTTGCTTGGGCCGGCTTAACGAAGGCACGGCCAAAAGTACGCGGTCAATCTGTTTGTCCTTCACCACCGCTTCGATGCTTATCGACGGGTAGACTGGCAAACGCTGCACACGCATGCCCTGCAAACCCTTATTGTCATCAATAAAGGCCACAGCATCGATGGTTTTATGTCCACGCAGCGCGTTCACAAGATGGAGGCCGGTTGTTCCTGCCCCGTAGATCAATACACGCGTCCGCTTGCTGGAATAACGATAGGCAGCCAGAACCAATTGCAGCAGGACAGCCCGGCTAACAACGGCAAGGCAGAAGAACACCAGTCCGAAAACCAGATGCAGACCAAACGAAAGGTTCAGCCCGGCAACGTCCGAAAAGGCAACCGAGGCAACAGTCAGAAGGAAGGCATGGATCGCGGTCAGACCAACCGAAGTGCCGTCATAGGTACTTACCTGAATATCGTTGATGCCAAACCAGACCGACACACCTACAGCAATGACCAGCATGTAGGGCATCAAAAACATGTAGCTGCCAAGATTACCCATGACGCCGCCGGGCAAGGCCTGCGCTTCAAATGCAATCACCAGCGCCACAAGCACCAAAGCACCGTCAAGGACCAACATGATCCGGCGCTTGCTCACCTTGCTGAGAGACTTAATCCAGTTCAACATAACCCGACCTATTTAATTCACCACACAGACGGCAAATGGACGCAACATCCGTCACACCAAAACAATCGCGCCTTGTATGCCCGCTATACTAACTGAATCTCGTAGAGTTTCATATCGTTTCATCCGATTCCAAAGGGTTTAGCCCTTTGTCCGCCGAAAGAGGTTTCCTATCGTCTGAAAAACCAGATCGAAATCGTAGCAAACATTCTGATGGCGCTGATAGATCAGATCCAGCTTAGCCTTACGCGGCACGCAGATACGGCAATAGACATCATCGGTCTGCGCTGCTGTTTTGCATCGGGACAAAAGCCGCTCTTCGTGTTTGTGAAACCTTATCGTCGCCAACCCGGTCACACCCGGCCGTGATTTTAAAACCTCGCCATAGATGTCTGGAAAGCGCTCGACATATTCCCGCAAAGGCGGGCGCGGGCCAACGAAAGACAGGTCCCCTTTCAGAATATTCCAAAGCTGGGGAAATTCGTCCAACCTCTTGGAACGCAATCGGGCACCCAACGGCGTCACACGAGACGCCTTGTTAGCGCCCGATACGCCTTGATCCTCTTCCACAACCGTCATCGTCCGGAACTTTATCAGCCCGAATGGCTGGGTGGGCGTCTTCATACGCTCGGCCACATAGAACAAAGGGCGGCCCTGTTTGAGATATATGTAAATCACAAGCAGGAGGATCACGGGTCCGAGAATAACCACCAACAGGCTAGCAAAGAACAAATCGAATATGCGTTTGCGCAGGGTCATGGTGGACCGGCTCCTTGAGTGGGTGTCGCATCGCACTGCCTACTGCGGCGCTGGGGGAAAGACGCCGATCTATTTCGGGTCACAGCCAAGGTGGCTGTTATCAGACTTGCAAAAACAGATGCGAACGGCTGCGCCATGGAGCGCATGAAACTTGAATAACTGTGGCGGTTCTGCCGCACTTTTTGCCCGAACAAAAGGAGAATGCAAACACATGCGACCTCCTCTCACGGGGAAACCGGTATGCGCGGCGCAGAAGCGCGCAGTCATGCTAAGAGAGCTGCCAGCGATAAATGCTGGGCGCGTTTCTCCAAAGGCCTTCCTTGCAACGGCAATCATAGCGGAATATGGGAAACATAATGCTGAATAGATTGACGTTGAGGCGTCATCCAGTATCGTAGCGATCGGAAATAACCGACCTGAATCCGCCAGACACAAGGCGCAAGATTGAGGTTGGATCAGGAAAAAGTGAGCGGTGGCGCAAATGATCAAGTTGACCAAACACATCCTTTGGATTGTGCTTTGCCTCACAGTGACGGCTTGCGGGCCCCTACCACGCGGTGCAGCAATTCAGTCCGAAATCACAAAAGGCGCTGACAAAGCCGAAGCTGATTTCGCGGTCTATCCGATCACCAAAGCTTTCCTGCCCAGCCTGCGCGAATGGCCTAAGACCGGTGAGCGTAGCTATAGCTGGCTTTCCCATAGCAGCGGGTCGAATGCTCAGATAATCCGTGCAGGAGATACCCTTGATGTTGTGATCTGGGACAGCTCGGAAAACTCGCTTTTGCTTAGCCCTGGCGCACGTAGTACAAATCTGTCGGCGGTCCGCGTCTCAGCGAACGGCACAATATTTGTTCCTTACGTGGGCAAAATACGTGTAGCAGATCGCACCCCAGACAGCGCACGTGAGTTACTGCAGCGCCAGCT
This sequence comes from Sulfitobacter sp. S223, assembly GCF_025143825.1. Lineage (NCBI taxonomy): Bacteria > Pseudomonadati > Pseudomonadota > Alphaproteobacteria > Rhodobacterales > Roseobacteraceae > Sulfitobacter > Sulfitobacter sp. S223. Next base: position 202,719 of record NZ_CP083560.1, on the reverse strand, counting down.
TGAAGCGGTTGCACCGGGTTCACAGGTTCAATTGTCGATGGCCGAAGGCCGCATCAACTCGGTTGATGTGGTTAGTGGCGTACGATCACCCGGCAACCTTAAGATGCCGGATCAAAATTTTTCAGTGCTTGCGGCAATTTCGGCCTCTGGCGGCGTCAACGAAGGGCTGACTAACCCTCAGGTCAGACTAGTCCGCGGACATACAACATATCGCACCTCTCTCGAACGGCTGTTCGAAAATCCCAAGCTTGATACCCGTTTGAATGGTGGCGACAGGATCATTATCGAAGCAGACGATCGCTATTTCCTCACGCTTGGGGCCGCTGGTAAGGAAAGCCAATTCGATTTCAACCGCGACAAGGTATCGGCGCTTGATGCGCTGTCCATCATGGGTGGTGTAGCTGACAACCGCGCCAACCCTAAAGGCGTGCTTATCCTGCGTGAATACCCCGCGTCAGCGCTAAGCGCCGGACAGCGCGGCCCGCGAAAGCAACGTGTCGTCTTTACCATCGATTTGACCAATTCTGATGGACTGTTCTCAGCCCGCAACTTCCACATCCACTCCGGTGATCTTGTTCTAGCGAGCGAAAGCCCGATTTCGAGTGTTGGAGTCATATTCGGACTTGTCGGCTCCGCCTTTGGCCTGATCAATATAGCTACAAACTAAACAAGGCCTTACGGCATTCTGATATGCTTGCTCTGCGGCAGCAGGGCATTCATCTCTGCAATATGCTCTGGCAGGCATTTGGTCAAAAAATCGTAATGTTTGACCACATGGCGGCGGGCAGCAGGTCCAAGATGAGCAAAGTCCTGCGGACGCTCCAACACCTCGACCACCTGCCGCGCCAGCGCTTTGTGATCGTGAAAATCAACAAGCAATCCAGTTTCTCCATGCGTCATTGCCTCACGGACAGGCGCAACATCCGAGGCGACGATAGTGGCTTCCATGGACATCGTTTCAAGCAATGACCACGAAAGGACAAATGGCATCGTCATATAGATGTGGCATCTGCTGATCTGAATTATTTTCTGATAATCTGCGTAGGGCACCTGCCCCAGAAAATGCACTCGGCTCCAATCCACGCGATCACCAACCTCGGCTTCCATTTCTCCCCTTAGGCCGCCCGGGTTTTTGCTTTTTGATCCGTAAGATACCTCGTTCCCGCCAATGACCAGAACGCGGGCGTTGGGCCTTGCTTCAAGAATGTCGGGCAACGCGCGCATGAACTTATGAAAACCGCGCATCCGTTCCAGGTTGCGCGCCATATATGTGACGATCTCGTCTCCGCGCCCGACAGGTGACTCAATCCGTCCAAGTTTGACTCGCGCTTCGTGATCCGGCTTTAGCTTGTCTGTTCGAATCCCGTCATGACAAACGTAAATCTTGCTGTGCATTTCAACTGGAAAACAGTCTCTTTGCCATTTGGTCGGGCTTAGACCGCGATCCACTGTGGTTATGTTCAGCGCCGGGACAGTATTACGCGCCTGAAGCAAAAAAGGCGTATGAACATTAACAGGCTCTTCTTCGTCAAAGTTCACGGGCCCGCCAAAAAGGCGGTAGTAGTATTCAAAAAAGCCGATAATCGGCACGTCTGGCCACACTTGTTTCAGGAACGTCAGTTCTCCCCAACCAACATGACCGACCACAAGATCGGGTTTGAACCCCTCCTCAGCTTCGATTTTCTGACAGGCAAGCGCTGCACCAAAGCCTGCGCCGCTTGCCTCTTCCCAAACTTTGCTCAGACCATAGGCTTCTTTTTTCGGGCCGTGGTGGGGGGCGTAGATGCGCGTTTCTACACCAGCAATCTTGGCAGGGTTCTTGCGCTGGGTCAGGAAATAGATCCGATGCTCACCTTGTTCAGCCAGCCACTGCACCAGTTCGCGGTATTGCCCCGGCATGTTCTGGTGCACAAACAAAATATTCATCAGGTCAAACAGCCTTTTATGGTCTCAAAGAGAATACAGATAACCCACTGAATCCGATCTTGGCAAATATCCTATTTGCCCGTCCAGACAGGGTCCCGTTTTTCTGCAAAGGCCCGCGCGCCCTCCATCTGATCATCAGAGGCATAAAGCGTATCGACGCTGCGCAGTTGTCGCCGCGTGATCCGGTTCATCGTGTCCTGAAATTTGGCATCTTCAGCATCCCGCACAATTTCCTTGATCGCCGCATAAACCAGCGGTGGGCCAGAGGCCAACAGCCGCGCCAGTTCCCATGTACGATCCATCAAGTCACCCGCCGGAACGATCTCGTTGATCAGCCCCCATCCTTTACCCTCTTGTGCATCAAACCAGCGCCCGGTCAGCAACAGCTCCATTGCGATGTGGTACGGAATACGCTTGGGCAGCTTTACACTTGCGGCATCCGCTACAGTACCTGATCTGATCTCGGGAAGAGCAAATGTCGCATGATCTGCAGCAAGGATCATGTCTGCGCTCAAAGCGAGCTCTAGCCCCCCGCCACAACAGATACCGTTCACAGCCGCAATCACTGGCTTGTTCAAGCCGGGCAACTCCTGAAGTCCACCGAATCCACCGACACCGTAATCTCCGTCAACGGCGTCACCGTCAGCCGCTGCCTTAAGATCCCAACCCGGGCAAAAGAACTTGTCACCACCGCCGGTAATTATCGCCACACGTAACTCTGGATCATCCCTGAACTCAGCAAAAACCTCTCCCATCCGACGCGATGTGAGCAAATCAATGGCGTTGGCTTTGGGTCGGTCCAGCGTCACTTCCAGAATAGCGCCTTCACGGCGGAGTTTGATAGGGTCCATAGTCTTTTCTCCTCAGGCTTTGCGCAGCAATGCATCCACTGCGACGGCCGCGTCAGGTGTACACATCAGCGGGTTGATCTCTACCTCGCTGACAGAGGCAGCACTGGCAATGACATATTCCTGAACAGCCATGACTGCGGCAATAATCGCGTCCAGATCAGCGCCGGGTTTGCCGCGATAGCCCTCGATCATCGGCCATATGCGCAAAGACCGCAACGCTTCCTCAACGGCTTGTGCATGCACTGGTATCAGTAGGGATACGGTATCTTGCCACAATTCGGTCAAGACGCCTCCGGCCCCAAGCGTCAGAACAAATCCGTGCGCAGGATCACGCAGGACGCCGACCAACAGCTCTGCCACGGCCCCTTGTACCATTTCTTCAACAAGATACCCCCCGTCCGGCATATCGTCGGCCGCCTTCGCGACATCTTCTGACCCTAGGCCAAGCCGGACACCACCGGACTCCGACTTATGCGCAAGACCCGTCACCTTGAGAACCAGCGGCCCCTGCAACGAAGCAGCCGCTGCCTTCAGGCCATCCCGCAGTTCCACCGCAACGCCCTTTGGGACAGGCACACCGAAGGCACCCAAAGCCGCTTTTGCCTCAGCTTCCGGCACCAAAGCGGCCTCTCGGTCAGGGCCGGGTAAAAGCACGGGCAATTCTTCGGGTTTTCGCATCGTAGCGGCCACAGTTGCCGCAGCAATCGCCTCGCTGAGGCCCCTCATCGGGACAACGCCCCCTGCGGCCAGCTGGGCGGCAACATCCAAGGGCATCAGCTCAGGCAGCGTGGCGACAACGGCCACCGGCCTGTCGCTTTGCGCGCGCACAGCCAACGCAGCTTCGGTCGCGCAAACCCAATCCGTGGCGTCGGTATGCGGGTAGTCCACAATGATCATTGTCAGACCAATGTGGGGGGCCGCCATCGCCAACCATGCTGCCGTCATCTTTTTTACGTCGCGCCAAATATACGTGTGGTAGTCTAGCGGATTGCTCAGCGCGACCATTGGACCAAGTGCGGCTGATAAATCAGCACGCTGGGATTCCGTGAGCGGTGGTAACGAAATTCCTGAACCGACAGCCGAATCTGCGGCAAGGCTGGCTTCGCCTCCGGAACAGCTGATCGAGGACACTGTCGGCGCATCAAGCCGCCCCACCATATGCAACAGCTTTAATGTTTCGAGAAATACCGGCAGGCTCGCGACGCGGCCTATGCCCAGCCGTGCCAGCAGCGCGGCTGCGCCTGCATCGCTGCCTGCCAGCGAAGCTGTATGCGATATAGCGGCCTGCTGTGCTTGATCCGATCGTCCTACCTTCAGCGCAATCAATGGCACACCTTTTTCATACGCCTTACTTGCCAACGCATGCCAGTCGGCCAAATCGCCAAACCCTTCGATGTGAAGTCCGATTGCGGTAACGCGTGGATCATCCAAGAGCTCACAAGCAATCTGCGCTTGTGTCGTCTGCGCCATGTTCCCACAGGCGACCACATAAGCGATGGGCAATCCTCCAAGCTGCATGGACAGGTTTATCGCTATGTTGGAAGATTGCGTCAGGATCGCCACCCCGCTTTCCACGCGTGTACAGCCGTGCTGATCCGGCCACAAAAGAGCACCGTCCAATGCATTTATGAAACCATAGCAGTTCGGCCCCAAAACGGTCATGTTCCCTGCGGCCTCAACCAAAGCGGCCTGCAAATCAGTCCCGCGACCATCCTCAGCCGCCGCTTCCGAAAAACCCGAAGCAAAACAAACCGCCCCACCCGCCCCCATTTCAGAGAGCTGACGGATTATCTCGATAGAAGCTATCCGGTTCACACCAACGAAGACCGCATCAGGAACATGAGCAAGCGAACTAAATGACGAAATAGATTGCACGCCCTCAATAACTTCCGAACGCGGGTGAATAACATCAATCCGACCCGCAAAATTCATGGCGCGAGACTGCCTGACAATCTGGGCACACCAAGCGCCACCACCTATCACAACAATCGATCTAGGGCGCAGCAAGCGCGATAGGTTACGCGACATAGTGAACTCTGACCAAAAAAAGAGTTTTGCCTTCGGCAAGGATATTTCTTTTGGCCATAAATATCCCAGGGGGACGCGGCCGCAGGCCGAGGGGGGACTGGTCCCCCACTCCGTTGTCGCAACTACGCGCCAAAATTTCTGTCACGCGCCCAACGCCCGTAGCATCTCACGGCTAATAATGTGCCGCTGTATCTCGGATGTTCCGTCCCAAATCCGCTCTACCCGCGCATCACGCCAAAACCGCTCTAGTGGATAATCGTCCATTAACCCCATGCCGCCATGGATCTGTATCGCTTTGTCCGTGACACGGGCGAGCATTTCACTTGCATAGAGCTTTGCGCTTGCGATCTCGCGATTTGCGGGCAGACCTTTATCAAGCCGATCTGCTGCAGCCAGTGTCAGCAAATCTGCAGCATCAATCTCGGTAACCATATCCGCCAGTTGGAAAGACACCCCCTGAAACTTGCCGATCTTTTGGCCGAATTGTTCCCGCTCTGCGGCATAGCTAAGCGCGTAGTCGAGCACCCGCCTAGCCCTGCCAACGCTCATAGTCGCTACGGTGATACGTGTCGCATAGAGCCATGTGTTCATCACATCGAATCCGCTATCAACTTCGCCCAAAACCTGCGCATCCGGCAAACGGCAATCGTCAAATTCGAGAATCATATTTTTGTAGCCGCGGTGGCTCACCGACTTGTAGCCGTCACGGATCGTGAACCCTGGCGTGCCTCGATCGACGAGAAACGCAGTAATACGTTTTTTCGGGCCTTTTGGTGTCTGGTCTTCACCTGTTGCGATAAACACAATGACAAAATCCGCGTGTTCTGCGCCGGAAATGAAATGCTTCGTACCGTTGACGATCCAATCGCCACCATCACGTACTGCACTGCACTTCATACCGCGCACATCCGAACCAGCACCCGGCTCTGTCATGGCAAGTGCATCCATGCGTTCACCTCTTACGGCGGGCATCAGATAGCGCTCTATCTGCTGCCCTTCGCAAGCCATCAGAATATTTTGTGGCCGACCGAAGAAGTGATTCAACGCCATGGAGCCACGCCCCAACTCTCGTTCCACCAGTGCAAATTCGACATGGGAAAGCCCAGCACAACCGACACTTTCGGGAAATTTGCAGGCGTAAAAGCCAAGATCTATTGTCTTTTGTTTGATCTGCTGAGCGATCTCGGCAGGGACTTCGCCAGTGCGTTCCACCAGTTCTTCGTGAGGGTAGATTTCTTTTTCAACGAACGTGCGCACCGTGTCCGCAATCATCTGGTGTTCTTCAGTCAGCCCATAAATCATAGTTGGCTCTTTCTGTTCAGTCGGAATTTGAACGGCTGTGCCGCATGCCGGATAGTTAAGTTCAGCCGAGCATCTTGTTCGCGCTAGTTTGCATAGTCGCTTCCTTCAGCGTCCAAAATTGCCTTCAATTCTGCCAGATGCCGCGCATCTTGCTCTGGATAATCTTCCAGCTCTTGTGCGGTCTTTTCCGCGATCTCGTCACTGATCCGCCGCAGGGGCAAACCGGTTTGCAGTGCGCGGATATATGTCTCGGCGGCGCGCTCGAAATAATAAAGGCGATTGAACGTTTCTGCGACCGTATCGCCAATGACCATCACCCCATGACTGCCCATGACCATGACCTTTTGCTTGGGGTCCGTCAGCAGCGCGGCACAGCGAGCGCCTTCATCTTCGAAAGCCAGACCACCATAATCCTCGTCGATCACAACGCGGTTGAAAAAGGTACAGCAGTTCTGATCGATTGGCGGTAACCGACTGTCTTGCAAACAGGCCAGCACGGTCGCGAAGATCGAATGCACGTGCATGACACAACGTGCATGTCCGCAAGCGGCATGAACCCCGCCATGCAAGCCCCACGCCGTTGGATCAGGTGCATTTGGACCCTCATAGGTTTCCGGGTCATCCGCATCTATCAACAGCAGATCGCTTGCCTTCACTCTGCTGAAATGCACCTGGTTCGGGTTCATCAAAAACTGTGATCCGCTACCATTTACCGCGAGTGAGAAGTGGTTCGCCACGCCTTCATGCATATTCAGCCGCGCCGTCCATCGGAAGGCAGCCGCCAGATCGACTCGTTCCTGCCAGTGATCCATATTCGGTTTCATCTGCGGCACATTCATTTGCTTGTTCCCTCTTGTTGGTTCACAGGACCATCCCGGGAATGGCCTGTCCGTCTTTTTTGCGACATCAAGCGTCCGTTAATAACAGTTGGCTTGGCACCCATGCATAGCCGTTTTCACACAGAATATATGCTTCACGCAGACCATGCGGCTTGTCCGTTGGATTTTGCAAGATCATGCCACCTGCCGCTTCTGCCACAGCACAGGCCCGTTCAGGGTCTGTGTCATATAGCCGGATTTCGATTCCCGCACCGCGTGGCGGCGTTTCCGGCAGCAGGCCCAACAGCGAATTGGAATGATATGTACGATCAGAATGCAATTGGAATACTTGATCCGCATACGTGATGATTGCAAAGTCAGCTGTAGGTTGGTGTGACTTCATCCCGAAAACAGTCTCTAAAAAGGTGATTTGAGATGATACATCGCGGACAAGCAGGTTCAGCCCAAGACCATGCAAGCTGCTACCGAATTCGGCTGCGCTGACCTTATCGTAATCCATCTAGCCACTCCCGCTTGAACCCGCCCCGACCCTGTGAAAGATTGCGACATGACACAAGCAATATTTCCTTCATGGCCCGATGTGGCCGCAGATCTGGTCAACGTCGCAGCAGGTCGCGCGCATGCTGACACGATCATCACAGGTGGTATTTGGGTGAACGTCCACACCCGCGAAGCGCTGCCAAATCACGACATCGCAATTGTACAGGGCCGCATCGCCTTTGTCGGCTCTTCAGCTGAACATTGTCGCGGTCCGAACACCCGGATAATCGAAGCGCAGGGGCGCTATATGATTCCTGGCCTTTGCGACGGACACATGCACATCGAATCCGGCATGCTTACCCCCGCAGAGTTCGCGCGCGCAGTGATCCCACACGGGACGACCTCAATGTTCACCGATCCTCATGAGATCGCCAACGTTTTGGGTTTGGAAGGCGTGCGCATGATGCACGACGAAGCTTTGATGCAGCCCGTCAACATTTTCACGCAGATGCCGTCCTGCGCACCTTCGGCACCGGGCATGGAAACCACCGGTTTTGAAATCAGTGCCGAGGATGTGGCAGAAGCGATGGCTTGGCCCGGCATCATCGGTCTGGGGGAAATGATGAACTTCCCCGGTGTCTCCAATGCCGATCCGCAAATGCTGGCAGAGATTGCCGCCACCCAACGGGCGGGCAAGACTGTCGGGGGGCACTATGCGTCACCTGATCTAGGATCTGCCTTTGCCGCTTATGTGGCTGGTGGGCCTGCTGACGACCATGAAGGCACCTGCGAGGCGGACGCGATTGCGCGGATGCGGCAGGGGATGCGTTCTATGATCCGTCTAGGTTCTGCTTGGTATGACGTAGAAAGCCAGATTACCGCGATAACCGAGCAGGGCCTTGACCCGCGCAACATGATCCTGTGCACGGATGATTGCCACTCAGGGACGCTGGTCAATGATGGTCATATGAATCGTGCAGTTCGCCATGCGATCGATTGCGGCTGTGATCCGTTGGTTGCGATCCAAATGGCGACAATCAACACTGCCACTCATTTCGGACTAGAGCGCGATATCGGGTCGCTCACCCCCGGCCGCCGCGCCGATGTGATCCTCAGCTCTGACCTTAAAACCCTCCCGATAGAGACTGTTATTGCCCGTGGTCAGGTGGTGGCACAGGATGGTGTCTGCCTTGTGGATTGCCCACACTACAACTGGCCGAAACACGCACGGCAGACCGTCAATATGGCGCGTGACCTGAATGCAGATGACTTTACAATCAGCGCACCTGCAGGTGCCAATGCAGTGACTGCAAATGTAATAGGCGTGGTGGAAAATCAGGCCCCCACCCGCGCCCTTCAATTCGAACTTCCGGTAACCGAAGGCCGCGTAACCGCGCATGGCGATGTGGCCCAAATTGCGCTGGTAGAGCGGCACCGCGCGACAGGTGGCGTCGTCAATGCGCTTGTGTCGGGGTTTGGGTATACTGGCCACATGGCCATGGCTTCCACCGTCGCACATGACAGTCATCATATGATCGTTGTCGGCACAGATACTGAACAAATGGCGCTGGCAGCAAATCACCTGCGTGCCCTTGGCGGCGGCATTACGATTTTCAAGGATGGCGTAGAACTGGCCACCATCGATCTGCCAATTGCCGGGCTAATGTCAGACAGCCCGGCTGCAGAAGTTGCTGCAAAAACCGATGAGATGATGCAGGCAATGCGGGACTGCGGCTGCACGCTCAATAATGCTTACATGCAGCATTCGCTGTTGGCGCTTGTCGTGATACCAGAGTTGCGGATTTCCGATCTAGGCCTTGTCGATGTGCGGAGCTTTGAATTTATGGACGTCATCGTTTCATGAAATCCTTCGCGCAAAACCTTGCTGCCTTGATGCCGGATGGCATCACGCTGCCGGGTGCGCTGATTGAAGCATTCGACTGGCTTGAAGATCAAGGCTGGCACAACATACGCGGGACTGGACAGCCAGAGGACCACTGGCTGTCGATCTACCCACCAGAACTGCTGAACCATCCGGTCAGCAGCCATGTTATCTTTGGCGGCACAACGCTGCCCTACACTGGTCACTGGGCCGCGCCCGACCCCGCCATTGACGCCCGTATCGCTGAAATTGGCGAAACCTCGGGCGATGGCGGGCGCGTTGCGATATGGCGCGACGACGCAGGCACACTCCGGTTTGTGCACATCGGCCACGACAGCCTTGGCGTCATTACAGATGATCCGCTGGTGCTTTTGCAATTCCTCGCCATGGGCTACCCCGAACCAGGCGCGCTGGAGCGAACGGATGTTACCCCTGCTGAGGCTATTCTTGAGCATCACGGAATTACTGACCGCACTGCGCTGGGGCCTGACGACCAGCCAGCGGCCCCACAGGCGTTTCAAGCTTTTCTGAAACAACGCTTCGATCTTGATATTCCGGCGAGGGCCAGCGATCTGGGGATCAACGATTTCGCACAGTACGGTGACACTGACGCAACCGATCCTTTTGCACGCTGGATTGCGGCCGCCACACCGGAACCGACCGACGCAGATCTTGCCTATGAGATGGAGTTGATGTGCACGGTCGAAGCGCTTGATATTAAAGACACTGACAGTACAGACATAATCATGGGCAAAATCGGCTCCCTCTTCCAAAGTAAAGACTAGAAAGCAGTGACATGCAGCACCACCAAATCCTGATCCCTGATGCGCCCTCCGCCGAAGCCTTTACCGATGCAACCGCCGCCGTTGACAGGCTAACCAGTCTATATACCGAGGCAGTCGAATTTCTGCGCACCCATTTCACCGCAGCTATGGCCAAAGAAGCGCCTGATTCCCGCATACGGGCATTCTACCCCGAGGTGCGCTTTACAACGTCTTCCTATGCGCAGGTGGACACACGTCTAAGCTTTGGTCACGTTTCCGCGCCCGGTACATATGCTTCGACGATCACGCGTCCGGATCTGTTCCGGAACTACCTGATCCAGCAGGTCGGCCTCCTGATCAAAAATCACGGACAACCTGTTTATATCGGCCCTTCGGAAACGCCAATTCCCGTGCATTTTGCGATGGCAAGTGATTCAGGGATCACCGTTCCACAACAAGGTGCCGCAGATTTCACCCTACGCGATGTGTTTGATGTGCCGGATCTTAGCACAACCAATGATGACATTGTGAACGGCACCTATGCGCCTACCGATGGCGTAGGGCCGCTGGCACCTTTTACGGCTCAGCGCGTTGACTACTCGCTGGCGCGACTGGCGCATTATACTGCCACGGACCCCGATCACTTCCAATGTCACGTCCTGTTCACCAACTATCAGTTCTACGTAAGCGAATTCGAAGAATACGCCCGTCTGCAGCTACGTGATCCAAACAGCGGCTATACCTCCTTCGTCTCTACAGGCAATCAGGAGATCACCGATCCGGATGCGCCGATCTTGGCCTCTGCGAAACTGCCACAAATGCCCACGTATCACCTCAAGCGTGCAGATGGTTCTGGCATCACTCTCGTCAACATCGGTGTGGGCCCTTCAAACGCAAAGACCGCCACCGATCATATAGCCGTGCTGCGCCCTCATGCCTGGCTGATGGTTGGTCACTGCGCCGGACTACGCAACACACAGGAGCTGGGTGATTTCGTCCTCGCCCATGCGTATCTGCGCGAAGACCACGTGCTGGATGACGACCTGCCTGTCTGGATTCCGATCCCCGCATTGGCCGAGATACAGATCGCACTGGAAAGCGCCGTGGCACAGGTGACCCAGCTGGAGGGGTATGAGCTGAAGCGGGTCATGCGCACTGGTACCGTTGCTACCATCGATAACCGCAACTGGGAGCTACGCGACCAGTCCGGCCCTGTGCAGCGCCTCAGCCAATCACGCGCCATCGCGCTGGATATGGAAAGTGCGACCATCGCCGCCAATGGCTACAGGTTCCGCGTCCCTTACGGCACGCTTCTGTGTGTCTCAGACAAACCTCTGCACGGGGAGCTCAAGCTGCCGGGCATGGCATCAGATTTCTACAAATCACAAGTTTCACGCCATTTGATGATTGGTATTCGCGCCATGGAACAGCTTCGAGGCATGCCTCTGGAGCGGATTCATAGTCGAAAATTGCGGTCGTTTGACGAAACCGCCTTCCTCTGACCCTTTCAGCAACGGAAAAAGCACAAAAAACCTGATATTTCGCAGGAAATGTTGCCACTATTCGTTGTGTTTGCCGACTACATACCGTTACATTCCGCGCATGAGGCCCAACATTCGGGCAGCCGAGGAGAATAAAATGGCGACCAAACCAATGACAAAGACCCAACTCGTAGCCGCACTGGCAGAAGAAATGGGCACCGACAAGAAAAACGCAAGCGCGGCTCTGGACGCAGTGTGCGCGCTGATCACCAAAGAAGTTTCCGGCGGTGGCGCTGTGACACTGCCTGGCGTTGGCAAAATTTACTGCCGTGAGCGCCCCGAGCGTATGGTTCGCAACCCTGCGACAGGCGAACAGTTCAAAAAAGAAGCCGACAAGGTTGTTAAGATGACAATCGCAAAAGCGCTGAAAGACAGCGTAAACGGCTAAGACAGCAACAGCTGTTTTTTATTAAAGGGGGACGCCTGTTTGGCTGCCCCCTTTTCTTTTTTGCAACATAAACTATTTTACCAGAGTCTGCTTGAAACAGCGCAGAATCACGTTCACGACCAGCCTTCGCGCTGTCACCCGGAGACTGCAATGAGAGCGGCATCACATCCCGAAAATGAAAAGCGCATCGCGGCGCTGCGTAGCTACGGCATCCTCGACACCCCGCGCGAAAGCGACTTTGACGAGATTGTCGCCCTTGCAGCCCGTATCTGCGAGACCCCGATTTCCGTCGTAAACCTGATCGACAATGACCGTCAGTGGTTCAAAGCCGAAGTAGGTCTTAATGCCCGTGAGACACCGCTTGAGACGTCGATCTGTTCACATATCATTCTTGAGGACGGGTTCGTAGAAATCCCCGACACGCTGGACGATCCACGTATGGCAGACAACCCGCTGTGTCAGGATAATCCGGGGTTGCGGTTTTACGCGGGTGCGCCGTTGGTTACTGATTCCGGGCTGCCGCTGGGAACCTTATGTGTTCTAGGAAATGAACCACGCGAATTGAATGAGCTTCAGCGGGAAACGCTGAGGGTTCTTTCACGTCAGGTAATGCACCAGTTGGATCTACGTCGCGCCCTTCAGAACGAACAAACCCTGCGCGCCGAGATGGATCACCGGATCAAAAACTCGCTCCAGGCGACCTCTTCTCTTGTGCGGATCTATACGCGCGCTGTAAACGATGACACCGCGCGCGAAGCGCTTGATGCCGTCCGCCGCCGTATTGACGGCATGTCGGCTCTGCATGAACATCTCCAACGATCCAGCACGCGTGGAAATGTAGGCATGCCCGGATATCTTGAAGATATGATCGCAAGCCTTCGCGAGACCACGCCCGAAAACATCACACTGTCCCTGCAGGTTGCGGACATCTCCTTGCCATTCAATTTCGCCACAGACCTCGGCGTCATTCTGTCAGAGTTTGTCGCCAACACGATCAAATACGGCTATCCGGATGGCGCTGAAGGCACGGTGAAAATCTCATTGAACGAAACTGACGATGGGATGCTGATTCTGCACGCTGCCGACAATGGCCTCGGCTCTGCCGCACCGCCCCCCGATCCCAACCGCGTCAGTGGAATTGGCAACAAAATCGTTGCTGCTGCTGCATCGAATCTAGGCGGTACGCTGAACCAGAATCTCACCGAAAGCGGTGCCGAACTTACTTTGATGTTTGAAGCGCAGTAAGCGCGGTTGTGCTTTGCCTGCTTCTGCCCGATTGTCGGGCTGAACACGCAATCACAGGACTAAGCCCATGGAACTACGCGCAATCGGACTTGGCCTTGCTTTTGCGCTTATGTGGTCTTCTGCCTTCACGTCAGCCCGCATCATTGTGGCCGACGCTTCGCCCCTGTTTGCGCTTTCCATGCGATATCTCGTCTCTGGATTGATTGGTGTCGTTATTGCGCGGGCGCTGGGCCAAAACTGGCACCTTACGCGCGCGCAATGGCGCGCAACGATCATCTTTGGCATTTTACAGAATGCTGTCTATCTCGGGCTTTTCTTTATCGCCATGCAAACGATAGAAGCATCATTCGCTGCCATTATCGCCTCTACGATGCCGCTGATGGTCGCTTTGGCCGCTTGGGTCTTCATGGGGGATCGGCTCGGACCGTTGGGCATTGCCGGTCTGGTGGCAGGTCTGGCCGGTGTTGCGCTTATTATGGGCAGCAGGATCACTCAAGGGGCCGATCTGGCCAGCGTTGCGATCTGCATTGTCGGGGTACTGGCACTGACCATCGCCACCCTCACCGTGCGGGGCGCGTCCACAGGGGGAAACCTGCTGATGGTGGTAGGTCTACAAATGCTTGTGGGCTTTGCCACCCTCAGCATCGCAACACTGCTGTTTGAAACACCGCAGGTAAATCCAAGCTGGTCGCTGGGATTGGCCTTTATCTATACCTGTCTTGTACCGGGGCTTATGGCAACGTGGGTCTGGTTCCAACTGGTAGGACGTATCGGTGCCACCCGCGCTGCCACCTTCCACTTCCTTAATCCGTTCTTTGGTGTTGCCATCGCAGCCATCTTACTGGGAGAGGCCATTGGCTCACGCGATATTTTGGGTGTTGTCATTATCGCTGTCGGCATTCTGGCAGTGCAGATATCGCGCCAGACAAAGGCCTGAATCCGACACCGATGCGCCGCAGAAAGCCCAGCAATCCTGCTTTTTGGGCATTACCGTATTGTCTATGACCGACACAGACACGTCACCGTCCAAGGCATATGCCTTTCTGCTGGTCCCCGGCTTTTCCACGCTGGGGTTTGCCTGCGCGCTCGACTCCCTGTCGCTTGCCAATCATCATCCTTCCGGTCGAAAATTTTACCGATGGCGGCTCATGTCCGAAACCGGCGCGCCGGTAGAGGCCTACAATGGCGTCAAGGTTGCGGTCGACAGCGCACTTGCCCCGCTTGAGCGCGGCGAGACGTTAATCGTCTGCGCGGGCGAAAATGCCGGTCAATCCAGCTCCAAGACTATCCTTAGCTGGTTACGGCGCGAAGCACGGCGCGGCGGAGACATAGGCGCGCTTTCATCGGGGACATATATCCTCGCCCTAGCGGGATTAATCGGCGGCAAACGCGTAACAACCCATTGGGAATACAAAATCGCGCTGGCAGAAATGCTACCAGACGTCATCATGGAAGATACCATTTTTTCCGCAGACGGGCGCATCTTCACATCTGCGGGCGGGGCCGCGTCTATGGACATGATGCTTCACCGGTTGCGGGATGACTATGGCCCCGATCTTGCCACCTGGGTGGCTGACCAGATGGTCTATACTGTGCCGCGGCTGCACTCTGACGCACAGCGCGCCTCGCTCCAATCCCGACCGGAAGTGCGCAACCCCAAACTGTTGATGGCCATGCGGGTGATGGAGAACAACATCGAAGACCCACTTACACCGGATGAGATTGCCGATGTTGTCGGGCTATCCACCCGCCAGCTGGAACGGCTCTTTGCGAAGTATCTGAGCATTTCACCCAAACGGCATTACCTGCGCATCCGGCTTGAAAAAGGGCGGAACCTGCTCCGCCAAACGGATCTTTCTGTTACGGATGTCTGCGTTGCTTGCGGGTTTAAATCGCTTTCACATTTCTCAAAAAGCTACCGTGCAAACTACGGCATTCCACCGGGTCTTGAGGCCAGCGATGGCAAAGTGCTTTGGTCAGATAGGTCTGTGAAAGTCTAATTCAGCAATGCTTCAATGGCGCGCGGGATTGCGCCGCTGTCAGGTTTTGCGTTGGAGCCCCATGTTTCGACAACCCGACCGTTTTTACCAATCAGAACTTTGTTAAAGTTCCAACGCGGCGTAAATCCGGTCTCAGCTTTTACATCTTTATAGAACGTATGCGCTCGCCCGCCGCGAACATGCGTGACGTCCGTCATTGGCAGTGTGAGATTAAAGTTGATTTCGCAGAACTCCTTGACCTCTTCGGCGCTTTCCAGCTCTTGATTGAAGTCGTCTGAAGGAACGGCCAAAACAACCAGCCCTTGCTCACGATAGCGGTTATACAACGCTTGAAGGCCGTCATACTGATAGGTGAAACCGCACTGCGACGCTGTGTTTACGACCAGCACAGGCCGACCGGCAAAATCCCTAAGCGCAATGTTGCCACCATCAATAGATGGAAACACCGCATCAAGCGGCGCCGCAGCAGCAGCGCTGATCCAAATGGAGAAAAGTAATCCTGAAATCAGCCGCATTTTACATCCCCCTACATCTAATACGCTCCAGGCACGAAAGAAGTTCACAATGAGTTTCATCAAATGCATGCGGCCCTTTGATTTTTCAATAAAAGCACCATCTAATACAGCAACAACAGCGCAAGGAGCATCCCATGCCAGAGTACACCAAAAACCCCGACGTCCTAGCGACTCTGTCGGAAGAAGAATTTTATGTAACGCAGCAAAGCGGGACAGAGCGCCCAGGTACAGGCAAGCTGCTTCACAACAAAGAGCCGGGCATTTACGTTGATATCGTGTCAGGAGAGCCCCTGTTTGCATCCGGCGCCAAATACGAGAGCGGATGCGGCTGGCCCAGCTTTACCAAGCCCATAGAGCCAGCCAACGTGCAGGAACTTAGCGATTCCACCCTTGGAATGGTCCGCACCGAAGTGCGCAGCACATACGGCGATAGCCACCTTGGCCACGTTTTCCCCGATGGACCACAGGATCGTGGCGGCTTGCGCTACTGCATCAATTCGGCGTCTTTGCGGTTTGTCCACCGCGATGACATGGATGCCGAAGGATACGGACAATACATTGATCAAGTAGAGGACGTAGCATGAGCAACGAACGCGCAGTACTGGCAGGTGGATGCTTCTGGGGTATGCAGGACCTGATCCGCAAACGCAAAGGCGTGGTAAGCACACGCGTCGGCTATTCCGGCGGCGACGTGCCCAACGCGACCTACCGCAACCACGGCACCCACGCGGAAGCGATTGAGGTTATCATTGACCCCGACCAAATTAGCTATCGTGAGTTGTTGGAACTGTTTTTCCAAATTCATGACCCCACCACCGCAAACCGGCAGGGCAACGATATAGGCATGAGCTATCGCTCTGCGATCTATTATGTGGACGAAGATCAAAAAGCCGTCGCGCTGGATACGATCGCAGATGTCGAAGCCTCCGGTCTCTGGCCTGGTAAGGTAATCACCGAAGTGGAACCAGTATCTGATTTCTGGGAAGCAGAGCCCGAGCACCAAGATTACCTTGAGCGTATTCCCAATGGCTACACCTGCCACTTCCCGCGCCCGGATTGGGTTCTGCCCAAGCGCGCAGCAGCAGAGTAGATTTTCCGGTCTGCCCATGCGTATGGGCAGAACTTTGCAGCAGATTACTCCTTATTGCAGAGCAGCAACCACAATAGATAAGGGGCGCCCACTTGGAGCGCCCCTTTTTCATTCGTTTGGGTGATTTTATTCTGCAGGGGCACCAAGGCCCGCTGCAATGCCATTTCCAGTGGCGCCCTCGATGTTGTCATGCGTTGTGGGTACGCCTGCTTTTTCGCGACGCGTGTCGTTGTAGATTGCTTTAAGCAACGCAACTGCCATCAGCGCCATGACAATTGAGAACGGCAATGCCCCGATGACCATCGCGGTCTGGATGGCTGTGGTCCCTCCGGAGATCAAGAGTCCGGCCACAACGAGGGCCAGGGCCACACCCCAGAACAAGATATGAGGGCGCGACTTGGGGCCTTCATCGCCTGCTGCGTTGATCGTATTCACAATCAGAACAGCAGAGTCTGCCGAGGTGACAAGAAACGTCATCAGCAATACCACGATGAGCAAGGCCATACCCCATGCCAGCCATTCGCTAACAGGGCTGAGCATGAATTCAGTCATTGCAAAGATCTTATCGCCATTGGCTGCGTCGAAGATCACGCCATCAGCACCGCCGTTAAGCTCAAGATCAATTGCCGTGCCGCCAGCCCATGCAAACCATACGAAACACATCAGCGCTGGTACAATCAAAGCGCCAAGCACGAACTCACGAATGGTCCGACCGCGTGAAATACGGGCAAGAAACAGACCTACAAAGGGTGCAAAAGCGATCCACCAAGCCCAGTAAAACACGGGCCACCAACCTTGCCACTGTGCGAGCAGGAAGGATTCTGATCCTTCAACACCATCTGAACGGAAAACGTTAAAGCTCATCTCTGGCAAAGCGAGGACATAATCCCACAGGCCTACGAACATTGCGTTGAAGCCGAACCATGTGGCACCGAAAATAATGAAGAAGCCCAGCAGGACAATCGACAGCGCCATGTTGATGTTAGACAGCCATTTGATGCCTTTCCCAACACCGGACAATGCAGACAGTGTCGACAAACCCATGATAACAAGAAGAGCGATAATGATGCCGGTTGTAGTGGCAGCACCCTCCGCATCGGCAAGGCCACCGATACCAATCCGGCCAAGGCCAGCAACGAACTGATCAACGCCGAAGCCCAAAGTCTGCGCCACACCAAGGATAGTTGCGACCACGGCCACAACGTCGATAACGTGCCCAAGCACACCAGCAAGGCTCTGCCCGAAGAGAGGCGTAAGGCCGGACCGGATCGTCAGCGGCAGACCGCGGCGGTAGCTGAAGAATGCCAAAGACAGGCCGCAGATCGCGTAGCAGGCCCAAGCGCTAAAACCCCAATGGAGGAATGACCATTTGTAAGCCATTCTGACGTTGTCAGCCGAACCGCCTTGGGTCATGCCCATGATCGTTTCTGGGTTGCTACCAAAGTGAGACACCGGTTCCGCCACAGCCCAAGTCAGCATGCCAACGCCGATCCCGGCGCCGAACATCATGGAAAACCATGAGAAATTGTTGAACTCTGGTTTTTCATGTTCAAGGCCAAGGTTCAGACGCCCTGCCGCAGGCCAAACGGCCAGTATGAAGCAAACGATAATAAAGAACGCGACAACCCAGATGTACCAAGCAGCAAAGTTCTGAAGGATAAAGGCATTAAAGCCATTCAGGACGGCACCCGACTGGATCGGCCAGAAAATCGCCCAGACAACGAGGATTGAGATAATAATTTTCGCAGGCACGGCGACAGCAGTCGAAAAGCCGTTGTAAAAACCGCCGTTCTGCGTGTTGATGTCCAGCTCCGTAAGCGGTGGACTCATCTTCGAATTTTCTGACACTGTATTCTCCTCTGCTTTCTGGTTGCGCCAGCCTTCTTATCGCTTTCGGCGGACTAGCTTTATTGCAACATTTGGACTGCACTAGCAGTTGGACCATTGTTACAGCAACTCAATGTTGTTCAATTATCGCGTTTATAGCATTAATTATTCAGAAGTCGTTTCTATTTTCTGTCAGTCTAGAGCGCTATCAGTTTTGGCATCGCCGAAATCTGGGGCGAATACCTGAACGAACAATAATTCGAACTTCGCCACCAAACATTTACCGGATGGTCCCCTGTGCCGATGATTGATCAACGGCCAGAATATTCAAAACCAAACTATGGACATTAAAGTTAGTCTCTAGTTCGCGACGCGCGGTCGTCCTGATGCCTCTACGATAAGCTCGGCCTCTACAAAAACCTCGCGGCTCTCCACGCCTGCGGTTCGAATATCGCGCAGGACGTTAACTTGGATGTCCATCGCTCCGGCTGCTTCTGCTGCACTTATGGCTCTGTCACGCAGGACTTCTTCCAGCAGCGCCAGCGCGCTTTCTGCATCTGCAAAATCGCGCGGCCCTTCGTGCAAGTGGACGCGGAATTTACCCTCACTGGGCGAAGTGATTGTCCCCGCTTCGCGCATCGTGACCCTTCCGACCACCGCGCCAATCGCATTGGCCACACCCGCGTGTTCGGGCAAGATCATTTTGCACCCCAGCCGATTGCCAACTGCCGGATAATAGGTGGCGGCCGAGGCACCCAACCCGATCACAGGCACTGCCAGCCCTGTTTCCAACCGCACCAATCCGCGGTGGCCGCCGAGACCCCGCTGCATCAGAACGTGCCGCGCCAGCACGGCCGGATCCTCACCAAAGCCTACTTCTTCTTCGGCGAAAGCAGTCTCTAACAAGGCCAAAGCCGTTTGTTGCTCCAACTGGGCGATAATCATCCGCGCCATATCTTTCGGCTCCGGCGCAAGCCGGTCACCCGCGCCCGTACGCCGCCGCCCGAACAGCGCCAATGCCTTATGCGCTGCCTCGCTGTCCCAACTTTCCGCAAGACCCAGCACGTGGCTGGCGTCCGACGGTGTCACGCCTGCGATTTGTACCAAGCCCCGTTCCACCAAACGCTTAAGCGCACCTGTCTCTATTCTTGAACGCAGGACATTGCCCAACGGATGCACCGCGTCACCGATCCGTTCCAACAACTGCTCTTCGCGCGGGCCGATACCTTCCATCGTTTGACCAGCCACCGCGCGTACAAACCGCCCGTCATATTCACCGGGCAGTGAACTACGGAGCTGCGCATCCAGCGTGGCGTGCACCACCTCCGGCGCGTCCATCGCTATCAATGAAACAGGCAGCAGTCGGCGTGGTCCAAGACTGACCCCACCGGCCAGACCGTCTGTCAGGAAATGCACCTCACTATCACCGCCAAGACCCGTTGTCCGCATCGCGACCGCCTCAACCATAGTCCGGTACGGTCCGACCCGCGCACCCGCTGGATCAATCGCCGGCCGCCCGTCTTTGAGCAAAGCAACATCTGTGGTTGTCCCGCCGATATCCGAAACCAGCGCATGGTCCGCCCCCGTCATCCAGCGCGCCCCAACAATTGAGGCCGCAGGCCCACTGAGGATTGTTTCGATCGGTCTCTCGCGGGCCTGCGCGGATGAGATCAGGGCACCGTCGCCACGCACCACCATCAGCGGGGCAGAGATACCCAAGTCTTTTAGCGTGTCTTCTGCACGACCGATCAGCCTGTCGATCATACCGATCAGCCGCGCATTCAGGACTGCCGTCATCGCGCGCTTGGGGCCGTTTAGCTTGGCCGACAACTGGTGTGATGCGGATACCGGCCGACCGGTCAGCTCAGATACCAAAGCCATCGCCCGCAATTCATGCGCCGGATTGCGTGTTGCAAACTGCGCGGCTACTGCAAAACCACCCACGTTGGCGCCATGCTCTTGCAGAAACGCGCGCAAGCCTTCTTCGTCAAATGGAACAGCTTCACCGCCGGCATGATTGTGCCCTCCGGCCAGCACCACATGCGGATCACCCTTGAGCGCTTCGAGCAGGCCGTGGGTCTCAAGATCACGTTCCTTGAACCCGATATAGATCAAAGCAACACGACCGCCCTGCCCCTCGACCAACGCGTTGGTCGCCAAAGTTGTGGACAAAGACGCCAGCGCGATCTCTCCGGCGGACACGCCGGATTGTTCAAGAACCGCGCTCACAGCACCCCCGACTCCGATCGCAAGATCAGCTCGGGTGGTCAGCGCTTTGGCGCTTGCGATCACTTCCTGCTCGTCCCGGATGATCACCGCATCCGTATAGGTCCCGCCGGTATCAACGCCCAAAAGCAACGCCATCCGTCTCTCCTCAAAACTGTTGGGAAATTCCTACCTCAAGAAGGCCCTAAATCCAGCCCCAATAGCGTCAAATCGCGACCAGACGCGCCACAGCCCAGCGCGCAGCATCTGTCACGGTCGGGTCTGGATCGTCACACAAAGCGCGCGCAGCATCGATCAACGACATATCACCCGAGTTTCCGATAGCATAAAGTACATTGCGCACAAACCGGTCCCGCCCAATTCGTTTGATGGGAGAGCCTGAAAATCGCAAACGGAATGCGGCATCATCCAAGGCCACAAGCTCTGCCAACGATCCACCTGCTGCTCCATGATAGCGCATGTCGCTTGCCGCGACGGCGAACTTGTTCCATGGGCAAGCCGCGAGGCAATCATCACAACCATAAATCCGGTTACCTAACGCTGACCGCAAATCTTCTTCTACGGGGCCCTTATGTTCAATTGTGAGATAAGAAATACAGCGCCGCGCATCCAGCTGGTAAGGTTCCGGAAACGCAGCCGTTGGGCAGATATCCTGACAGGCCGTACAACTGCCGCAGTGATCCACTTCAGGTGTATCTGGTTCCAGCTCTAACGTTGTAAAAACAGACCCTAAAAAGGCCCAATTCCCCCAGTCGCGACTAAGCACATTGGTATGTTTGCCCTGCCAGCCCAGACCAGCAGCCTGCGCCAGAGCCTTTTCAGGTACAGGCGCCGTATCCACGAACACCTTGACCGAACACGGTTCTTGTTCGATCAACCAACGCGCTAGCCGCTTGAGCCGCTTTTTGACGATATCGTGGTAATCACGCCCCTGCGCATAGACGGAAACAGCGCCTTGATCCGGCTGCTTCAATATTGCCAGCGGATCATGTTCAGGCGCATAGCTTTCTGCCAGCATGATAACTGAACGGGCTTCTGGCCACAGCACAGACGGGTTTCCGCGCCAATTGACGCGCTCTTCCATCCACCCCATCTGGCCATGATATCCCGCAGCCAGAAAAGCATCCAAACGCTCTGGCACATGTGGCACATCATCCGGCCTACATGTCCGGCACGCCACAAACCCCTCTTCAAGAGCCTGACGGACCAGCCGCGCCTTAATATCCATTATTCACTTCGCCTCTCAAGGCGACCCTGCACACGCTAACGGCAGAGACTGCATTTGATAAATCGGGCTTAGAAATCCAGATCATTGTAATGCTTCGGCGGTGTAAAACCCGGAACCTGATCGGCCAGCAAAGAGCGGAACGCAGGGCGCGATTTGATCTTCGCATACCAGTCTTTGACTTCGGGACAACTGTTCCAATCCACGTCCGAGATATAGTCCAACGCGGACAAGTGCGCCGCAGCCGCAAAATCAGCCAGCGTCATGACATCACCTGCCAACCAGCGGCGCTGATCCAACAGCCATGTCATATAGCCCAGATGAAACTTGATCGCCTTCGCACCCGCTTTGACATTCTTGCTGTCAGGGTAGCCCGACTTCATCATTTTTTTGTTCACCCGCTCATAAAGCAGTTTTGACGTTACATCATGATGGAACTTGTCATCGAACCAACTGACCAAGCGACGGACTTCTAGCTTTTGCACCGAATCCGACGGCAGCAAAGAAGGCTCCGGGCGGGTCTCTTCGATGTATTCGCAAATCGCTGCGCTTTCGGACATCATGATGCCGTCCAACCGTAGTACCGGTACTTTTCCAGCTGGATTGCGACGCAGGAAATCAGGGTCCTGTTCCCAATAACGTTCTTCGACCAGCTCCACTTCGATCTTCTTTTCCGCAAGACTCAGTCGAACTTTTCGACAATGGGGCGATAGGGGAACGTGGAACAAACGGGCCATGATAAATCCGGAAATTTGGGTGTAATACCTCAATGCCTTGTGACGGATGATTATTCAACTCTCGAAACAGGCTGCCCGTCCGTCTGCGCGGATTGTAGCGGCACCAGAGCGAATTTGCGCTGCGCGTTTTTTCACTCTTGCGCTGGGGCGTGACGCACTACGCGTTTTGGGCGACGGCAATACCGCAGCCAATTGCGAGGCCTGCCGTTCGGTAAGTGCCTCTGGCCCTACCTTGAAATAGTGGCGCGCGGCCGCTTCGACACCGAACACCCCTTCGTCGAACTCCGCAACGTTCAGATACACTTCGAGTATACGCCGCTTGGGCCACAATGCCTCGACCAATGGCGTGATCCCCGCTTCAAGCGCTTTGCGGAACCATGTTCTCCCGTGCCACAGATAGACGTTTTTCACCGTCTGTTGGCTAAGCGTGGACGCACCCCGATTTGAACCCTGAGCGATCGCCAATTTAATCGCCTTAAGATCGAACCCCCAATGCTGGCAAAAGTTGGCGTCTTCTGCCGCAACCACTGCCCGCGCCATGACAGGCGCAATCTCTCGCAGGGGGACCCATTCATGATCTACACCGCCCAAGCGTCGCGATTCCGAAAACATGTAAGGAGTGGTGGGAGGATTCACCACGCGCCCCAGCAGGACCGCGCCCAGTACAACCAGCAGCGCGATCGCCAAAACGCGCCAGACCGTGCGCCGCATGCGTTTGCGCAAAGGCAACGTTTGCAACTTGTCTGAAACGGGCTTCGCCTTGGTTTTGGGTTTCGCTTTGGGTTTTGTCGTTCGCTTTACCATATCCGAGCTATAAGCGCGCAAGCCCTGCTTGTGAACGACCCTCGCCGCCATTGATCATAACATCGCGCAGAGTGCCCCGAATGGCACGCCACCACGGGCGGCTTGCAGCGAAATTATCAAAATTAGGCGCTATACGGGTTTTGACAAAGATCTGTGGTGTCAGCGAAACGCTCTGATTGTTTCGCCGACACGGTTGTTGCGTTGTCTACTCGGCTGGGACGGCCTTGGCTTCGATGCCCAAAGGCACGTCGATCCGGCTTAGCATTTCCTTCGGACAAATCTGCACAAAGTTGGACTTTTCAAGATCCCAGTGCTGCAAGATATCGCGTGCCTTGCGGCTGTTGGTTTCTTCCGCGTGCCGTTCAATCAATGACCTGAGCTGTTGTTCCCAATGATCCTGTGTGACAGGGCAATGCACCAGTGTTTCATGGTTCATTCGGTCAAGTGCTTTGCCCTCAGGATCATACAGATAAGCCATGCCACCTGTCATACCGGCACCAAAGTTTGCCCCGATCTCACCCAGAATGACCGCCACACCACCGGTCATGTATTCACACCCGTTGGAGCCACAGCCCTCAATCACCACCTTCGCGCCGGAATTGCGAACGGCAAAGCGTTCACCAGCACGACCGGCAGCAAACAGGTAGCCATCCGTTGCGCCATACAGGACCGTGTTGCCGATGATCGTATTCTCGGAGGCAACGATTGACGACTTCATCTGAGGCCGCACGACGATTGTACCACCTGACAGGCCCTTACCGACGTAGTCATTGGCATCCCCTGCAACGACCAGCTTCAGGCCAGGTGCCGCAAATGCACCCAGTGACTGTCCCGCAGAGCCGCTTAAGTTGATCGTCAGGTGGTTTGGCTGCAAATCATTGCGCATACCAAAACGCTTGACGATGTGGCTGGAAACCCGTGTGCCGACAGTGCGGTGGGTGTTCTGTACAGCATAGCTCAGCTGCATTTTTTCACCGTCCTCAAGGAAGCGTACTGCGTCCTTAACGATCTGCGCGTCCAACGTATCCAAAACGGCATTACGCGGCTTATTGCGGTCATAGATCGCATCCATTTCCGCATCGACCGAAATCAGCAGCGGGTTAAGATCCAGATCGTCCAGATGCGCCGAGCCACGCGAAACCTGCGCGAGCAAGTCCGCACGCCCGATCACTTCGTCCAGCGACCGAGCACCGATGCTTGCAAGGATTTCGCGTACTTCTGTCGCATAGAAGGTGATGAGGTTCACAACCTTGTCCGCGGTACCCGTGAATTTGTCGCGCAGCGCCTGATCCTGCGTACAGACACCTACCGGACATGTGTTCGACTGGCACTGACGCACCATGATACAGCCCATCGCGATTAGTGCCGCGGTGCCGATACCGTATTCTTCGGCCCCAAGCATCGCTGCCATCACTATGTCACGTCCTGTGCGCAATCCACCATCGGTCCGCAGGGTCACACGACCGCGCAGGTTGTTCATCGACAGAACCTGATGTGCCTCTGTCAGGCCCATCTCCCACGGCAGACCTGCGTATTTGATCGAGGTCGCAGGTGATGCACCCGTGCCGCCGTTGTGGCCAGAGATCAGGATGATGTCCGCCTTCGCCTTGGCCACACCCGCCGCGATTGTGCCCACACCACTGGATGCCACCAGCTTGACGGTCACTTTACAGCGCGGGTTGATCTGTTTGAGATCGTAGATCAGCTGGGCCAAATCTTCGATGGAATAGATATCGTGGTGCGGCGGAGGCGAAATCAACGTCACACCAGGCGTCGAGTGACGCAAGCGTGCAATCAGCTCGGTCACTTTCATACCGGGCAGCTGGCCGCCTTCACCGGGCTTGGCGCCCTGCGCGACTTTGATCTCCAGCTCTTCGCACTGGTTCAGATATTCTGCAGTGACGCCAAAACGTCCCGATGCAACCTGTTTGATCTTGGCTGACGGATTGTCACCATTAGCTTCGGGGAAGAAGTGTGCGGGGTCTTCACCACCTTCACCACTGTCCGATTTTGCACCAATCCGGTTCATCGCCACGTTAAGTGTCTTGTGTGCCTCGGGGCTTAGCGCACCCAAGCTCATACCCGGTGTGACAAAGCGTTTGCGGATCGCTGTGATGCTTTCAACTTCCTCCAGCGGCACAGGGGCGCCAAGCGGCTTTAGCTCGAGCAGATCGCGCAGGTGGATCGGCGGGTTGCTTTGCATCTTGGCGCTATATTGCTTCCACATTTCGTAAGAGGCGCGATTGCACGCCGCCTGCAACATGTGCATCGACGTCGCTTCCCATGCATGGGTTTCGCCCGATTTGCGCGCTTTGTAGAAGCCGCCGATAGGCAGGACAGTGTCTGTGCCAGACCAACCTGTTGCATGCACTTCTTCCGCTTTGCGTTGGATACCGCTTACACCGATGCCGCTGATGCGGCTGGTCATACCGGGGAAGTATTCGGCGCACATCGCGCGGCTTAGGCCAACAGCTTCATAGTTCAGGCCACCGCGATAGGATGAAACGACGGAAATACCCATCTTTGCCATAATCTTCAGCAGACCTTGGTCAATCGCTTCGCGATAGCGGGCGATGGCGGTGGTCAGGTCCACGTCCAACAAGCCCCGCTCGATACGGTCGGCCAGTGAATCTTCGGCCAGATAGGCGTTCACCACAGTGGCACCACAACCGATCAGCACGGCGAAATAATGTGGATCGATACATTCGGCAGAGCGGACATTCAGCGAGGTGAACGTGCGCAGACCCTTACGGATCAAATGCGAGTGGATGGCAGATGTCGCAAGGATCATCGGCATTGCCACTTTGCCCTCGCCGCTCATTTGATCGGTGAGCACGATATGCCCGGCACCGGAACGCACGGCGTCTTCGGCTTCGGCCCGGATGCGCATCAGCTCCGTATTCAGATTGCCTGAGCCGGGCTCAAACGTACAATCTAGCGTCACGGTATCGGCGTTGAAATGGCTCATCAGTTCTTCGAACTGCGCGTTGCCAACAAACGGACTATCAAGCACCAGAATTTCGGTTTGGCTGCTATCTTCGTCCAACACGTTCTTGAGGTTGCCAAAGCGCGTCTTGAGGCTCATCACGCGGAATTCACGCAGACTGTCGATTGGCGGGTTGGTCACCTGAGAAAAGTTCTGGCGGAAGAAGTGGCTCAGTGGGCGATACTTGCCCGAAAGCACAGCAGAGGGAGTGTCATCGCCCATAGAAGCGAGTGTTTCTTTCCCGTCCTCTGCCATCGGCGCGAGGATTTGTTCAAGTTCTTCGATCGTATAACCGGCCGCGATCTGGCGACGGCGCAACTCGTTGCCGCTGAACAGCGGTGCTTCTGTGATACCGGCCAGCGCTTCGTCCAGTTCGTTGATTTTGCCAACCCATTCCCCAAAGGGACGCGCGGCGGACAATTTGTCTTTGATCTCGGTATCGCCGAACAGCTTGCCTTCTTTCATGTCGACGGCCAGCAACTGACCTGGCCCAAGCGCGCCCTTGCGGATAACCCGCGCCTCATCAAGCGGGACCATGCCTGCCTCGGAACCGGCGATCAGCATCCCGTCGCTGGTCACAACAAAACGCATGGGACGCAGGCCGTTGCGATCCAGACCCGCACAGACCCAACGACCATCAGTCATGGCAAGCGCTGCTGGACCGTCCCACGGTTCCATCACGGAGTTGCAATAAGAATACATATCGCGCCATGCCTGCGGCAGCTCCACCGCCTGCTTGGACCAGGATTCAGGGACCAGCATGGTTTTCGCCATCGGCGCTGAACGCCCGGCCCGCACAAGCACCTCAAACACGGAATCCAGCGCCGCGCTGTCCGAAGAACCCGCAGCAACGATCGGTTTAATGTCCTCCGCCAAGTCACCGAATGTCGATGACGCCATGCGGATTTCATGGCTTTTCATCCAGTTCAGGTTGCCCTTAAGTGTGTTGATCTCACCATTATGCGCAAGCATGCGGAAAGGTTGTGCCAGCCACCACTGCGGGAAGGTGTTGGTGGAATAGCGCTGGTGATAGATCGCAAAGGCGCTTTCGAATCGAGGGTCCATCAGGTCGGGGTAGAACTCCGCTACCTGCTCGGCCAGCATCATGCCTTTGTAGATGATGGAACGGCAGGACATGGACGCGATATAAAGTGTTGGCACCTGAGCGGCGATTGCAGCCTTTTCGATACGGCGACGGATCACATAAAGCTCGCGTTCGAAAGTGTCCTCATCAACGCCCTTCGCGTTGGAGATAAGAATCTGCTCAATCTCGGGACGGGTTGCGTTCGCCTTTTCGCCCAGACACTGGACGTTCACAGGCACATGTCGCCAGCCATAGATATAGTAGCCCATGCGCAGCACTTCAGTCTCAACG
This sequence comes from Sulfitobacter sp. S223, assembly GCF_025143825.1. NCBI lineage: Bacteria > Pseudomonadati > Pseudomonadota > Alphaproteobacteria > Rhodobacterales > Roseobacteraceae > Sulfitobacter > Sulfitobacter sp. S223. The sequence goes on along the minus strand of NZ_CP083560.1, from coordinate 174,688 downwards.
ATGGTCCGGCATGTTTCCTGCGCGGCAAAGTTGGTGCGCGGCAGAAAGACCTGACCAACGGCGATCATTTCGTCCATGCGGGGTTTGTGACCGGTACGACCGATCTGATCGTAGAAAAACGGCACGGGAATTTGCACGTGGATGCCTGCGCCATCACCAGTCTTACCGTCGGCGTCAACCGCGCCGCGGTGCCAGATCGCTTTCAACGCTTTGATACCGTTCTCAACCACTTCGCGGCTGCGCGATCCATCAATATTCACCACAAGGCCAACGCCGCAGGAAGAATGCTCTTCCTCGGGGGAATAGAGACCCTTTTCGGCCATAAATGCGCGCTTGGCTTCTTCACGTGCCACCCATGCTTCATCATACTTGGTCATTTGGCGTCTCCTTCGGTGGGCGCAAACAGCGCGATTGTCTCTTTAGTCATAAGTTTTTTGTGATTTCCAGCGAGCGCATATCCTTGCGGACACTTGTCTGCGAAAAACTCGATCTTGAGGGTTCCATTACCGGCATTATCGAATAGTCCGGCCGCAAGGTGGCGACTGCCATCGCCGGTCGTCCCGTACCAAAGCGTTGATCCGCAAGCTCCGCAGAAACCCCTCTCCGCCCAATCCGAAGACTGAAAACTTTGTGTAGGTCCCGTGACAGTCACGCTGTCGGGCAAAGTCTCGATCGAGAAGAAAATACCGGAAGTATGGCGGCGGCACATGTCACAGTGGCAGGCGCGCAGACGCGGACTATCGACCGCTGCAGTCACCTGCACTGCGCCACATAAACATTGGCCTGTGATCTGCTCCGCCATTCTTCGCCTTACTCGGCAGCCACAGCAGACACGCCGCTGAACTGCTCAAGTATCGCCTCGGCACAGTCGCGACCATCTTTGATCGCCCAAACGACCAAGGAAGCTCCACGCACAATGTCGCCGACCGCGTAAACACCCTCAGCCTCGGTGCGGCCAGTAATATAATCAGCCTTCACTGTTCCCCAGCGGTTCACTGGCAGATCAGGACAATCCCACAAGGTCGGCAGGTCTTCTGCCTCAAACCCAAGGGCCATGATCACAAGATCGGCCTCTTCGACATAGTCGGAACCTTCGATCAACTCGGGTGCCTGACGGCCTGTCGCATCGGGTTGACCCAGACGCATTTTCTGAACCATCACACCATTCACCGGCTCACCGATGAAACCCTTTGGCGCGCTCAGCCATTCAAACACAACGCCCTCTTCTTCAGCGTTGGCGACTTCGCGCTGGCTGCCGGGCATGTTGGCACGGTCACGGCGATAGAGACACTTAACTGAGGTCGCGCCCTGACGGATCGAAGTCCGGACACAGTCCATTGCCGTATCGCCACCGCCGATCACAACCACCTTCTTACCTTCGGCATTCAAGCTGCCATCGGAAAATTCAGGAACATCGTCGCCAAAGCTTTTTTTGTTGCTGACCGTCAGGAAATCAAGCGCGCGCACCACACCGTCCGCACCCACACCCGGCGCTTGCAGATCGCGGCTTTTGTAAACGCCTGTCGCAATAATGACGGCGTCATGGGCCGCGCGGATATCGGCGAAAGAGATGTCTTTGCCGACTTCACAGTCAAGCTTGAAGGTAACCCCACCCTGTTCAAGCTGTTCGTTGCGGCGCATGACCACGTCTTTCTCAAGCTTGAAGCCCGGAATACCATACGTCAGCAGGCCGCCCGCGCGGTCATAGCGATCATATACCGTGACCTGAACGCCGGCACGGCGCAGGAAGTCTGCGGCAGCAAGACCACCGGGGCCTGCACCGATGATGCCCACGCTTTCGGTACGTTCCTGCGCTGGGACAATCGGCTTTACCCAGCCCTTTTCCCAAGCGGTATCTGTGATGTACTTTTCAACAGAGCCGATAGTAACAGTGCCATGGCCTGACTGTTCAATCACACAGTTGCCTTCACACAGGCGATCCTGAGGGCAAATACGGCCACAGATTTCCGGAAAAGTGTTTGTCGCCTGCGAAATCTCGTAGGCTTCCTCGAGCCGACCTTCGGCAGTAAGGCGGAGCCAATCAGGGATGTTGTTATGTAGCGGACAATGCGTCTGGCAATATGGCACCCCGCATTGACTACATCGGCTGGATTGCTCCTTTGCCTTTGCATCAGCGTATTCTGCGTAAATCTCGTTGAAGTCTTCACGGCGCAGGTTCGGGGGCCGCTTTTCCGGCATATCCCGCTGAACACTGGTAAATTTCAACATAGGTTGCTTGGCCATGGTGCCCTAATCCTCAAATCCGCTCTGGAGCCTTCGAATAAACGAACCTCAGAGAGAATAAAAGGCAGCAATACTGACCTATATGTTGATTTTATTTTGCCGCGCCGCAGAAAGGGCGCGGCCTTATCGGTTTATTAAATCCGCTTCGGACCTAAAATATCAGAAGCCATTGTAAAGAAATATAAATGCCAAACTGCCTACAACGATCCGCCACCACCCGAACAAAGCATACCCATGACGACTAACGTAACCAAGCAACCACTTTACCACAAAAACCGCACTGATGAATGCCATGGCAAAGCCTATAGCGATCTCTCCCATCGCTGAAACGTCTAGGACATCGCGATTCTTGTAGAGGTCATAGGCAAATGCGCCTGCCATAGTAGGCATAGACAAAAAGAACGAAAACTCAGCTGCTGCGCGCTTACTTGCGCCCAACATCAGCGCACCCACGATCGTCGCGCCCGATCGGGACACACCGGGTATCATGGCAAGGCACTGTATAAAGCCGATCACGATGGCCATCGGAATAGGCAGCTTCATCGCATCATCATGAATTGGCTCGGGGGCGATACGGTCCACGAAAACCAAAACAATCCCACCAAGTATCAGCATGACCGCAATCAGCATCGGAGTCTCGAATAGCACGGTCTTGATAATATCATGCGCCAGAACGCCGATAAAAACCGCAGGCAAGAACGCCAATAGCACCGACCAAATGAACCGCCGCGCTTGCGGATCAGAGGGCACCGCAGCAAATACCGCGATCAGCCGCGCAGAATATAGCGTAAGAATCGCCAAAACTGCGCCCAGCTGAATGACCACTTCAAAGGTCTTACCAGCCGACTCAAATCCAAGAAAGTGGCCTGCCAGCAGAATGTGGCCGGTCGAAGAGACCGGAATAAATTCCGTAAGCCCCTCCAGCAACCCCAGAAAGGCCGCGACGATCGTGCTGTATTCCATCAGCTGGAGCGCAGGTTTTGTGCCGATTCTTTAATGGCGTCATACTGGCCCGACGGGCGGAACCGCCAAAGATATTCAGGAAGAACAGAGATCATCGCCACAGGTTCGATGCTCAGATCCGCAAAGCCACGCGCACCCTCCGAAACCACATTGTCATTGCGCAGGTTCTTAACCTGATCACGGGTGATCATGCTGTTTTTGACCAGACCAAGCGTCACCGCCTGAAGCATGTCGAACCCGAACGCCATGACCCGCGCAACGAAGAATGGAATATTCAAAACCAGACGACGGCGACGGATCACATCCAGCATGACCGCCATAAGCTCACGGAAGGTCATCTTTACCGGACCGCCCAGCTCATAAACTCCGGTAGCGTCACCCAGCACACCCATCACAGCAGCCTTAGCCACATCATCAACATAGACAGGCTGGAATTGGGTATTCGCGCCCACGACCGGAAGCACCGGCCCAAAACGCGCCATGCTTGCAAAACGGTTAAAGAATTCATCTTCAGGACCGAACACTATGGACGGGCGCAAGATGACGGCATCGGGCTGATGCTTCAGCACGCCCGCCTCGCCTTCGGCCTTGGTGCGGGCATAATTGCTTTCGCTGTCCATATCGGCACCAATGGCAGAAATATGGACCATGCGCGTGATACCATGCTCTTGCGCAATCCGCGCGATGCGCTCGGGCCCTTCAGACTGGACTGCTTCAAACGTATTCTTGCCTGTCTCGGCCAGAACGCCCACACAATTCACGACCGCATCAGCGCCCATCATCACGGAAGCCACCGACGCATCATCGCGGATATTGCACAAAACAGGTTCTACCTGCCCGACAACGCCATATGTCTTGACGAACAACGCCTCATTAGGACGCCGCACAGCAACGCGCACGCGCCAGCCTTCTTTAGCCATCCGACGCGCGATATATCGCCCGACAAAGCCCGATCCGCCGTAAATCGTAACCAGTTTAGACATGGTGCAGTCCCTCAACGATTGTCCGGATTTGGTGTAACCCTGCGAAGCCTTGCAAACAAGGCGCAAAAATCCACTTGGCTGCTTGCCGCAAAAGAACTTTGCAAACGGGCCAGAAATGCAATTGACAGCTTAAGTATTGCACCTTAGATGCAGCTCTCACGATACGTGCCCAGGTGGCGGAATGGTAGACGCGCTAGCTTCAGGTGCTAGTACTGGCAACGGTGTGGAGGTTCGAGTCCTCTCCTGGGCACCAATATTCCCCGAAAATTTATGCAACGAATTGCAGTTAGAAAAATCTAACACATTTTCGGTCCCCGTCACAAAATTCACATTTGATAATGACACCAAGCCTGCAAAACCGCACCAAGCGTTCGTTCGATTACTGTCAGCGCGTGCAGATTTTTCGTCACCCACCATCCCGACGTAGCGTTTTCAAACTCGACGATAGCAATTTCTGCCTGCTCTCCCGCATAGTTCATCCAAACACATGCAACCAATCGGGAGGAGCGGCATCATGGCCGAATTCGATATCATCATCTACGGCGCTACAGGTTTTACAGGGCGGCTTGTTGCGGAATACATGCACGCAACTTACCCAGACCGTCCTTGGGCCATGGCCGGTCGAAGCGCGACAAAGCTTGCTGCGGTGCGCGATGAAATGGGCCTTCCTGCTGACACACCACTGATTGAGGCCGATGCCTCTGACCCGGCATCCCTCGACGCAATGGTTGCCCGTGCCCGCGTGATCATCACCACTGTCGGGCCTTATCTTCTGCATGGCGAACCACTTGTTGCGGCATGTGCCAAATCCGGCACCGACTACGTCGATCTCTCGGGTGAGCCTCCCTTTATGTGGAATATGATCGAAAAATATAACGACACTGCCAAGGAAAGCGGTGCGCGGATTGTACATTCCTGCGGCTTTGACAGCATCCCTTTCGATATGGGCGTCTATTTCTTGCAGCAAGAAGCCCAAAAACGCTTTGGAGCGCCCATCAAAGACGTCAAAGGCCGTGTGCGCGGCATGAAGGGCACCTTCTCGGGCGGGACAGCAGCATCAGGCAAGGAAACAATGAAGCTGGCAATGAGCGATCCGGAAACCATGAAACGACTGGTGTCTTCCTTCGCTCTGACTCCCGGTTTTGAGGGACCAAAGCAGCCGTATGGCAACAAGCCTTACGAAGATTCGGAGTTCGGTATGTGGGTTGCCCCCTTTGTCATGGCGTCCATCAATACCAAGAACGTACACCGCTCCAACATGCTGATGGGCCACCCCTACGGCACAGATTTCACGTACGAAGAGATGATTTTTACCGGCAAGGGTGAAAAAGGCGAAGCAATCGCCAATGGCATCGCCAAATCCAATCCGATGGGCGACGACGACATCAAACCGGGCGAAGGCCCTTCGAAAGAAGAACGCGACAACGGCAGTTATGACCTGATGTTTACAGGCACCTCTGCAAGCGGCGAACGCCTGACCGTAGGGGTAAAAGGAGATCGCGATCCGGGATACGGATCTACGTCAAAAATGCTAACCGAAGCCGCCATCTGCCTGATCGAAGAAGCAGCTGACGCCCCCGGCGGTGTTCTTACCGCGGCCCCCGTCTTTGGCGCGGCCATCATCGACCGACTTACGGCTAATGCCGGCCTGACATTTGAAGTCGAAAGCTAAGCGCTGGCCCGCAGCGCAGATTCATGCGCTGCGGGAATTACTATGTAGACGGTGCATACCTCCCACATGGAGGAGGTTTCCAATCATATTCGGAGCAAACTCAAATAGAGTTTAGCCGTTGCGCACAGTGTCGATCATCAACTGAACATTCTCGGGATCTGCATCCGGCGTAATGCCGTGTCCGAGGTTGAAGATGTGTGGCCCTTTCGAAAAGGCTTGGACTGTGCGCCGCGTTTCTGCCACCAGAGCATCCCCGCCAGTGACCATATGAGAAGATTTCAGATTGCCCTGCACGCAGCCGTCCGGCTGGACATGCTCGGCGGCCCACTCGGCCGTCACACCATCATCGACGGCAATGCAATCGGCGCCCGTGGCGGCATGCGCACCAATGTACCTTTCACCCGCGCCACGTGGGAAGGCAATGACAGGTATCCCGGGGTGCTTTTCCTTGAGCGCCGATGTTATCCGCGCCATCGGCTTGATCGAGTAGTTCATGAAGTCGTCGCCCTGTAGCGACCCCGCCCAGCTATCAAAGATTTTAACAACTTCTGCACCGGCTTCGATTTGCTTCGACATATAGTGAATCGTCGCTTCGGTAATGCGATCCATTAGCCCGTCGAACACGGCGCGGTTCTCGGCCTTAAGCTTATGCGCCGGACCTTGATCAGGGGTGCCCTGACCAGCAATCATATAGGTAGCAACGGTCCACGGAGCGCCTGCAAACCCGATAAGCGTTGTTTCGGAAGGCAACTCGTTCGAGAGGATTTTCACCGTCTCGTAGATTGGCGCAAGATGGCCGTGAATTGCGTCTGCCGGTACCAATTTGTCCAACTCGGCCTGAGTTGTGATGGTAGACAGGCGTGGCCCCTCACCAGTGACAAACCACAAATCGGCGCCAAGCGCTTGGGGGACAAGCAGAATATCGGCAAACAGAATGGCCGCATCAAAACCGTAGCGGCGAATAGGTTGCAACGTGACCTCTGCCGCCAGATCAGGATTGTAACATAGTTTGAGAAAATCACCGGCCTCGGCGCGGGTTGCGCGGTATTCGGGCAGATAGCGGCCTGCCTGGCGCATCATCCAGATCGGTGGTGTGGGAAGAGTCTCTCCCGCAAGCGCGCGAAGAATAGTTTTCTGGGGGGCCATATGCTGTCTCTACCATTGTATTTTGTTCGGGGCATCATGCGTTAAACCATGCAGGGGATACAAGAGTTGTCAGGTTTTGGTTACACCGATAGAGAGGGTTCATGACATTAAATCTGCCCTCCCCCGCCCAACCGCTGATGATCGGCACCCGTGGATCGCCTTTGGCCTTGGCGCAAGCCCATGAAACGCGGGAGCGTTTGGCAAAAGCCTTTGATCTGCCGTTTGAAGCATTCACAATCGTCGTGATCAAAACCACAGGCGATAAGATCATTGACCGCCCACTCAAAGAGATCGGCGGCAAGGGTCTGTTCACACGCGAAATAGAAGCCGACATGCTTTCTGGCAAGATCGACATCGCGGTCCATTCAATGAAGGACATGCCGACGCTGCAACCCGAAGGCTTGGTGCTTGATACATACCTGCCCCGAGAAGACGTGCGCGATGCCTTTATCTCTCCGACAGCAAAAGGCTTGACGGAACTGCCCGCCGGTACAGTTGTTGGCACCTCTAGCTTACGGCGGCGCGCGCAGCTGATGCTCAAACGGCCTGACCTTGAAGTGGTTGAATTCCGCGGCAACCTCCAAACCAGATTGATGAAGTTGGACCAAGGCGTGGCAGCAGCAACGTTCCTTGCTATGGCCGGCCTTAACCGACTGCGCATGGATGAAGTACCTGCAACCGCGATTGAAACCGACGTCATGCTTCCAGCAGTCGCACAAGGCGCAATCGGAATTGAACGGCGCGTGGATGATACAAACGTTGCACAGATGCTTGCCGCAATCCATGACGCACCGACAGGCCAGCGGCTGACAGCCGAACGCGCCTTCTTGCTTGAGCTTGACGGATCTTGCGAAACGCCGATCGCAGGCCTGGCAGAGCTGGATGGTGGGACATTGCACCTGCGCGGCGAAGTCCTGCGCCCCGATGGATCAGAAGCGATTTCCGATGCAATGAGTTGCCCCATCGAAGACGGCGCGCTTGTTGGCAAAGAGATGGCACGAAAACTTCTGTCACAAGCCGCCCCCAACTTTTTCGACTGGCGGTGAATACCACAATGCACGTCGGTAAAACACGGCCTTGCCCGAAAATGACCTGCCGCGCACTAAGCCAGCCATAGCAATAATTTATCTTCGTTTCCCCATATACTTTAAGCGGGCACGTCTCTAAATTATTGAAAACCCCTTACAGGACCGGTTTGTCGGCTCCTGATTTTATTGGAGCATCTTAATGCGCGTTCTCTCGGTTATAGCTGTTTCTGCTCTGGCACTGGGCGCTGCCCTTCCCGCAGCGGCGCAAGAGCGGTCTTTCAACTTTGCGCTCGGGCTCGGTGTTGGTGCCGCACCTGACTATTTGGGTGCTGATTCCACCTCGGCTGTTGCAGCGCCAACATTCACGTTCGGGTCCCTCAAATGGGGCGCGATTGACACGGGAAACGGCGTACGTGGCATTCCGGACAATGGCGTGTCACTCAATGCAGCCTTCCGCGTTCTTGGTGATCGCACAGCCGATGATAACCCAGAGCTTGCCGGTCTGGACGACATTGATATCGCCGTAGAACTGGGCTTTGGCCTAGCATACCAGCAAACAAACTGGATGGCATTTGGTGAAGTACGCAAAGGTGTGACAGGCCATAGCGGTGTGACCGGTACAATTGGGGCCGACCTTATCATGCGTCCAAATGACCGCTTCGTGATCAAGGCTGGTCCACGGGTGAACTTTGGCAACGACGAATTTGCCGAGACTTATTTCAGCGTGCCAACTGGCGGGACGTCAAGCTTTGCCGCCTATGACGCTGCAGGCGGTGCGCTGGGTGCGGGCATTCAGGTTACGGGCACATATTTCCTTGACGATAAATGGTCACTGGAAGGCGGCGTGAGCTATGAAAAGCTTTTGGGCGATGCGGCAGACAGCCCCATCACCATGAACGGGTCAGAGGATCAGTGGCGCATCCAGATCGGCCTCAGCCGTCAGTTTACACTTAATTTCTAGGAAGACACATACATGCAAGTTGACGAGGCAATGAATGGCCGCCGCAGTATTCGGGGCTTTTTGAACAAACCTGTGCCACGCACTTTGATCGAAGAAGTGATTGCGTTGGCCAATCGGGCGCCATCGTCAATGAACACCCAACCATGGCATTTGCATGTGTTAACAGGCGAGCCATTGGAGCGCGTGCGCGAAGGAAATTCTACCCGCATGCTCAACGGGGTGCCGCCCGTCCGTGAGATCGTGGATCACGGCGCCTATGACGGACCGCATCGCGACCGTCAGGTGGGCATTGCCAAACAACTTTTTGCCGCCATGGGAATTGAGCGGGATGACAAAGCGATGCGGCAGGATTGGGTCATGCGCGGTTTCCGCCAGTTTGATGCGCCTGTGTCGATCGTTGTGACCTTCGACAAGTCGCTCGAAGGGGGCACGATTGCCCATTTCGATCTGGGCGCGGTAACTTACGGACTGACGCTCGCCGCGTGGTCACGCGGCCTGGGGTGCGTGATCAACGGCCAAGGGATTATGCAGTCTCCCGTCGTCCGCGAGCATGCGCAGATTCCAGAAGATCAGGTTATCATGACGTGTGTCGCGATGGGCTGGCCGGATGAAACTTTCTCAGCAAACGCTGTTGTGTCAGAGCGCCGCGAAGTTGCCGAGGTCGCGCGGTTTGTCGGCTTCGAAGACTGATCCTCAGATGCTGTAATAGTCGCGGTACCAATTCACGAATTGGGCAACGCCATCGCGCACAGATGTGTGCGGCACATAGCCCGTGAGCGATTGAAGCAGGCTTGTGTCCGCCCACGTGGCAGGCACATCACCGGGCTGCATCGGCATAAGGTTCATCTGAGCCTCGGTGCCAGTCGCCTCCTCAATCGCTTTGATGAAATCCAAAAGAGGGATCGCATCGGCATTGCCGATATTCACCACACGGTGAGGGGCCACAGGTGACAGACTGTCCCCGACAAATTTGCCCTGCTGGGTAAGGTGGTCCGGCACCGCATCAACCAACATTAAGATCGCCTGAACCAGATCAGTGACATAGGTAAAGTCGCGGCGCATCTGGCCGTGATTATAGACATCAATCGCCCGCCCTTCGAGGATGCGCGAAGTAAACTTGTGCGGTGCCATGTCGGGGCGGCCCCACGGACCGTAAACTGTAAAGAACCGGAACATGGTGATCGGCAGGCCAAACAGGTGGGAATAGCTGTGCGCGATGTTTTCGGTCGACTTTTTGGTCGCAGCATAAAGCGACATCTGATGATCGGCCTTCATATTTTCCTGATAGGGCATTTCTGTATTTGCCCCGTAGGCCGATGAACTAGAGGCCAAAAGCATATGTTTGGGCGGATGCGCGCGTGCGGCCTCAAGCAGTTGCAGCGTCCCACCAAGGTTCGTCTCAAAGTAAGACATCGGATTTTCCAGCGAATACCGGACACCGGCCTGCGCGGCCAAATGGATAACGATCTCGGGTTGGTACTGCCCGAACAACTCCGTCAACAGACCCGGTTGTTCAACTTTGCTTTTTACATTGGTGAAGCCTTCATGTGCCTCAAGAAGATCAAGGCGGGACTGCTTGAGGCTGACATCGTAATAGTCGCTCATGCTATCAACCCCGACGACCCACCAACCCGCCGCCAAAAGCGCGTCTGCAACGAAATAGCCGATGAAGCCGGAAGAGCCGGTCACAAGTGCTGTTTTCATCGGATGATCCTTTTCTACCTGAGGCGGTCTGACTGTGCGCTTACACTTCCAAGGGATGCCGCCTCAACCACCAATGCGGTTTCATATCCACTCTTCCGTTCACATTACAGATAGGGTGGTAGCACACGCTTACATCGGGCTTGCTTTAAAAACATGTCGATCACTTGCGGCAAGAGGCTGCTATGCGTACATCTTCATAAAGCGCCCTGATCAGCGGAAAGAGTATTTATGTCAGACACCAACGCACCGCGTGAAACGATTTTGGCCACAGCGGCGCAGGTTCTGGAGCATGAGGGAAGCGCACTTATGCGAATGGCCCAAAATCTGCCAATGGATTTCGCGCCAGCGGTTGAACGCATTCTAAAGATTAAAGGCCGCATCATTCTGTCAGGCATTGGCAAATCCGGCCATATCGCGCGCAAGATCGCGTCGACCCTCGCATCGACCGGCACGCCCGCCTATTTCGTGCATCCGGCAGAGGCGAGCCATGGTGATCTGGGCATGATCACGCAGGAAGATTTGTGCATTTTATTGTCCAATTCTGGCGAAACGTCAGAACTCGGCGATTTGATCAACCATACGCGACGGTTTTCCATCCCCATGATCGGGATGAGCAGCAAACCCGAAAGTACCTTGATGCGGGCCGCAGATCTTTGCCTGACACTGCCTCAAGAACCCGAAGCGGGCAGCGGCATCGCGCCCACCACCTCCACTACAATGGCGCTGGCATTGGGTGACGCGCTGGCCATGGCGCTTATGGAGCAACGCGGTTTTCTGTCAGAGCATTTTCGTACCTACCATCCCGGCGGCAAGCTTGGCGCGCAGTTGGCCCTTGTGCATCAGCTGATGCACGGAACTGAAGCGATGGCCGTCGTCACGCCGGATGCGGGGATGCAAGAAACCCTGCTAAAGATGAGCGAAAAGGGTTTTGGTATCGCGTGTGTGGTAGAAGACGGCAAACTGGTTGGTGTGATTTCAGACGGGGATTTGCGCCGCAATAGCGAACACCTTGGCAGCAAACGTGCCAGCGAAGTTGCCACACCGACACCAAAGACTGTCCCGCCTGACATGATGGCCGCGACCGCCCTCGCCGTTATGAACGAAAACAAAATCACTGTGCTGGTGGTTGTCGATGCCGAAGGAGCGCCGGTGGGCCTGTTGCGCATCCATGATTGTCTGCGTGCAGGAGTAGCATAATGAAAACCGTTATTGTCATCCCCGCGCGCTACGCTTCGACGCGCTATCCCGGTAAACCGCTGGTGATGCTCCGCGAACGCGACGGCACAGCAAAGTCTCTGATCCAGCGCAGCTGGGAAGCGGCCATGGCCGTGAACGGCGTTGATGCCGTTTTTGTCGCAACCGACGATGCGCGGATCAAAGAGGCGTCAGAGGCATTTGGTGCGCAGGTCATCATGACTTCGGAAACTTGTGAGAATGGCACAGCGCGCTGCGCTGAAGCTGCGACAGCCGGCGTGTTTGATGCTGATCTGGTTGTAAACTTGCAGGGTGATGCGCCGCTGACGCCCGCATGGTTTGTCGAGGATCTGATTGCCGCAATGGCTGCACGCCCTGAAGCACCTGTTGCGACACCCGTCGTGCGCTGTGATGCGCAAACCTACGCCCATTTCCGCGCTGACCGCGCCGCCGGACTGGTCGGCGGTACAACCGCCGTCTTTGATCGCTCAAACCGCGCGCTGTATTTCAGCAAAGAAGTCCTGCCGTACATCGCACCTGCCAAGGAGGCAGAAGCCGAAGGTGAAGTCTTCCATCATGTTGGCCTTTACGCATATCGGCCCGCAGCCCTGGCGCAATATGCAAGCTGGCCTGAAGGCCGTCTTGAGCGGCATGAAGGCCTGGAGCAACTACGCTTTCTTGAAAACGGCACCAACATTCTTTGTGTAGAGGTAGAAGGCAAAGGCCGGGTGTTCTGGGAATTGAACAATCCGGGCGACGTAGAGCGCATTGAATCTATCCTGAACGCTGAATAATTCATGCGATTTAGAAGATTATGTTAATTTCGCCGCGCAATTTCCAACATTGCGCGGCCTAAGATACGTAAGGTTTGTTAGCCACTGGCATTAAATGGCCATTTGCGAAACGAAGTTCCGTACTGCGGTATTGGCAGCCCCCAACTTTCCCCCTAGTCTGCTCTCAAAGAGAGTCGCCCGCCCTCGGGAGGATGAGGAAAGGCGACCCGCCGACTTGGGAGGGTCACAATGACAAGCTTGCAAATCGTATCGGGTTTAACCTTATGAACCCGATGTCGCCGGAAGACGCTGTAGCCCATGTGCTCAGCACCAACCCCACCTTCGCCGTAGCGCCAACCGTTGTGCGGGGCGTCACCTACAAAGCATTTCAAAACATTCCGCCCACTGTCCACGGATTGATCGATGCCGGAATGGCACAACATGATAACGGCGCAGCAGACTATCTTCTTTACGAAGGGGAGCGTTGGACATTCGGTGAATTTGCCGCCGAAGTACGGCGCGTGGCACAGGTATTGCGCACAAAGTTCAACATCGGGCGCGGGGACCGCGTAGCCATTGCCATGCGGAATTATCCCGAGCTGATGACCCTGGTCTTGGCGATTTCCGCGACGGGCGCGACTGTTGTCTTCGTAAATGCCTGGTGGACAACCGAAGAGCTTGACTATGCTTTGCGCGATAGTGAGGCAAAACTGGTGTTTGCAGATGGTCCGCGCATCGAACGGTTGCAGCCTCTGGAAGCCGATTTAAACCTTCAACTGGTCGGCGTGCGGGACGGCGAGGGGATGGTCGCACACAACTACACTTCTCTTCAGACTGCTGCATCTGACGCGCCATTGGCCGTCGACATTGACACCGATGATGATTTTGCCGTGATGTATTCCTCAGGAACCACAGGTCATCCAAAAGGCGTCGTACAAACCCATCGCAGCGCTGTGAGTGCTGTGTTCAGCTGGTTAATGCAGGCCGTCGTCGCTCCTTTGGTCACACCACCGGAAGAGGGAGCGCCCGAGCCTTTGCCGCCCTCTGCCCTAGTCGTCACGCCGCTGTTTCACGTGACGGCAACGCATCCTCTATTTCTACTTAGCCTTGTCGCAGGCGCACGGGTTACCTTGATGCGCAAATGGGATGCAGACGAGGCCGTGCGCCTGATCCAAGCCGAAAAAATCACACGCTTTCTCGGCGTACCAACGCAGTCGGCTGACCTGATGGCCGCCGCACGCAAGTCCGGTGTTAAGCTGGAAACGCTCGACTATCTCGGGTCTGGCGGTGCTAAACGGCCCGGAGCGCAGGTTGCTCAACTGGCCAAAACGTTCCCGAATGCAGGTATCGCCACAGGCTGGGGCATGACCGAAACCAACGCGCTTGGAATCGGGATGATCGGAGATGACTATATCGACCGTCCCGAAAGCGCAGGCAAACTACACCCACCGGTGCAAGAGCTTCGTCTGCTTGATGACGCCGGCAATGAGGTGCCTCTTGGCCAGTTGGGTGAAATCACTGTGAAAAGCCCTGCCAATATGCGGTGCTACCTCAACAAACCCGAAGCGACAGCCGAGACACTGCAAGACGGATGGCTCCGCACCGGCGATTTGGCGGTAATGGACGAAGACGGTTTTGTCACAATTCTGGATCGCAAGAAAAACATCATTATCCGTGGTGGTGAAAACATCGCCTGTCTTGATGTCGAAGGTGCGCTTCACCGTCTGCCCGATGTGATCGAAGCCTGCGCGTTCTCTGTACCTGACGAACGGTTGGGCGAGATTGTAGGCGCCTGTGTGCAGCTACGCGAAGGCGCAGCGTTGGACCAAAAGCAGATGGCTCAGGCTTTGGAAGGCCATACCGCGAGCTATAAAATACCCCAGCATCTTTGGACGCAAACAGTCCCTTTGATGCGCGGTGCAACCGACAAGATTGACAGGCGCGGCTTGCGCGCCGCTTGTTTAGAGACTGAAAAGGCAAAAACATGACACCAACAACAGAAGAAATTGGCGACTATATCGCGACAGCAGGCAAAGCGGCTTGGGAAGTACCCGATCTGGATGCTGCCACACCGCAACGCGACATCAAAATCGTTGGGATCATCGGTGCCGGGACAATGGGTGGCGGCATCGCAATGAATTTTGCGACAGCAGGCTATGATGTGAAAATCGTCGAAACCACGCAAGAGGCGCTGGACCGTGGCCTCAAGGTGGTTCGTGGCAACTACCAACGCTCAGCTGACAAGGGACGTTTCCCGCAAGAAGAAGTCGAGGCACGCATGAACCGGTTCGATGGCCGCCTTGCCATTGCGGATTTGGCCGATTGCGATCTGGTGATCGAAGCTGTGTTCGAAAACATGGATCTAAAGCGCAAGATATTCACCGAACTTGATGCTTTGATGAAGCCGGGCGCAATCCTTGCCACCAATACATCTGCGTTGGACATCAACGAAATCGCTGCAATGACACGGCGCCCCGAAGACGTAATCGGCCTGCACTTTTTCTCACCTGCGAACGTGATGAAGCTGCTAGAGATTGTCCGGGCAAAACATACAGCTGACGATGTTGTCGCCACCTCGATGGCGCTGGCGCAGAAGATCAACAAGATTGCAGCCCTTGTGGGTGTCTGCCCCGGGTTTGTCGGCAACCGCATTCTGTTTGCGCGCCAAATTCAGGCGAACAAGCTGCTGGCGAAGGGATTGATGCCTTGGGACGTGGATGCCGCATTAAACAGCTTCGGCTTCAAAATGGGCCCCTTCCAGATGAGCGATCTTGCCGGTCTCGACATTGGTTGGTCCAAAGGTGCAACAACTGACAACCCGATCCGCGACATGTTGTGCGAAATGGATCGCCGCGGGCAAAAAACCCAAGCCGGTTTTTATGACTACGATGAAAACCGCCGTCCGATTCCGTCCGATGTAACTGCGGGCATCATCAAGAATGTGACCGGTGCCGAGCCGACCACGATGAGCCCTGAAGAGATCATCGAAATCTGTATTTACCCTATGATCAACGAGGCTGTGAAAATTCTCGAAGAGAACAAGGCGCAGCGCCCCTCTGACATCGATGTCGTCTGGCTGAACGGCTATGGCTGGCCTGCCGACAAGGGTGGGCCAATGTTCTATGGCGATATGGTAGGCGCGCAGGCCGTGCTTGATCGGATGGAGAAGCTGGGTGCTGACGATCCGGCCTTCGCCCCTGCCGATCTTTTGCGTCACCTCGCCGCAACAGGTGGCAAATTCACTGAAATCGATACCGGAGGTCTGAAGGTATGAGCTACGAATTTATCACAACCGAAAAGAAGGGTCACATTCTTGTCGTCACGATGAACAGGCCTGACGTCTATAACGCCGTTCACGTGGACATGCATAACGAGATGGCCGCATGCTGGGATGACTTCGCCGCCGACCAAGACCTTTGGGTCGCGGTTCTGACGGGCGCGGGTGACAAAGCGTTTTCTGCAGGCAACGACCTGAAGGCAACTGCCTCAGGCGGGTCAAAGGCAAAGATGACGCCAACTGGTTTCGCGGGCCTTTCCTCACGCTTTGACCTTGAGAAACCGATCATTGCTGCGGTGAACGGCTTTGCGATGGGTGGCGGGTTTGAAACAGCGCTGTCGTGCGACATCATCCTTGCATCCGAGAACGCCAAGTTCGCGCTGCCAGAAGTTAAGGTCGGTTTCTTTGCGGCTGCATCGGGTGTGCAGCGCCTGTCGCGCTACATCGGCCGTCTGGCCGCACAGGAAATGATGTACACAGGTCGCACCATCATGGCGGACGAAGCGCTTGCGATGGGCTGCGTCAATGAGGTGCATCCCCATGACCAACTAATGGCCAAGGCAATGGAGAAGGCTGAGCAGCTTTGCACGGTGTCCCCATCAGCTGTGAAAGCAACGAAACGGGTTCTCAATGACATGTATGCCCGTGACGGCATGCAAGACAGTGTTGCTTATTCCCGCGAAGTTATCGCGGATCTATCCAAGACCGAAGATTTCAAAGAGGGCGTGAATGCCTTTGTCGAAAAACGCAAACCCAATTGGGTCAACAAATAGCCTCACCCGCCGGGTGAAGAAACAACCTCACCTCTTGGGTGAAAAATAACTAAGGGAGGCATTTTATGTCCGATACACCGATGGAAATGAACAATCTTGGCATGTCCGAGAAAAACAAGCCGCTGCTTGCGGCCGTGATCAAGCACATCCGCGAAAACGTGGATCCGATCACCGAAGAGTTTTATGCACTGGGGGAAGGTCGCGCTGATCGCTGGTCCTACGCACCCGGTCAGCTTGAGTTGCTGGAAACAGTAAAGCAAAAAGCGCGCGATGCAGGCCTGTGGAATTTCTTCCTGCCCAACGCCGAAACCGGTGAAGGCCTGAGCAACCTCGACTATGCCTATATCGCTGCTGAACTGGGCAAGAGCCCGCTCGCGTCAGAGTCGCTGAACTGCTCCGCACCTGACACTGGCAACATGGAAGTGCTAGAGCGTATCGGCACGCCCGAGCAAAAAGAAACGTGGCTCAAGCCGCTGCTGGCTGGCAAAATCCGTTCTGCTTTTGCCATGACAGAGCCTGATATGGCATCTTCGGATGCGAAAAATATCTCCACCTCCGCTGTGCTGGAAGACGGTGAATGGGTCATCAACGGAGAGAAATACTATATCTCCGGTGCGGGCGATCCGCGCTGCAAAATCATGATCACGATGGTGAAAACATCCCCCGATGCAGAGCCTTTCCGCCAGCAGTCCCAGATTCTTGTGCCGATCGATACTCCCGGTGTGGAAATTGTGGGTCCGATGCATGTGTTCGGTCATGACGATGCACCGCACGGCCACATGCACATCAAATTCACCAATGTCCGCGTGCCGGAATCAAATATTCTTTGGGGCGAAGGTCGTGGTTTTGAGATCTCGCAAGTACGTCTTGGACCTGGCCGCATCCACCACTGCATGCGCTCTATCGGTGCCGCAGAAAAGGCTCTGGACCTGATGATCGAGCGTGGCCTGTCACGTGAAGCCTTCGGTAAGAAAATCATTGATCTGGGCAAGAACATGGAGACCATTTCGCGTGCGAAGATCGAGATCGAAGCCATGCGTTTGATGGTTCTAAAAGCGGCCAAGGCGATGGATACACTGGGCAACAAAGAGGCCCGTATCTGGGTGTCGATGATCAAAGCGATGGTGCCGGAAAAAGTCTGCAACATCATTGATGAAGCGATGCAGGTACACGGTGCCACGGGTATTTCCCAATGGTCTCCGCTGTCCGGCATGTACACGGCTCAGCGCACGCTGCGTTACGCAGATGGCCCTGATGAAGTACACCACCACGTTATCGCGCGCGCAGAGGTCAAAGACTATCAGGCGTCCAATTCGCGTACCGATCGTGCCCGCGGCGAAATCGCAACAGGCCGGACACGGGGCGGCGTATGAGTGCGCTGTTTGACCTGACTGGTAAAGTCGCCCTGCTGACCGGTGCCTCCAAGGGCATGGGTCTGGCAATGGCGACGGCACTGGCGGAGCATGGCGCGACTGTCGTGATCTCTGCCCGTAAGCAGGACCAACTGGACGCCGCAGCCGAGGGCATTAATGCCCTCGGTAAAGGCAAGGCATATGGCGTGAGCTGTAATGTGGGCTACAAAGAACAGCTTCAAGCGCTGGTCGATAAAACACACGAACTTGCCGGTCCGATTGATTGTGTGATCGGCAATGCGGGGGTTAATCCCTATTATGGGAAAACATCCGAGATCCCTGATGATGCCTATCAGAAAACCATGAATGCCAACGTGCTGTCCAACCTCTGGCTGGCACAAATTGTTGCCCCTGACATGGTGGCAAAGGGCTCTGGATCGATGGCGTTCACCTCTTCCATCGGGGCGTTCAAGCCTTCCGTCATGCTTGGCACCTACGGGATGTCAAAGCTGGCGCTGATCGGTCTTGTACGCAACCTTGCAGCGGAATTCGGGCCAAAAGGGCTTCGCTTTAATGCGATCTGTCCCGGTCTGGTTAAAACGGAATTCGCACGTGAACTGTGGGACAATCCCGAAGTCGCCAAGCGGATCGAGAACGAAATCCCGCTGCGTCGCTTGGGCGATCCAGAAGATTTTGCGGGTCTTGCCGTTTTCCTCGCGTCTGACGCTTCCAAATACATGACCGGACAGGCGCTTACCGTCTGTGGCGGCTCCAATATGTGGACATAATATGGAACTCAAAGACAAGATTATCGTCGTGACCGGTGCTGCCTCTGGCATCGGTCGTGCCATGTGCGTGCGTTTTGCTGAAGAAGGCGCAAAGCATATCGCCTGCGTGGACCGTGATTTGGCTGGTGCCGAGGAAACCGCGAAAATGATGGGCGGCAAAGCCTATCAGGTGGATGTCGCCATCAAAGACCAGATCACCGGAATGATCGATGCTGTTGAGGCAGATGCAGGTCCGATTGACCTGTTCTGCTCTAACGCAGGTATCTCTGTCGCCGGTGGCGTCGAGGTCGAAGATGACGACTGGCAACGCATCTGGGAGATCAACGTGATGTCCCATGTCTGGGCAGCGCGGCACCTGGTCCCGCTCATGTCAGAGCGTGGCGGCGGCTACCTGCTTAACACTGCGTCGGCGGCTGGCCTACTGAACCAAATAGGCAGCGCGCCCTACGGGGTGACGAAACACGCAGCTGTCGGTCTCGCTGAATGGCTTGCGCTTACGTATGGCGATCAGGGTATCAAGGTATCGGTTCTGTGTCCTCAAGCGGTCCGTACTGAAATGACCCGCGGCCACGAAGACCACGTCGCCGCAATTAACGGCATGATGGAACCCGGTCCCGTCGCAGAAGCCTGCGTAGAGACGATCCGCGCAGAGACATTCCTTGTGCTGCCGCACAAAGAGGTCGAACAATACATGCGCAACAAGACCGACAACTACGACCGCTGGATCGGCGGCATGCGCAAACTTAACCGCCGTTTTGGCAACTTTGACAGTTAGGACAAACAGATGATCGGCTACACCACCATCGGCGTGAGCGATATGGAACGCGCCAAAAAGTTCTATTGTGACCTTTTCGCTGACAAAGGCGCAAAAGTTGTTATTGACGCAGGGCGTATTGCCTTCATAGGAACCAAACGCGGTGAGCCTATGCTTGCTGTTTGTGAACCTTATGACAAAGAGGCACCAACACCGGGCAACGGCGTGATGATTGCCTTCACAATAGATGAAAAAGAAGAGGCTGACCGCCTACATGCCCGGGCGCTGGAATTAGGCGGCACATGTGACGGTGCGCCAGGCCAGCGGATACCTGATCGGTTCTACGGCTCTTACGTTCGTGACCCTGACGGCAACAAGCTGTGTTTTTTCACATTCTCATAAGGTGACAATGGAAGCGCCTTAGCGCTTCTTGAGCGGCCGCACGAGACCTTCTTGTGCGACGCTCGCCACCAACGTCCCGTCTGCACTGTAGATTGACCCGCGGTTAAAGCCGCGGGCTTTTCCTGTCCACGGGGCATCCAGATCATACAAATGCCAGTCCGAAAATTCGATCGGGCCGTGGAACCACATGGCGTGATCCAAGCTGGCACTCATGACGTTACCTTGGAACCAGGTCAGCCCGTGTGGGCGCAGAGATGATCCAAGAAGATTCATGTCAGACGCATAGGCAAGCAAGCAGTGCTGCATCTGTGGCCCTTGGCCCTTAGCAGCTTCCATCCGGAACCACAGGTGGTTGCGATCTGATGCTTTTTCCGGCGTGAAGAAGTCGCGCGGCGCAACCTCGCGCAGCTCAATCGGGCGCTGGCGCAGAAAATCATCGTGAAATTTCTCGGGGATTTTCGCGACATGCGCCTCGCGTAGCTCATCGCGGTTTGGCCAGTCTTCGGGGCTACCAACCTGCGGCATCTCATGCTGGTAGTTCCAGCCTTCTTCATCAATGTGAAAAGACGCAGAGAGGTTGAATATTTGTTTCCCGTGCTGGATCGCCACCACGCGCCGCGTCGTAAAGCTGCCGCCGTCGCGGGCGCGGTCCACCTGATAGATTACCGGAATTTTGGGATCGCCGGGGCGGATGAAATAGGCGTGCAGCGAATGGCAAAGCCGATCAGGCACCGTCCGGTAAGCGGCCATCAAGGCCTGAGCGATAACATGGCCGCCAAAAATGCGGGTCGTCGTCTCTCCACCAGAACCAACGCCACGGAACAGATCGACCTCCAGCTGTTCGATATCCAAAAGTTCAATCAGTTCGTCGGCAACGTTGTTCATAGGAGCAACCTCAGGCGCTGGCCCGTGCTGCTGCATAGGCAATGAAGAAATCGAAGCTCGCGGGGTTGGCCATACTGTCACGGTTTACCACGCGGGCGGGGTCACCCCCCAACAACAGCTTTTTGACAGGAACCTCAAGCTTTTTACCCGAAAGAGTACGCGGGATTTCTGCCACTTGCACGATCTCGTTCGGGATAAAGCGGGCTGAAACGCCTGAACGTATGGCCTGATTGATCTTGTCCTTCAAAGCGTCATCAAAGGCGACGCCTTCAGCCGGTACAACAAAAAGCGGCATAAAACTTTCGCGTCCGAGAAATTCCAGATCAACGACAAGACTATCAAGAACGTCGTCCAAGCCTTCAACCGCTTGATAGATTTCAGCTGAACCCAGCCGCAGCCCCTTGCGGTTGATCGTGGCATCAGAGCGACCATAGATCACGCTCGCGCCGGTCTCATCAATACTGATCCAGTCACCATGCCGCCAGACACCGGGGTAAGTATCATAATAGCTTTCGAACAGGCGCGTACCGTCTTCGTCACCCCAAAAGAAAAGCGGCATAGAGGGTAGCGGTTCGGTACAGACCAACTCTCCCACTTCGCCGGTCAGTTCATTGCCAAGCGCATCATAGGCACGGACTGCATTGCCAAGGGCGCGGCATTGCATCTCTCCGGCGCGGACAGGCATGGCCGGATGGCCCAGTACAAAGGCCCCTGCCAAATCTGTTCCGCCCGAGATCGGGGCAAGCCAGACGTCTTCCTTCACATCACGGTAAATCCAGTCGTAAGCATCCGCGCTCAGCGGCGAACCCGTAGAACCAAGAGATCGCAGGGCAGACAGATCAACAGCAGTTCGCGGCGTCACACCCGCCTTGAGACACCCCGCAAAAAACGCAGCACCCGCGCCGAAATAGGTCAGCTTTTCATCTGCCACAAAGCGCCAGACCGCAAGCATATCAGGATGGTTGGGCGCCCCGTCATATAGACACACAGTCGCCCCCTGCCCAAGAGCAGTCCACTGCGCGTTCCACATGATCCAGCCAGAGGAAGTGAGCCAGCAGAACCGGTCCTTTGCTGTCAGATCATGATGGAGGGATTGTTTGGCCGCTTCCAGAATGATGCCACCGTGGCCATGCACAATGGGTTTAGGGTTACCGGTTGTCCCAGAAGAATACACGATCCAGAGCGGTTGATCGAAGGGCACTTGCGTCGCTTCAAATGGCACATCGTCGTGCAACAGGGTGTCCCATGCCACGTGTCCTTCAGGCAGATCACCGACAATTGGCAGCGTGACGAACTGGGCGACACTGGGTAACTCGGCACTGATTTGCGCTAGCACCTCACGGCGGTCTATCGTTTTGCCCGCGTGAACGTAACCATCCTGCGCGATGAATACCTTCGGCGCGATTTGTTTAAAGCGATCTACGATCGCGACCTGCCCCATGTCCGGAGCGCATAGCGACCACGCGGCACCAATACTCGCCGTGGCCAGTAACGAAATCAATGCAACTTCGGTATTGGGCAGAACAGCCACCACGCGGTCACCTTGCACCACTCCCATCCGGCGCAGATTTGCCGCAAGCGATGCCACTTGCGCGCGTAACTCTCCCCATGTCAGTTCCTTACGCCCCAATGTCTCGGAGAAGCTGACAATAGCAGTCTCGTCTGTCCGGCCCTCGGCGTGGCGCAATATGTTATCGGCGTAATTGAGCATGGCACCCGGGCACCATTGCGCCCCCGGCATAGCGCGGTCCGCCAAGATGCGGCTATAAGGCTCAGAGGCGCGGACGTCGAAGAACTCCCAGATTGACGCCCAGAAACCTTCAAGGTCTGAAACACTCCACCGCCACATGTCATTGTAATCTTCGAAGGTCAGACCGCACTTTTTTTCAACAAACCGTTCAAAGGCAGCCATGGTCGATGCCTCTGCCCGTTCCTGCGTTGGGCTCCATAGAATTCGGCTCATGTCATGGCTCCGTGCACCAATGCCTTGAGTTGCGGACGCGCGGGATAAGCGCTCGACGGGATGAGTTGTGTAAAGAATATAGCAGACAGCTCAGCCACCGGATCAATCCAGAAAAACGTTGAGGCCATGCCGCCCCAGCTGAAGTCACCGACGTGGCCAGCAGAACGGGCGCGACCGGAGTCTAGCAAGACAGCACCGCCAAGGCCAAAACCCATGCCCTCCATCGGCTGCTCTGCAAAACTGCTAGGCCCCATGGATGCAATATCTCCGGCAAGATGGTTCTGCATCATGAATGAAAGTGTTTTGGGCCCGATCAGGCCTGCACCACCAGTGCGCATCATCTCGGTAAACTTGAGATAGTCGTCGATAGTCCCGACCAGTCCGCCGCCACCCGATTGCATCTGGGCATCCAAGAAAGGCGATTCCACAGGATCATCTATCAAGCGCAAAGTCTCGGGCGCGGTGTCGACTTTGCCCACCGAAAACGCATCCCCTGCCAGCGGTGTGTAGCAAGCGGCGAACCTGTCGCGCGCTGTTGCTGGTACGGAAAACCGAGTCTCGGACACGCCAAGGGGCTCAAAAATCTCATCCACGAAAAACTGTTCCAGCGTTTTGCCACTGACCACTTCGACAACGCGACCCAGAATATCGATCGCGACCGAATACTCCCAACGATTGCCGGGCGCAAAGGCCAAGGGCAACGCCGCAACCCGATCACACATCTGAGCCAGAGAGCCTTGGTCCGCGCGAAATACGATGTCTTGATCCGCCATTTCCTGCCCCAGAACACCGGGGTTGAATGGATAACTAAGGCCGGCAGTATGGGTTAGCAGCTGATGCAGGGTTGGTGTGGCGCAGCGTTGCACCTGATCAATCGACGTGGCCCCATCCAATAGGCACTGCATATCGGTAAAGGCAGGAATAAACTCTGACACCGGCGCATCCAGATGAAACAAGCCGCGTTCTGCCAGCATCATGAGCGCGACAGACGTCACCGGCTTTGTCATTGAGTAGATGCGCGCAACTGTATCACGCTCCCACTGCGCGCCACGTGCGACATCACGTAAACCACATTGGTGGTAGTAGATTTCCTTTCCACCTTGAGAAAGCAAGACAGAAGCGCCCGCCAAACGGCGGGCGTCAATATAGGTTTTCATCCAGTCGCCAATGCGACCAAGGCGGTCAATATCAAAGGACGTCATTAGACTTCCAGCCACTCCTTGCGCACATCTTCACGTTCTTTCAGCTCGGCTGGCGTGCCCTCAAAAACAACTTGTCCGTGGCCCATCACATAGACACGGTCAGCAATGTCCATTGCGATGCTCAGCTTTTGCTCCACCAGCAATGTCGAAATGCCCTTTTCGGCAATCGCCTTGAGCACCTCGGCAACCTTTTGCACCATCTGTGGCGAAAGGCCTTCTGTCGGCTCGTCGATCATAACGAAATCTGGATCGCCCATCAGCGTGCGGCACATGGTGAGCATTTGCTGTTCACCACCTGACAGTACAGACGCTTCTACGTCAGCACGCCGGTCAAGGTTTTCGAACATATCAAACATCATCTGCATCGACCAACGTCCAACGCCATCTTTCTGACCGGGCTTGAGACCTAGTGTCAGGTTCTGGCGCGTTGTTAGGCCCGGAAAGATATCGCGGTTCTCGGGGACATACCCGATGCCCATATTGGCAACTTCATAGGCCTTTTTGCCCGCGATTTCCTGACCTCGGAATTTGACGGACCCATGCGGAACAACCTCTCCCATGATTGCCTTACAGGTGGTTGAACGCCCCACACCGTTGCGGCCCAGAAGGGCGACAATTTCCCCTTCCTGAACGTTCAGGGTGACGCCCTGAAGGATATGGGATTTGCCGTAATAGGCGTGCATGTCGGTGACTTCGATCAATGTTCTGCCTCCAGTGCTGCGCCCAGATAGGCTTCTTGAACTTTCGGGTCCCCGCGCACGTCTTCGGGTTTGCCCGTTGCGATGATTTCGCCGTAGACCAGCACGCTGATCCGGTCGGCCAGGCCGAACACCACGCCCATATCATGCTCCACCATCACCAGCGTTTTGCCTTCGGTGACTTTCATGATCAGGTCGGTGATGTAGTCGGTTTCGGAGTGGCTCATGCCCGCTGTCGGTTCATCCAGCATGATGACATCAGCACCGCCTGCGATGGTGATACCAATTTCCAACGCGCGCTGTTCAGCATAGCTGAGCGTGCCTGCCGGCAGATTGCGCCGTTCAAGCAGGTTGATCTGGTCAAGGATCGCTTCTGCGCCCTCGGTCAGATCACGCTTGCGGTTCACCAGATCCCAGAAGCTGTATTTATAACCCTGCGACCACAAAAGCGCACAGCGTACGTTTTCGAAAACGGTCATCGCCGGAAAGATATTCGTGATCTGGAAGGAGCGGCTAAGCCCCTTTCGGTTGATCTGATACGGCTCCAGTCCGGCAAGGTTCTCACCGTGCAGCTTTACCGATCCCGCTGTGGCCGGAAAGCGCGCGGTGATCAGGTTGAACAGGGTCGACTTACCGGCACCGTTCGGGCCGATAATCGCGTGACGTTCGGCTTTGCCGATACTCAGATCGATGCCGCGGATAATCTCGGCTTTGCCAAAGCTTTTCTTCAGGCCGCTTAATTCAAGGGCTGGCGTGCTCATGATGCGCCTCCTGCTGTATTGGCTTCGTTCCATGCTTCCTTGAGAGACGGAGCAGTGGCCCGCGCAATCCCCAACCCGATCAACGTGATCGCGCCCGCAATGATCCAAGGTAGAACGTCGTGACTGTTGAATGTGGTCCAGAAGATCGTCATTTCGTCATCGCCGGTCGCGGCATGACGGAAGTGGAACGTCATCTCAACCAGTGCCGCAGCCCCAAGCAACCCGATTGCCCCCGGCAGCAGCGTCTTGAGATAGGGTACGATCAATTGGCTGGCTTTACCCAGTTTGAACGCTGGGACATGCATCATAATCAATCCGGCAAGGCCACCAGGAAAGAACATCACCGTCGCAAGGAACAGCGTACCTGCGTAGAATGCCCAAAGCTCGGTCGAAAGGCTCAGCACGGTTTGTAGCAACGTAAAGGCAATGGCCCCGATGATCGGCCCGAAGAAGAATCCGACACCACCAAGGAAGGTCACCAGCAGGATTACACCAGAAGACGCCGTGTTGAGGTTTTCCTCGGTCAGAATCTCATAGTTGATCGCAAAAAGACCACCTGCGACACCTGCAAAAAATCCGGACGCAACAAAGCTGTAGTAACGTACCCAGCGCGCGGAATATCCAAGGAATTCGGCCCGCTCCGGGTTGTCGCGAACCGCGTTGGCCATACGGCCTACCGGTGTACGGCTCCACAGGTACATCAGCGCTGCTGAAATGATGACCCACGCAGCAGTCAGGTAATAGACCTCAATCTGCTGGAGGAACTCTACCCCAAAGAAGGGCTGCGCATAGGTGCGGTCACCACTGATACCTTCTTCGCCTCCGAAGAATGCCACGATGATAACCGAACATGCAGCGATCAGCTCACCCACACCCAGCGAGATCATGGCGAACACGGTCCCCGCTGAACGGGTCGAGAATGAACCGACAATCAGGGCAAGTCCCATCCCGAACAACCCGCCAAACACAGGCAGGATAACCAGTGGGATCGATTCAAAGAAATCCGACATATTCATGATGTGCATGCAGGCGAACCCACCCACACCAGCATAGACGGCATGACCAAAGGAAAGCATCCCGCCCTGCCCAAGCAGCATGTTATACGCCAGAGCAAAAATGATCGTGATCGACATCTGGTTCATGATCGTCAGCGCGGAGTTGTTGGTGAACACCAGCGGCATCACCATCATCGCGACGGCCGCGATGATCCAGGGCGCAAGCGAGAGTGTCATGGAACCGGCACGCATACGCTGTGCGGGCTTAGACGGGTCGGTTGTCAACTGATCTGTCATGAAGTGCGCTTTCCGAACAGTCCTGCGGGGCGGAAGATAAGGATCAACACCATCAGGATATAGGGGAGGATGTCAGCGATCTGCGGGCTTGTTAGGCTCCAGAAATCGCGGAAGATATTGTCATCCAGATTTTCCGGCGTTGCGATGCCAATGGCGTTCAGGACGCTTTCCATCTCGATGTTGTAAGACTTGGCAAAAGTGGTGATCCAACCGATCAACAGCGATGCCACCAAAGCCCCCCAAAGCGACCCAAGCCCACCAATCACGATCGTCACAAACACGATTGATCCAAGAACAAAGGCCATACCGGGGAAGGTGCCAAGCACCGGTCCGGCTATCACGCCCGCCACACCGGCCAACGCAGTGCCGACACCGAAAACACCCATAAAGATAAGCGGCACATTGTGACCCAGCGCTTCGACAGTTCGCGGATAACTGAGTGCGGCCTGAATAATCATACCCACGCGTGTCTTCGTCAGAACATAAAGAAGCCCGATGAAAATACCGACTGAGATGAAGATCATAAAGATTTTATAGGCGGGGATAGAGTTGCCGGAGATCGCAAACGCCGTGAAATTCAAGATGTCTGGAACGTCATAGGGCATCTGGTTCTTGCCCCAGATGAACTGGACCAATTCCTCAATCAGCAGCGCCAGACCGAAGGTGAAGATCAGCTCTGGCACGTGGCCATATTGGTGTACACGCCTAAGTCCGTAACGCTCAACCCCGGCGCCAAGCACGCCGACAATAAGCGGCGCAATGAGAAGGCCCATCCAGAACCCCAGCGCAATGCTGATCTGATAGGCAAAGTAAGCGCCCAGCATATAGAAGCTGGCATGGGCAAAGTTCAGCACACCCATCATCGAGAAAATAAGGGTCAGGCCGGCGGACAGCATAAACAGTAGCAGTCCTGTCACCAGCCCGTCGATCAGATTGACGAGAATGAGGTCCATTAGGCCCCTCCGGTAAAATTTGAATCAGAGACGTAAAGGCCCGCCCGATACGATCGGGCGGGCCGATAAGCGCGGCTTAAGGGCGCTTCATATCGCAAGTTGTTGGGCTGTCCATGGAAGCCATCTCAACCGTGGATTCTGTCACCACACCAAAACCCGAGTTGTCGTAATCGAACTCAACGTTTTCGTTGGTGTGTACACCCACGTTCATGTTCTGGATCAGCTGGTGATCCTGTGGACGCATGAACAATTTGCCACCCCACATGCTCTCGTACTCCATGCCTTCCAGCTTGGACGCGATAGCGACAACATCATCTGCTGTACCCGCTTCTGTGATCGCATCGGAAAGCATACCAATCACGTTGAAGATACGGCTTTGGTCAATGTTGCCATCGGGGTATTTGGCTTTGAAAGCCTTATACAGCTCACGCGCTTCATCGGAACCAATCGGGTTGATGTCACCCTGAGAAACCAGACGGATACGGCCTTTACCACTTTCGCCGAAGGCAGCCGTGATACCGGAGCCCGCTGCGTAGTAAGTATAAATCGGGCCCTCGAAACCGTTTTCGATAACGGATTTACCAAGACCCAGCATGTCTGCGCCCCAGTTACCCGTGATAACCGCATCCGCACCGGACGCGACGATCTTGCGGCTGTAGGGTGTGAAGTCTTTCACTTTGCCAATCGGGTGCAGTTCATTGCCAACGATTTCAACATCGGGGCGCTTTTTGCCCAGCATATCTACGGCGGCAGCAGCCACAGCTTTACCAAAGGAATAATCCTGACCGATGATATAAACCTTCTTGAGGTCCTCATCTGCAGCCATAACGTCTGTCAGCGCGTCCATCTTGATGTCAGCGTTGGCATCGAAACGGAAGTGCCAGAAGTTACACTTGTCGTTGGTCAGCGCCGGATCAACAGCAGCATAGTTCAGGAAGAGCACACGACTGTCAGGGTTACGACGGTTGTGCTTGTCGATTGCTTCGGTCAGCGCGTTCGCAACCCCAGAGGAGTTACCCTGCACGATAAAGCGGACACCTTGGTCGATAGCGACCTGCAGCTGGATCAGCGATTCTTTCGGGCTGATTTTGTTGTCGAAACCGATGACTTCCATCTGCTGGCCGTCAAGCAATCCGCCCTGCTGGTTCACCATGTAGTCAGCGGCGAACTCAAACTGGTGCAGACCGTTTGTGCCTGTGCTTGCGAAAGGGCCGGACAGCGGGTCAATGAATGCGACCTTGATGTTCTCGGCAAATGCGGCGCTTGCGCCGATGATGAGTGACAGCGCGGAGACCGCACCAAGCTTAGTGATATTCTTCATTTCATTCCTCCCTAGGAAAGCCCGCCGCTGTTTGCGATCTTTATAAATGGGCTATGACGAGAGACTTACACACCCCCGCCGTAAGTCAAGCGCTCACATGCGGGTGTCGGCGCGGTTTTTTCAGGCATTACGTTGGGGAAATTTAATCATTCCGCATGGAGAAGGGTGCGTTGCACGCAAGAATACTGCACCTAAGAACCTGATTATAAATCATTTTTGGTATAGATTATCTTTACCGCAATCACAGCCTAGCTGATCACACACCCCATATCGGCTGGAAAATATTCTTAAAATATTTGCCCTGCATTGGGTAACTTAGCGAAAAATCATGTAATTTGTACGGCCTGTGAAATGCGAATGTGTACCGCATAGCGGAACAACCCCCCGCACAATATTTGTGCAAGAATTCGATTCCGGTTGGCTGACCGCTATTCTTTTGCGCTAAGGTCTTGGGCCACTTTTAGCAGCTTTGGCGCGTAGACAGTTTCAAGCTGTTTCGGTTTTACATGGTATGAAGGCCCGCCGACATTCATGCCGTACACGCGACCGTCACTGAGCGAATGAATGGGCACCGCGATCCCGTTTACGTCAGAACGCCAATCGCCATAGCAGGTACAAAATCCGTTCGCCTCATACTCAGCCACCGCCTGCTTATAGCAAGCACGGGCATCTTGCTCTACGTCCTCACCCTCGGCGCGGGCGAAACCAAATATCTGTTCAACGCGGTCTTCTGGCGTTACCGCCAGGATCGCCTTGCCCATAGCTGAATGGAACAATGGCAGCCGAGAGCCGACCCGTACAATCAGCGTAACACCCTCATTAGAGCTGTCTGTCGCCAAATAGATCACCTCGGTACGGTGCTGTTCACCAAGCGCAACGGTAACGTAGGAATTAGGCCCTTTCAGGCGTAGCGCGTTCATCTCGTGCTTGGCACGGTCACGCATATCCATCGCCGCAAGGCGGCTAAATCCCAGCCGCAGCACACCCGCCGACAACCGGTACGTGCCAACGCGACTGTCAGCCACCAGATAATCCAACTCACACAAAGTGTGTGTCAAACGTGAGATTGTCGCCTTGGGAAGACCGGTGCGTTCGGAAAAATCACTATTCGTCAGCGTTTGATCTCCGCGCCTGAAACATCGCAGCAGTTCCAGCCCACGCGCCAATGCCGTGACAAAATTGCGGTCCTTGCTTTCCAGATCGGGATCAAATTGCTCCATACTCAACCCCGCTTTAGGGCATCAAGCCCGTGCTGTGCAAACACCGGAACAAAGGCGCCTACCTTCATGGCCCGCTCTGGATTTGACGCATTGCCGTCGAGCGCGCGTTTCAGCACACCCTGAATAATCGCCGCCATGCGGAAAAAGGTGAACCCAAGATAGTAACCAAAGTTGTCGATACCGCTGAGCCCGCGCCGCGCGCAATATTCCGCGATAAATTCTTCATCGCTTGGCAGGCCAAGTGCCGCGCGATCCAGCCCACCCATGCCACGTCCTTCGGAACCTGCGGGCAATTGCCACTGCATGATGACAGCCGCCAAATCGGCAAAGGGATGGCCGATGGTGGATAGTTCCCAATCCAATACGGCACAACAATCTGTACCCGTTGCATCGAAGATCATGTTGTCGATTCGGTAGTCACCATGCACAAGCGTGCGTTGGCCATCATCTGCGGGCCGTTCGCCCACCAGTGCATCCATCAATTGGTCCATCGCCGGAATGCTCTGCGTCTCCGAAGCGCGATACTGCTTTGACCACCGCCCCACTTGTCGTTCGAAATAGTTGCCCTCTGGCCCGTAATCGGACAGACCAACTGCATCAATGTCTACTGAATGAAGGGCGGCCAAAACGCGGTTCATCTCGGAGATAACCTTGCTCCGGTCTGCCTTCGTCAGATCGGGCATCGCCGGTTCATTGAAGTTGCGGCCTTGGACGTGGTCCATGATGTAGAACATCGAACCGATTACGCTGTCGTCCTCACATAGCAGGTGCATCTTGGAGACCGGCACGTCCGATCCCTCCAGTGCCTTCTGCACGCGAAACTCACGATCAACCGCGTGTGCGGATTTCAACAGCACACCAGGCGGCTTGCGCCGCAACACATAGGAATGCGCAGGTGTTTTAAGCATGAATGTCGGGTTCGATTGACCACCCTGAAATTTGGTAACTTCCATCGGACCTTCAAAGCCGGGAAGGTTTTGGGTCAAGTAAGCGCTTACCGCCGCTTCATCGAGAGTTTGCGTATCCGTCATTTTTGGCCGTCCCTAACTGTAACTCATCAATTTGATGCCATCCGGTGTGGCGTAATGCGGTGTCGCGTTGAACTCATTCAAGGAGAACAGGCTACCCGAAAACATAAACCGTGTCATAGCAGCGTTTTTGATCTGGAGGTTGAGGTTCATCATGTGTTGCGCTGGTGCATGCAAGGATGCCGCAGTGAGCTGCCCGATTACGCCACCAGAACTGACCATCAGCACCCGCTTGGCATCTGTATCAACGGCAAAGGCACGCGCCGCTTCGACACGCTCTGCGAAGGCAGCCCAGGTTTCGTAGGGTTTTTCGATCTCGTCTTTCTGCCAGGCAAAGACTGTTTCCCGCAATGTACGGAAGTGCACCTTGCGGTCGCCCTTTACCAAATCAGGCACTTCACCACCAAACCGTGAATCCAGCAGGCTACCGAAATCATACTCGTTCAGGCCGGCATGCTCTTCACGCGAGGGCGCAAAGCCCATCTCGGTCGCGGTATCGATCTGACGGTTAAGCGTGCCGGTAACAACACGATCAGGCTCCCACCCCATTTCGCGCAGCCACGCACCAGCGGCCCGCGCCTGCGCCCGTCCCAGATCGGACAGCACATCATAATTCTCAGCCCCGAAAGAGGCCTGCCCGTGGCGGATGACCAATAGCTCAGCCACAGGTCCAAGCCTTATCGAAGAAGCGGCCGGTAAGATGAACCCGTTTGGACATCAGGAAAACTCTGCCGCCAGCTTTTTGCCCGCGGCCTCGTATTCCGCTGCCATCCGATCTACGATCGCGGCCGCCGGACCAACAGATTTGATCGCACCAATCCCCTGACCCGAGCCCCAGATGGTTTTCCACGCTTTTGGTTTTTCGCGGTCCGATCCGAAGTTCATCGAAGACGCATCGGCAGTCGGCAGGTTGTCGGGGTCCATGCCAGCGTTCTTGACCGATCCCTTGAGGTAGTTACCCCATACGCCGGTAAACAACGAGGAATAGACAATA
This sequence comes from Sulfitobacter sp. S223, assembly GCF_025143825.1. Taxonomy (NCBI): domain Bacteria; kingdom Pseudomonadati; phylum Pseudomonadota; class Alphaproteobacteria; order Rhodobacterales; family Roseobacteraceae; genus Sulfitobacter; species Sulfitobacter sp. S223. Next base: position 142,357 of record NZ_CP083560.1, on the reverse strand, counting down.
TCCTCAGCGCCGGATTCAACGATCATGTCTTTGTACGCCTGATCGGCATTGGCCTCATCTGTGGCGATAAACGGGGATCCTGTGTAACCCAGATCTGCGCCCATTGCCCGCGCTGCCAGCAGGCTTTCGCCAGTCGCGATTGAGCCTGACAGGGCAACAGGACCGTCAAACCATTCACGGATTTCGCGCATCAAAGCAAACGGGGACTGCTGGCCTGCATGTCCACCTGCGCCGGCAGCTACGGCAACAAGACCATCAGCGCCTTTTTCAATCGCCTTCTTCGCGAACCGGTTGTTGATGATGTCATGCATCACGATGCCGCCGCACGAATGCGCGGCTTCGTTCACCTCTACCCGTGCGCCAAGTGAGGTGATCCAAACCGGCACCTCATGCTTAACACAGATTTCCAGATCACGGTCCAAACGCGTGTTGGAGCGGTGAACGATCTGGTTGACCGCGTAGGGTGCGGCAGGATTGTCCGGATTGGCCTGATTGTGGCGGTCCAGTTCTTCCTTGATCTGTGTCAGCCATGTGTCGAGCAGCGGATGCTCGCCTTCTGCTTCACGCGCGTTCAGCGCAGGGAAAGAACCGATGATACCGGCCTTGCACTGTGCGATCACCAGTTCCGGCACCGAGATGATGAACAACGGTGAAGCGATCAACGGGATGCGCAGACCTTGCAGCGCTTTCGGCAGGTGGGAGTCGTCACGTGGCATAGGATATCCTGAATTCATGTTGACGGTGAGGGGGCGACTAAAGCCGCCCCTCTTGTTCGCAAATCGCAAAGTTTACAGAACCTCGAACAGGCCCGCAGCGCCCATGCCGCCGCCCACACACATGGTGCAGACAACATATTTCGCACCGCGACGTTTGCCTTCGATCAGCGCGTGGCCGACCATACGTGCCCCAGACATGCCGTAAGGGTGACCGATAGAGATCGCGCCACCGTTTACGTTCAACAGCTCGTCCGGAATGCCAAGTACGTCACGTGACTGGATCACCTGCACAGCGAAAGCTTCGTTCAGCTCCCACAGGCCGATGTCGTCCATGGTCAGACCGTGAGCTTTCAGCAGTGGTGGCACAGCATAGATGGGGCCAATACCCATCTCATCCGGCTCACAACCAGCCGCCATCACGCCCATGTATCGGCCCAGTGGCGCAAGGCCCATCTGCTCGGCCTTTTTGGCTTCCATGATCACGGTTGCAGAAGCACCGTCAGACAACTGTGATGCATTGCCCGCAGTGATGTATTTGCCTTCTTTGATGACAAGCCCGTCTTTGAACACCGGCTGAAGACCGGACAGCATCTCTGCGCTTGTGCCCGGGCGGTTGCCTTCGTCCTTGGACAGGGTCACTTCGTGCTCTGTGATCTCCTTGGTTTCTTTGTTCTGGACCATCATCTTGGTGGTCATCGGGACGATCTCGTCGTCGAACTTGCCTGCTTCTTGCGCCTGATGGGTGTTCTCTTGGCTGCGTGCGGCGTACTCGTCCTGACGCTCACGGCTAACGTTGTAACGCTCGGCGACTGTCTCGGCTGTTTCCAGCATGGACATGTAGATTTCGGGCTTGTGCTCTTTCAGCCAGCCGTCAGCTTTGACGCGCATCTCAGGTGTCTGCACCATAGAGATACTCTCGACACCGCCACCGATGACCACATCCATACCGTCTGTAATAACCTGCTTGGCCGCTGTCGCAATCGCCATCATGCCCGAGGCGCACTGACGATCCAGCGACATGCCGGCAACAGTCACGGGCAGACCTGCACGGATCGCCGCCTGACGCGCGATGTTGCCACCGGAGTGGCCCTGCTGCAGGGCGGCACCCATGATGCAATCCTGAATTTCGGACACATCAACACCGGCGCGCTTGACCGCGTTTTCAATGGCGTGGGCCGCCAAAGCCTGAGGTGTCGTATTGTTGAATGCACCGCGATAGGCTTTGCCGATCGGGGTACGTGCTGTGGATACGATTACTGCGTCACGCATGGGTAGTCTCCTATATTACCAGTCGAGCTTCAGGCCACGGGCCTTGGCTGCATTAAGGGCGTATTTCTTGGTCTGGCCGAAAGCATCGCCCAGTTGTTGTTGGTCTGTGTCGTCTCTGATTTCCGCAAACCGTGCTGCGACGGCTTCGGGGGTGTTGTCATCTCCCATCAGGGTGATGCCTTGGGTCTCGTAAACCCTCGTCTCGGCAAAGCTGCCCGCACCTGCGCCAAGGATCACTTGACTAGGCGCGTCCTCGCTTACCAGATACAGCAGGCCGGGTGTGATTGTTTCAGGGGCAAGCAGTTCTTGCGCTTCAGCGGGCAATAGATCTGCTGTCATGCGTGTAGCTGCCGTGGGGGCCAGCGTGTTGACGCGGATATTGTCGCGCGCGCCTTCCATATGCAGCACATTCATCAACCCCAACATCGCAGCTTTCGCTGCACCATAGTTGGACTGGCCAAAGTTGCCATAAAGCCCCGAAGCAGAAGAGGTCAGTACGATACGGCCATACTTTTGTTCACGCATGATCGGCCAGCAGGCATGGGCAACATTGGCAGAGCCGATCAGGTGTACGTCCACCACCTTGCGAAAGGCGGCCATGTCCATTTTGGCAAAGGTTTTATCCATCAAGATGCCAGCATTGTTGACGCAAATATCAATGCGCCCCCATGCGTCCATCGCTTGCGCGACCATATCCTTGACGGCTGCCTCATCGCTCACGTCCGCGCCGTGGCTCATCGCCTCGCCGCCCATCGCCTTGATTTCAGCTACGACCGCTTCGGCAGCTTCCGAAGATTTACCCGTCCCGTCACGCGCCACGCCCAGATCGTTTACAACAACCTTCGCGCCCCGCGCGGCCAAGCCCAAAGCGTGGGAGCGGCCAAGACCGACCCCTGCGCCTGTAACAATCGCCACACGTCCATCAAACCGGATATCAGCCATCAGTGCAGCGCCTGTTCAAAAATGTTCGGGCCAGACATGACATTGATACCGCCAGATACGGGGATCACAGCACCCGTGATGTAGGCCCCGCCCCGTCCGCACAGGAACAACATGCAGCCGCCGATATCTTCATCGCGACCAACACGTTTCATCGGCACGTCCTCACCAACCTTGCTACGCATACCTTCGTCGTGCGTGGCGAAAGCAGTCATGCGGGACACGAACGGACCCGGTGCAATGCTGTTAACCGTGATATGATCGCCCGCCAGTTCTTTCGCCAAAATTTTGCTGATGTGGATCACAGCAGCCTTGGATGTAGCATAGCTATAGGCGCCATCGCCCATTTCACGTTCGCCCATAACCGAAGCCACGTTCACAACACGCGCAGGATCATCCACTGTGCCGGAGGCCTTGAGCATCGGCAACAGCTTCTGCGTCAGGTCGAACAGTCCGGCGACATTTACGTCCATTACTTTTGACCACGCTTTGAACGGGAAGTCGCCCAGCGGCGCGCCCCAGGTGATCCCCGCATTGTTCATCAGGATATCAAGCTTATCCGTCCGTTCTTTCACAGCGGCAACTAGCGCGTCGACGCCTTCCTCGGTTCCAACGTCTCCGGCGAAACCGATGGCCTTGCCGCTGGCACCCAATGCGTTCAGCTCTTTTGCGACGGCTTCACAGGCGTCACCTTTGCGGCTGGCGATCAGAACGGTGGCGCCCGCGCGCATCAGAGATTCCGCAGCCATGCGTCCAATACCGGTGGCACCACCAGTAACCAACGCAACTTTTCCATCCAATCCGAATAGCGTTTGAATATCCATCTTCAGAATCCTCTCAGTGCCGCGACTTTTTCGGCGTGATAGCTGTAATCACCCAGCCATTCCGCCCCAACGCGTGCACGTTTCATATAAAAACCCATGTCATAAGCATCGGTCATACCAATACCGCCATGCATCTGCACACCCTCCTGCACCGCCAAGGTCGCGGTGGATGTCGCTTTGGCCTTGGCCAACGAAACAGCGAGTTCGGCGTTCTCAGGATCGTTATCCAGCATACGACCAGCGTTTAAAATCGCCGATGCGGTCACTTCGGTCTCACACCACAGATGCGCGGCGCGATGTTGAAGCGCCTGAAAGCGACCAATCTCAATTCCGAATTGCTTACGCTCTTTGAGGTAGCCGACTGTCATGTCAAAGGCACCCGCAGCAAGGCCCGTCATTTCTGCGGCCAACGCTGCCTGACCTGCCTGCAAGGCCGGCTTAAGAATGGTCATGGCCGAATCAACCTGACCCAGAACATCCTCACCGGTCGCCTCGACATTATCAAAGTCGATTTTTGCCGCATCGCGCGCGTCGATCATGTTCGATTTGCTGCGTGTGATGCCCGCGCGGTCTGCAGGGATATCAAACAACGTCAGCCCATCGGCAGTACGCGCCAGAACGAGCAATCGGTCAGCCATCGCGCCATCCACAACGAAAGTCTTCTTGCCCGTCAGGCGGAAGCCATTTCCATCTGCTTTAGCTTCAAGCGTTGTTGCATCAGGGTCGTGCTTGACCCCTTCATCCACCGCCAAAGCGTAGGTAACATCGCCACTTGCGATCTTGGCCAGCGCCGCCTTGGCGCGTTCATCGCTGACCTGACGCAGCGCGGTTGCTGCCATTACAGCCGTGCTTAAAAACGGCGAAACGACAAGCGTCTTACCCATTTCCTGCGCCAGCACATTCGCCGCCGCAAAACCCATATCAGAGCCGCCAGCATCTTCAGGCACCAGAACTCCGGCCCAGCCCATCCCGGCCATCTCTTTCCACAATTTGGCATCGTGGGTTTCACCAGCATCGCGCATTTTGCGGAATGCAGAAACGGGGGCAGCGCCATCCAGAAAACCCCGCGCCATATCGGCCAGCATGGTTTCTTCTTCGCTCAGTACAAGTTTGCTCATGCCGGTAATCCCAATACACGTCGTGACACGATGGAAAGCATCACCTCGGAGGTGCCTCCCTCAATCGAGTTTGCCTTGGTGCGCAGCCAGTCGCCTGCGCGATTGCCAACATCACCATCCCATTCCAAGGCAGCCGAACCGCCCGCTGTCATCATCAATTCATGACGCTGCTTATTCAATTCGGTGCCCATATATTTCAGCATGGCCGACGCATCGCCAGCGCCCTGCCCAGCCTCCGCTTGGTCCTTATACCGCTCAAGCGTGAGACCAATCGTCAACGCGTCAATTTCGCAGCGCATGGCATCAGCACGCAATGTGGTATCCAGCACCTCAAGCGTATCAGTCAGCACAGCACCCAAAGCGCGTCCGCCACCAGACAATCCTGCACCACCACCCGAGATCATCTCGCGCTCGTGCGTTAGCAGATATTTGGCCACGTCCCAGCCGCGGTTTTCTTCACCTACAATGCGATGCTTTGGCACTTTTACATCGGTAAAGAACGTCTCACAGAACGGTGAAATACCCGAGATCATCTTGATCGGTCGCGTCTCTACGCCTGCGTCATCCATATCAATCAGCAGAAAGGAAATGCCTTTATGCTTGGGCGCATCGCGGTCCGTGCGGACTAACGCAAAAATCTGATCCGCTTTGTCAGCATAGGAAGTCCAGATTTTCTGACCGTTTACCAGCCAGTGGTCACCCATATCTGCGCCGTGCGTTTGTACGTTTGCCAGATCGGAACCCGCGCCCGGCTCTGAATACCCCTGACACCAACGGACTTCGCCGCGTGCGATAGGTGGCAAATATTCCAGCTTTTGTTCGTGACTGCCAAAGTGCAGCAGCGCGGGGCCAAGCATCCAGATGCCAAAGCTTTGAAGGGGATTACGAGCGTTGATCCGGTCCATTTCAGAATGGAAAATCTTTTCCTGATCGCGGGACAGACCCGCGCCGCCGTATTCAACGGGCCATGTCGGAACAGTATAGCCTTTTGCGGCGCAACGCTCTAACCACTGCTTTTGCGCGTCAGAGGTAAAAACCCAATCCTTGCCACCCCAGCAAATGCCATCTTCTTTCATGCCACCATCGCGCATTTCGGCGGGGCAGTTTGCCTCCAGCCAGCCGCGCAGCTCCATGCGGAAATCTTCCGCAGACAATGCCTCAGCCATCCATCTTCCTCCCGGTTAACGCATGCGGCCTCTTGCGGGCCGCCATTCCGCACAGCAGAATTGCATTTCGAAATTCGATTGACAAGCATGAGTTGCACAGGCCCATTACAGGCCAAATGAGATGGAGGAGAACCCGAGATGAAAGCGATGCTAAGCCACGAGCCCGGCGGGCCGGAAACACTGAAGCTGACCGAGATGGAAGCACCAGAACCGAAGAAAAAGCAGGTGCGCATACGCGTCCGCGCTGCGGGCCTTAACTTCCCAGATACCCTGATTATCAAGGATATGTACCAAATGAAACCACCGCGCCCTTTCGCGCCTGGTGGGGAAATCGCGGGCGAGATCGAAGCGCTGGGCGAGGGTGTTGAAGGGCTCGCTGTTGGTGATCGTGTGCTGGCTATGTCCGGCTTTGGCGGCTTCGCGACTCATCTGTGTATCGACGCGGCGCGGGTCATGAAAATCCCTGACGCGATGCCGTTTGACGAAGCGTCATGTTTGGTTCTGACCTATGGAACTTCCCATCATGCGCTGAAAAATCGCGCTGAAATCCAGCCCGGCGAATCGCTTTTGATTCTCGGGGCCGCTGGTGGTGTTGGTGCTGCCGCGATTGAGTTGGGCAAAGCGGCAGGTGCGCGTGTAATTGCCGCCGTATCATCCGAGGAAAAAGCGCAGTTCTGCCGTGAACTGGGCGCGGATGAGACGCTGATCTACACCCGTGACATGGACGATCGGGACGCGCAAAAGGCATTTTCAGCCAAGATCAAAGAACTTGCAGGCGGGGACGGCGTGGACGTTGTCTATGACGCCGTTGGCGGTGCTTACGCCGAACCAGCCGTCCGCGCGCTTGCTTGGAAAGGCCGCTTCCTTGTGGTGGGTTTCCCTGCCGGTATCCCGAAAATTCCGCTTAACCTGACGCTGCTGAAAGGCACGCAGATTGTTGGCGTGTTCTGGGGCGCACACACCCTCCGCGAGCCGGAAATGCATGCTGAAAACATGGCCGAACTGTTCGCCATGTATAAGGACGGAAAGATCAAGCCGCGCATCTCGGCGCGTTTCCCGCTTGAGAAAGCCGCCGATGCGTTGAACCTGATGATGGACCGCAAGGTGTTGGGCAAAGTCGTATTGGACGTCGACTAGGCTCTCATGCCCTGTGATGCCATCATACACACGTGGCGCGCCCTAAAGGTGCGCCACGTCATTGAACCCCCGCAGGATCATTTGTTCGCCATGGATCACAACGCGGCTGATGGACCCGTTATCGGCACCGTTAAATCCGAAATTACGCGAACCTGTCGCAGCGGCCAAAGCTGCGCCGACAACGCCTCCGTGCACGACCACCGCGACCAACTGGTCGGGATGCGCGGTGGCAATGCGCCGCAGACCGCGCACGACACGCGATTGCAGGGCAATAAATGTCTCCGCCCCCGGAAGCTCGCCCCAACACTCTTTTTCACGCGCACGCAGGATCGCCGGATCATTCTCGGCCGCGCGAAAGCGGAATTCACCACCATCCCAGTCACCCAAAAAGACTTCTCGCAGATCAGGCTCGACAAGTGGCGTGATGCCCAAAGCGGTCGCCAACGGCGCAGCGGTCTGATGGGTCCGCTGCATGGTGGTCACATAGATCGCGTCAATCGCTTCAAGCTTCAGCCGTGCAGCAACGGCATGGGCCTGCGCCTCACCTTCGGGCCGCAACGGCGGATCGCCTTGGCCGTCTACCATCGGAAAACTTTGCCCACGGACCGCAGCCTGAGTTTCACCATGCCGTATCAACAAAATGTCCGTAGCCCCTTGCGGCGGGGTGAACCTGTGCTGTCGTGCTTCGCTACTCATCAAATATCCCTTCACGTTTCCAACACACTAGCCTCAAGGAACCCAGTATGACAAATCGCCAAATCGTCGTTGCCGAATTACCAAAAGGCGAACTGACGCCGGAAAACTTCAAACTGACCGAAACCGCTATGCCCACGCCTGGCGAAGGAGAGGTCCTGCTGCGCGTTATCCTCATGTCCATAGATGCGGCCAATCGGTCTTGGATGCAGGGCGCGACCTACCGCGCGGCGGTAAAGGCAGGCGATGCGATGCCAACCTATGCTATTTGCGAAGTCACGGAGTCCAACTCTACCAAAATTGCCGTCGGTGACATAGTATCGGCAGAAGCGACATGGTCTGACTATGTGACCGCGCCCGCGCACAAAGTCACCAAGCTACCAAAAGTGCCGCAGCTTTCAAATCTGATGTCGGTCTTCGGGATTGCAGGCAAGACAGCCTATCACGGCCTGATCTCCGTTGGTCAGCCCCAACCGGGTGAGACTGTTCTGGTATCTGCGGCTGCTGGTTCGGTTGGCGGTTATGTAGGTCAAATCGCCAAGTCACTCGGCTGTCGCGTTGTCGGAATCGCTGGCGGGCAAGAGAAATGCGACTGGGTGATGGAGCAGTTCGGCTTTGACGCTTGTATCGATTACCGCGCCGACGGGCTGTTCAAGGCCCTACGCACCGCCTGCCCTGAAGGGGTAGACGTGTATTTCGACAACGTTGGTGGTGAGATTCTTGAGACTGCGCTTAACCTGATGAATGAGCGCGGCCGTGTCGTTTGCTGCGGTGCCATCAGCCAATATCAAAGCACGTCACCAACCGGTCCGCGCAATTTGCCCGGCGCAATCGTGGTAAAGCGTTTGCGGATGGAGGGATTTATCGTGATGGATTTCGCCCATAACGACGCAAAGGCCATCCGCGCTATGCAGGGCATGATGGAACGTGGCCAACTGAAAGTAACAGAAGACATCGTTGAAGGTCTTGAGAATGCGCCATCCGCGCTGATCGGGCTTCTCAACGGCGACAACAAGGGCAAGCGCATGGTGCGTGTGTCCGCTGATCCATCATAAGGAGATTCCCATGTCAGCACGCGATACAGCCTTTGCCGAAGCTGAAAAGCTCATCGGTACAGAAGTTGGAGTTTCAAACTGGATCACCGTTGATCAGGCAATGATCGACGAATTCGCAAAGACCACGCGCGATGAACAGTGGATTCACGTCGATCCGGAACGCGCAGCGGCGGAAACACCTTTTGGTGGCTCCATTGCGCACGGCTTCCTCACGCTCTCTCTTGCCAGCCGATTTGCCTATGATTGCTTTAACATGCTGCCCGGTCAGGTGATGGGCATCAACTATGGCATGAACAAATTGCGGTTCCTGAAACCAGTACTCGCTGGTTCGCGCCTGCGCGGGCGCTTCATGCTGCAAAAAGTGACGCCCAAAGGTCCAGTAAATATGCTGCGAGAGAACCTTTTGACCATCGAGATCGAGGGTGAGAAAACACCAGCCCTTATCGCTGAATGGCTGGGTATGGCCGTTTTCGAAGACTGAACAATGAACGCTCGCCCACGCCCCCCGTGCGCGAGCGTTATAGTTACTTGCGCGATGCCGCCTCTTCCCTCCGTAGGCCAAAACGAAAATGGCGGCCCTGCTAAGGACCGCCATTTCAATTCAACCGGATCGCAAGCTTAGCCTTCCGGCTTCACCTCCGGGCCGACAGAAACAAGGTAGGCCCAAACATCAGCTGCTTCGTCCGCTTTTCTCAGCTTGAAAGACATCTTGGATTTTGCGCGCTTGTCGTCGTTATATTCGGCGAGGTATTTCTTGGGGTCAGCGACATAGCCGATGAACGCTTCTTCATCCCATGCCAACCCAGCTTCGCCAGCCTCCACGAGGGAATCGCCATATTTGAAGTCTGCGGAACCCGCAGTGCGAGTGTAAATGCCATAAAGGTTGGGCCCGGTACGGCCACCTTTGACGATATCATTACCATCAGCATCCTGAATCATGTGGCAAGCTTTACACTTGTTGAATACCTTTTCACCGGCCTCAGCATCACCTGATGCATGGCCGTCTGCGAAAACGGGCGCGCTGAACAGCGCCATACCCATTGCTGTGACTGCGAGTAGTTTCACGGTAGTCCTCCTAAAAGTTCTTTACCTTACCTAGCCCGTAGGCCTTTCAGGTAAAGGTCTGATAGAGGAACCTCGCATAGTTTCCAAGGAAGACCAAGGTGCCGAAGGACACCTGCGTCAAACTGAGGCAACTCAAACGCCGGCGGACGGTGAAGGGCAAAATTTCTTAAAACACGGGTATGAATGCCAAATGCATAAAAGCGGAACACTTGGCACAGTGCGGTATTGGCGCTAAGAACCCTACGCATCTGAAATGGCTGGTACGAAAACGCGGGATTAATCCCCTACTTGACGGAGACACGATGACCGCGATCATGATTCCAGCCTGGATTGACGGAGAAATGCAGCCTGTCGAAAAGCTTGATGCGCATGTCCGCGGATTGCGCCACAAGGCTGTTTCAGTCTTTCTAATGGCAGGTGGCTCTTTGCTGATCCAGCGTCGTGCTTTGGGGAAATACCATACGCCCGGCCTTTGGGCGAACACCTGTTGCACGCATCCCGAATGGAATGAACCGGACGCCGATTGCGCGGTACGTCGTCTTGCCGAAGAGTTGGGCATTACCAACGTCCATGTAGAACACCGCGGCCAAGTCGAATATCGCGCGGACGTGGGCAACGGGTTAACCGAGCATGAAGTTGTGGAAATTTTCGTTGTAGAAACCGACGCAGATGTAATGATCCGTCAGAACCCCGACGAGGTCATGGAAATCCGCTGGATCACACTGGATGATCTTCACGCAGAAATCGCAGCCACGCCTGAAATATTCACGCCTTGGCTTCGGATTTACATGGCAAAATACAGCAAGCTTATCTTCGGCTCGGAAACGTAAAACAACTACTGAAGAAAACCCTGATAATATCAGCAAATTAGGGACACGCGTACCTTCGGTACAGCCGTGCGGCCCTGTCTATACCACAGGCCTCCGCTGTCTAACCAAGCGGCGTTTCAACAGCTGTTGGCACAACATCAAGCAACCCCAGCGCCTCTAACCCTCCAACGACTGAATCAACAGCAATCGTGGCAAGAACAATGCCCATGACGCGACTGATGACGCTGGCTCCGGTATTACCGATAACCCTGTGAACATAGCTAGCGGCCAAAAGCGCGGCCAATGTTAGCAGAAGAACGACCAACAAAAGCCCCGCAGTGATGGCCTGATCTGCAATAGATTCCGTGTGATTGTCAGTCAGGATAACAATGGCCAACATTGCACCAGGTGATGCGATTGACGGCATGGCAAGCGGGAACACAGCACCCGCAAGATGATCTCGCTCAGCTTCCTCGATCTCACGCGATGGTTTGGAGTCGCCGAAGATCATAGTCATGGCAAAAATGAAAAGGATCACCCCGCCGGCGATCTGAAACGATCCCAACCGCAGACCCAAGGTCTCTAGCAGTAGTTGGCCCCCTACAAGAAACGCAAGCAGCACGATCGCCGATATCGCAACGGCTTTTAGAGCAAAGCGGCGATGCAGATGCTGAGGGACCGTTTGCACAGCAAATAGAAAAACAGGGATAGTACCCACAGGGTCGATGACGACCAAGAGGATGATGAACTCCTTTAGGAGAGCAGCCAAATCCATTATATGCAGGCTTTCTATTTAATAGTTCAGGGGCGGACGCGCCGGATATAGCAGCCCGCCACCTGATTAACGAATACTAAGTGTGTCAAACTCTTAAACGCCAGCCATGTTCCATTCTAAATCGTCAAACACGACTTAAACGATTGCAGGTGGGGCAAACTGCGTATGTTTTGTTCTGATGAAACCACTATCCAAAAGCCAAGGCTGGCGGCATGGTTCAGGCAAGCCAACGCGCGTAGTCACTGACCAGAAGATGGGTTGGCGCAACATCCTCTTCGATTGTCGCGAAACGACCGATGGGTTCGCGGAAGATGTTGTCAGTCTCGTCATCATTCACAGTCGAAACTTCACCTATCAATACATCACCACCCTCTCCCCAGAACGCATGCCAGTCGCCCGGCATCAGCGTCACGCTTTCACCCGGAGCGAGGCGCAATTTTTCACCAGGGGTGAAATCGCGCGGGATGCCGTCACACAGAACCGTGCCGCCCCTGTCCTCGGCAAAGCGGCCCTGATCATCGGAACCATAAAGCTCAACCATCAATGTCGCACCACCGCGGTTGATGATGTCTTCGGCTTTAATCGCATGGGTATGCATCGGACTAAGCTGATCCTGACGGGAGATCAGCAGCTTTTCAGCATAGCACATCCCGCCACCACGCTTCAGGTCGGCCAATCGGCCATTCCGCAAGGTGAACAGGAACAAGCCTGTCTTGTCATAATCACCGGCGCCATAGTCTGTGATATCCCAACCGCACCGCGCATCGATCACATTGCGGGCCATTTCCTTTCGTGAAACGAAATCGTCAGGCGTCCAAAAAGCGAAGGGCGGCAAAACAAACCCGTATTTGCAAATAAGGTCACCGGCCTCAGCCATAATTGCATTTATGGTTGAGCGTTTCATTCAGCTATCTCCTGCCTAGAACAGATATGACCACCCCACGCAGATGCATATGTGAATTGGTCTCTACCGCGATCTCTCAATTTGGCCACGACCGGACTAGAAAATCTCAAACTGCGCGCAGCCTGACAACGCCGCCAGATCATCCTGTATCATCCAGACGGGCGCATCATTTACCGTTTGAATGTTGAATGGCTGCCGAAGGACATCAATGCACACGGCGGGCGCCATTGTCATGATCGCCCGCGCGACACTGCCCGCAAAATAGATTCCGGCAGACGGCATATAAGCCAACGTCAGATCCCGAAGCAGATGCCCTAGAAGAGCCGCATACTGATCGACTGCAGCTGTAAGCTTTGCTTCAGACGGAATACCATAAGCTGAGACGATTGTCGTTCCTTCCAGCGCCCGATCACCTGTGAGGCTGCTGCAAAACGAGATGAAACCGCGACCGGAAAAGAGCGCCTCAATCGTAGAAAACCGGTCAGGCGCAAACCCCAGGTCCTGAAGCAGCAAAGTGATGCTACTTGGCATCGACAAGTGACCGGCTTCGACTGCAGGACAAAGGACAGAGCCTGCGTGCTCAAAAACAGGACTGACATTGAACCCCGTGCCAATCCCAACGACCAGCGACTGAGCGGGTCCGCTTATCTTTGGCTTGTCCGCGCTCACCACCCGCAACTGATCTGCCGCCAGATGCGGCACTGCATACCCCAATGCAGAGAGATCATTTAGCAGTCCGGCCGAAGTGACTCCGGAGACTTCCTTCAGTCTGCCAGTTTCAACCTCCCAATCCCGATTTGTCAGTGCCGCACGATTACCCTGGACCGGACCTGCCACTGCAACGACCAGTTCATTGGGCGCAACAATTCCGTCACGCGATAGATAATCAGCTATGATCGCATAAAGACTATCCCACTCCTTGTTGGCGTAGGTCTTTATCGTTGCCGTCTGAATCGTACCTGACAGGCTAAGCGCCAAGCGCGAATTCGTACCGCCAATATCTGCTACCAGTCGCATTTCCTAGTTCAACCGCAGACCAGTATCAGGCGAGAAGTAGGAGACCTTCGCCAGGTCAAATGCCAGCTTTTGCGCTACACCGGCGGTTGCGTTGGTGTCCGATGACAGACGTGCGGTAACGTGCTTACCGCCAAGCTGCATAACGGCAAAAGTATCAGCACCGGCTGGCTCCACAATATCAATAAGACACTCGGCTGCTTGCATATCTTCGTTCTGGCCATTCACGTCGCCAATATGTTCCGGACGCACACCAATGATAACATCCTGCGGCAGATCGCGATTTTTAGTGTCGGTCAGAATGATCGGCTCTTTGTTCTGGCGGGTGATTTCGATTTGAACCTCATCGCCCTTCGTACGGGTCTTGGCTGGAATAAGGTTCATCGCGGGGCTTCCCATGAAGTCGGCGACAAAAAGATTGGCAGGGCGGTTATAGATTTCTGCAGGTGTTCCCATCTGCTGGATCACACCGCCCTTCATCACAACGATTTTGGTGGCAAGTGTCATCGCTTCGATTTGGTCATGGGTCACATAAACCATTGACGCATCAAGCCGCTGGTGCAGCGCCTTAAGCTCTGTGCGCATCTCCACGCGCAGCTTGGCGTCAAGGTTGGACAGCGGTTCGTCAAAAAGAAACAGCTTTGGATCGCGCACAAGTGCGCGCCCCATCGCTACGCGCTGACGCTGACCGCCCGACAATTGGCCGGGCTTACGCTTTAGCAGCGGTTCGATTTGCAATTGCTGCGCGACATAGGACAGCTTTTCATCTTGGGTCGCCTGATCGACGCCCCGAACTTTCATCCCAAAAGTGATGTTCTTTGCCACTGTCATGGTCGGATAGAGTGCGTAGGATTGGAAAACCATCGCGATATCACGGTCTTTCGGGCTGACATTTGTCATGTTGCGCCCGTCGATGTGCAAATCGCCGCCGGTGATCGGCTCCAGCCCTGCGATGCAGTTCAGCAGCGTGGATTTACCGCACCCTGACGGCCCGACAAGCACGAGGAAATCACCCTGCTCAATCGAGACATTCACGTCTTTCAGGATCTCCGTATTGCCGTAGCTTTTATAGAGATTATTTATTTCAAGGATCGGAGACATGTGAGTTATCCTTTCACGGAGCCGGCGGTCAGACCCCGGACAAAGTATTTACCAGCAACGACATAGACAAAGAGGGTCGGAAGCGCTGCGATGATCGCTGCGGCCATATCCACGTTGTATTCCTTAACGCCTGTGGTCGAATTTACGATATTGTTGAGCGCCACAGTGACGGGCTGTGTGCCTGCTTGACTAAAGGACACCCCAAACAGGAAGTCATTCCAGATTTGTGTGAACTGCCAGATGACCGTCACCACGATGATCGGGATAGAAAGCGGCAGGAAAATGGACCAGAAGATGCGGAAGAAACCAGCGCCGTCTACCTTGGCCGCTTTGGTCAGTTCAGACGGGATCGTGACATAGTAATTCCGGAAAAACAGCGTCGTGAAGCCAAGACCGTAGATCACGTGCACGAAGATCAAACCAGGGATTGTTCCTGCGATTCCCATCATGCCAAGAACCCGTGCCATAGGCAGCAGAACCACCTGAAACGGAATGAAGCAACCGAACAGCATCAGCGAAAAGATGATATTCGCGCCACGGAAATTCCACTGCGAAATCACATAGCCGTTCATTGCCCCTAACAAGGTTGAGATCAGCACCCCGGGAATAGCGATCAGGACAGAGTTCCAGAAGTAGGGCCGCATGCCCTCGCACTGGATTCCGGTACAGGCACCGGACCACGCAGTACGCCACGCATCCAGAGTTACTGCCCGCGGCAGTGAGATCAGATCACCGGTACGAATTTCATCAAGGCTTTTGAGTGAGGTCATCACCATCACAAATAGCGGCATCAGGTAGAAGATCGCAAACACGCCAAGCATAAGGTACAGCCCCCAGCGGAGTGCCTGTTTACCAACCTGATTTTGACCCATGCCTGAGTGTGTTGAAGAATTAGCCATCTTTGGACCTCAATTCTGAATAGAGGTACGGAACCACAATCGTGAAAACCACCATCATCATGACCATCGCAGAGCTTGCCGCCTGACCAATATCCCCGCGCGAAAACGCCATGGCATACATGTAAGTTGCCGGCAGATCCGTCGCATAGCCCGGCCCGCCACCAGTCAACGCAATGACCAGATCAAAGCTTTTGATTGCAAGATGGGAAAGCACGATGAAGGCAGACAGAAATATCGGAGCCATCGAAGGAATAATAATGGCCGTATAGACGCGCCATGTGGGAATACCATCGACTTGCGCCGCTTTGATGATCTCACCATCCACAGACCGCAGGCCCGCAAGAAAAAGCGCCATCACAAACCCACTGCTTTGCCAGATCGCCGCGATAACAATCGCATAGATTGCCATGTCGGGGTTGATCAGCCAATCAAAGGTAAAGTCTTCAAAACCCCAACCGCGAACTGTCGCTTCCAACCCCAGACCGGGGTTCAGAATCCACTTCCATGCTGTCCCTGTGACAATCATCGAAAGGGCCATTGGATAAAGATAGATCGTGCGCAGCGCCCCTTCGGTCCGGATGTTCTGATCCAGTAGAATAGCCAAAACCAGCCCTAGAACCATCGCAATGACGATAAACAGGATGCCAAAAACAAACAGGTTCCCGAATGCGGTATCCCAGCGCGGCGATGCAAACAGGCGTTCATACTGGATGAAGCCTTCGATTTCGTATTTTGGCAGCAGGCGCGACCGCGTCAATGAAACCCAGGCCGTCCACGCAATGAAGCCATAGACGAAAATCAGGATCGCAATGAACGAAGGCGCCAGAACCATTTTGGGCATATTATCTTCAAGCCACTTGGTCATGGTATCAGTCCCTAATAGGAGGTTCTGCCCCCATCACATGGAGGGGGCAGAGTTGGGCATTTACATGCTGTTGGCGACTGCTGTTGCCAACTGCTGCACTGCATCCTCGGAGGACAAGTCAGAGTTAAAGTGTGCTGTCACAACATCTGTGATCGCACCGGCCTGCGCACCGCGCAGCGCCATCCCGTGGGCATAGCTTGGCAGCAAAGAGCCGTTGGAAGAGCTTGCCGCCATGTCGTCTGACGACAGCGTCGCGCAGCTGTCGAATTTATCAAGCGCTACATCTGTACGGGCTGGAATAGAGCCTTTGTTCAGATTGAACACTTCCTGAAAGTTCTTACCCACGACAAGCTTCGCCAGAAGGTCCTGACCCTGCTTCTTGTCATCGCCATCAACCGCGAACATCGCAAAGCTGTCTACGTTATACAGGAACCCGTCACCCGGTGTGGACATACACAAGAAGTCCTCGCCCGGAACTTTACCTGCCGCCATAAACTCACCCTTGGCCCAGTCACCCATGATCTGAAAGGCTGCTTCGCCGTTCATGACCATCGCTGTTGCCAGATTCCAGTCACGACCGGAGAAATTGGGATCAACATAGCCGCGCATCAAACGCATCTGGTCGAAAACCTTGACCATACCGTCGGACGTCAGCGTCTCTTTGTCGAGATCGACAAAGGCTTTGCGGAAGCCGTCTGGCCCCAGAATGCCCAGCGCCACTGCTTCGAACACTGTTGCGTCCTGCCATGACTGACCACCGTGCGCGAGCGGGATAATCCCTGCCGCAGACAGTTTTTCCGCCGCCGCATTGAATTCGTCCCACGTTGTCGGCATTTCGATGCCGTTGGCTTTCAGGACTTCGGCGTTTGCCCAGATCCAGTCAACGCGGTGGACGTTTACGGGTGCGGCACACCATGTACCTTCACACTTCATGTGGTTGGCGATTGATTCCGGCAGAACATCTGCCCACCCGTTTGCGTCTGCAACAGCGGAAATATCAGCCAGCACGCCTTCGTCATACCATTCCTGAATGGCAGGGCCTTTCAACTGGACAGCCGTGGGCGCGTTGCCTGCAAGAACACGGGCGCGCAGAGCTGTCATTGCAGCATCGCCCCCACCGCCAGCAACAGGCATGTCTGTCCAGGTGCCGCCGTTATCTGCGAACTCTTGCTGCAGAACAGCCACGGATTTGGCTTCGCCGCCGGATGTCCAATAATGCAGAACTTCTACCTGTGGCTCTGCCTGAACTGCGCCTGCAACCAACAATGCGATGCCGGACACCGCGCCAGTAATATACGATTTCATTTCGAATTCCTCCCAGAAAATGCCGTTTTAAGCGGCTTCGATCGAGTAAGAGTGCAGAAGCTTTCGCAACTACGCAATGGATGCAACGCGGCCAAATCCGCCCCAAGATGAAATAAATGACGTGACCGTTACAGGTTGTTACAAAGGCATCGATTTTGCTGCCTGTTATTACGTAAGAAGTGTGAAGCGCGCCGCATCGGGAGATTTACAAGGGAGGTATCTAAGTGGCGATTCCCAGAATACTCATCGTCGATGACGACAAAGAAGTCCGCCAGATGATGACCCAGTTCTTCCAGCAGAACGGGGCCATTGCCCTGCCTGCAGCGACCGAAAGTGAAGTGCGCGCGCATCTTGAGAACGGGCGCGTCGATCTTATCTTGCTCGATGTCATGTTGGGCGATGAGAACGGTTTGGAAATTTGCAGCCGTCTGCGCGATGAGCAGGACATCCCGATTATCATGGTATCGGCCCTTTCAGCCGACCATCAGCGCATGGAAGGTTACCTTGTTGGCGCAGATGATTACGTGGCCAAACCGTTCAACCCTGAACTTCTCTTGGTACGGGTGAAGGCGGTTCTGGCACGTGCGCGCAGGTCATCGTCGCTTATCCACCGTCGACACACAAAGGTGTTCCAGTTCGCTGGCTGGACCTATGACGCAAAGCGCGAAGAGGTAATTTCACCCAACCAAGTCCAAGTAGCACTTTCACGGCGTGAGACAGCATTGCTTCAGGTCCTAATCGCCAACCCGCATATCCCACTTACCCGCGAAGAAATTGCCTCTGCTTTGGACGTCACTGGCGAAGCCCCGCAAACCGGCGACGCTGTAGGCAGGTCTATTGATGTCTTGATCGGTCGCCTTCGCAGCAAGATAGAAACAAACCCGAAAGACCCGAAACTTCTGAAGACAGAGCGCGGCGTCGGATATGTCCTTGCTACGGATGTCGAGGCGGTCATGTCTTGACCAATCCCTTGCGTAGCCTGTGGGGGCTGACCAGTATCTTGGTGATCAGCGCCTTCATCGCCGGCGGTATTGTTGTCTGGCTATGGGCAAAGTCGAACTTCGACTGGCGCCAATACCAAAGCGAAGCCTACATAACAGGCACTGCGGTCCATAGGGCCCTGAAGGACAATGCCCTGCCCCCTCAAGGCGTTCAGTTCGAAGTTCTGTCAGAGCAAGATCAGGTCTTGGCCACCACAGGGGATTTCCAGCAGGTAACCGGCGCGCCCCGTGCCGCCCGAGAAACCAACATTCCAATTTCCGCAGACACTGCGAATCCACAGTCAGACGCGCCTCTCGCGCTCGTAATCCTGTCTCCTGATCTGGTGTACAGCCTTGCTGAACTGACCGTCGAAGAAGGTCAAACAGCGGCAGATAAGACCGGAAATGTCTTTCGGCTGCTTGCTTCCTATTGCAGTGATCCTCTTGTACTTGCGCGCTTTGGCGATGCGCCGTGGATGCGGATAGATGGTGCAAGCGTTTGGGGATGTGATGCGGCACCATCCGACAGGCGCCTGCTGGCCGTCCTTTTGACCGCTATCGTTATTGCAACTGTGATGACGATCTCTCTCAACCTGTCATCGGAGTTCACTCTTTTTGCAACGCAGCTGCGCAACCGGAGGCGCGTTGGTGGCCCCGCGAGCTATGACATTCAGGGCCCGCAAGAACTGCAAGACATCGTCGCTTCTGTAAACTCATATCTTGAGACAGAGCGTGCGCAGCTTGAAGGGCGCGCTGCGGTACTATCAGGCGTCAGTCACGATCTGGGCACGCCTGCGACACGGCTACGCCTAAGGGCAGCTTTGATCAAAGACCCGACCCTGCGCGGAAAACTAGAGGCCGACATCGATAGCATGACGGATATGATCGAAAGCGTCCTGACGTACACGCGCGCGGAAATGAACGTCGAAAGCCCCCGCAAAATTTCCCTGACATCTCTCTTGGATGCGATTGTTTCAAACTACGAAGACATGGGGCATGCTGTGTCCCTCCAACCTGCAAAAGACGTGATCGTGAAGGGGGCCAGTTCCGTTTTCATGTCCCGTCAGGGTCAAACCGTGGTGGCAGGCGAAAGAGAGGTGACAATCATCGGGCGCCCGATATCGCTGGAACGTGCCTTGACCAATTTGATCGATAACGCGCTCAAATACGGGCGACGTGCGACGGTATCATTGGAGACGGACGCGGAAACCGCGACCATTGTCGTTGAAGATGAAGGGTCAGATAATCTTGCCGCTGACATAGAAGCGTTGATGGCGCCTTTTCAACGGGGCGATAACACCAAGACGATCAAAGGCTATGGATTAGGCTTGACCATCGTTGCCACCATCGCAAACCTGCACGGTGGTTCGCTCACTTTTGAAGATGGCGCCACAGGCGTATTGGCCCGGCTGCGGATTCAGCGCGGCTGACCAGTGGGCCAGCCGCCAATTTTCACCGAACTTCAAGGTTACGCCCGATAGTTTAGCCCAGCACTTCTTCTACAGCTGCTTTTGTCACGCCCACAACCTCATCAGCCTGTTCCCGCGTCAACGGGAAAGGCGGTGCAAAGCCAATGATATCGCCTTGCGGCATGGCACGAGCAATCACGCCACGTTCGAACATTGCTGCAACGATACGGGGGCCGACCTTCTCTGATGCGTCAAAGAAGACACGGTCATCGCGATCACGCACCAGTTCGACCGCGCAAAGCATCCCTTCGCCGCGCACATCGCCGACATTTACATGGTCGCCCAGCGCCTGAAGCATTGCTGCGTTCAGGTACCCACCGACAGCGCCTGCGTTGCTCACGAGATCAAGACTGTCGAGCAGTTTGAGATTGGCCACACCCGCCGCCGCACCGATAGGATGCGCAGAGTACGTCCAGCCGTGGCCGATCGGACCAAATTCGTCCGTTCCCTGTTCAAGAACTTTCCACATCCGGTCCGACACGATCGAGCCAGACAAAGGCGCATAAGCCGAGGTGAGACCTTTGGCGATCGTGATCAGGTCGGGTTTCATCCCGTAGTGTTCAGATCCCATCATGGTACCCAGACGGCCAAAACCTGTCACAACCTCATCCGCAATCAACAGGATGTCATATTTGTCCAACACCGCCTGAATGGCAGCCCAATACCCTTCTGGTGGCGGAACAATACCGCCTGTGCCCAACACAGGTTCCCCGATAAACGCGGCGATCGTATCAGGTCCTTCGCGCTGGATAAGCGCCTCTAGCTTTGCCGCGCAATCGGCGCTGAATGCGGCTTCTGTCATGTCGCGGTCAGCACGGCGGAAATAGTAGGGCGCATCGGTATGCACCACATGGCTAAGGGGCAGATCGAACTTTTTGTGGAACAACTCTAACCCGGTGAGCGAGCCTGTCACCAAACCCGATCCGTGATACCCGCGCCAGCGCGAGATGATCTTTTTCTTCTGAGGACGACCCAGCACATTGTTGTAGTACCAGACCAGCTTGACGTTGGTCTCGTTCGCGTCCGAACCGCTCATCCCGTAGTAGACATGGTTCATGCCCTCGGGCGCGCGTTCTGCGATCATGCGTGACAATGTGATCGACGCTTCTGTGCCGTGACCAACGTAAGAATGGTAATATGCCAATTCATGCGCTTGCGCGGCGATCGCTTCTGAAATTTCGGTCTGTCCGTAGCCGACGTTCACGCAATAAAGTCCCGCAAAGGCATCCAGATGGCTGCGCCCTTCACGATCAGTAATGTGCACGCCTTTGGCCGTTTGAATAATCCGGTTCCCCATTTCACGGCGGGCAAACTGGCCCAGATGGGTGGAGGGGTGAAAGAAATGATCGTGGTCCCATTGGCTCAGCACATCATTGGTCAGCGGCTTGTTCATCGCATTCTCCTAATAGAGTCCTGCGTCAGTGGTATGGGGTCCGTGCCCGATCCGCTACCCTGCTACGCGACTTTTTGTGTCGGAAAGCGGCAAGAGATGCCGCTTACGTTGCTAGCCAAAAGCCGAAAAACAAACCAGCTTTACCCTATCGCATCGCCAAAGCCGGAGACAGCCCATGCATGACCCAGCGCCAAATTTCACCACCGGTGAATACCTGACCCGAATCGAAAAGACACGCAAAGCGATGGATGCCGCAGGTCTTGATGCGATATTTGTTACCGATCCATCCAACATGTCCTGGCTTTCAGGGTACGATGGTTGGTCTTTCTACGTGCATCAGGGTGTCCTGCTCACGCAGCAGGGTGAGCCTGTTTGGTGGGGCCGTGCGATGGATGCTGTAGGTGCAGGCCTTACTGTATTCATGGAGCATGCCGACAGTATTTGCGGCTATGACGATACCTTTGTGCAGAACCCTGAAAAGCACCCGATGCAAGAACTGGCCAAGCTTATGGCAGCACATGGGCTGGAAGGGGCGCACATCGGGGTCGAGCTGGACAACTACTATTACACCGCAGCCGCCCACATGAGCCTGACCAATGCACTGCCCAGCGCCAAGTTTTCGGATGCCACCGGCCTTGTGAACTGGCAACGTGCTGTCAAATCAGCGCAAGAGATCGAATACATGCGCCGCGCTGCAAGGATTGTAGAAACCATGCACGCGCGCATCCTTGATGTAGCAGAAGTGGGCATGCGCAAGAATGATCTGGTGGCAGAAATCTATTCTACTGCCATTCGGGGGGCCGACGGGCACTGGGGCGATTACCCTGCGATTGTACCGATGGCACCCTCTGGCATGGATGCCACAGCACCGCACCTTACTTGGGACGACAAGCCGATGAAAACCGGTGAGGCGACATTTTTCGAGATCGCAGGCGCACATAAGCGTTATCAATGCCCGCAATCGCGTACTCTGTTTTTAGGGGCCGCACCGCAAAAGTATCTGGACGCCGAAGCCGCGGTACTGGACGCCATGGAGGCCGGATTAGAGCATGCAAAACCCGGCAATCAAGCCCAAGACATCGCAAATGCCTTTAACAAAACGCTCAACGATGCAGGATTCGAAAAGGAAGGGCGCTGTGGCTATGCCATCGGGATAAGCTATCCACCAGATTGGGGCGAACGGACGATCTCTTTCCGTCGTGGGGATACAACTATTTTGGAGCCCGGCATGACATTCCATTTCATGCCCGCGCTTTGGCTGGACGATGGCGGGCTAGAGATTACTGAACCTATTCTGATCACCGAGACGGGCCATGAGTGCCTGTGCACAACACCGCGCAAGCTTTCGGTGAAGGCATGAGCCGGAACCCGATTAGCCCTACAATCCCGCTGGATGCGGACGGCGTTCACCACGGCTTTCTCAAGCTACCACATAGCCGCGATGACAGCGCATGGGGGTCGGTCATGGTGCCGATCACAGTGATCTCGAATGGCGCTGGGCCAACTGCCTTGCTGACGGGTGCCAATCACGGTGACGAATACGAGGGGCCGATTGCCCTGCAAGAGCTTGCTCTAGCGCTCAAACCTGAAGATATCACAGGTCGTGTCATCATCCTGCCCGCGATGAACCTACCTGCCTTTTCTGCCGGCCTGCGCTGCTCCCCTATCGATGGGGCGAATATGAACCGCAGCTTTCCGGGCCGCCCCGATGGGACCGTGACCCAAAAGCTGTGCCACTACATTGCCACCAATTTGGTTCCACAGGCTGATATCGTGCTCGACTTCCACTCGGGCGGTCGCACTTTGGATTTTCTGCCCTTCGCCGCCGCGCATATTCTTGATGACAAGATCCAAGAGGCCGCTTGCATGGCCGCAATGCAAGCCTTCAACGCACCTTACTCCGTCCGGATGCTTGAAATTGACAACGTCGGAATGTTTGACACCGAGGTTGAGAGTCAGGGCAAGGTCTTTGTAACCACCGAACTGGGCGGCGCGGGCAGCTCCACGCCTCGAACAGTCGCCGTTGCGCGCAAGGGCATTCGCAATCTGCTCATCCACGCAGGTATCATGACCGGAGAGGTGTCCCTGGACCCTACCCAGCAGCTGGATATGCCGGATGGGAATTGTTTTCTATTCTCTCAACAGTCGGGAATCATTGAATATCTTGTTGAGTTAGGAGAGCAGGTGGCAACAGGACAAGCGGTTGCACGGGTTTGGCCTGCCGACCGAACCGGTGTGGCGCCCACGGAATGTTGCGCCCTACGTTCCGGTATCCTCACCGCACGACATGTGCCCGGTCTCGTGAAGATGGGTGACTTCGTCAGCCTTATCGCGGCCGAGATTGCATAAGCGTTTCTTCGGAAAGGCTGGTCGATGAAAACAATGGATGGGCAATCATACCCCAGCGGTAAGCCTGAAGCTGCGTTTTTCACAACCAAATGAGCACACGAAAGCTGTTGCTATCGTATCCAGCCGCTAAACCGTCAGGCTGGTGTCGGGACTGTATAGCGCTATAGTTAGCGCAATGAGACTTAACGGACCTTCGTGATGCCCAGTGACGCCTTCGATCAGACCAAAACAGCCCTTTTGACGCTGGGCGGACAGCGTGTCTGGTCCTTAATGGTAACGTTATTCGGTGACTTGGCTCAAGCCGATGGAAGTTCTATCGACGGGCCGGTTTTGTCGGCAGTGATGACAGAGATGGATGTGCGGCCTGAAGCAGTGCGTGTTGCCCTCCACCGGCTGCGAAATGATGGGTGGATTGTTTCACAAAAGCAGGGCCGAACACGACGACACGCGCTTACACCAACCAGCAGACAAGAAACACTGCGTGCAAGCGCGCGCATCTACTCAAGCCCGAATGCGCAAGAACCCGGCTGGCAGCTGCTTGTGCTTGAAGACAGCGGCACGGTCCCTCGTGAGGAAATGGCCGAGCAAGGATTCGCACCCTTGGTGCCGCGTGTCTTTCTAGGTAGCGCAGCTTCACGCCCACCAAAGAATGCTTTGGTACTAAGCGGCGGACAAACGCCGGACTGGCTGCGTGAACAGATCGGCGCGCAGATGCTGGAAGCTGAATACAGCGCCCTCCTGCCAATCCTGAAACATGCCAGCACTTCTCTGGACAGCGGCACTCTGGATGCGCTTCAGACAACAGTTTTGCGCTGCTTAATCGTTCACAACTGGCGCCGGATTGTCCTGCGGCACCCAACCTTGCCCCGTGCACTTTTGCCAAAAGACTGGCCGGGACACAGTTGCCACGTTTTAGTCGATACGCTGCTAAACAGCTTTCCGCGACCATCGCCCGACGAGATCCTGCCCAGCTAGCGGCGGCGCGCTTTCCCCTTCTTCTCCCTGCCTGTATAGATCGAGCCATGACAAACAAAGTATACCAGAATGATCTCCCTGACGGGCTGGACCTTGGGCCGGTCGTCGCTATCGATTGTGAAACCATGGGTCTGCACCCGCAACGCGACAGGCTGTGCGTTGTGCAGCTTTCGTCTGGGGATGGGCATGCCCATCTGATCCAGATTGCACGCGGCCAGACAGAAGCGCCAAATCTGTGTCGCCTGCTGGCTGATCCAGACGTGCTTAAGCTGTTTCACTTCGGCCGCTTCGACATTGCCGCGATGTTTAAAGCTTTTGGCACCGTGGCAGCGCCCGTCTATTGCACGAAAATTGCCAGCCGGTTGGTCCGCACCTATACGGACAGACACGGGTTGGCCAAGCTTCTGCAAGAGCTTCTGAGTGTAGACATCTCGAAGCAACAGCAATCCAGCGACTGGGGTGCGCCCACCCTGACAAAAGCGCAAATCGACTATGCTGCTTCCGACGTCCTTTATCTGCACAGGCTGCGCGATGTCCTGAACGGTATGTTGGAGCGAGAGGGGCGTATGGAAATGGCCCAAGCCTGCTATGATTTCCTGCCCATGCGCGCACAGCTTGATCTGGCTGGTTGGCCGGATACAGATATTTTCGCCCATGCGTGACGCCTCAGCGCCCAGAATCAGGCGCGACCGGTATTCGCGCATGGTTGCGCTGCTAAAGGTGGCGTTCCCGTTGGCGGCACTTGCCTTGCTATCTACATTGTTCCTGCTGTCACGGGCACTGGACACAGACACTCCCATTCCGTTTGCCGACGTCGAAATTCAGGAACGTCTGCGCGATCAGCAAATCACCGGGCCATTCTTTTCAGGGGCCACCACCGGTGGTGACCAGATGTCATTCTCTGCCGAAAAACTTGTTACGCTGCCCGGGCGTGTGGGGGGCAACCGTGCAGAAAATGTGTTAGCCACCCTCGAAGCCGTCGATGGAGCCACATTCAAACTGCAGGCAGATGTGGCCGAACTGGATATCGGTGCGAACACCGCCGTGCTGAATGGTGACGTGATCATGGACACATCGACCGGTTACCATATCAACACAGCGCGCCTCACCGCGATGATTTCCGATCTTGATGTTGCGACCGACGGAGAGGTGCTCGCATCAGGTCCATTGGGTGAGTTGACTGCGGGGAAAATGCGGGTGTTCAAGCCAAATCCGACCGATTCAACGCAAATGCTTTTCAGTGACGGGGTGAAGCTGGTATACACCCCCAACTGAGCAAGAAAGTGTTTCTAATTATGGGCCTTCGTTTACTGCTGATCGCGCTGTTTTCAGCTCTCTTTTCAATGCAGGCCGCAGCGCAAGGCGCAAGCGTCGCGTTTGGCACCATCGCACAAGACACCAGCCTTCCGGTGGAGGTGAGTTCGGATGAGCTTGCTGTCGACCAAGAAACTGGCACAGCGATATTCACTGGAAACGTTGTGATCGGACAAGGCGAGATGCGTCTATCTGCACAGCGTGTGCTGGTCGTTTATCGTGCCACAGCGGATGGAATAGCCAAATTGGAGGCT
This sequence comes from Sulfitobacter sp. S223, assembly GCF_025143825.1. NCBI lineage: Bacteria > Pseudomonadati > Pseudomonadota > Alphaproteobacteria > Rhodobacterales > Roseobacteraceae > Sulfitobacter > Sulfitobacter sp. S223. Next base: position 115,969 of record NZ_CP083560.1, on the reverse strand, counting down.
ACCGGCGGCGTTACGCTTGTGTCGGGGCCAGATGCCGCTGAAGCGCAACGCGCGGATTACAGTATTGATGACGGCACCATCGTGATGAGCGGCAATGTACTGCTTGCCCAAGGTGCCAGCGCGCTAAGCGCCGATACCATGACCATCAGACTAGAGGATGGAACTGCGCGGATGTCCGGCAATGTGCGGACAAGTTTGCAGACCGGTAGCAAAAACGAATGAGCGCCCCTGACCTAACGGTACAAGACGGCAACGCCGGCCTTCGGATTTCGCATTTGCGAAAATCTTACCGGAAGAAAGTCGTCATCCGCGATTTTTCGATGGAGCTGATGCGTGGGGAAGTTGTCGCCCTACTGGGACCAAACGGATCTGGTAAAACAACCACATTCTACTCCATCGCGGGCCTTGTAACTGCGGAAAGCGGTTCCGTCACAATTGATGGTAAAGACGTAACAACGCTGCCGATGTATCGCCGCGCACAGCTTGGCATCGGATACCTCCCGCAGGAAATGAGCATTTTCCGTGGCCTTTCGGTACAGGATAACATCCTTGCCGTGCTTGATATTGTCGAGCGGGACCGCCGGAAAAAGATGCTGCGGCTGGATGAATTACTTAGTGAATTTTCCATCGAACACCTAAGGCGTGCTCCGGCGATGGCCCTTTCGGGCGGAGAACGGCGGCGCGTCGAGATCGCCCGCTGTCTGGCAGCGAACCCCAAGTATCTGCTTTTGGACGAACCCTTTGCGGGCGTTGATCCTATTTCGGTCGGGGATATCCGCCACCTTGTTTCTGACCTCAAAAAAAGAGGTATCGGCGTACTGATTACGGATCATAACGTCCGGGAAACGCTGGAGATTGTCGATAGGGCCTATATCTTGCACGAAGGCCGCGTGTTGATGTCCGGCACTCCGGACGAAGTGGTGCAAGACGGTGATGTGCGCCGCGTATACCTTGGCGACAACTTTAAGATTTCTTAAGTAGGTTTAACGCTACTTCCTGCCTGTTCCCATCTTAAATGATTGACTCGTAAGGGTCTCAAGTCGTCTAATCGAACTATGGCGAACTGGCTTTGCATGTTTGGAAAGGTTGCGCCACCTTCGGGTGGGACGGCCTTCAACATTCTAAAGACTGCCGCCATTCCCCGCATCTGATCACACATTGGACCGCCCTTCTTGGGCGCGCCTTTTGCGATCAGATTACACATTAAAGGAGACACTATGCGGTACCAGATCAGCGGAAAACAAATCGATATCGGCGACGCACTGCAAACACACGTCAAAAATGACCTGGGCGCGGCCGTCCAGAAATACGCCGAACGACCGACTGATGCCCTCGTTGTTTTTTCCAAATCGGCCCACGAGTTTGTTTGTGAGGCAACGGTACACCTTTCAACAGGCCTTACAGCTTCGGCCAAGGCCCACGCAAACGAGATCTATGCCGCTTTCGATGCCTGCAGCGAGAAGATGGAAAAGCAACTAAGAAGGTACAAGCGTCGGTTGAAAGATCATCACCAACAACGTGCAGAACCTGTTGAGCTTTTGGGCGCTTCCTCCTATATACTGGCATCAGAGACGAACACAGAAGGGGACGAGCCCGACAGCTTACAACCTATGATCATCGCCGAGATGGAGACAAAGATTGCTACTTTGTCTGTCGGGGAAGCGGTCATGCAGATGGAGCTTTCTGGCGCACCGGTTCTGGTGTTCAAGAAACAAGACAAAGACGGGGTCAACGTGGTATACCGCCGCGAAGACGGCAACATCGGTTGGATTGACCCTGCATAGAGACTGAGCTATGGCGCGCGCTTAGGCGCGCGCTCACAGGGAAAAGCAGACAAATGAACTTTGCAAAACTTCTGTCGCCAGAGGCGGTTAAAGTACTGTCATCGACCACCAGCAAGAAGCGCCTTCTCACGGATTTGGCTGAACTTGCGGAATCGGTACATGGCCTGAACGCACAAACCGTTGTCGAGGCACTTCTTGCGCGTGAAGCGCTTGGCCCGACAGGTGTTGGCCACGGTGTGGCTCTTCCTCATGCGCGGATTGATGGAATCACAAATGTAACCGGTCTTTTCGTGCTTCTTGAAAAACCTGTGGATTTTGGGTCAGTTGATCGCCAGCCTGTCGATATTGCATTTGCTTTGTTTGCGCCCGAAAACGCAGGTGTGGAACACCTAAAAGCACTTGCTCTTGTATCGCGCACACTGCGTGACACCGGCATTTGCGCCAAGCTACGGGCAAACCCATCGGCGAACACCCTCTATACCATCCTTACGGAAGCAGAAGGCGTTAAAGCCGCCTAAGCTTTAGCGCCAGCGCCCAAACCCAAACATCATGTAATCGCGCTGGTATACATCCGCGCCGAGCGCTTCGATTTCATCATCATAGATGTCTTCCAACGCGTATTTTCCATGAAAACCTGCTGGTTCGATTCGCTGTTTCTCATCATATCCAACCGCAGACGCCAGCGCTGTCAGGTCGCGCGGCAACGTATCTTCGCGCAGAATGACATCCGGCAGCGTGAAGTCACCAAAACCCTTGATCGCCTCGGCCTGAGTGCACCAGGCGGGATCAACACGAACGGCGGTCTGCCCCGCAAGATTGCCCTTTAGGAAGTTCAGAAACGCGACAAACGCCGTGCGGTGGGCGTTAACGCCAATGCTTCCCTCTTGCCCCTCTTCAGGCAGTGGCAGTTTGTACCGGCGAACCAAGGTCCGACGCAGTTGCAGGTAGCTACCTTTGTCCGAATTCATGATACGGTGGCAAAAGACCTCATGCGCCCGCAAGATCGGATGGCGTAGCACCGTAAAGCTGCGATGCCCCTCATTCTTGCGTTTCCACTGCCTTAGATCTTTCTGGGTCATCTTACTGCCCAGCGCATTCTGCTTTTCTCCGTCAAGCGCTGCAAGCCATCGGCGCACCTCTTGCTGTGGACCTCCAGCGATCGGCATAAACAGCAAGGGCGCCTTCACGCCCGTCACATAGCCAGGCACATTCGGGCCGCGCCGCGGCTCAAAGTTCGGCGTCCGGCTCAGGTCAAAGCGATCAAGTCGCGCAAGCGCCTGTTCCATTTGCGCGTAGTTAGTAACTTTTTCATGTAGCGGGCTCGGATTTTGCTTCTTAAGGCTATCGTCAAGCTCTTCCAGCATCTCCGGCACGCCAAGATAGGTCGCGATACCGTTCATTACCTCAACGCTTTGAAGGTCTTCGTAAGCAACGTAAAACGCGGTCTGGCCGCTGGTTTGCAAACGATTCATCAACAAAAGCTGGAAAGCCTGCAAAGCATTCAGATGCGCCTCGAATTCCTCGGCCACAAACTCCGCCTTTGCGGTTTTGTGCGCCTTCATATCTGTTAGCTTCCACTGCCCTGTGGTCTGCGCGATCTTCAAGCTCACATAGCTTTCGACCGGATTTCGGGTCAGAATAATCTTTGCCACCTTCGGATCATCCAGAACAACGTCCAGAATCCGCGGATCATGATCGTGGAAATAGCGAAATCCACCCATCGCGGCCGGATCGTAGCGGATCGCCCGCAGCAAAGCAGCTGGTTCCGAGTCACGGGTGGACTGATCCACACCCATAATACTGGTGCTATTCGGGTAGCCTATAAAATGGGGATTGAACGCTTCTCCGTGGCATTTGATCCCCGCAAAGGCGTTCAGATTAGCCTCCAGAAAATTGGAGCCTGTGCGCATTTCTGCAAACACAACAAAGCTGTCAAAGCGTGAAGACATTTATTTCACCAGATAAGGTTTGCGGGGCGCTTCCGTGTTTGAAACAGGCCCACGTTCGACAGGGAAATCACCCATCAAATACGGGTGCATGCCCTGATTTTTAAGGTTCTGCAGGAATTGCCCGAAGCCATGCAGGTCAACCATCTTTGGCGCCTCGGACAGCCGCCTGATTCTGGCCTGACCAATCTCATCCAAGATACCTTGCAACGGCTCCATCGGCGCTTCGATGAACTCAGCCATGTTCCAAATACGAACGCGTGCCTTTGTGTAAGGCGAGCGCAGAACATCCATATGCTCGCTCTCGATTTTTTGCAGTGCTGCGGCTACACGGCGAATTGCTCCAAAATCCATATTCGACCGGAACAGCGGTACAGACCACGCGCCTGTAATCACGGAAATTTGCGCATTAGGGTCTTTAGCCACACGCCAGTTGATGTCCTGATTGTCGAGCGGCCCGAATTGGAAACACTGCCGCTCCCCGCGTGTGTTCCAGATAAGGTTCGTCAAAAACGCCTTGGCATTGTAGTCGCGTTGCACGGCATTATCACTTAGCGCGCCATTAAGCGTCCCTTGACCATCCGCAAAATGCACCCGGTCAGGCGCGAAAAGATGACCATGTACACGCGCACCCGTGGCATTGTGCAACCAAGGCTCAAAATTCTCGAATAGTTCGGAAAACCCCTGAAACATCGAGTATTCGGCTGCGGTTACTCCGTTCTCCCAATCTTCGTTGGGAAACCGGCTTTGCATATAAAGCCCCGAACGGCCACGCGTTCGCCGCTCAACCGCTTTGGCAAAGATGCGGTCGATTTTGCCCGGATTAGGCTCCGTCTTTTTCATCGCTCCGGCGGCGTCCGTCAGGAACGCTTCGTACAGGCGGTCCGCATATGGCCAGATTTTTCGAGCAACGAAGCAGTCGGACCGCCGCAGCAATTGCAGGTGGTCATCGTAGAAAATATGCGGCTTACCCTGAAAGTCGAACTTGGACAACGTGAGCGATCGGCTCTCGATGTTTGTCGAATATAGCCGCGACAGTGTCTGGAAATAGCTTTCATCCGGAATCCAGACATGACGGAAGTACGCATCGTAGTTACCGCGCTCGGGGTCTTGCAGAATGGCAGACAAGGTTTGCCGCGTCAGGCACCACCACTGAGACCCCATATGCGGGACAACACCAGGCGGGATACGCCGCTTAAGGTTCAATTTGCGCTGGATGCTCACGGTTTTGTCGAACAAATACCGGTGCTGTTTCCATGAAAACGGGAAGCGCATTGTAAAACGCTCCTCATCCAACCCGCCAACGGTCCAAGGCACATCAGCTGTGGTCGCGCTCTCAATGAAATCGGTGCGCGGACGGTCAGCCAAATAATCAATCAGCTCATGGACAGGGCGCAGCGGCAGACACGACCCCGAAGCCAGATAGACATGACGCACATCCGGAAAGCTTGCCAACAGCAATTCTGATGCCGCTTGGGATGCCGCCACAATGCCCCAAGTCCCCCATTCACAACGGTATCGCTTACTGAATAGAACATTCGGTACATCGGCCAAAGCCGCCGCAAAATTATCATAGGTTTTCTTGGGCACATTCCGATCCACGTGGATCACAACAGGAACGTTCGCCGCCGCCCAATGACGGGCGACCTGCTCTGCACGGCCAAGTGCGGTATGCACCAACATGGCGACGCCCATCGACGCGCTCATGCCCAGTTCCCCTTTGACATCAGGCCCAGAATTTCCAGCTGGCGCCAGTTGATGTATTTCTCACTCCACTTACACCAGAGTTGCGGATTTTCCTTCACACGCTCGGCATAGGCTCTGTATTCGACCGAACCTGCGTAATGTTCGCCGCGCTCAAGCTCTTCAGCCGCTTTCGCGCCAAAAGTATCAATGAACTTCGCATGCAGCAGAACACCGCTTGCTTTTTCGCCGCCCCATTCATCATAGACCTGATTAAGTCCCCGCGGCAGCAGCATATGGGTCGAACTGACATAGACATATTTCTCGTCCCATTTGACCAACGGCACCTTATTCAGCGCAGGTGCTTTTTCAGGCTCTTCGGCAAAGAAAACCCGCGCGCGCGGCCCGCCCTGTATCCACAGATTGGTAAAGGCCGCATTACGCGCCATCGAGTAGTTGCCGCTGTCAAACCACGACGCAATCTCGATCGGGTCTTGACCAGACCGGTAAGGCTGTTCGTCCAAGCGCCCTTTTGGGTACATGTCCAGCAACATCGCTGAGAAAGACTTGATCGATGAAGCGTCCAGCCAGTCTGTCAGAGCCCGCAAAGGCCGAGTATCACAAAACGGATACACCAGAAATTCATCTGGATCGACAGTCAGCACCCAGTGGCCGTGAGCGTACTTGCGTTGCAGCCAGTTCAGCCAGTCTGCGCCAAAGCGTGACCTGCGATAACTGGCTCGCGTATGCCAGACTGAAACATCGGGCTGGTTGCGCAGATAATCCAACGCACCATCGTCACTATCATTGTCTACGAAGAAGAAGTGGTTCACGCCCTGCTTGCGGTAATAGTCCAGAAAATAGGACAAGCGTATCTTTTCGTTTCGCTGGGTGCAGAACAACAGGATATCGTCGGGCCGAATCTGATCGGTCCGGTCCACAACGCTTTTTAGCTCACGCCGTTTGCGAAATGCCCTGATGCGCCAACGTTGCCGCTGGAGCCTCAGGCGATATGATCGGATCGCACCCAAGCACTGCCCTTTATTCTTGGTCCATCAGTATTCCTGCACGCTTATCAGGTAAAACTTAATGCAATCTTGAAATGCGCTACCCACGTAGGTGCTTCAAAATCGCGGACCCTTAGCGTGATCCGAGCCTTCTTGGACCAGTCCACTATGCATTCTTCCCACAATTTAGTGGCTGAATCATCTACATAATTAGCCTTATCTGCAAGGATTTCCCTGAATGTCGCCATATTACTGCATAAAACAGGTGTACCAAGTACAAGTGCCTCGACAGCAGGCAGCCCGAAGCCCTCTGCGCGGCTTGGAAACAGTAGCGCATGCGCGCCCTCAATCAACGCACTCAGTGCCCCGTCCGAGAGGCCGGAAACCTCAAGCACCCGCGCATCTGCGCCCAGCGCATCAAGTCTTTTAAAAACCGCTTCGTTATTCCAGCCCCGACTACCACAAATCAGCAGCATTGGCGCATCCGGCCCCAAACGTTCCCAGACATCAAGCAAAAGCGCATGATTTTTACGCGGTTCTATGGTGCCTACGGTTATGAAATAGGGCGTTTCGGGTGGAAGCCCTTCTGGCAGCGCCGAACGGTCCGGTGACTGCGGCACTATCCCCAGATGGGCAACGATGCCCTGCGGCGCAGGCCCCCAATCCGACATTACGCGTTCTGTCCGCATCTGCGTATCAGCTGAATTATAGATAATCAGGTCGGCGTGCTGCTGCACTCGACGCATTTTTTGCTCAAAGACCCCAACCGTTCCTTCACGCTGAAATTGTGGAAACTCGATCGGGATAACATCATGCACAAAGACAGAAATCCGCGCCTGCGGTACGGCGCGCACCGCCTTAAAAACACGCTCTGACAAGTTGCTGTGCCCAGTGTTAAGGTAGGCGGTACCGACAGGAAGATGACGGGTCAGCATCTGCGGCAAGCCACGCGGAATACATCGCGCAACGGCCAACTTCCGGATATCGGTCAGCGCGCGTCGCGCTGTGTCCCCCATCCCCCGATGCAAACGAGACAACATATCTGGCGAAGAAAATTCAGCGCTACCAATGAGGCGCTGATGAAAACCGGCAAGACCATCTTGATCAAGCAGGACATACCCGAAAGGTGTTCGGGCCAACCCCCAAACCGGAAGCGGCCCCGCCGATAGCTCGGCGAGATACGCAAGCTCAACCCGATCCACACCTGTCCAGACACGCCCCGCGCGCCGCAGCAAACGGGTTACATCCAGCAATCGCGCCGGTGGGGTCGGGTTATGCGGTGTCCTGTCCAGTTTTAGGCCACTTTCGCGGGTCAGTCCGTGCTTTGGGCGACGCACATTGTGTGCTTGCTTTTCATTTTCCAAGCATGCCCGTTGCAGATCAATCCAAGCCGGGCACAATGCTTTTGAGGTAACCGGCAAGGTCGTCGCGCAATTCAGGACGCGCAAGACCGTAAGAGACAGTCGCCTGCAAAAACCCTGATTTAGAGCCACAATCAAACCGCTGACCAGCGAAACGGTAGCCATGCACCTTGCGACCATGCTCTAGATCAGCGGCAATAGCATCCGTCAACTGGATCTCTCCACCGGCGCCTTTCTTCATCTCGTCGAGGTTCTTCAGAACGGTCGGAGCAAGAATGTAACGTCCGATCACAGCCAGATTGGAGGGCGAATCCTCGGCTTTGGGCTTTTCGACCATGCCTTTGACATCAAGCAGTTTACCCTGATCACTGACAACATCCAGAATACCGTAGGATGATGTCTTGTCAGGATGGACCTCCATGGCAGCGACCATATTGCCGCCGGTCTCTTCATATGCTTCAACCATCTGCTGCAGACAGGGCTTGTCCGCCGCAATAACGTCATCCGGAAGAATGACCGCAAATGGCTGATCTCCGATCAAACGACGCGCACACCAGACAGCGTGACCAAGACCCAGCGCCTTATGCTGCCGGATATAAGCAATCGCACCGCTGTCCATATTTGTCTGTTGTAGAACTTCCAAAAGGTCGTCTTTGCCTTTCTTCCGCAGTTCCTCTTCGAGGTTCGGAGCCAAGTCAAAGTAATCCTCCAGCGCACCTTTGCCGCGCGAGGTAACAAAGATAAATTCGGTAATGCCAGCTGCACGGGCTTCGTCAATCGCGTACTGAATTAGCGGCCGGTCAACCAGTGTCATGATTTCTTTCGGCACGGACTTGGTCGCCGGAAGAAAGCGTGTGCCCATACCCGCGACGGGAAAAATTGCTGTGGTGACTTTGTTACCCATGAATCTTCAACTGCCTCATTTATTTATTCACATTACTAGGTAGTACGAATTACCCCAGCTTTGCGCAGCTTAGGATGCGCGAAAAAACCGAAGTTTCTAACATTTGTTGCCAATTAACGTCCAAACAAGACGTTAACATGACAGGTTGCCTATAACTACACAGAAAGGGTTACCAGCTGCAGGGGAATTAGCGTTGCTCCAACCCACGCACGGCAGCAATTCGCGCACGTTCCCGCTGGCTTCGACGGCGAAATGTTGTGAAGCGGAACAGCGGCTCATCTCGATTTGCCCGACCGAACAAGCCGCCGCGCTGCACCCACACACCGTCCAGCGTGAATTGAACGCTATGAAACAACGCCGTACGTGACAGCACCAGAACCGTTTCGATTGAGCCGGCAGCGACCCGCGCAACCGCGGCCTCGATCGCTGCGGTTGCACGTATGCCCCTCACAGAGGTAAATTTCGCCTCGCGACGACGAAACTCCACGGGGCGGAATGGCTGCATTGCGTGCCGTGGTAACTGGGCCGCGCCAAAGCTTCGATGCTGCCCGTCTTCATACCCCGCATCCAGACGATTCATGAGGCGGCGCACATCGCGCGGCTCAAGCCTTCCGGCTACCATGTGCTGCAACAGCCGCCGTCTTTCAGCGGTATGTTGCAGGCGCCAATGCGCCGGGCGGTCGGCCTTGGGGATATATTTTCGCTGGAACACTGCCCAGCTTGCGCCGATTTCAAACAGGTCACGCGGGACGCGGTCCTGACGCCGCGTGGCACTGGCGGCAAACCCGTGATGAACCTCTGCCAACGGTACCAATGCCGTTGCATGACCGGCCTGCGCCAAGCGCATGTTCACGTCAGTCTCATCCAGAAAAAAGCGGAATGCGGGATCAAACCCGCCAATATCAACCAAGACATCCCGCCGGAACGCCATGTTAGTGCCTTCTGTTTTGATGGCGCGCCCTTTTGGAGGAACCAGAACCGTGGCTTGAAACGGATCAATTTCCACCTCTTGCGGTGTTCCCTGAGCGTCAAGCGTGCGTGCCTTATACTGAAAGCTGATGCCATTTCGCGCCCGCACAAACCCGCCCATCGCAGCGACGTCTGCGCGCGCAGCCGGCGCAACCAGATGGTGCAGCCATTGCGGTTCAGGTACTGCATCGTCATCCACAAAAGCAACGATGTCGCCTGCAGCATGCTTCAGCCCCAAATTGCGCGCAGCAGATATGTTGGCTTCATCGAAGGCGATGCATTTTATCTCAGACAGCGCAGCCGATGCATTTGCCACGGCCACACCTTGTGGACAGGCGACAACAACCACTTCAAAGCTGCGATATTGCAGTTGAGCAATAGCCAGCAAACAGCGACGCAACGCTTCCGGTCGCGCGCGACTGACGACGATGACACTTACTGTCCGGTCATTCATCGCCTGCCTACTTTCATCGCGTTGGTCTGATCATGCTTTTTTCAGGTCAACACCCGGAGCATATGCAATGAAGAACGGATTTGCGTAATCAGCCTTGCCGTAGGTCAACGGGCTGTGGTCATCAAAACGGATCACATCACCACCGGCACCCTTCAGGACGGCATGACCAGCGGCCGTATCCCACTCCATCGTGCGGCCCACACGTGGGTACAAATCCGCCTCACCAGTGGCCACCAAGCAGAACTTGAGCGATGAGCCCGCGCTCTTCATATCCTTGACGTCGTATTTTCCGATGTAGTCGTCCGTTGCCTGGTCGCGGTGCGACTTGCTTGCGACCACCATCAATGCCGAATTGTCTGGCTTAGAGACTGATATGGCGGCTGTTGAACCAACATTTTCTTTGTCGAAGGCACCGGTTTCCTCGACAGACTGACCAGAGGCATCGGTAAAGAACATCCGGTTTTTCGCAGGCGCATAAACAACGCCACGTGTTGGCACACCTGCCTCTACAAGCGCGATGTTTACCGTAAAATCACCACGGCGATGAATGAACTCTTTGGTCCCATCCAGCGGATCGACAATCAGGAACGTATCACCGGTAGTGCTGTGGGTGGCAGACTGTTCTTCGGTAACCAACATAACATCGGGGAATGCCTTGCGCAGCCCGTCCGAGATGATCTTGTCAGCCGCTTCATCTGCTGCAGTTACCGGGCTATCATCTGATTTTGACTTAACATCAAAGTCATCCTGACCGTAAATCTCCATGATTTTGTCGCCCGCTTCCAGCGAAAGTGTCCGCATCACACGCGTCAATTTTTCGTAATCCATGCCCAACTCTCGCCATCCTTCGTTGATAAAAACTTTCGATACCTTATGATGCGCTTGCAACGGAACGGCAAGAATTCCGTGCGACCGTGGTCATATCCGCTAGGCAGTAAACAAATGTTCCAACCCGTCCGCACCCGTAGATCCACGCCGCATGTCGTCCTGACAATGCTGGAGTTGATCTATCACTCCATTGTACGGTCAGTGCGGAAGGGTCATAACAACGCCTTCATGGCCATCGCCACGAACCTGTTGCAGGCTGTAATCTTCGTCGGTGCCTTTTACGTCATGTTTTCCATTCTGGGCCTGCGCGGCGCAGCCCTGCGTGGGGATTTCCTGATCTACATCATGTCAGGCATTTTCCTTTACATGACGCATTCAAAGGCGCTTGGCGCTGTCGTCGGCTCCGAAGGGCCGGCAAGCCCGATGATGCAACATGCGCCAATGAACACCATTATCTCCATCGCCTCTGCCGCCCTTGGCGCACTTTATATTCAGGTTCTGTCGCTTGGCGTGATCCTGTTTGTCTATCACGTGGCGTTCACCCCGCTTGAAATAGAACAACCCATGGCAGCCTTTGCCATGCTGCTATTGGCGTGGTTCACCGGTGTCGCGCTTGGCCTTGTACTGCTTGCGATCAAGCCGTGGTTCCCAACAGCTGTCGGCGTTTTTTCGACGATTTACCAACGCGCCAACATGATCGCCTCTGGCAAGATGTTTGTCGCCAACACTCTGCCCAGCTTTATGTTGGCGATGTTCGACTGGAACCCGTTGTTTCATACAATTGATCAGGCTCGCGGATATGCGTTTATCAACTACAATCCGCGATACAGCGATCCGATGTATGCCTTCTGGGTGGGTTTGATCCTGTTGATGGTTGGTCTGATGGGGGAATTCTATACACGCCGCCATGCGTCACTTTCATGGAGCGCGCGGCGCTAGGAAAGTCTGCCAGTTGAAGAAAGGCTACCTACGGTTTCGCCTTCAACAATTTTGACATTCTGTAATTTGTCAGCGCTGATTCATTCTTGATAACCGCTTGCTTATGGTCAATTACCCACCCCAATCTCACAAAGAAGGGTTTGGCTTTTTCGCTTGCCTCAGTACTCAGCTTTGAAATGCGCTCTGCCAAAGCTCTTATTTCTATTTGGTTATACAGCAACTGACCAATTCCTTGCCCAGACAGCTCAGTTTTCACAAAGGCAAGATCAATATAACCCGATGCGTCCAAAGTCATAAATCCGACCATTAAACCGTCTTTCTCTGCCGCAAACCCTGAAATATTCTCAAATTTGTGCCGCCAGCCTTTAGGGTTGGGGGCACGTCCAGCCCACGCCGTTCGTTGCTCTGACGAGTAAACATCGCTGGTTCCATAGTGCACAGCATCAAAGAAAATCTCTGCGGCGGCTTCGGCATCTTCACGTACCAGCGATCTGATTTTTATCGGCATATAGCCTCCTAGCTCGAGGTAAATGCCTCCCTAAAATATACCTTTCAACAACCTGAAATGGGGTCGAAGCGACTATTCCGCGAAACAGCTATACCGCACCAGTCACTCCACCACTCTCAACGTCAAATTCAGGCGCCCACCCTTGGGCAGGAGTTTGGAGGAACCCGACCTGATCCGATCAACACCGTGATATGCCAAACGTGCAGCACCGCCCATCACCACCACATCACCTGATCGCAGCCAGATACTTTCAGTTTTGCCGCCGCGCGTGACGTTGCCCATGCGAAACAGCCCCTCATCCCCTAATGAAATGGAAACCACCGGCCAGCCCATATTTGTCTCATCACTATCTTGATGCAGTCCCATCTTGGCCTGCGCATCGTAGTAGTTGATCAAGCAACACTCCGGTTGCCGATCTAGCCCAGTCACCTGCTGCCAGATATCCAGAACTTCAACAGGGATCGCAGGCCACGGCGTTCCCTTCGGGTGCTTCGGGATATAGCGATAGCCCTTTTTGTCCGAGTACCAACCATAGGTCCCCGCCGCAGTCATCCGCACCGACATCGCCTTACCATTTGGCGTATCAGGTCGAAAAAACGGTGCCTGCGCCACGACAGCACGCACAGCATTCAAAACTGCACGCTGCCGCCCGACATCCAGAAAACCCGAGTGGATTTCAAAGCCTTTAACCGACAATTTCACCGTGCCACCCTCAATTTATGACCAAATTTCAGGATTTATTCCTGAATCATCACTTCTTGGTGTCCGCCATGGTTGCAGCACCCCTACCCCCTCACTATATACCCACCGAACTGCTGGGAACGACCTGTTTCCAGCGTCAACCAGATCGGAGCCAAGGTGCCGTAACGGGCCTGTGCTTCGTGTAATCGCCTTGAGCTAAAAGAGGGATCGAAAACATGGCCAAAGTAATTGGTATTGACCTTGGAACTACAAACTCCTGCATCGCCATCATGGACGGCAGCCAGCCTCGCGTTATCGAGAACGCCGAAGGCGCGCGCACAACGCCCTCCATCGTGGCCTTCACAGATGACGAGCGCCTAGTTGGCCAGCCGGCAAAACGCCAGGCCGTCACAAACCCAGACAACACAATCTTCGGTGTGAAGCGTCTGATCGGTCGTCGCAATGACGATGCGGATCTTGCAAAAGACAAGAAGAACCTGCCGTTCAACGTGATCGACGGCGGCAACGGTGACGCATGGGTAGAAGCGCGCGGCGAAAAATATTCGCCTTCGCAAATCTCTGCCTTCATTCTCGGTAAGATGAAAGAAACCGCTGAGTCGTACCTTGGCGAAGAAGTCACACAAGCCGTGATCACGGTGCCTGCATACTTTAACGACGCCCAGCGTCAGGCAACCAAAGACGCCGGCAAAATCGCCGGTCTTGAAGTGCTGCGTATCATCAACGAACCGACAGCTGCCGCGCTTGCCTACGGTCTGGACAAAGAGAATACACAAACCATCGCGGTCTATGACCTTGGTGGCGGTACGTTCGACGTGACCATCCTCGAAATCGACGACGGCCTCTTCGAGGTGAAATCCACCAACGGTGATACATTCCTTGGCGGTGAAGACTTTGACATGCGCATCGTCAACTACCTTGCTGACGAGTTCAAAAAAGAGCACCAGGTTGACCTGACCAAAGACAAGATGGCTCTGCAGCGTCTGAAAGAAGCTGCCGAGAAAGCCAAAATCGAACTGTCTTCGTCTTCCCAGACAGAGATCAACCAGCCGTTTATCTCAATGGGCTCAACCGGCCAGCCGCTGCACATGGTTATGAAACTGACCCGTGCCAAACTGGAATCTCTGGTTGGTGACCTGATCAAAGCGTCCATGAAGCCTTGTGCCGCTGCGCTTAAGGATGCGGGTCTGACGGCTGCTGACATCGACGAGGTTGTTCTTGTGGGTGGTATGACCCGCATGCCGCGCGTGATCGAAGAAGTGACAAAGTTCTTCGGCAAGGAGCCACACAAAGGTGTGAACCCTGACGAAGTTGTTGCCCTTGGCGCCGCCATTCAGGCCGGTGTTCTTCAGGGTGACGTCAAAGACGTCGTTCTGCTGGACGTGACACCTCTGTCGCTTGGTATCGAAACGCTCGGTGGTGTGTTCACACGCCTGATCGATCGCAACACAACCATCCCGACAAAGAAGAGCCAAATCTTCTCGACTGCGGAAGACAACCAGAACGCTGTGACCATCCGTTGTTTCCAGGGGGAACGTGAAATGGCTGCCGACAACAAGATCCTCGGTGCCTTCAACCTTGAAAACATCCCGCCTGCCCCACGCGGCATGCCTCAGATCGAAGTGACCTTCGACATCGATGCCAACGGTATCGTTTCGGTCGGCGCTTTGGATAAAGGCACCGGTAAAGAGCAGAAGATCACCATTCAGGCCTCCGGCGGTCTGTCTGATGCGGATATCGAAAAGATGGTCAAAGACGCCGAAGAGAATGCGGAATCGGACAAAGAGCGCCGCGCATTGATCGAGGCGAAAAACCAGGCGGAAAGCCTCATCCACTCGACCGAAAAGTCTGTGGAAGAGCATTCCGACAAGGTTGACCCAACGACGGTTGAAGCGATTGAGCTTGCCATCGCAGCACTCAAGGACGAGCTGGAAACAGAGAACGCCGAGAAAATCAAATCCGGCATCCAGAACGTAACCGAGGCCGCGATGAAACTGGGCGAAGCGATCTACAAGAACGCTCAGGAAGAGGGCGAAGACATGGCGCAAGCAGCTGATGAAGCGGCTGGCGGCAAGTCGGATGACGATGATATCGTCGATGCCGATTTCGAAGACCTCGATAACGACAAACGCGCGTAAATCCGCAGTTCGGAACTAATGACAGGGCCGGTCCGATCAGACGGGCCGGCCCTTCGCGTTCCAGTAAAGGATACTACTGATGGCAAAACGTGACTACTATGAGGTCCTCGGCATCTCAAAAGGTGCATCTGCTGACGAGATTAAGAAGGGCTATCGCACAAAGGCGAAAGAACTCCACCCGGACCGCAACAAAGACAAACCAGAGGCCGAAGGCCAGTTCAAAGAAGCGAACGAAGCTTATGAGGTTCTAAAGGACGCCGACAAGAAGGCGGCCTATGACCGATACGGGCACGCTGCATTTGAAGGCGGCATGGGCGGCGGTGGCCGTCCCGGTGGCGGCTTTGGCGGCGGACAAGGTGATTTCTCTTCTGCATTTTCGGATGTGTTTGACGACCTGTTTGGCGATTTTATGGGTGGCCGTGGCCAGCAGGGCGGCGGACGCCGCGCTGCACGCGGATCGGATCTCCGTTTCAATCTACGTGTTTCCCTTGAGGATGCATTTTCTGGACTGCAGAAATCCATCAATGTTCCTACATCCATAAGCTGCGGTTCCTGCAGCGGCTCCGGCGCAGAAGGCGGTGCAGAACCCACAACCTGCCCCACCTGCTCAGGCATGGGCAAAGTTCGCGCTCAACAAGGTTTTTTCACCGTTGAGCGGACGTGCCCTACATGTTCTGGCCTTGGCCAGATCATTAAGAATCCGTGCAAAACCTGCCATGGTGCGGGACGTGTTGAAAAAGACCGTTCTTTGTCCGTCAACATTCCTGCGGGCGTTGAGACGGGTACGCGTATCCGACTTGCCGGCGAAGGTGAGGCCGGAATGCGTGGTGGTCCCTCCGGTGATCTCTATATCTTCATTGAGGTGCTAGAGCATGAATTGTTCGAACGCGACGGGCCAAATCTGTTCTGTCGCGTCCCTGTAAGCATGAGCAGTGCAGCCTTGGGTGGCAGCATCGAGGTTCCCACAATTGATGGTGGCCGCGGCCGCGTTCAAGTTCCCGCAGGCAGCCAATCAGGCCGCCAAATGCGTCTTCGCAGCAAGGGTATGCCCCACCTGCGTGGCGGCGCAACCGGTGACATGATTATTGAGCTGGCTGTTGAAACGCCTGTGAACCTCACAAGTCGCCAGAAAGAAATCCTGCGCGAATTCGACGAGCTCTCGGAAGAGAACAACCCCGAAAGCAGCAGCTTCTTCTCTTCGGTCAAATCCTTCTGGGATTCGATGAAGGGCTAGCGCCGCAATTAACAGGCGCGCACATCAAGATGCGCGCCTGTTAGACGTTTTCCACATTAAGAGAGATTCTGGAACGGACAGCCTTGGCTGTATAAGAAATTCTTGGCTGTTAACACTTTTCTAACCACCAGCAAGCAATCCTGTTTGCATGTCTGCTTTCAAAGAACAGCCCCTTCCCTTTCTTATGGATGAAGCTCACATAGCGGAGCCTGTGGGGGGCAAGCAACCTTCCTATATTGCAGACCATCGCCAACGCCTGCGCGCCCGTTTCATGGCGGGGGGTGCTGCTGCAATGCCCGAATACGAGCTTTTGGAGCTGGTTCTTTTCCGCGCTATTCCGCGTCGTGATGTAAAACCGTTAGCACGTGCACTCATGGATCGTTTTGGCGATTTTAACCGCGTCGTTACAGCATCAGAGGCACGGCTGCGCGACATCAAAGGCGTTGGAGACGCAGTCATTATCGAGCTCAAGATCGTCGAAGCCGCAGCGCACCGAATGGCGCGATCCAAAATCATGAAAACCCAAATCCTGTCGAGCTGGGATGCACTTTTGGACTATTGCCACACAACAATGGCCCACCGCGAAACGGAGCAGTTTCGTGTTCTTTACCTGGATCGGAAGAACGTTCTGATCGGGGATGAAGAACAGGCCAAGGGCACAGTTGATCATGTACCGGTCTATCCTCGCGAAGTGGCAAAGCGTGCGCTCGAACTGAACGCATCCGCAGTTATCCTTGTGCACAATCACCCGTCAGGGGACCCAACACCTTCTCAATCCGATATCGACATGACAAACCGTGTGAATGCGGCGTGTGATGCGCTTGGGCTCACATTACATGACCATTTGATTATCGGAAAATCTCAAGAGCTTAGCTTTCGCGCGGAAGGCTACCTTTGATCTAGCGAACCCAAACCTCAACGCGCCTGTTCGCCTGGCGCCCCCACGCGCTGTCATCGCAGGCCATCGGCATCGCCTCGCCAAAGGCATCTACGCCCAGCTCAACCCGTTCAAGATCTGCCGCCAGAGCCGCTTCGCTTACCGCCCGGCGGACAGCGTCTGCCCTGCGCAGCGCAATCTCACGGTTCGCCTCGGCAGCGCCATTTCCATCGCTGAACCCCACAAACAGCAAGCGACGCGCATCATATTGGCCTACTTCCAGCGCACGCGCCAATTGCAGCACGTTAGAGCGCGATTGTGCGTCCAGGCGCACTGATCCCGCCTCAAACCTGAATGACGTACTGAGCCTTGCCATAGGTGTCAGCGTCGCAGTCATACGTTGGAGTTCGCCGAGGCTGATCTCGGTCCCTGCGTGAGCGATGGCATTGGCAAAGCGGTTCCCTTGCTGCTCCACCTCTATCTCTTCAGGTGTCTGGTCGACAAATCCAGAACGACGTATCACGATCTGAGCAGCCGGACCGCGGGTGAAGGCCAAAAACTCCCGCGCGAGCTGAGGCAACCGGCGCGCGGGAAAATACAGAAACATCGGGGCTGTCAGGGGATAGTCCTCGGTTTTGATTGTCCGGCGCGATGCCTCCATAGAAAAGCCGCATGTGCCAGTCAGCGCCAGTGCTTGCGTGTCACCACGATCAGCATAGCTGGTCAACCCAAGCGAAAACGTATCTGCCGCGACAGCCCGCGCCAAATCAGATGGCATCGCATGGCGTGTGGCCTGCTTCGACAATTTAGTCAGATTGGCCGGGCGTAATAGCTGGTCTACCAATGCTTGCCCCAAACCTGACGCATCATCAGGTAGATGTAGATCTATCGGAACGTCAGGCCCACCGAGCACTTCCCAATTCGTGATCTGCCCCGCCAATACCATTGAAAGATCGGCAGGCGAAATGCCCCGCACAGGATTGGACCCGGAGACAACTGGGACAATCGCATCCAAAGCCAGAACACGGCTTCGGTTCGGTCCTGTCATATCCCCTAGCCCAGCCTCGCGGGCGCGGCTGCGTTCGTCGGGTCGAATTTCACGCAGAGACATGACGATATCAGCCTCATCAGCCAATAGATCGGCAAATCCCTCGTCGGTATTGCTTACACGGAAATAGAATCGGGCCGCCAGCTTTTCATCTGCGCTGCGACGGATCAGGTAGGTGAAGGTCCCGGAGTCTTCGCCGTCTTCGCGTTCTGTAAAATATCCGTTTTTCTGTGCGAAAGCTTCTATCAGGGCAGGCATCACAATGGCGCCTAAAGTAGGCGCACCTGAAATTTGAAGCTCCGCCACATAATCTTGCAGGTTTGGGCATGCGGGCCCCGCACATAGAACGCCGGAACCGTCGATGGTTAGTTCGCCATATTCGGTCTGGATGCGATAGAATTCTCCATCGAACCCAAGCAACATGCCGCTCAGCTCCACCTTGCTGTCGCGAGAGGTAAGCGTGATATCCTGCGCTTGGGAAGGCAGGGTAGAGCCAAAAAGGAAAAGTGCGGCGAAGATCGCCGCACATATCACTCTGATCATGGGACCTCAGCGTTGCGTTATCTGGACGCAACCTTCAGGTCTTCGAAGAGATTATTCAACACAAGAAAGTTACCAGTCGCGTCACAGTCGGGAACTGACAGCGTCAAATTCCGCGTTGTGATATCGATGCCACTACCTGTTTGTAGTGTTTTGGCTTCGATCTCCAAGCCGCAGTTACTGGCAGCAACTTCTGTTTCAACGCTCAGCGCTACGTCACCGGAGTTCTTCGCGGCATTTGTCGGGAACGTATAGACCTCGGCCAGCAGCCCATCCGGCACGTCGCGGTCACCCAATAGCGAGATATAGCCACCCTGACCCGTTACAGCGTATGACATATCACGGGCAGCACCAGACCAGACGTGTCCATCGGATCCGTAGTCGGCACCAAACTCACGCGCATGAAGTTGAAAGCCTGTCTCGCCCTTCCACTGGAGAGCTACACGGTCAAAGTCGGCCATTTCTTCAACTGTGGTCTGTGCGACCGCGCCTTCACCGTTTGTGAACGCCACGATAAAGACGGCCTCTTCCGCAAGTGCGGGAACTGTAATGTTAAACGCACCAGCCGCGTCGGTAGTCTGGTTGAACACCAGACCACTGTGATGCACCGTCACGCGTTCGGATGGCAAACAGGGGGCGTTCAACGTCAGGTTCACCATTGCCGCTGCGACAGGGCGTGCATTCGCTGCTATATCACAATCAGCCTGCAATTCAGCTTCCTGAATGTCCGGGGTATCTGGCTGATCTATTGCATCTGCGGCCTGCATGTCCGGACGATCACCTGGGTCAGGCGCGACAATCTCTTGCGCGGCGACAGGAGTCACATCTTCTTCTACGCTTGCTGCAGGAGCAGCTTGTGAAAATTCAGCGGAAGTCAGAGTGATCTCTGCAACGTCCAGCACACTAGCCTGCGAGTTAGCGAGGGGCGCACCAGCGAATTGAGCCGTTTGCCTTTCGGCAGATTGGGTATTCTGCATGAAAAACCCGATACTGACAGCACAGGCTAGCGTTCCTGCTGTCGTGACGATTTCCTTGCGATACTTCATGGTCTCGGTCCCTTGATACGGAGTGGGTCGAGGTATCCATGAACTGGAAACAGGGCCGCAATGGGGCAGCCCTGCGCTAGTAATATGGCAAGCTTTCGTTAACGCCTTTAGGAAAGACGACCATGGCAGTGCTTGAACTTCTCGCCGGACCCACATGGGCACGCTTCGTTCCGCCCCGGATTCCCCCATGTTGTAGGGTCATTTTCGTCAAACCCTTCAACAGCTTCGGTCACCTTGGCCTCTGACGCATCAACAGCATCATCAGCGGCTTCTGCCGCGGCTTTTTGCTGCTCAAGCATTTGTTGGATCATGCGCTGCTGGTCTTCTTCGCTCGCAGGTTCTACGCGGGCCAGACGCTTGGTCACTTCCGCACGCAAGCTGTCCAACATGCCTTCAAACAGCTGGAACGATTCGTTCTTATACTCGTTCAGCGGATCGCGCTGCGCATAGCCCCGGAAGCCGACAACCGAGCGCAAATGTTCGAGCATAAGAAGGTGGTCGCGCCACTTGGCATCAATCGTTTGCAGCAAGAAGTGCTTTTCGACATTGCGCATGTTTTCTGCACCAAACTTTTCGGCCTTTTCCGCCATCAGTTTGTCTGTCGCTTCAATCAGGCGTTCGCGAATGATATCGTCATCCACGCCATCTTCTTCGCACCATGCGATAACCGGAACATCCACGCCCAGCTGTTCAATCACTGCGGCATAGAAACCTTCAGTGTCCCACTGGTCTGCATAGGTGTTGCGCGGCATGTATTGATCAACCAGATCGTCAATCATCTGATGACGCATATCTTCTGTAATCTCGTGCAGATCCTGCGATTCCATAATATCGCGGCGTTGACCAAAGATCACTTTGCGCTGCTCGTTCATCACGTCATCGAACTTCAACAACTGCTTACGCATGTCAAAGTTACGGCCTTCTACCTTGGCCTGCGCGCGCTCCAACGATTTATTCACCCAAGGGTGAATGATGGCTTCGCCCTCTTTGAGACCCAGCGATGTCAGGACCTTCTCAAGCCGTTCAGACCCGAAAATCCGCATGAGATCATCTTCGAGGGAAAGGAAGAAAGAAGAGCGGCCCGGATCACCCTGACGGCCCGAACGGCCACGCAGCTGGTTGTCAATCCGGCGACTTTCATGCCGCTCGGACGCAAGAACATAGAGGCCACCAGCTTCCAGTACCTTTTTCTTCTCGTCCGCATGTTCAGTTTCGATACGCGCGCGAATCTCAATCGGATCAGCGTCAGGATCAGCAGCCAATGCCTCCAGCACCTTCAGCTCAACGTTGCCGCCCAGCTGAATGTCTGTACCCCGTCCCGCCATATTGGTAGCGATCGTCACCGCGCCCAGCTTGCCTGCGTCACCGACAATTTGTGCTTCCTGCTCGTGCTGGCGCGCGTTCAGGACATTGTGCTTGATGCCCTCGGCTTCGAGCATCCGGCTAAGCGTTTCTGATTTCTCGATTGAGGTCGTACCCACAAGGCAAGGCTGCCCCTTCGCATGGGCCTCTTTTACCTTTTCGATCATCGCTGCGTATTTCTCGGCTACGGTCCGGTAAACGGCATCATCCTCGTCTACCCGTGCCACTGGCACGTTTGTCGGCACTTCGACCACGCCCAAGCCGTAAATTTCCATGAACTCGTCCGCTTCAGTCAGCGCAGTCCCGGTCATACCGGCAAGCTTGTCATAAAGACGGAAGTAGTTCTGGAAGGTCACAGACGCCAGTGTGACGTTCTCAGGTTTGATATCCACGCCTTCTTTAGCCTCGATCGCCTGATGCAGACCGTCACCCAAACGGCGCCCCGCCATCATACGACCGGTGAATTCATCAATTAGAACAACCTCACCATCGCGCACGATATAGTCTTTGTCTTTTACAAACAGCTTATGAGCCCGCAGGCCCTGATTGACGTGATGGACAATCGACGTGCTTTCCGGATCATAGAGGGTAAAACCCTCTTCCAGCAGGTCACGCACGCGCAGTTGCTCTTCGAGGAATTCGATTCCGTCATCGGTAAAGGTCACATTGCGGGTCTTTTCATCCAGTTCATAGTGCTCTGGCTGAAGCAGCGGGATGATTTGATCGATGGTCAGATACATCTCTGAGCGGTCATCCGTCGGGCCGGAGATGATGAGAGGCGTCCGCGCTTCGTCGATGAGAATGCTGTCGACCTCGTCCACAATCGCGAAATTATGCTCTTTTTGATAGATATCGCTCAGCTCGGATTTCATGTTATCGCGCAGATAATCGAAGCCCAGCTCATTGTTGGTGGCGTAAGTGATGTCGCAAGAGTACGCCTGACGCTTGGCTTCGTCGGTCATATTCGGGAACACAAAACCCGTGGTAAGGCCCAGTGAGGCAAATACTTTGCCCATCCACTCAGCATCGCGTTTTACAAGGTATTCGTTCACCGTGACGATATGCACACCCTTGTGCGTCAATGCGTTCAGGTAAGCTGCGAATGTCGCCGTCAGGGTTTTACCCTCACCTGTCTTCTGCTCGGCCACGTTGCCTTGATGCAAGAAAATGGCGCCCATCAGCTGCGTATCGAAGGCCCGTAAGCCCAAGGTGCGGCGCGCGCCCTCACGACAGTTTGCAAAAGCTTCGGGCAACAGGTCATCAAGGCTCTCGCCTTTCATCGCCCGCGTGGCCAATTCTTCTGTTTTGTCCTTGATGCCTTCATCGGAAAGCTTCTCGAACTCAGGCTCAAGCGCGTTGATCTTATCGATCAGCGGACGAACGGCCCTGATCTTGCGATCATTTCGCGTACCAAAAACTTTTTTGGTGATTTTTCCGAGTCCCAGCATGCGATCTCCAGCCGAAGTTTCAATTCTATTGCGCGATCTGCTTGCCCCGCAAACACCCAGTCCATAAATAGAAGGGGAGAATGGTGGCTTTACGCCGCGCCCATCAGCGATGTAAGGGCCACCACATAGCGTGTCAATGTAACCGGCCCGATAGCACCGGAATGATAGGACGATCCATGCAAAAACCCCTCACTTTTCTTGCGCCACTGGCGTTTGTCGCAGCAATGGCGCTGCCCGCAGCCGCACAAGAGACCGTAACAGCAGACCCATCCGTGGTTGTAGCGACCGTTGGAGATACAGAAATCACTGTCGGTCACATGATTGTAGCTTGGGCAAGCTTGCCACAGCAGTATCAGGACCTGCCCGACGACGTCCTATTCCAGGGCATTCTGGATCAACTGGTTCAGCAGACCGCTTTGCAGCAGCAATTCACCGGCGATTTGCCCAAGCGCGTCGAGCTGCAAATCGAAAACGAGCGCCGCTCGCTCACCGCTGGTGAAGCCATCAATGGCATCATGGAGCAGCCTCTTTCCGAAGAAGACGTGCAGGCCGCGTATGAAGAAGAATACAGCAATGTAGACCAAGAGAAGGAATACAACGCCTCCCACATTCTGGTTGAGACAGAAGAAGCGGCGCTTGCAGTCGTCGAAGAGCTTGCTGGTGGCGCTGAGTTCGCCGCAGTGGCACGTGAAAAATCGACAGGGCCTTCGGGCCCCAACGGTGGTCAGCTTGGCTGGTTCGGAACTGGCGCGATGGTCCCAGAATTCGAAGCCGCGGTTATCGCACTTGAACCTGGCGCTGTTTCTGCACCGGTTAAAACACAGTTCGGCTGGCACGTGATCACGCTGAACGAAACCCGCATTCAAGAAGCACCCGCTTTGGAAGAAGTCCGGGAAGAGATCGAAATGCAAATCCGTCAGGTTCGCGCTCAGGCAAAAATCGAAGAAGTGACTTCGATGGCGGACGTGGATCGCAGTGGCGCCGAAGGCGTTGACACCTCTGTCATCAAACAAGTCACAGTGCTGGAGTAAGCATAACTATGGCAAAAATCACCGCCGTTTCGCCGCTGGCACCCGCCAAGTTTCCCGCTTTGCCGGTCATTGAGGGTGTCAAATTTGCGACCGTTGCGGCGGGCGTAAAATATCAGGGGCGCACAGACGTCATGTTGGCGACTCTGATACCAGGGACGGTCGTTGCCGGAGCGTTCACGCGCTCCGCAACGCGCTCTGCGCCCGTATTGGATTGTCAGGCGAAGATCGGCCAGGCCTCCTCAGACGGGGCAGCGATATTGGTTAACTCGGGCAACTCCAATGCGTTTACCGGCAAAGGCGGCGTGGCTTCTGTCGAAGCGATTACCGCAGCAGTGGCCAAGACGTGCAACATCCCGCAAGCCCGCGTGTTCACGTCTTCTACAGGTGTCATCGGGGAGCCGTTGCCCCATGATCGGATCACAGCGGTTCTCGACATCCTTGCATCTGACAGCAGTTCAGACGGCATTGAGGCCGCTGCCAAGGCAATCATGACCACCGACACCTTCCCAAAAGGGGCCGCCGCGTCTGTAGAGATTGATGGGAAAACAGTCTCTATTGCGGGGATTGCAAAGGGTTCTGGTATGATCGCACCCGATATGGCGACTATGCTGGTCTACATATTTACCGATGCCAAGATTGAGCAATCTGCGCTGCAAAAGCTCGTCTCGGCTTCTAACGATGCAACCTTTAACTGCATCACCGTCGATAGCGACACCTCGACATCTGATAGCCTAATTGTCGCCGCGACAGGTACCAGTGGTGTTGCGGTTGATACGGATAAGGATTTTGCAAACGCACTGCACCGCGTGATGCTGGACCTCGCGCATCAGGTGGTGCGTGATGGAGAAGGCGCCACCAAATTCGTTGAGATCTCAGTGACTGGTGCCGCGTCGGATGCAGATGCAAAAATTCACGCGATGTCGATTGCGAACTCTCCTTTGATTAAAACAGCTATCGCGGGTGAGGACCCCAACTGGGGTCGCGTTGTAATGGCAGTCGGTAAATCAGGTGCCGCTGCGGATCGCGACCTTTTGAGCATCCGGTTTGGTGATGTCGAAGTAGCAAAAGACGGATGGCGTAGTGAAAGCTATTCTGAAGAAGATGCCGCCGCGCATATGAAGGGCGAAAACATCCGCATCGGGGTAGATATCGGGATCGGGAAAGGCGCGGCCACTGTTTGGACGTGCGATTTGACCCACGGCTACATCGCAATCAACGCTGACTACCGCTCATGAAAATGGTGCTTGTCTCGGCCGTTGCCCTGATCGATGTGGACGGGCGGGTTCTGTTGGCGCAACGTCCACAGGGCAAATCCATGGCGGGTCTTTGGGAGTTCCCTGGCGGGAAGATCGAACAGGGTGAAACCCCCGAAGAAGCCCTGATTCGCGAGCTACACGAGGAACTCGGTATTGATACCTGGGCCTCATGTCTCGCACCGTTGACGTTTGCGAGCCATAGTTACGATGATTTCCATCTGATGATGCCGCTTTTTGCCTGCCGGAAGTGGCAGGGGGTGCCACATGGACGCGAAGGACAAGTCCTGAAGTGGGTTAAGCCCAATCAAATGCGTGATTATCCAATGCCCGCAGCGGATATCCCGCTCATCTCTACTTTGCGCGACTGGCTGTAGAATTCCGCGCAGCGCGACTCGATCGGTATTGGCGTTTTCATGATTGTGCTAGATTTGTGAACAATAGTGATTAGGATGGACGCAGTTTGAAAACTGGGGGGAGTTTTATGCTACGTACAATCACATTGGGAAGCTGTGTATCAGTTCAGGGCACATTCGTGAAATCTACGCCGGATGGACGAATTGCCGTTCAAGTCGATAACGTCATCTATTCTGGCTTACCCGTTCTGAAAAAATAGACCTTGGTTGGTGCGAAATGATTAAAGGGACGGTGTAAAACACCGTCCCTTTTCAATTCCGACGTTGAGGTCCGCTAATTACAGCGAACGCTCCACTTCTTCGCGTGTGAAAATCTCGATGACATCACCAGGGCGGATGTCTTCGTAGTTCTCGAAGGCCATACCACATTCCTGACCAGACTGGACCTCTGGCACTTCGTCTTTGAAGCGCTTGAGAGTCTTGAGCGTCCCTTCGTGGATAACCACGTTGTCGCGCAGCAGACGTACCCCAGCCGAACGGCGTGCGACACCTTCGGTAACAAGACAACCAGCGACCTTGCCAACACCCGTGACCTTGAACACTTCTTTGATATTCGCGTAACCAATGAAGTTTTCTTTGATCTCGTTGCTAAGCAGGCCGGACGCCGCCGCTTTCACGTCATCAACCAGATCATAGATGACCGAGTAATAGCGGATCTCGACACCTTTCTGGTTGGCCGTGTTACGGGCAGATGCGTTTGCACGGACGTTAAAGCCCATGATCGGCGCACCGGAAGCTTCGGCCAGACCAACGTCGGTCTCTGTGATCGCCCCAACGCCTGAGTGTAGAACCCGTACGCGGACTTCGTCGTTACCGATTTTCTCCATGGCTTGAACAATCGCTTCGGCAGAACCCTGCACGTCAGCTTTCACCAAGATAGGCAGCTCGGACACGTTCTCGTCGGCTTTTGCATTCGCCATCAGCTGTTCGAGAGTGGTCGCGGCACCAGCGGCAGCGCGCTTATCCTTAGCGGCGTTCGCACGGTATTCCGCAATCTCGCGCGCCTGTGCTTCTGTGCTGGTCACGTTCAGCACGTCACCCGCTTCGGGTGTGCCGTTCAGACCCAGAACCTCAACAGGGACGGATGGACCAGCTTCTTTCACACGGTTGCCCTGATCGTCGATCAGCGCACGGACTTTACCATACTGCTCACCTACAACAAAGATATCACCCTGACGCAATGTGCCGTTCTGGACTAGAACAGTCGCGACAGGACCACGACCAACATCAAGCTGCGCCTCGATCACGGCACCAACAGCGGCGCGATCTGGGTTGGCTTTCAGTTCCAGAATTTCAGCTTGCAGCGCAATGGCTTCCAGCAGTTCATCGAGACCTTGGCCAGTGACAGCAGAAACTTCGACGTCCTGCACATCGCCTGACATCTTTTCAACGATCACCTCGTGCTGCAGCAAAGCTGCGCGCACGCGATCAGGATCCGCTGCTGGCTTATCGATTTTGTTGATCGCCACGATCATTGGCACTTTGGCCGCTTTCGCGTGTGCAATCGCCTCGATCGTCTGCGGCATAACAGCATCATCTGCCGCAACCACAAGAACCACGATGTCAGTTACCTGAGCCCCGCGCGAACGCATGGAGGTAAACGCCGCGTGGCCGGGTGTGTCCAGGAATGAGAGGACCTGACCGCCATCGGTGGTCACCTGATAGGCGCCGATGTGCTGGGTAATCCCACCCGCCTCGCCCGCAACAACCTTCGCGTTGCGGATCGCATCCAGAAGCGATGTTTTGCCGTGGTCGACGTGACCCATGATTGTAATCACAGGAGGACGGTTTTGCAGATCACCTTCGTCGTCAACTTCGATTTTAATCACATCTTCAACGTCAGCGTCGGAAACGCGGACAACTTTGTGGCCAAATTCTTCGATGATCAGCTCGGCTGTATCGGCATCAATCGTTTCGTTTTGCGTGACCATCAAACCGCTGTTCATCAACGCTTTGACAACAGCACCTGTTTTCTCCGCCATGCGCGCGGCCAGTTCCGACACAACAATCGCCGGTGGCAACTGTACGTCACGAATGATCTTTTCACGCTCAACGCTACCGCCCATCGCCTTCGCGCGGGCACGGTCTTGCTTACGCTTCATCTGCGCCATGGAACGTTGACGACCGCCTTCACCACCACGAAGCGCCTGATTGACTGTCAGTTTGCCTGAACGGCGGCTGTCATCATCCTGACGGTTCTTCTTGTTGGTTTCTTCACGGTCACGCTCTGTCTTGCGGGGCGTTGCCGAAGGAAGAGCCTTGTTAGGCGTCGGACGTGACTGAGTTGGCTCAGATACACTTGGCGCAGCAGCCTGTTGTGCTGCGGCCTCGGCGGCACGCTTCGCCCGCTCTTCTTCCTCAGCTTTCGCCTTAAGGCTTTCTTCGCGTTCGCGGTCTTCGCGCTCTTTGGCTTCGATCTCGGCGCGGCGGCGCTCGCGGTCTTCTGCGCGTGCTTTTTCTTCCGCTTCGCGAGCTGCGGCCTCTTCGACCTCACGCGCTTTGGCGGCTTGAACAGCCTTCAGGCGGCGATCCATCTCTGAATCGGTGATGCCCGCAGGACGCCGCGAGGGATCGCCAACAGGGCCCGCACCGGGGCCGGTTGGTTTTTGGCCACCAGGTTTTGGAACAATTACGCGTTTACGCTTTGTCTCAACCACGACGTTTTTAGTCCGTCCGTGGCTAAAGCTTTGCTTTACGTTGCCCGGACGCGATGGTGCGCCCCGCAAACCCAGAGTTTTTTTGCCGTCACTATCGCTCATCTAGCTCGTCTATCCTTTCGGCTGGCCGCTGCCAGCCTCGTTTTTGCGCACGCCGTTCAATCTATGAGCTTCCTCTACAACACGCAGAGTGAGTCCACCAGAGGCGAGCGCCCCATGTATCACAGTTTGGCGTCCGAATGCCAAACCCAATTCATCCGCTGTCAGGCATCCAATATAGTGCCCGTAGTGCGGCGTACTTAGTTTCGATTTGCCGCGTCCCGATCCATCCACAGCCTGAATCAGTACTTGCGCCTCTTCCGTTTGCAGCCAGCTTTTGACTTTTTCGTAGCCCGCAACGGCTTTACCCGCTTTACGCTGCATCGAAATCAGGTCCACCACGCGGCGGGCCAACTGCTTTTCCACATCATCCACCAGATTGTCCGGTGTTTTAACCGGTTGCTTTGCCGACCGCGAAAACAACCCCTTTTTAACAACTGTTTCAAGCGCGGAACGTTCCGCTGATACCCACATCCCGCGACCGGGCAACTTACCCAACACATCGGCTACTGCCTGACCATCCGGCCCAACAACGAACCGGATCATCTTGTACTTTGGCTGCACCTCACCTGTGGCAAGGCACTTGCGTTCTGCGCCGCTTTCACGGTCTTTGGATGCGCCACCGCGTCCCATTCTGGTACCCCCGAAGCCTGAGATCAGGCCTCGGCCTCCTCTTCAGCGTCACCTTCGTCTTCGGCATCTGCTTCAAGTTCGGTTGGATCAACCCAACCCAGCAAAACGCGGGCTGTCATGATCAGATGCTGCGCGTCTTCCAATGACATATCGAAAGGCTCAAGCGTGCCTTCGTCCTTGATACGCTCGCCATTAACTGTCGTCCAGCCACCTGCCAGCTCCCAGTCGGCGCATGTCGCAAAGTCCTCAAGGGTTTTTACATCATCTTTGGCCAGCGCTTCAATCATTTGGGGTGTCAGGCCCTCAAATTCAATAAGGCTGTCTTCGACACCCAACGAACGGGCCGTATCAAGGGCTGCCTTGTTCTGCGCTTCCAGAACATCACGGGCGCGCGCCTGAAGCTCGCTAGCGGTATCTTCGTCAACGCCATCGATTACCAGCAGCTCGTCTACTTCGACGTATGCCACTTCTTCGAGGTTGGTGAAGCCTTCGGAAACCAGCAACTGGGCAAAGAATTCATCCAGATCAAGGTTGTCCATAAACAGCTTGGTGCGCAGTTCAAACTCGGCCTGACGGCGCGCGCTTTCCTGCTCTTCTGTCATGATATCGATGTCCAGACCGGTCAGCTGGCTGGCCAGACGCACGTTTTGGCCACGGCGACCGATCGCAAGGCTCAACTGCTCTTCAGGAACAACCACTTCGATCTTGCCGGCCTCTTCATCCAGAACAACTTTGGAAACCTCGGCTGGCTGCAGGGCGTTCACAAGGAATGTCGGCTGGTCGTCATTCCACGGGATGATATCGATCTTTTCACCCTGAAGCTCGTTTACAACGGCCTGAACACGGCTACCGCGCATACCTACGCAAGCGCCGACAGGGTCGATGGAGTTATCATAGCTGATGACAGCAATCTTTGCGCGCGAACCGGGATCACGGGCAACTGCTTTGATCTCGATGATGCCATCATAGATTTCGGGCACTTCCATCTTGAACAGCTCGGCCATGAATTCTGGCGCTGTACGGGAAAGGAAAATCTGCGGACCGCGCTGTTCGCGGCGCACATCCTTGATGTAGACGCGGATACGATCGTTCGGGCGATAGGATTCGCGGCCAATCTTTTCGTTGCGACGCAGGATCGCTTCGCCAGCGCCCACATCCACGATGACGTTTCCGTATTCTTCACGCTTGACCAGACCATTGATGATCGTGCCCGCGCGGTCTTTGAATTCTTCGTACTGGCGGTCACGCTCAGCTTCGCGCACCTTCTGAAGAATCACCTGCTTGGCAGATTGCGCAGCAATCCGGCCCATTTCGACAGGTGGGACTTCTTCGGTGAATTCCTGACCTACTTCGGGATTGGCCATATACTGCTTGGCCTGCTCAACCGTGAATTCGGCCTGATAGTTCTCAAGCTCGTCATCCGCGACAACTGTCCGAACACGGGTAAACGTGGCGCGACCCGTTTTGCGGTCGATGCTCACGCGGATATCCATTTCAGCGCCATAGCGGGACTTGGCTGCGCGCGCGAGGGATTCTTCCATCGCTTCGATGACCAGACCAGGATCGATCATCTTTTCGCGGGCCACCGCTTCGGCGGTTTGCAGCAGCTCCAACTGGTTTGCGGATGTAATGGCCATTAGTTTTCTCCCTCATCAGACTCATCGGTCTGCAGTTCGTCAAATTGGGTCTCGTCGATTGCACCAGACGCTTTGCGCTGGCGCAGCATTTCCTTGATCAGCTCATCCGTCAGGACCAGCTTGGCATCGGTCAGCCATTCGAATTTCAAGCCTACAGTGCCCTCGTCGATGTTGATCAGAACCTCATCACCCTCGACACCTGCCAGCTCACCCTTAAAGCGGCGGCGACCATCAATCAGATCATCGGTTTCAATCTTGGCCTCATAGCCTTCGAAATTCGCAAAATCCTTAAGACGCGTCAGCGGACGGTCGATCCCCGGCGAGGAAACCTCAAGCGCGTATTCATCTACAATCGGGTCTTCGACATCCAGCACGGCGCCAACGGCAGTGCTGATCTTGGCGCAGTCATCTACTTCGATACCCCCATCGGGGCGATCTGCCATAATCTGCAAGGTCGCGTTCTTGCCAGACATCAGGCGTACGCGCACCAGCTCAAACCCCAAGTCTTCGATAACAGGGGTTATGATCTCGGCGAGACGCCGGTCCATGGCAGCTTTTGCAATCAGGTCATTGTTCATTGTCTACTTGCCTCAAGGCACAAAAAAACGGGCGCGCGGCCCGTATCAGAGGTTCGGTGGGCGCTTGGTGTGGACCCGAGCGCGCCGCTGTTAAGTCGTCATATACGCCGAGGCGCCGAGAACATCAAGCCCCCCACCATCGCTGGGGCGCGCGCAGGTCATCAAACATGCCACGTCCCAACGCCACAGGCATCGCTACGCTGCGCGAAACGGCATGGCCACTCCACTGGGTAACGTCCTCGAATCCCTTCAGGGCGGAGACGTCTGCGATGTCTGCGCCATCCACCAGATATTCCGCCAGCGCCTGCGCGCGCACCGCCTCAGACGGAATCGAGACAAGCTCAACCTTATCAAACCAGCCTGCTTGGCCGTCCCTCCAATGCTGCGTCAGACGCTCGGCCAACAGC
The DNA here is from genome assembly GCF_025143825.1 of Sulfitobacter sp. S223. NCBI lineage: Bacteria > Pseudomonadati > Pseudomonadota > Alphaproteobacteria > Rhodobacterales > Roseobacteraceae > Sulfitobacter > Sulfitobacter sp. S223. Next base: position 84,483 of record NZ_CP083560.1, on the reverse strand, counting down.
TGCTGACCCGGTGAGAAATGGCGCACGCGGTATAGACCTGTACCAATACCGGCATCGGGCGCATGGACCGGACGGATCACATAGGATGCCTGACTAAGCGTGAAAGGCAGTGATGGATCAGGAGTTGCAAGCGTGATCTGCACACGCCCACGTGACACAGCCTGAATATCGCCCAGCGCTGCGAGACTGTGGATGACGTCGGCAGCGGTAAAGGGTTTACCGTCATGAAATAAGACGCCGGAACGCAAATCAAATACCCATACGCGCGCATCCGCAGAGCTGGTCCAACCAGTCGCAAGCTCACCGTGCAGGGTACCATCGGCGGCAATCTCCGTCAGCGTTTCATATATCAATCCTTGGCGGGCCACTTGCATGAACAGGCCATCACCGTGGCTCCAATCGTCACTTCGTGCAGCCCCCGATAGCGCAAGGCGCAGCTTTCCTCCACGATGAGGGAGCGGTCCCGCGCTGACCCCAGCAGCGGCTAAAAAAGCGGCCGCAGCACCGCTGGCAAATAGCGCACGACGATCAAGGGGTTTGCGGCTCATGTGGCGCCAATCCTGTCCATGGCGCGGACCAGCTCGGCGCTGATCCCCGGCTCGCTCAAGGCGTGGCCCGCATTGCGCACCATTTTAAGTTCGGATTTTGGCCACGCCTTGGCAATTTCATAGGCACTGGTTGGGGGGCAAATCATGTCATATCGGCCCTGAACAATCACGCCGGGGATATGGGCGATACGGTCCATCTGCCCCAAAATCTGGCCGTCATATTCCAGAAAGCCATTGTTGGTGAAATAGTGATTCTCTAAACGCGCAAAGGCGCGCGCATACTCTCCGTGGCCCTCAATCATCTGACCACCGGAAGATATCGACGCCAGCGCATTTTCCCAGCCCGACCAAGCCCGCGCATAGCGGGTCTGAAGTGACATATCATCCGAGAACAGTCTCTGGTGATAGGCTTTGATGAAATCGTCACGCTCGTCATGCGGCACAAGCGCGGTGAACTTGTCCCATACTTCTGGCCAGAACTTGCCTGCGCCACCGCCGTAGAACCAATCCAGCTCAGCCTGTGTCATCAAAAAGACACCGCGCAACACCAAATTACGCACCGCCGCCGGATGGGTCTGCGCATAAATGAGCGAAAGCGTCGCGCCCCAGCTGCCACCAAACACGACCCACTGGGCGATGCCCAGCTCCTCACGAATCAGCTCGATGTCGGCAACAAGATGCCAAGTGGTGTTATCCGTCACGCTTGCAAAAGGTGTTGAGCGGCCACAGCCACGCTGGTCAAACAGGATCACACGATATTTCGCCGGATCAAAATAGCGCCGCATGGATGGGCTACACCCGCCCCCCGGCCCACCATGCAACACAACAACTGGTATCCCTTGAGGGTTACCGCATTGCTCCACATAAACCGTATGCCCTTGGCCAACAGAAAGCATTCGCCGGTCAAACGGGTCTATTGGCGGATACAGGTATTGCACTGCGCGCTTTTGATCAGGGGTCTTATCCATTACCAGCCTATATAGTACGAGAGCCGACATTGAATACAGGAGCGCCAAAATGCAAGCGCATCAAACAACAGTAGATCCCGATGAAGTCGCAAAGTTCGAAGCGATGGCCGCCGAGTGGTGGGACACAGAGGGCAAGTTCAAGCCGCTGCACATGCTCAATCCGTGCAGGCTCGACTATATTACAACCCAGATCGCAGGCGAATTTGACCGCGACCTAAGCACACCGGAGCCATTCAAGGGGCTGCGCATTCTTGATATCGGCTGCGGCGGTGGACTGCTGGCCGAACCTATGGCCCGTCTGGGTGCCACAGTTGTGGGGGCGGATGCTGCAGCCGGGAACATCCCCGTCGCCCAAATCCACGCCGAACAGTCCGGCCTTGAGATCGACTATCGACACACCACCGCCGAAGCGATGGCAGAAGCAGGTGAGCAATTCGATGTGGTGCTGAACATGGAAGTGGTTGAACACGTCGCCTCCCCCATCAGCTATCTGACCGCTTGTCGCCAATTGCTAAAACCCGGTGGGCTGCACATCTGTTCGACACTCAACCGCAATCCGAAGTCCTATGTGGTGGCGATCATTGGCGCAGAGCACATCATGCGCTGGCTCCCCAAAGGCACGCATGAATGGTCCAAGTTCATCACACCGGACGAACTGTACAAGCTGCTTGAAGAGGCGGGCCTGCAACCGGTTGACCGGAAGGGTTTCGTCTTTAACCCGCTGCTGTGGAGCTGGAGTATCTCTGCAAAAGACCTAAGCGTGAACTATGTCACCGCCAGCCTTAAACCTCAGGCCTAGCCCAATTGGTTTCGTAGTTCGCGCAGGATTGGCAGGGCCGCGCGGGCCTTGTCCTCTCCTAATTGCTCAACAACCTGAGTGATCATTGGCGCGATGGTACTAAGCGCGGTCTCGCGGGCCTGACGGCCTGCGGGGCTGATCGTAACCATCTTGCGCCGTGCATCATCCCAATCTGGCCGGATATGGATGTAACCGGCCCACTCCAATTTGGTCAGAGTATTTGTCATGGCACCGCGTGTTACATGAAAAGTCTCGGCGAGTTGCGCAGGAGAGCGTTCAACATCGCGCCACGCCAAATGATTCAGCACCGAAAAATGCGAAATTTCCATACCCTTGGGAAGCACCTTACCCAGTCTGGTACGCAAGATTTGATCCGTGCCCAGAATTTCACTGAACAGCATGATCGCTAAGGTATTTGAATCATCGCTCATGCTGGACCATCAAACGCACGCTTGTGGCTCATACTGGGAACCTTGGCCCGCGCGGCATCAGTCTGTGCAACATCCAGATCGAACAGAAACACACCGGCATCCGTACCAGCATCCAAGACAATCTCTCCCCACGGGCTGACCACCAGAGAGTGGCCGTACGTATCGCGCGTCTTATGCGTAGCACTTGCATGAGTGCCAGTTTGTGCTGGAGCAATAATGAAACATCCTGTCTCAATTGCGCGCGCGCGCAACAAGCTGTGCCAATGGGCAGCGCCGGTAACAGGCGAGAACGCAGCAGGCACAGTGAAGACCTGCGCGCCTGCCTCTGCCAGCGCCTGATACAGCTCTGGAAAGCGAATATCATAGCAGATGGTCATCCCGACCGCCGCGAAAGGTGTCCGTGCGAGCATGGCCCGAGAACCAGGGCGGTATGCCGCTGATTCTTTCCACGTCTCGGTGGGCGTGACCTGTACGTCGAACATGTGGATCTTGTCATATTTCGCAACGATATCGCCGTTGGGATCAATCAGAAATGACCGATTTGCAAAACGACCATCCGCATCGTCAGTCTTCAGCCCGAGCGACCCGATCAGAACCCAGATCCCCAATGCAGCCGCATCACCGCGCAACGCGGCGAGCGTGGGATCGCTTGACTCATGATGCAATACGCGCTGCTGGTGATCGCGATTGGTAGAAATACAATTGCTCACCTCCGGCGTACACACAAACTCCGCGCCCTGCGCCGCTGCGTCTGACAGCATGGCGCGGGTCACGACCAAATTGGCCCTGGGATCATCGCTTACGTTCAGCTGGAGAATGGCTGCTTTCATGCGGCCAGCAGCGCATCAAGCTTGCCGGCGCGCTCCAACGCATACAAATCATCGCAGCCACCGACATGGATATCGCCCACGAAAATTTGCGGTACGGTACGTCCGCCATCCGCACGCTTGATCATTTCGGGTTTGCGATCAGGATTGGCCAGCACATCCACTTCGGAAAAGCTTACGCCTTTTTGGTTTAGAAGACGTTTCGCCGCATGACAAAAGCCACAGAGCGGGGAGGTATAAATTTCGACCGGTTTCATAAGACTGTCCTTTTCCACAGAGTGTTGGAATAGGATTTAGGCCTCTTTTGCCGCTCTTGCTAGGGTCAGTACGCGAACAGGGCCCGATCCTGCCTCCAAACATGCATGGGTGCATGCCATCAACGTAGCACCGGAGGCCATCACATCATCTATCAATAGGATGGGCCGATCGCGCAGTTTCGCGCCGCGTTTCGGATGTGGCGTAATCGCCTTTTCCAGTGTCTCGAACCGCGCTTCGCGGCTTAGCCCCTCAAGCGAACTTGTTCGACGAACGCGGGCCAAAGCGTCAGGGCACCAAGGTAGGTCCAACTCCTTAGCGACAGATTTTGCCAAAAGAGCTGACTGGTTGTAGCGACGCTTCAGCAACCGTGTCCAATGCAACGGCACAGGCACGACAAGAGTATCTTCCGAGACCTGCCCACGAACCATGTTTGCCATCCATAATCCGGCAGGGCGTGCCATTTCCTGACGATCACCATGCTTGAGCGCCAAAACAAGCTTGCGGCCGTTATCGCGGTAAAGAACCGCTGCACGCCCTTGAATCCAAGGCCTCTTGGCCTGCATGCAGGCATCGCAATGATGTAAATCGCCCTGACCACCGGGGGTGAGCGGAACCCCACAACCATCACAGATTACACCACCCAGAAAGCTGGTATCGCGCCAACAGGGACCGCACAGGCCAAAATCACTTTCCACCATATCCCCGCACGTGATGCAGCGCGGCGGATAGATCAGTGTGACAGCTGTTTGAAGTTGCGCCAGCACCAGCTTATGTACCTTTCTATGACCTTACCCATGACAGACCCTGCCGCCCTACAGCATCACCGCGCCCGCGCCACGGCAGCGGGATTTTTTCTGCACGACGCTGCCGCAGATGAACTTCAGGATCGTCTGGATATGGTTAACAAGTCATTTACGCAGCCAGCAATCGTGACCGGATTTTCCGATTACTGGGCTGCGCAGCACCCAACGGCAAAGATTGCTTCCGATTCCGAAACGCTTAGGCTTTCGCCAGATTCGCATGATCTGGTTGCCCATGTGATGGGGCTACACTGGTCGAATGACCCGGTCGGACAGTTGATCCAGTGCCGTCGTGCGCTCCGACCCGACGGGCTCTTTATCGGCATCAGCTTTGGCGGAGATACGTTGCAGGAATTGCGCCGTGCGCTGGCAGAGGCCGAGATAGCAGTGACAGGCGGCCTGTCCCCCCGCATCGCCCCGATGCCGGAATTGCGCGATCTAGGCGGGCTTTTGCAACGCGCGGGCTTTGCCCTGCCTGTTGCCGATACAGCGCTAATCAAGGTTGAATATCGTGATATCTGGCACCTGATGCACGACCTGCGCGCCATGGGGGAAACGAACGCCCTGTCTGCCCGTTTGCGTCGCCCCACACGCCGTGCCGTATTCGAGAAGGCGCAGAAACTCTATGCTGAACATTTTGCCGCACCCTCAGGGCGACTGAAGGCGAGCTTTGAGCTGCAAGTGCTTACTGGGTGGGCTCCGGACGCCTCTCAGCCCCAACCGTTGCGGCCCGGGTCGGCACAACAACGTCTGGCAGACGCTCTTGGATCTGCTGAAAAACCCCTGCACGATTGACCCAGCGTGAAATCTATCTATTTGAACCACTGAACTTGCAGGAAGATGGCGCTATGAATGATATCCCGACAGAAGCACGTCCCGTTCACGCAGACGCAGACCACCCGAAGGTACCGCGCCCGAAGGTTGGTGTGTTACTGAGTAATCTTGGTACGCCGGACAACTACGATTACTGGTCGATGCGGCGCTATCTGGGTGAATTTTTGTCAGACCGCCGCGTCATCGACTATTCGCCCTGGCTTTGGCAGCCTCTTCTGCAGCTGGTCATCCTGACCAAGAGACCCTTCACCTCAGGTGCGGCGTACAAGTCGATCTGGAACGAGGCCGAGGGCGAAAGCCCCCTGATGACAATCACAAAAGCCCAGACCGCAAAGATCGCAATAGAAATGCAAAAGACCTATGGCGACGACGTCATAGTCGATTTCTGTATGCGCTACGGCAATCCCTCAACGCAAAGCAAGGTTGAGAAGATGGTCAAGGCAGGATGTCAGAAAATCCTCTTCTTCCCCCTATATCCGCATTATGCTGGCGCAACATCAGCCACAGCATGTGACAAATTCTTCGAAGCGCTCGGGAAAGAAAAATGGCAGCCCGCAAGCCGTACAGTTCAGCCATATTTTGACCGCCCCGATTATATCGACGCGCTTGCAAAATCCATTGAAGCGAAATACGCCGAGCTTGAAAAGCGGCCCGATATTCTTGTCTGTTCCTACCACGGTGTGCCACAGCGCTATCTCATGGAGGGCGATCCGTATCACTGCCAATGCCAGAAAACGACGCGCCTCCTGAAGGAGCGGCTGGGGTGGAAAGATACTGAGATCAAGACGACCTTCCAGTCAAAGTTTGGACCAGAAGAGTGGCTGCGGCCTTATACCGTTGAAGAAGTCGCACGGCTTGCGGAGCAAGGCAAAAAGAACATCGCCGTATGCGCACCTGCGTTTTCTGCTGACTGCATCGAAACGCTTGAAGAGATCAACGAAGAGATCTTTGAGAGCTTCGAAGAAGCAGGCGGTGAGCACTTTACCTATATTCCGTGCCTGAATGATGATGAGGCGCATATCAATGCGCTGTCCAACGTCATCCGCGAAAACCTTCAGGGCTGGATCTAAGGCTTTACGTCAGGCGGTCGCTTTTTCGACAAGCGGCTGCCCGAGATTCCTACAAGATAAAATGCAAAAAAGGCGATGCAAAGCACCGCCTTTTCGCCTTCAGTCGTAAGACTGAATATTAGTCAGCCAAAGCTGCAGCAACCAGAACCAAGATCAACAGTGGAACCAGAACGCCAGCAGAAGAGCTTGTTGCTTCTTCAACGATGACAGGTGCTTCGATGATTGGATCAGCAAGCGAACCAGCGAAAGCTGTAGAAGCGGCAGCTGTCAGAGCAGCGGCGAGAACGAGTTTTTTCATAGTAATAACCTCCAGAAGATGGTGCGCCATGTTTCTCAGCATGAAGCGCACCGTACACTTACCTCGTGGTATTTTCTAAACAGCATCTTTAAACAGAAAGAAACTAAGATTCACAAAACAGACGAGCGTAACGACACCATGTCGTCAAATTAGCAACACCTGTGTGCCAACTTTAGCGAATTCATACAACTCTTCAATGTGCTCGTTGTACAACCCGATGCAGCCATTTGACGATCTGCGACCGATTTTGCGCGTATCATGAGTGCCGTGGATACGGTAATATTGCCAGCTTAAGTGCAAAGAGCGCGTCCCAAGGGGGTTTTCAGGGCCCGGGCCAATAAACGGTGGCCACTCCGGATTGCGCTCCAACATGGAAGGCGTCGGACGCCATGATGGCTTGGGGTCCTTCAGGATAACCTGTGTCCGACCACGGCGCGTCAGATCTGCGGTCAGCGGCACGCTGGACGGGTACAGTTTGTACACGCTCCGGTCTTCAGACCAGTAATGAACGGCGCGGCTATCCAGATCGACAAGGATCGCACCGTTCTGCGTATTGTCAAAATAGGGCTCCCAGCTCAGCGTACGGAAGCTTGATATGTTACGACGTACAACTTCGGTTAAGTCACGCTCTGTCTCGGTCGTGGCTTGGCTATTTACGCTTTCTCCTGTCGACTGCGCCAAAGCGGGCGCGGCCAAGAATGCGGCACTGCCTGCGAGAAAACCGCGGCGAGTGTTAAGTTTGAAAGAATCATTCGACATTTTATGTCTCCGGCTAAAAACAGCTCATATATCGGTCATATATGGCGTCAAAGACACGTTTTCAAATCAAACCCGTGTGAAGAAAGCTGTTCACAGGTAAGTGCATTTGAACTGTTGCAGCTCAGCATGTATGCCGAGCGAAACATTTAGGCTTGGAGTAGCGTAATGATCCGTCTTTTTACCCTTCTGTTGGTTGGCACCATGGCTCTGGCCGCCTGCCAGCCGGCGGCGCCTGCAATTGGCGCTGACGGGCGTGCATTGCCCAAAGCATATAGAATCTCACAAAGGGACGCGCAGCAAATCCCGTTCAGGATGCTTGATTCGGTCAATGCATTGCGTAGCGCATCCGGTTTGATTCCTGTCGAACTTGACTCGCAACTGACAGCGGCTGCCGCGACCCATTCTCGCGATATGCAGGTGCAAAACCGCCCATGGCACTTTGGGTCTGACGGTTCTTCCCCTCTTGATCGCATCCAGCGCGTTGGGTTCGCTGGCTCCCTTGTGGGTGAAGTAATCTCCGAGACTTATGAAACAGAGCTGGAAACGCTGGGCGCTTGGATGGAAAAACCTGACACACGTCGGATCATCCTGTCACCCGAAGCCCGCCGGATGGGCATATCGTGGTTCCAAGAGAAAAGCGGTAAAATCTGGTGGACGTTGGTGATGGGCAACTGACCCTAAGGGTCAGTGCCTAAGTTCATGGATTGATTGCGATAGGTACGCCGTCCTGTACCATTGCATAAATCTTTTCGATGCTGCTGTTGTCCACCGCAATACAGCCCCAGGTCCAGTCATCTTTGTCTTGGCGCATCGGGTGCCGCTGCCCATGGATGAAAATCTCACCGCCCGGTGATTTCCCCATTGCACGCGCAGTCCGGATATCTTCCGCATTCGGATACGATATCCCGAGAGACAGGTGGAACCTGCTATTCGGATTACGCCGATCAATACGGTAAACACCTTCTGGTGTTTTACCGTCCCCTTCGATCCGCTTGTGTCCTTCAGGTGCAAAGCCAAGAAAGACTTTATAGTCTTCCAGAATTCGGTCTTGGCTGAGCAGATACATTCTCCGCTCACCTTTATTCACAACGATCCCCGTTACAGGGGGCCCATTGTACCGTTTGAATTTGCTATCGGAGCATGCTCCTAGAGTGGCGACTGCTGCGCTACCCAAAATCAGATTTCTACGTTTCATATGCCTGCCGCTCTTATCCGTTGTCGGATCATTATTGCGTACACCATAACAAAAAATCGTCAGTTCACAAAGCCGTCAATACAGAAATCACGGCAAAACCGCTGCATTTTTGCATGGGCTCAGCTTCGGCTAAGTTGCGCCGCAAGCTCTACATGCGACGACCAGCGGAATTGGTCCACCGGCTGCACCCAATCAAGCGTGAAGCCGCCAGAAACCATCTCGGCGACATCGCGTGCGAAGGTAACAGGGTTACAGGAAACGTAGGCAATCCGCTTGATATCAGACCGGATCAGTTCAGCCGTCTGCGCCTCGGCACCGGCGCGGGGCGGGTCAATCACAACGGCATCAAACTTCTTGAACTCATCGGGTAACAGAGGCCTGCGGTAGAGATCGCGCGCAACGTGGGTCACGGTTTTCAACCCTTTGGCCATACGCCACCCCTTGTCCATCGCAGCCATCATCTGCGCGTCACCTTCAACGGAAAATATCTCCGCATCAGCGGCCAATGGAAGGGTGAAAGTACCGCAACCAGCGAACAAATCGACGATCCGCTTCGCGCCGTGAACCGCCTCCTGCACCGCAGCAAGAAGCTGCGCTTCGCCATGGGCAGTTGCCTGCATAAACGCACCTGGGGGAGGACAAACATTTGCGGCGCCGAAACGCTGCGTCGGCGGCGCGCGCTGCGCGATCACCTCGTCTTCCCATGTAAGACGGGCAAACCCGCGGCTATCGCAAAGACCGGCAAGCGAGATGCGGAGCTGCCCGTCAATCGGCTTACCTCCGCTGACCTGTACGTCCAGCCCGACCTGAGAGGTCGTCACCGTCACGGCCAGCGTTGCCTTGCGGCTGCCTCCGATCTCGGCAAGAGCCTCTGCAATATCGCGGGCTGCCAACAGTTCTGGCTCTACCAGTTTGCAGTCCGGAATTTCGATTACGGTATCGGAGGCGCGGCCGTAAAAGCCGGACATGGCACCTTTCTTTGTACGACGGGCGGCAAAAGTGGCGCGGCGGCGAGATTGCGACGGCGAAGTTAAGATTGGCCGGATTTCTGTACGGATACCCTGCGCGGCCAATGCCTGCGCGATTACATCAGTCTTCCAATCAGCCACCAAAGCGTCCGACGCATGTTGCAACTGGCAACCGCCACAAGCTTTGAAATGGCGGCATGGCGGCGCCACGCGCTCTTCTGACGGAGTGATGATCTTCACATCCCTCAAGGTAGATCCGTCAAGCGTTCCTGTAACAACTTCACCGGGCAGTGTCATAGGTGCAAAGACTGGTCCTTCGGCAATGCCGTCACCATAAATGCCAAGTCGTGTAATTTTGTAATCTGTCATGCACCCGCCATAGCGCTGCTTGAACCGTCCCGCCAGCCCCTATTCGGCAGCCGCCAGATCAAGAAACCCACCAGATTGCCGCTCCCAATAGCTGGCATAGAGACCGCCCTGCGCCAACAATTCTTCATGGCTGCCTATTTCGGCGATACGGCCCTTTTCCAGCACAACAATGCGGTCCATTTCACGTAGAGTAGATAGACGGTGCGCAATCGCCATGACCGTCTTCCCCTCCATCACACGCTCCAAAGCGGACTGAATCGCGGCTTCGACTTCACTATCAAGCGCACTTGTCGCTTCGTCCAGCACCAGAATTGGCGCGTTTTTGATGATAGCACGGGCAAGCGCGATCCGTTGGCGTTGCCCGCCCGATAGCTTCACCCCCCGCTCACCTAGATGCGCATCATATCCCGTGCGACCTTTGTGATCTTCCAAATCCTCAATAAACCCATGTGCCTCCGCCTTCTTTGCCGCCGCTATCATCTCGGCCTCTGAGGCATCGGGACGGCCGTACAAGATGTTCTCGCGCGCGGAGCGATTAAACATGGCCGTTTCCTGCGTGACCATCGCAATTGAACGGCGCAAACTTTCTTGAGTGACATCGCGGATATCTTGCCCGTCAATCAGTATCCGACCTTTTTCCGCCTCATAGAGACGCAACATCAACGCAACAAGCGTCGACTTCCCAGCACCCGACGCCCCAACGACACCCAATTTTTCCCCTGCCCCGATCGTCAGGTTGATTTCGCTTATTCCGCCAGTCTCTCGGCCATAGGCAAACCCCAGTCCTTCGATCCTGATCTCCCCCCCGGCCGCATCAAGCGGACGGGAGTCCTGCGCATCTTCTAGTCGGATACGAGGCGTGAGCGTTCGCATCCCGTCTTCAATCTCACCGACGTTTGAATAGATCGCCATTAGCGTAAAGCTGACCCAGCCCGTCATCTGCGCAATACGGATAGAAATGGCACCGGCAGCCGCTATATCACCCTCTGAGGCCAAGCCCAGTTGCCACAAATAGACTGTAGCACCGATCAAAAGCACAGGCAGAACGCCTGCCAGGCTCATCAATGAAAACCTGAATCCAGCGGCAAGATAGCCATACTCCAACGCACGGCTACGAAAGCTTTCCATAGCACCAAGCGCTGCGCGGTCTTCGTGATCGTCATGGGCGAAAAGCTTGACCGTTTTGATATTGGTGATCGTATCCACAACCTGCCCGGACACCAGGGATCTTGCGCCGGCACGGTAGGCGGATTTTTTGCGAATCCTTGGCAGGAACCAGTTGATCAACGCAAAATACAGAACCAACCATCCAGCCAGCCCAACAGCCACCCAGCCGTTAATCGCCGTGAGCAACAGGACAGAGCCGACAAGTGACGCCAACGCAAACGCCACGACGTTGATGACTTCGGCTGCAACATCAGTCACAGCCCGCGCAGCCTGCATCTGTTTTTGTGCAATCCGGCCTGCAAAATCATCATCGAAAAAGCTGATGTTTTGTCCAAGTGCCCAGCGGTGCAAACGTGAAAGAACCATCGGGTTCACATTCGGCTGTACTATGATCGCGTTAGACGCAGCAGAAAGGCCAAAGAACACAGGACGCGCGATCAAAAAGAACCCGACCGCCAAGGCAATCATCGCCGCATTGCGACCATCGAAAAACGCATCAGGCCCACTGGATACTGTCGCATCAATGACCCAACCAAGGATCAGAGCGGTCCCGGCTTCAAGTGCGCCGGCAATTGCGGAAAATGCCGCTGCCAGCCAAAGCGCCGGCCACGCCCCAGCCAGACACCATCGCATAAAAGCGCCCAACGTTTGAGGTGGAGGCCCGTCAGCGGGGCGAAATGGATTGATCCAGTTTCCGATATTCACAGCGCATCTTCTTCTGTTTGCAAAAACCCGCCGGATTGGCGCGCCCAGAATTGTGCATATAGCCCACCTGCTGCCAAAAGCGCGTTATGATCACCATCTTCAACAATCTGCCCTTCATCCAGCACCAGAATTCTATCCATTCTGGCTATCGTGGACAGACGGTGCGCAATGGCGATCACGGTTTTGCCTTCCATCATTCCATAAAGTGTTTTCTGGATCGCGGCCTCGACCTCGCTATCCAGCGCACTGGTCGCTTCATCAAGCAGCAGGATTGGCGCGTCCTTCAAAATTACCCGTGCCAACGTTATCCTTTGGCGCTGCCCCCCCGATAGCTTAACGCCGCGTTCGCCCACACGAGAACTATAACCATTGTTACCCTCTGGATCACGCAAACCCTTTATGAACTCATGCGCCTCAGCCTGCTTTGCGGCAGCAACCGCCTCTTTTTCAGTCGCGTCAGGGCGTCCATATCGAATGTTCTCAAGAACGGAACGGTGCAGCAAAGCACTGTCTTGTTGAACCATTCCTATCTGTCGCCGCAGACTGTCCTGCGTCACCTGTGTTACGTCCTGCCCATCAATCTTTATCAAGCCGGCGTCCGCATCATAAAAACGCAAAAGAAGCTTTAACAGGGTCGATTTTCCGGCACCCGATCGCCCGATAAGTCCAATCTTTTGACCGGGCTCAATCACCAGATCGATCGCGTTCAAACCGCCCGATGTTCGCCCATAGTGGTGGGTCAGGCCAAGCATCTCAATCCTGCCATAAGTCAGCTTCAATGGCTTTGCCTCCGGAGCATCTACCAAAGTGATGGGCTGTGCGATTGTCTCCATCCCTTCTGCCACGACGCCAAGCTGGCGAAAAAATGCAGATAGCGCCCACATGATCCAAGCGGTCATGGAGTTCAGCCGCAGTGTCAGCGTCGCGGCGGCCGCCACAGTGCCCACGCTGGCAACCCCCTGCACCCACAACGACAAAGCCCAACCAACAACGCCCACAATCAACAGCCCGTTCAACAAAACCAATGAGAAATCCATCGTCGTGAAAATCCGTTGCTCGACCTGAAAAGTCCGGCGCGCTTCTTCGATTGCCTCTTTGGCGTAAAGTTCTTCCCGGTCGTGATGGGCGAACATTTTGACCGAGTGGATGTTGGTATAGGCATCCACCACCCGCCCGGTGACAGCCGACCGGGCATCAGACGCTGCTTTCGATGCTGGACCAATACGGCGGATCGCCCAGCGCGACAGCAGAACGTAAAGGACGAACCAGATCACAAGCGGCAGTAATAACCGCGGATCAGACGTGGTCAGCAAAATCGCCGCGCCAATGAGGTAAGCCAACGAAAACGATATAGCATCAAACGCCTGAAACACCACTTCACCGGCGGCGGGCGGAGTCTGCATGATCCGGTTCGCAATGCGCCCCGCAAAATCATTCTCGAACCAGCCGACGGACTGCCGCAAAACCTGTTTATGCGCGCGCCAGCGGATCAACGTCCCGAAGTTCGGCAAAATGGCATTGTTCACCAAGGCAACGTCGATGGCCTGAAAGATCGGACGCACAAAAACGATGAGCAATCCGACCACAACCAACTCGGTGCCATTTTTCGCCCACATCTGAGCCGGATCACCCTCAAGCACATCGACGATGCGCCCCATATAGTAAATCAGACCCACCTCAACAGCAGCGACAAGAATCGACATGAAAGCGGTGATAGCGAACACTTTTTTGAAAGGCTGACTGTAGCCCATGAAGAACGGCCACAGATCGCGCGGCGGCTTATCCTCGTTAGGATAATCGACGTAAGGATCCACCAGATTTTCAAAGAATCTAAACATAGCGGTCGCCTTTTTTGCCGGTTTCATTGCGATCTTAGGTCCGGGGATCCGGGCATCACGGTGCGGGCAGCGCGATCAATGCCTCTTTTCCCAACACAAAACCTGACGCAATCCAAGCAGCTTTCAACTGCGCCAACCGCGCGCCAAGGTCCGCCCCTGTGTATTCAGGCATGAGGTCACCGGCGCTAACAGGAAAGACCTGCTGCGCAGCCGACCTCAGTTCTGCGATCACAGCAAGCTCAGGCACAGATTCTGCGATGGCAGAGCGGATCAGATACGCCTGAATGGCAAGGTCAGAGTCATAGTCGAATGCCACTGCCACGAGCGATCCACCCTCAAACGCCGCGGTTTGGATCGTCTCATAACGCCTTTGATCCGCTTTACTGAGCCGCAATCGTTCCGGCACCCTTTCGCCGCCAAGGGAGACAAGCCGCCCGAGCCAATCAGGCGACAGGCCAAGCATCTCTGCTCCGTGGATCACAAGAAGGGCGAACCGGATGTCCGCACCCGGCAATACAGTCCCTAACACATTGGTTTGAGCCATTGCAGCTAAAGCCGTAGATGGGTCATCCGCCGCCAAAAGCTTTTTCATTTCGGCGCCGACACGCTCTGCTGATAGTGTCTCTAAACCTTGGATATTAGAGCCTATCGCAGCCAGTGCTTCAGGCTCCAGACCATTGGAGGTATCTCCATACCATGCGTGGAACCGGAAATATCGCAGGATACGCAGATAGTCTTCTTCGATCCGGCGGTTCGCGTCTTCAATAAATCGCACACGTCGCGCGCGCAGATCATCCAATCCGCCAAGCGGATCAATCACGTTTCCCTGCGCATCCGCATAAAGCGCGTTCATTGTAAAATCACGGCGGCGGGCGTCGTCCAAAATATCAGTCGAAAAGGCGACTACGGCCCGTCGGCCGTCTGTTTCAACGTCACGTCGAAACGTCGTAACCTCATACCCCACGCCACCGGACACAACCGTAATTGTTCCGTGGTCAATACCAGTCGGGACAGGTTTGAGACCGGCATCAGAAGCCAATTCTATCACTTGTTGAGGTGTGGCACTGGTGGCCATATCCAAATCGCTTACGGGAACACCCAAAAGCGCATTACGCACACAACCGCCAACGTAAAAAATCTGATGACCGCCAGCCGCTATGGCGTCACACACAGCGCGCGCTGAAACAGACGTCAGCCACGGCGCGTCTTCGGGTGCTATTTTTGTATAATCTCGCTCCATGCGCGCAGCATACGCGCAGTTGCGCCCCAGATGTAATAGGGTCCGAAAGGCACCACGAAATAGTGGCGCATCTGCCCACGCCAACGGCGTGATTGGACCAAATAGTTGTCTCGGTTCAGCACATGGTCAAGCGGTACTGTAAACACCTCATCCACCTCACCTGGTTCAGGAAGGATGTTGAAAGGTCTATGCACAAAGCCGATCACAGGCGTGACATCAAAGCTGGTGACCGTTTCATGGGACGGCAGCGTACCCAATACTTCGACGTGATCCGGTGGCAGGCCGATTTCTTCGTGCGCCTCGCGCAGCGCAGCCGCTATCACATCTACATCGCCCTTGTCCTGTTTTCCGCCCGGAAAGGCGATTTGACCCGGATGATGTTTGAGCGCGGCAGAACGCTTGGTCAGCAAAAGGCCAAGCCCGCGATCAGTTTCAATGATCGGCGCCAGAACTCCCGCAGGGCGCAGAACCCGGCCCGCGGGTAAAACAGTATCAGGATTAAGGTCAAAATCGGAGGAGCCGACGCCTGTTTGCGTCAGCGCCTCCCGAAAATGATCAAGCGTGCTACGCATCTTTTTCAGCTTCAAAGCCTACTGTCACCGGATCCATATCGTAATGCGCGCCGCAGAACTGACAATCGGCAGTGACGCGGCCATCATCGGTTGTCATGGTCTCGATGTCTTGGGCCGAGTAAATTGACAGGCTTTGACGCACACGCTCTTCGGAACACGTACAGCCAAAATGCACGCGCTGCTTGTCGAACACACGTGGAAGCTCCTCATGGAACAGGCGCAGCAAGACATCTGACGGCTCAAGTGAAGGGCCAATCAACTCCAGATCATCCACCGTATCAAGCAGGATGTTCACACGATTCCAATTCTCTTTTTCATCATCTTCCAACAGATCAGTTGGCTGCATGATTTCACCGACACCCTCTGCCTTTGCAGCAAAAGGTGAAGCTTTCGGCATATGTTGCAGCATCACCCCACCAGCACGCCAGTGCTCTGGCGCATCGGCTGTCGTTGATTTTCCAAAGCTCAGCTCGAACCGTGTAGGCAACTGTTCCGACTGTGCAAAATATCCCTCGGCAGATTTCGACAGACTTTCAGAGGATAGCGGCGCGATCCCTTGATAAGGTGTCATGCCCTTACCTTGGTCAATCATCACAGCAAAGTAACCTTCCCCGATCTGCTCGATCGGAGCACCATCTGTCAGGCGATCTTCGTCATAGCTGGCGTAAGCACGGATTCGCGCAGGCCCGCCATCAAATTCGGGTCCATAGTAATCAGTCGCGATCATCCGCACCGGACCTTTTGACTGCACCTGCAACTGGAGCTTCCAGCGCAGCTTCATCGTTTGGCCAATGAGTGAGGCCAGCAAAGCCATCTCGGCAACCAACGCTTCGACCTGCGGGGGATAGTTATGCTGCTTCAGGATGCCGGCCAAGGCCGTATCAAGACGCGCAATCCGACCGCGAATATCTGAGTTGTCGAGCTGGAAAGGCAGGACCGTATCGTCCCACCCGATGCTGTTTGCATTTGTCATTTTCGTCTATCCTTACCGCGAAGCGCTTGGCATACCGTGTCTATGTAGGACGGACAAGCCGCGACAAAAAGGGGGCGATGATGATCAAACGTGTGGGAGAGGTGCCAGACCGCAGTAAGAACTATACTTTGCGCCCTGGTGCATATGCGATTCTGCCGATCGGACGTCGCTTCTTGCTGACGGCTGAAACCCAGCGCAACATCGACATTCAGCTTCCTGGTGGCGGGATTGATCCTGGTGAAAGCCCCCTGCAGGCACTCTATCGTGAGGTCCGAGAGGAAATTGGCTGGTCCATTTCGCAGCCCCTGCGCCTCGGAGCATTCCGTCGTTTTGTCTTCATGCCCGATTATGATCTATGGGCCGAAAAGATATGCCACGTATATGTGGCCCGTCCCGTTCGCAAGCTTCATGCACCATCAGAGCCCTACCATGAAACACTGATCCTTGATGCTGACGATGCTATCGCCGCATTGGGAAATGACGGTGACAGGATGTTTCTGGCGAATTATGTTTCCGGCAGGCCGTGATATTCAAATAAGATCGCCGACACATCGTCTGGAAAATCCTCTGATCCGTTAAACTCTGTTAATTTCCAGATCAAAGCCTCAAGAAATGCAGGGCCGTTGATCGCAGCCAACTCCTTCATCAGGTCGGTAAGCCCCTCTTCGCCAAGCATGCCGTTGTCAGGGCCGGGGCATTCAGTAACTCCGTCCGACAAGATCAAGATACGATCACCACGCTCAAGCGTCAGTTCAAACCGTTCAAATCGAACACCGGAGAGTAGGCCAACAGGAAAACCGCCTGGGCCTAGCTGTTCGATCCTACCATCGGTACGCTGTACTGCGGGGTGTGGATGCCCGGCTTGTGACAGGACCATATGCCCGGTTTCCAAATCGACAAAAGCAAGCAGCAGGGTGAAATAGTGCTCTGTCTCCATCTCGTCGAGGACCAGATTATTCAAGTCTGCAACAACTTCATCAGGTGGTCGTGGCACAAACAGACCGTCGACATCCTTGCGCAAGGCAACATTCTGATCCGGTGCCGCACTAGAGAGATAGCCCGCCAGCCGCGCAGTCATGAGCGCCGAACTGATGCCGTGACCTGACACGTCAAGTGCGTAAAGACCGATATGGTTGGCACCAGCTTCGAAAAAACCAACCAAATCCCCGCCCACATGCCCAGAAGACCTTAACATCAAAGAAAGGTCCCCAACCGGAAGGGCGCGAAACCGCTCTTTCACCAAAGATTGTTGAAGTTTCTTTGCCTCCTGAAGGTCGCTGTCGATGTGGTCATAAACGCGCTGCAGCTCCGTCAAAGTTTCACTAAGGGCGCGGTTGGATTGCGCCATAGAGCGTTGCATTTCAATCAGGCGCTCTCCCGCTGTGATGCGCGCAAGCAATTCATTATTGTCTACAGGTTTCGTTAGGAAATCATCTGCACCACTATCAAGGCCCCTCGCGATTTCATCCTTCTCGCTTTTTGAGGTCAACAGGATGAAATAGCTGTATTCCTCCCCCTCGGTCGCCCTGAACCGACGACACAATTCCAGACCTGACATGCCCGGCATCATCCAGTCACTAAGAACCAGATCCGGTCGCTGAAGTGAGGCCATCTCTAACGCTTCGGCGCCGCTCGCCGCCTCAGACACGTCAAAACCCCACCGACTCAGTGCCAGCGTCAGAAGTTTGCGCTGAAGCTTACTATCATCCACAACAAGGACGTACTGAATCGCCCCGCCACGTTTAGAAGCCGAAAAATCCAAATTATTTGACAGGTCCGAGGGCATAACGCCTCACAAAATACATTCACGAACAGCTATATCCGTCCCGTATTAACAGGCGGTAAAGCTACGCATTCCTATCCGCGGTCATTCGCTATTAAGAGTTTCAGAATATACGGCATGCAATTGCTGGAGACCGCCATGATCGATTGGGATCGGATCAAAACCTTGCGCGACGAAATCGGAAAAGAGGATTTTCCAGAGGTCGTAGATATCTTTATTGCTGAGGTCGGCCTCATGATTGACCGTCTGCGCACCGCGCCCCAACTAGAAACGCTGGGCGCAGATTTGCACGCGCTCAAGGGAAGCGCGCTCAACCTCGGGTTCCGCGACTTTGCAGAAATGTGCCAAAAGGGGGAAACTGCGGCGAACGATGGTCGCGCGCAGGAAATTGATGTGGAGCCTATCCTGCAATGCTACGAAGATAGCAGGGACATTTTCCTGTCAGGGCTCGAAAGCGTTGTGACCTGTTAAAGGAGTTTATAGAACTCTGACACGCTGATGCCACCATGCTCTGACATCGCTTTGGCACGCAGCATCTGCATACCCTTAATCCAGCGCGATGGATCAGCCCCACGCAGCGCATTGTATTTTGCGACATCCGGGTGCGGCATAATCACAAAAGTACCATCGGTCACCCCTTGCCAGACGGAGCGGGCAACGTCATCCGCGGACAGAAGATTGCCTTGAGCGTCACCGTCACCCAAACCCAACAGCGGCGTTGCCACATATTGCGGACACACGACAGAAACTCCGATCCCCTCCTCACCATGTGAGATCAACAAGGATTCAGCAAAGCTGACGGCGGCATGTTTGGTTGCGGAATAGGCCGCATCACCGATCTGGTTCAAAAGACCCGCAGCAGAAGCGATATTCACAAAATATCCAGAGCCACGCGCAATCATCGCTGGCAACAAAGCACGCGCCGCCCAGACATGGGCCATCACGTGTACATTCCAATTCAACATCCAATCCGCATCGGGTGCTGATGCTGCATGAGACGGATCACCGCGTCCAAGACCGGCGTTAGAAACAAACACATCTACCGGTCCATGAGCAGCTTCTGCGGCTTCGATTGCTGCAATGATCTGCTCTTCTTTCGTCACATCACAGGCAACAGCAATTCCACCGATCTCATCAGCAAGCTGTTTACCTGCCTCAAGGTTCAGGTCGGCAATGCAAACCTTTGCACCCGCCTTCGCTGCCTGCCGTGCAAGAGCGGCTCCGATACCGCTGGCCCCACCGGTGATTACAATAGACTTATCTGAAATATCCACAAACGCCTCCCTAGATCACGAATTGGGCAAGCGTTTCATCATTGGTGATATCTGTATAGGTGAACCCTGCGTCATCAAGCTGCGCCAAGAACCGCGGGAAGGCATCAGGGCTGGGCGTTTCGATCCCGATCAACACAGAGCCAAAGTTGCGGGCAGATTTTTTAAGGTATTCGAACCGACAAATGTCATCATCCGGGCCAAGGATATTCAGGAACTCTTTCAGAGCGCCAGGACGCTGTGGCATCCTCAAGATGAAGTATTTCTTAAGCCCCGAGTAGCGCTGCGCGCGCTCTTTTACTTCGGGTAGCCGTTCAAAATCAAAGTTCCCGCCAGAGGTCACGCAGACCACGGTTTTTCCCTTAATCTGATCAGCCACCTCGCCCAGCGCTTCAATGCTCAGCGCGCCGGCAGGTTCAAGAACGATGCCCTCAACATTCAGCATTTCGATGATACTGACGCAAATGCGGTCTTCGGATAAATGCACAACATCTTCGCGGCGTGCGTCTTTGAGCCATTCAAACGTGCGCATCCCCAACTTGGCCACCGCCGCGCCGTCTACAAAGCTGTTGATCGGGGACACATCAACCGGCTTGCCCTCTTCCAATGCGCGGCCAAGACTGGGCGCGCCAAGCGGCTCAACATAAGTATATCGGCACCGATCTCCGAAAAACGCGCGGGTACCGGCAGATAAGCCTCCGCCGCCAACGGGCAAGATAATGTGATCGGGTACGCGTCCCAGCTGATCTTCAATTTCTACGGCGACTGATGCCTGCCCCTCAATAACATTGTCATCATCAAATGGTGAAAGGAAATAGGCCCCCTCGTTCAAGCAGAATTCCTGCGCCGCGCTTAAGGTCTTGTCAAAGTAATCGCCAACCAAACGCACTTCGATGTTTGCGCCACCGAACATCTTGGTCTTCTGTATCTTTTGCTGGGGCGTGGTGACTGGCATAAAAATCACTCCGCGCACACCGAAATGGCTGCACATGAACGCAACACCCTGTGCGTGATTGCCCGCAGACGCGCAAACAAAAACCTGATGTTCCGGGATCAGCTTTCGCATCGCATTGAAAGCGCCGCGAAGCTTATATGACCGAACAGGGCTCAGGTCCTCACGCTTCAGATAGATGTCCGCGCCATAGCGTTCTGACAGATGTTCGTTCTTAAGAAGCGGGGTTGGCGGAAAGACGCCACGCATGGCGCGGGTGGCTGCGATAGCGCCCATCTGGAAATCTTCGCTCATATGCTCCGGCCCTCTGTTGCGATAGTCTTCGATAGGTGTCTATTGCGGAAGCGTCAATAAACCCGTCTACCTTGCCGTGCGGCACAAAAACCGCTACGCCAACCGCGAAACTCGACAAAGGAAAAGATCATGTCCGCGCCCAAGAAAGTTGTGCTCGCCTACTCTGGTGGGCTTGATACCTCGATCATCCTCAAATGGCTACAAACCGAGTATGGCTGCGAGGTTGTTACCTTCACCGCCGATCTGGGTCAGGGCGAGGAGCTGGAGCCAGCCCGCGCCAAGGCCGAGATGATGGGTGCGTCCGAGATTTACATCGAAGATGTGCGCGAAGAGTTTGTGCGGGATTTCGTCTTCCCCATGTTCCGCGCCAACGCCGTGTATGAAGGTTTGTATTTGCTGGGCACCTCAATCGCGCGACCGCTGATTTCCAAGCGGTTGGTCGAGATTGCTCACGAAACCGGCGCAGACGCTGTTGCCCACGGTGCGACAGGCAAAGGCAACGATCAAGTTCGCTTTGAGCTCGCAGCATATGCGCTGGACCCGAACATCAAGGTAATCGCACCTTGGCGTGAGTGGGATCTGAGCAGCCGCACCAAACTGCTGGAATTTGCGGAACAGAACCAGATCCCCGTTGCCAAGGACAAGCGCGGCGAAGCACCTTTCTCTGTCGATGCGAATCTTCTGCACACGTCTTCCGAAGGCAAAGTTCTGGAAGATCCTGCCGTCGATGCACCTGAGTATGTCTATCAACGCACCGTCAGCCCGGAAGAAGCGCCGAACGAACCAGAATATATCGAAGTTGGGTTTGAGCGCGGAGACGCGGTTTCCGTGAATGGCGTGGCGCTTTCACCCGCCGAGCTGCTGACCAAACTGAACGAGCTGGGTGGCAAGCACGGTTGTGGCCGTCTTGATCTGGTTGAAGGCCGTTTCGTTGGCATGAAATCACGCGGTATCTATGAGACGCCCGGCGGCACACTGCTGCTGGAAGCACACCGCGCCATCGAATCAATCACGCTGGACCGCGGTGCAATGCACCTCAAGGACCAGCTGATGCCACAATACGCCGAGTTGATTTACAACGGCTTCTGGTTCTCACCAGAGCGCACGATGCTGCAAGCCGCCATCGACGCGAGCCAAACACACGTCACCGGCACCGTCCGTCTGAAGCTTTACAAAGGCCATGTGCGCACCGTGGGCCGCTGGTCAGACTTCAGCCTCTATTCAGAGGCGCATGTGACCTTCGAGGATGACGCCGGTGCCTATGATCAAAAAGATGCGGCAGGCTTTATCCAGCTTAACGCGCTGCGCCTGAAACTATTGGCAGCACGCGATAAACGGATGAAATAAAAATAGGCCCGGTCAGAAATATCTGACCGGGCCCAACTACTCGTTACTGAAATCGTTACCGAAACTATTAGTTTGCTTTGATGACCTGCATCACCAATTTGTCGTCCATGCGAATGGGGCCGTCTTCTTTTGCGCCCAAGGTGTATTCAAACACACCAGTCTTCATGCCGCCTTCTTCTGCATGAACCATCAACATCAGCATTTCACCTGATTTGACCTCTTCCTGCAGGATCGCAGCAACGTCGGTGTTCTCACCCGCACGCAGCGGTGCATACCCCACGACGGGACCCGGCTTCATCTCAGCGTCCGTGCGGTGTACGACCAGCCAGCCGTTTGCGCCAGCCATCACGCTTTCTGCGCTTACGACACCATTTGAGACATCCTGATCTCCTGCCATAACCATGGGCGTCGCATGCCCGTCAGCCATAGCCATACCGGCTGTCATCATCAAAGCGATTGCAGTTGTTGTCATACGTTTCATCAAAAATCTCCTCGGGATTTCATGTTACCTGCGTAATCACGAAACGCCTCTCCGAAGAGTTTCAGGTGGCCAGAAAAAAATTTAAAAACACGAACGGCCCAGACGAACAACTGCCCGGGCCGCCTACTCGTTAACCTAACCGGAAACCGGTCTACGCTTTACGATGTAAAGTGATACTCTTTAAGAACACTGAACATGTAACAGCCATCAGCTTTTGTTCACGGGGAAAGGCGGCGCTCATGTAACCGCAAATAATGTGGAAGGGCTTCTTTTAGTACCGGTTGCAACGCGAGTGGAACATCCGGCAACGGCCCTTCTGCACCAGCAAAGCCCCTGCTTTCATGTACGGCCCCGTACCAGTGTCGCGCCCAAATACCGTCTTCTGCCCGCGGACCTGCGGGCCAACTCAGCATTGCAGGATCAAATGGCAGATCTATCGCGTCACAGAGCGCCCTCAACATTTTCTCAGGTTGTGCACGGATATCGGTACTGTCGATCACGATACCGCCCAACTTGTCGAACAACTGTGCTTGCTGAACGTAACCGATATCTTCCAGCGTGGGAGCCTCGCGTTTGGCAGCATAACTTGCGATTACGCGCGCCGGATGGCGGATCAGGTGTACATTTACGCAGTCTTTCGTCCAATCCATAGGAAAGCCAGACAGCATATGATGCGGCATATGTTTCATGTACAAGTGAGGCTTCCCACCATCCTGACAGCTTTTGGCAACACGCTCCGGGGCAATTTCATGCGCTGCCAGGATCTCGTCCGTCATCGGATGATCAATGCCAGACGCGGCAAGATAAGGCGCATAAAACGGTTCATCCATAACGGCAAAGTCATTTCGCTCGCCAAAGGAGTACATCATCGCTGTACTCAGGTTTCGGGGTCCGGACCACATCGCAATGCGCATATTAAAATCCTTTTGCAGTTTTCGCAGTGATACCAGCCCGCACGCGGCGGTAAACTGAAATCACCACTGCGTGATGTATGCGGTCAATCGTTGCGTATGGCCATTCTCGACCGCACCATGCCGCAAAAAGGAGAGCACAATGACCAAGCTGAGCAATCTCAAGGCACTCACCCTTGCCGGGCTTATTGCCCTCGGCCTGATGGTACAGGCCGCACCGCTAAAAGCAGCGGGAAGTGAAACACTAACCGTGGCCGGCGGCTGTTTCTGGTGTGTCGAAGCCGATTTCGAAAAGGTTAAAGGCGTCAAAGAAGCCATATCAGGTTTTGCCGGAGGCAAGACAGCGAACCCAACATACAAGCAGGTGACAGGAGGCGGCACAGGCCACTATGAGGCCGTGCAAATCATCTTTGATCCAAATGTCGTCAGCGCATCGACGTTGCTGGACCTGTTTTTCCGGTCGGTTGATCCTACAGACGCGGGTGGCCAGTTTTGTGACCGTGGACCCAGCTACCGGACGGCGGTCTTTGCTACCAGCAACCAAAAAGTAGCCGCAGAGCAGGCAAAATCAAAGGCGCAGTCTGAACTGGGAAAAAAGGTTGTGACCCCCATTTTGGGTTCGTCCAAGTTCTATCCTGCAGATGCCTATCATCAGGATTACGCCAAAGGCAGCAAGATCGTTCTGACACGCTTTGGACCGAAAAGTCAGGCCAACGCTTATAAAGCTTACCGCAACGCCTGTGGTCGTGACCAGCGCGTCAAAGAACTATGGGGGTCTGCCGCACCCTTCGCCGGCTAAAGACCAAAGTGATCCTGGATTTCCTTCAGGTCCGGGATCACATCGGCCGTTCCGCGCCGCATCACCATCAGCGCAGCGGCTTTGAGAGCCAAGTCAATTGACGCCTCCATCCCCAAGCCGCGATCAAGTCCAGCCACCAGATATCCGGTAAAGGTGTCACCTGCGCCCGTTGTATCCACCGCTTGCGCCGGATAGGCGTCAAAGCGCTTTTCGCCTGAGTTAGAGACCCATTTGCACCCCTGTGCCCCCAATGTGACGACCACGTCGGGTAGCCCCAGCGCCTCGGGGGCCTTGCCGGTTGCCTCTTCAAGCTGCGCGGCTTCGACCTCGTTCATAACAAGCAGGTCGATCTTGTCCAAAAGCAGCGCTACTGCTGACGCCTCAAAAGGCGCAGCAGCATAGACCACCCGCAATCCAAGCGATTGTGCAGTGGTAGCTGCGTATTCCTGACCGTTTGTTTCATTCTGCATGAGCAGGAAATCACCCGGGGATGCTTCGGTCAACGCGACGCCAATAATTGCCTCGGTCAGTTGAACATTCGCACCGTGAAACAAAACGATGCTGTTCTCTCCTTCGTCGTCGACCACGATATTCGCATGGCCGGTCGGCTCGCTGATCTGGGCGATATGCGGTGTATCCACACCGTATTCCATCAGCCGTTCGCGGGTCCAGCGACCTTCTTTTCCGATCGCACCGATATGGGAAACATGCGCGGCACCGCGCGCAGCTGCCACGGACATATTCGCGCCCTTGCCGCCCAAACCAAAGCCATAGCTGCGCGCCGCCAATGTTTCGCCCGCTGCGGGCAGGTGGGGAACCTCGTAAAAATTGTCGATGTTAATCGAGCCGAGGTTCCAGATCATCCGCCCACCTTACATGCGGCAAGGATCGCCATATTAAGGATATCATTCGTGGTAGATGTCGAAGAAGCAATCTGGATCGATTGATCAAGCCCTGTCAAAATCGGACCAATCACGGTCGCGCCAGCCATTTCTTGCATCAGCTTAACCGAAATGCTTGCCGAGTGACGCGCCGGCACCACAAGAATGTTGGCAGGACCGGTGAGCCGTGAGAACGGATAGTTCTTCTGGCTTTCGACATTCATCGCCACATCGACTGTCATCTCGCCTTCGTACTCAAAGTCGACCCCGCGCGTGTCTAGCACATCAGGTGCAACGTGCATCTTTTCAGCCCGCTCAGACACCGGATACCCGAACGTCGAAAAGCTGACGAATGCGACGCGCGGTTCCATTCCCAGATGCCGAGCAACCCGCGCGCCACTTTCTGCGATGTTCGCGAGATCCTCGGCGTTTGGCCATTCATGCACCAACGTGTCACCAATCAGCACAATACGGCCATTGTGGAGCAAGGCTGTAATGCCGGCAGCGCCACCCTCAGCTGTGGCGTTAAAAACGTGATTGATCCGCTCCAGCACATGGGCTGATTTACGTGTTGCGCCCGTGACCAGACCGTCACCGTGACCGTGTGCCAACATCAGTGCCGCAAACACATGACGGTCCCGCGCCGCAAGACGGTGAATGTCTTTCTTGTCAAAACCGCGCCGCTGCAACCGTTCATACAAGAACGACTTATACAAATCCAAATGCTGGCTGTTGGCTGCATTGACGACTTCAAGCTCACGGGTAGCATCCTCTAGCCCTGCTGCGATCAGCTTGGCCTTCACATCATCCGCCCGTCCCACAACCAAAGCTTTGCCCAAACCTTGACGCTGGTACATGACCGCAGCGCGCAGCACCTTGGGGTCATCGCCTTCTGCGAAAATCATACGTGCCTGATTGGCCCGTGCGCGCGCGTTGATGCCGCGCATGATATTCGCTGTCGGGTCGAGACGCGATTTCAGGCTTTGTTCATAAGCATCCATATCAATGATAGGCCGACGCGCTGCGCCGGTATCCATACCTGCGCGTGCAACTGCTGGCGGGATGCGGTGTATCAAACGCGGGTCGAAAGGTGTCGGGATGATATAATCACGACCAAAGCTGAGGTTTTTCCCATAGGCCAGCGCCACCTCGTCTGGAACGTCCTCACGCGCAAGATTAGCCAGCGCATGGGCGCAAGCGATCTTCATCTCGTCATTGATAGCACGTGCGTTGATATCCAATGCCCCACGAAACAAGTAGGGGAAGCCCAGAACGTTGTTCACCTGATTGGGGTAGTCGCTGCGACCGGTCGCCACGATGGCATCAGCGCGCACCTCGTGTGCTTCTTCTGGCGTAATTTCCGGATCGGGGTTTGCCATAGCAAAAATCACTGGATCATCTGCCATGCTGGCAACCATATCCGTGGTCACAGCACCCTTGACCGATACACCAAGAAAGACGTCAGCACCTTTCATCGCGTCAGCAAGGCTGCGCGCATCAGTTGTCGCTGCATGGGCTGACTTCCACTGGTTCATACCCTCGGTACGGCCCTGATAGATCACACCTTTGGTATCGCACATGATGCAATTGTTGTGCTGCGCACCCATCGCCTTCAGCAGTTCAAGACACGCGATACCCGCGGCCCCTGCCCCGTTCAGAACAATGCGGACATCCTCAATCTTCTTCCCCGAAATCTTGAGCGCATTCAAAAGCCCGGCCGCACAGATCACCGCTGTACCGTGCTGATCATCATGGAAGACGGGAATATCCATCTCTTCCTTCAGGCGCTGCTCAATGATGAAACATTCAGGCGCCTTGATATCCTCAAGATTGATTCCACCAAATGTCGGACCCATCAGCTTAACCGCGTTGATGAAGGCTTCGGTGTCTTCTGTGTCCAGTTCAATATCGATCGAATTCACGTCAGCAAAGCGTTTGAACAAGACCGCCTTGCCCTCCATCACCGGTTTGGATGCCAGCGCGCCAAGGTTGCCAAGGCCCAACACTGCTGTACCGTTTGAGATTACGGCAACAAGATTACCTTTGTTGGTATAATCATACGCCAACTGCGGATCAGCGGCGATGGCTTCACAAGGAACGGCCACGCCGGGTGAGTACGCCAGCGACAGGTCGCGTTGCGTTGTCATCGGGACGGTCGCAGTGATTTCAAACTTGCCCGGTGTCGGTTCAAGATGGAAGGCAAGCGCCTCTTCAGAAGTTACTTTGTTTTTGGTCACAGGCTGGGCACTTTCAGTTTTGTTTCACCTGTCATAACGGCACGCAGCCGTTCGCACAATCATGCGACGAAACGTACCCAGTCATGATTACTGATAAATGCCGCGTGACGGTCCGGAAAATCTGCTGCCAGACGGGAAACAGCCCAGCGAATGACCGCAGGCCTCTCACATCGGTTTGCGCACCATATAATCCGCACAAGCGTCTGCCAGCGCTTTGGATCGGCCGCATGCGCCTGCTCTAACGCCACCAATTCCGACTTCGGCTCATCCAGTTCTTTGTGGCAATCCGCCCTCAGCAAACACAATCCCGCATCGTTCACGACCATGCTTTGGTGCTTATCCAACAGCTCAAGTGTCTGCGGAGCTGCCCCTGCGCGCAGCAAACGCCGTGCAAGAATTATAACGCTTGTTGCATCAGGCATAGACGGCGCGTGCCGCAACAAGCTTGCTACAAACGTAACGACCTGAGCCACCGCTTTTTCGGACAATGCGGGTGGAACAATACCATCCACGTTGAACGAAGGTTCTTGTATGGGGTTTTCGCTGTTAAAATCCGCGAAGAAACTTAGATAGGTGCACTGCGCTGCATGAGCCAACGGCCAGAAGTCCGCCCAGCGTGCCTGCGCGGTTTGCAGTGTGCCCAATTCAATGAGGTAGGCATCAGGGTTGGCGAAAAGCATGTTGGTGAACCCTGCCCCATGCTGTGAAATCATCACCTCAGCTTGCGCCATAAGCGCAATCTGCTCCAACGGGGCAAGTTTCTCAAACATGACATATTCGAATCCGAAATGTGCCAGATGCTTCAGCAGCATTTCCTCGCCCCCCAAGGGACGGCTCCGGCTTTGCTCATCGCTGCGTCCGACAAATATCCGCTTTGGCAGATAGCTGAAATCAAGACCCTCAATGGCTTTAAGCGCTCGATTTCGAAGCGCCAGCAACCCACTACTGACAGAATTCATCGCAAGGACGGGCTGAAACTCGATACTTCCCAAATCATTGTCAGCGGGGATGAGCCGTTCAAGCCCATACAGCAGGTCTGTAGGCATCTGGCCGAATGCGCCAGCCAAATCGTAAGACGTCAAAACCAGATCATATTCCTTAGGCGCACGCTCAAAGAACACGCGGCCTGCAAATTCTGGAAACAGGGCCTCAACAAACGAAAGAGCAAATTCGCCCTGTTTCTCTTCCTGATTGGGAAAATGAAAAAAGATGTTCCCCTGAAATCCGACAGCATCCAGAACACAAAGCTGGCTCAGCGATTCAGTCATGAAATGGAAATAGTTAAACGTGTTCCGGCATTCGATTGCAAAATCGAGATCAGGCTCAAGAAAGATTTGCTCGACAGCCAGGCGCTTGCCTTCGTTCGCGGCTCGACAGCCCTTCAGGTAGGCGTTCAAAGTTTCTACCGGGTCTACTTCGGCAGTCTCATTATCCCACCGGAAAGTATTGAACAGTCGCGTAGCAGATGCGCCTGACAGAACCAGCTTCTCTCCCACCATTACGTGAGACTTACGAAACTTGGCGCCATCCAGAACCACAGGCAGAGTATTCGTTTCGATCACCGTCTGGAACTGCTTTTGTCGCTTACAGTGCGTCACAAAGGAGCGAATCTTCGAATTGATCTCTGGGTGGACGCTGACTTCAAACCCTTCAATGACGCCACCGGATATCTCCCGCCAGAAAAATTCCGGCTCCCCAAGCAGTTTCAGTCCGTCCTCTCTCCATGGATTGAGGAAAAGCGCATCAGGGTCCGAAGAGAGGTCAACTTTGTTTCTCAATGGCTCGATCGTCCGTTGGAAGGTTTTCCTTAGTATCTACCACAATGACGGGAATCGTCCATATCTATGGCCCCCTTCCCTCGGGTCTTGTGGTTTTGTACAGACGGGGGAAACAGGGAGAGAAACAGATGAGCGCAGGCACAGTCACACCGATGATGGCCCAGTATCTGGAGATCAAGTCAGGCTATCCAGACGCCCTGCTGTTTTACCGCATGGGCGATTTCTATGAGCTGTTTTTTGACGATGCCGTAGCTGCGGCCGAGGCGCTGGATATCGCGCTCACCAAACGCGGCAAACATGATGGCGAAGATATCCCCATGTGCGGTGTTCCCGTTCATGCAGCCGAAGGGTATCTGCTGACGCTGATCCGGAAAGGATTTCGCGTTGCTGTGGGAGAACAGCTAGAAACGCCTGCCGAGGCTAAGAAGCGCGGCCATAAATCTGTGGTAAAACGCGATGTTGTGCGTCTTGTCACTCCGGGCACCCTCACTGAGGAATCCCTTCTTGAGGCCCGGCGCCACAACTATCTTGCTGCTTTTGCAGAGGTACGTGATGCGCATGCAATTGCTTGGGTCGATATATCTACCGGCGCATTCCACGTCATGGGTTTGCCTCTGGTGCGGTTGGGCCCGGAATTGGCCCGGCTCGCCCCATCCGAACTATTGGTGGCCGAGGGAAAAGAGGCTGAATATCGCGCTTTAGAGACTGATTTCAATCTATCCCTCACCACGCTAGCGCGCTCCAGCTTTGACAGCACCGGTGCTGAAGAACGCATTTGCGCATTGTTTGGCGTAAAATCTCTGGACGCCTTCGGCAGTTTTGACCGTTCAGAGATTTCTGCAATGGGCGCGTTGATCGAGTATCTGGACATGACGCAAAAGGGGAACCTCCCTCTCTTGCGGAAACCAGTTAAAGAGACAGAAGCGCGCACTGTTCAGATTGATGCAGCAACGCGCCGCAATCTTGAATTAACCCACGCTTTGTCAGGGGGGCGTGCTGGATCATTGCTGGCAGTCATGGACCGCACAGTAACAGCCAGTGGTGCTCGTTTGCTGGAACGTCGCATTTCCAGTCCTTCGCGCGTGTTAGAGACGATTCAGGCGCGGCTGGAGGCTGTGGATTTCGCAGTCGAAAATGCGCGCATCTCTCAGGATATCCGCGACCGCCTGCGGTCAGTGCCGGACCTAGAGCGCGCGTTATCACGTCTGTCTCTTGATCGCGGTGGACCGCGCGATCTTGCCGCTATTCGCAACGGCTTGTCAGAGGCAGCGTACTTGAACCAATCGCTGGAACACATTGAACTGCCAGAGTTACTTGAAACTGCGGTACAGAACTTGGCTGGTCACGATGATCTCGTAAATTTGCTGGATGAGGCTTTGATTGCTGAACCACCACTGCTCGTCCGGGACGGCGGCTTTATTGCCCAAGGTTATCGTGAAGATCTGGATGAAGTGAGAAAACTGCGCGATGAAGGCCGTGGTGTCGTTGCTGCAATGCAGGCGCAATTCGTCTCTGATACAGGGATTTCGTCTCTCAAGATCAAACACAACAACGTGCTTGGTTACTTCATCGAAACCACAGCCACCCACGCGGAAAAGATGCTTTCGCCCCCGCTGTCCGAGACATTCATTCACCGGCAAACCACGGCCAATCAGGTTCGCTTCACGACTGTCGAACTGTCCGAGCTGGAGACGAAAATCCTGAATGCAGGCAACCGTGCCATTGAGCTGGAAAAGCAGCTCTATTCATCGCTAAGAGACGCCATTCTGCAGAAGGCAGGAGAAATCGGCGCGACGTCAGCGGCGCTCGCCGAGATTGACCTTGCCTGTGCGCTGGCCGATTTGGCGCAATCAGAAAACTGGGTGAAGCCACAAGTCGATAACTCGCGGGCATTCAATATCACTGGCGGTCGCCATCCGGTCGTTGAACGTGCACTTGCCCGGCAGTCAGGTGCTCAATTTGTCGCGAATGACTGCGACCTAAGCGCCGAAACCAACGCCGCAATATGGCTGCTAACCGGCCCGAACATGGCGGGTAAATCGACATATTTGCGTCAGAACGCGTTGATTGCCCTGATTGCGCAAATAGGTAGTTACGTGCCTGCGAGCGCTGCACATATTGGATTAGTCAGCCAGCTGTTCAGTCGTGTTGGTGCGTCAGATGATCTGGCGCGCGGACGATCCACTTTTATGGTCGAAATGGTTGAAACAGCCGCGATCCTGAATCAGGCTGATGACAGAGCGCTCGTGATCCTTGATGAAATCGGACGCGGCACTGCCACTTATGACGGACTATCTATCGCTTGGGCCACGTTGGAACACTTGCACGATGTGAACCGCGCCCGCGCTCTTTTTGCGACCCATTATCACGAGATGACCGCTCTGGCCGGTAAACTGGACGGCGTTGATAACGCTACGGTCACTGTAAAGGAATGGGAAGGCGACGTGATCTTTTTGCACGAAGTCAAAAAAGGAGCCGCGGACCGTTCATACGGTGTGCAAGTCGCCCAACTTGCCGGTTTACCACCGGCGGTCATCTCACGTGCGCGCGTTGTTCTTGAGGCGCTTGAAAAAGGGGAACGCGAGGGCGGTGCAACGCAGAAGACTTTGATCGACGACTTGCCGCTATTTGCGATGACGCCCACACCGGCGCCTGCCCCGCAGAAAAACTCCGCGCTTGACCAGATGATGGATGATATATTGCCGGATGAACTATCCCCGCGCGAGGCGTTGGAATTGATCTATAAATTGAAAGAGGCGGCCAAAGATTGACCGCCTCTTTATAACTCTACCCATTTTTTGGGTGTTAGCCCGCCATGGACGATACGCCGACCTGTGCAGGGCGCAGCAGCCGATCATGCAGCATAAAGCCTTCGGCAGCGACCTGAATGATGTCACCTGCTTTGGTATCTGGAACCGGAGCTTCAAACATCGCCTGATGCAGTTTGGGATCAAACTTGTCCCCAACCTCTGGCGAAATTGGAGTGATGCCGTGTTTTTTGAAAACAGAGCGTAGCTCACGCATTGTCAGCTCGATCCCTTCCAGCAATGGGCCAGACACTGTCCGTTGCTCTTCGGTTGCAGCCTCAAGTGCGCGTTTCATGTTGTCGTGGACCGAAAGGATGTCACGCGCCAGCTTTGAGCCACCGTAATTTTCTGCTTCGCGACGGTCTTTGTCAGATCGCTTACGTGCGTTTTCGGCATCAGCCAAAGCGCGCATTAAGCGGTCTTTATACTTGTCACGCTCTTCAATAATTTCTTCGAGCGCCAAATCGCCCTCGTCAATTTCTTCCATCTCGCTTGCGTAAGCTTCTGCTTCCGCTGCTTCTGGATCATCAAGAAAATCGTTTTCGTTCGGGTCTGCCATATTCCACCTCTAACTCCGGTCGGAAATCAGTTTTCCAACCAGTTGCGCCGTGTAGTTCACAATCGGCACGATACGTCCATAGTTCAGCCGCGTTGGACCTATCACACCCACCGCGCCAATAATCTTACGATCAGAGTTCATATATGGGGAAACCACCAAAGAGGAACCCGAAAGTGAGAAAAGTTTGTTCTCTGAACCAATAAAAATGCGCACACCGTCGCCTTCTTCCGCCAGTTCAAGGAAATCCGCGATGTCCCGCTTGCGTTCAAGATCATCGAAAAGCTTGCGCACCCGCTCCAGATCATGCGCTTCACCGCTGTCCGTTAGTAGATTCGCCCGCCCGCGAACGATCAATCGCTCGGGATGCTCTTCGCCACCTTCCCAGATCACCAGACCACTTTCGACCAGTTCAGCTGCCAGCACGTCGATCTCTTGTCGACGTCGCTGCATTTCAGTTTTGATTGTGCGGGTCAGTTCGCTGAGGGTTTTGCCTTCAACCAAAGAGTTGAGGAAGTTTGCGGCTTCACGCATTGAGCTTGGGGTCTGGCCCGGCGGCGGGGCAAACAGCCGGTTTTCAACATGCCCGTTCGAAAACACCAACACCGCCAAAGCACGATCATGGGAAAGCGAAACAAATTCGATATGTTTGATGGGCGCTTCGTGCTTCGGTGCCAATACCAGCGATGCGCCATGGGTCACGCCGGACAGCGCAGTGCCAAGCCGGTCCAGCATCCCTGTCACGTCATCGCCATTGCGTCCCATTGTTGCATCAATCTGGGCACGGTCGCCATCGTCGGGATTCCCGACTTCCAGCAAGCCATCCACAAACATGCGCAGTCCCAATTGGGTGGGAATACGTCCCGCGCTTACATGCGGGCTGTCCAGCAGACCGAGAAACTCAAGATCCTGCATCACATTGCGGATTGTCGCAGCGCTCACTTTCTCGGAAAATTCGCGTGTTAGGGTGCGGGATCCGACTGGATCACCATTCGCAAGATACCCCTCGACCACACGGCGAAATACTTCGCGTGACCGGTCGTTCATTTCCTGCAAAATACCTGATGTGTCTGTCATACTGTCACATTAAGGGTGCGGGGGTTGCATCTGCAAGGGACCCAGAGGTATCCCGACAGGTAAATCAAACAAAAGGAATGTCCCATGCGCCCATCCGGCCGGAAACTTGACGAAATGCGCAGTGTATCTGTCGAAGTTGGTTTCACAAAGCACGCCGAAGGCTCGGCGCTGATCAAGATGGGCGACACCCATGTACTGTGTACCGCAACGATTGAAGACCGTGTGCCGCCATTTATCAAGGGCTCTGGCCTTGGCTGGGTCACTGCTGAATATGGCATGCTACCCCGCGCCACGAACACCCGGATGCGCCGTGAGGCAGCATCGGGCAAACAGGGCGGCCGGACTGTAGAAATTCAGCGCCTGATCGGGCGCGCCCTGCGTGCCGGTGTTGATCGCGTTGCCTTGGGTGAGCGTCAAATCACCATCGACTGTGACGTGCTTCAAGCAGACGGTGGCACGCGCTGCGCGTCAATCACTGGCGGCTGGATCGCCCTGCGCCTTGCTGTGAACAAGCTGATGAAAGCAGGCGATGTTGTGTCTGATCCGCTGGTTGATCCTGTCGCCGCCATTAGCTGCGGCATCTATGCCGGTCAGCCTGTGCTTGATCTGGATTACCCCGAGGATTCAGAAGCCGGCGTTGACGGCAACTTTATCATGACAGAAAGCGGTCGACTGATTGAAACGCAAATGAGCGCTGAAGGCTCCACCTATTCGCGCGACCAGATGAACCATCTTCTGGACCTTGCAGAGAAAGGTATCGCAGAATTGACCGCGATCCAGAAAGCCGCTTGCGTATGAGCCGTAAGTTCGAAGGCGACCGCATCCTGATTGCCACCCATAACGCGGGCAAACTGGAAGAAATGCAGGAGCTTTTCTCCCCCCTTGGCATCACCGTGGTCGGTGCCAAGGAATTGGGCCTGCAAGAGCCGGAAGAGACCGAGGACACCTTCATCGGCAATGCTCGGATCAAAGCCCACGCAGCAGTGAAGGCCACCGGCCTGCCTGCCCTTGCTGATGACAGTGGTATTCAGGTTGCGGCACTGGGTAATGCGCCCGGTGTCTACACCGCTGACTGGGCAGAAACCCCAAATGGTCGTGATTTTGTGATGGCGATGAATAAGACCCATGATCTGCTGGAAAAAGCCGACGCCCCGCATCCACGCGCCGCACGTTTTTGCGCAACCCTGGTGCTTGCATGGCCGGATGGACATGATGAAGTCGTAGAGGGATTTGTAGACGGCACATTCGTTTGGCCAATGCGCGGCGAAACCGGCCACGGGTATGACCCAATTTTCCAGCCCACCGGTGAAACCCGCACCTTTGCC
This sequence comes from Sulfitobacter sp. S223, assembly GCF_025143825.1. Taxonomy (NCBI): domain Bacteria; kingdom Pseudomonadati; phylum Pseudomonadota; class Alphaproteobacteria; order Rhodobacterales; family Roseobacteraceae; genus Sulfitobacter; species Sulfitobacter sp. S223. Next base: position 49,365 of record NZ_CP083560.1, on the reverse strand, counting down.
GAAATGAACCATGATGAGAAAAACGCGATCAGCCACCGGGCGGACGCTTTCGCAAAACTCATGGCTCGCTGTTTTGACTGAAGACTGGCAACAGGGCGGCTTCGGGATCTACATCCACTGGCCGTTTTGCGAGGCGAAATGCCCATATTGCGATTTCAACAGTCACGTATCACGCAGTATTGACCAATCCGCGTGGAAAAAGGCCTACCTTCAAGAGTTGCGGCGATATGCGTCCCTAACGCAGGGCAGAACGGTTACTTCTGTATTTTTTGGCGGCGGAACGCCCAGCCTCATGAACCCAGATACTGTCGCAGATGTCATTGCTGAGATAAGACGGCTATGGCCTGTTGCTAACGATCTGGAGATCACGCTTGAAGCCAATCCGGGTTCCGTCGAGGCCGGACGATTTATGGCGTATCGGGATGGCGGTGTTTCGCGGATATCAATGGGCATTCAGGCGCTTAATGATACCGATCTAAAAAGGCTTGGTCGCATTCATACGGTTACTGAAGGACTTGCAGCCTTCGACATCGCCCGCAACACCTTTGAACGGGTCAGCTTTGATTTGATATATGCCCGCCAGAACCAAGGCCTCAAGGATTGGGAAGCAGAGCTTAAACAGGCTCTAACCCTATCGATAGATCACCTTTCTTTGTACCAATTAACGATTGAGGACGGCACGGCGTTTGGGGACAGATATGCGATCGGAAAGCTTCGCGGTCTACCTGACGAAGATCTTGGGGCTGACATGTTCGACCTAACCCAAGATGTGTGTGCCGCGGCGGGCATGCCTGCCTATGAAGTTTCAAATCACGCTGCTGACGGGGCACAATCACGCCACAACCTTATCTATTGGCGGTATGGGGATTATTTGGGAATTGGTCCCGGAGCACACGGGCGCCTAACACTCTCTGGCCAACGGCATGCCACGATCTGCTATAGCAACCCGAAACGCTGGCTTGATGAGGTTGAGAAGGCGCAACCAGAACAAAGCCGTGAGGTTTTGACGAAAGATGACGAGGCAACCGAGTTTTTGCTGATGGGGTTACGTCTGCGCGAAGGTGTCGACCTTGAGCGCTTTAATACCCTTGCACAAAAGCCGTTAGATCAGGTGACATTGCACCACCTGACCGACATTGGCATGATTTCGGTAAATAAAACTAGACTGATAGTTACCGATCAAGGTTTCAGAGTGTTGAATTCAGTTATCTCGGCACTCTTGAACGGCTAGGTTGCGCTAAGCAGTCTGCACAGCTCATCAAGTTCATCAAGCGACTTGTACTGCACAGTCATCTGGCCACTTTCCTGTCCAGGCTTATGTGTGAGGGATACGCGCATACCAAGATTCGCCGAAAGATCACCCTCTAACGCCTTGGTGTCGGCGTCTTTTTCATTTGTCTCCTGCGAACCCGTTGGCTTTGGCTTTGCACCATCCGACATTTCGCGTTTAACCAAAGCCTCGGTCGCCCTTACAGAAAGGCCACCCTTGATCACTTGCTGCGCCAGCTTCATCGGATCTTGTGCCGGAATCAAAGCACGCGCATGACCAGCACTCAGACTTCCGTCACGCAAAAGCTCAAGCACAGGCAATGGAAGATTCAACAAGCGTAGAAGGTTCGCTATATGGCTCCGGCTTTTGCCGAGAGCTTCAGCCATCTTCTCCTGAGTATGACCGAATTTTTCCATCAACTGCTTGTATCCAGCGGCCTCTTCTGCCGCGTTCAGATCGGCGCGCTGGATGTTCTCAATAATCGCAACTTCAAGAACTTCAATATCACTGAATTCCCGAACGATCACAGGAAGCTGGTGCAATTGGGCCATCTGTGCAGCCCGCCAGCGTCGCTCTCCTGCAACGATTTCGTACTTTCCGCCTTCCAACGCGCGGACGATTAGAGGCTGGAGAACTCCCTTCTCTCGAATGGAGGCCGCGAGATCATCAAGATCTTCTTGTTTGAACTGCTTGCGCGGCTGGTCCGGATTGGGGGAAATGCGTTCAATCGGCACCATTTGGTCAGCCGCGGATGGCCCCTTGGCCGCTACACTTTCTGTTTCGCTGACATCAGCCATCAGTGCAGACAATCCGCGCCCAAGGCCCCGCTTACGCTCATGATTATTCGACATGTTGCACCTCTTTGGCCTGTGTTTGATTGTTGTTCATCAGTTCAACTGCAAGATCACGATATGCCTTGGCGCCTTTGGAAAGAGTATCGTAAGATAACACCGGCATGGCGAAACTCGGTGCTTCGCTTACCCGAACGTTTCGGGGCACCATCGTTTTAAAAACCAAATCGCCCAGATTGTCGCGCGCATCCTGCTCTACTTGCTGCGAAAGGTTATTTCGCCGATCATACATAGTAAGCACGATCCCTTCGATCCGCAGATGCTTATTCCCACTTTGACGCACCTCACGAATGGTTAGCATCAATTGCGAAAGCCCCTCCAATGCAAAAAATTCACTTTGCAATGGGACTAGAACTGAGTGGGCACCAATCATTGCGTTGACCGTCAACAAGTTGAGTGATGGCGGGCAATCGATCAATATGTAGTTGAATTCAAACGTGTCCATTTGGGTCTGGCGAAGTGCATCATGCAATAGAAAGCTGCGTTTTTCATTAGATAGCAGCTCAAGATCGGCTGAACTAAGGTCGACAGTCGCTGGAACAATATAGAGATTTTCAGTTTCCGTTTTCTGAATAACGTCATTGAGATCAACATCTTCGAGCAACAGTTCGTATGTCGTGAACTCCCGGTCTTCCAAGGCAATGCCCAACCCTGTCGAAGCGTTGCCTTGAGGATCAAGATCAATAACCAGAACACGCTGGCCCTTCTCCGCGAGAGCGGCTGCAAGATTGATGGTCGTGGTCGTTTTCCCAACACCACCCTTTTGGTTTGCAACTGCAATAATTTTTGGCCCAGTTGGGCGAGACAGGTCAGACACGCGTAAGCTCCTTGATCTTCAAGATGGTAGCGTCGGCATTGGTCTTACTTCTAACTACTTCTAAGTTGTACGACCAGTTTTTCTGCGCTGCCTGATGTTCCTTCTCCCAGCTTGCCCCTTTTGGAAACAGTGCGGTTCCTTCAGGCGAAAGATGCCGTTCTGCGTGTCCAAGTAGCGAATTCAGATCATCAAGTGCGCGCGCAGAGAGAACAGCAGCGCCCAAAGGGTCCAATTCGTCCACACGGTTGGCATGTACGACAACGTTAAGATCCAGCTCACGCGCTGCCGTACGAAGAAAAGCACACTTACGCTGATCACTATCGACAAGGGTAAATTGGCGGTCAGGCGTGGTATGTTTAGCCATTATTGCGGCGACAATACCAGGAAATCCACCACCACTGCCAATATCAACCCAGTCTCCGTCTACAGGCGCTGCGTCAAACACCTGAACAGAATCAACGATATGTCTGTCCCAGACATGCGGTGCATCACCCTTTGAGATCAGATTTATCTTTTTGGTCCACTTCAAAACAAGATCTTCAAACTGATGAAGACTGTCTAGTGTTTCACGTGAAACATTCTGCAATACATCATCACTCATCATGCGGACTTCTTTGACTGACCCTTACGGATCAAAGCTAGCAAAAGAGTGAGAGCCGCTGGGGTCATTCCCTCAATTTTTGCCGCTTGGGCAAGGTTTTCCGGTTTCGAGGCGATCAGTTTTGATTTCAGCTCGTTAGACAATCCGTCAATCTTTACATAATCGAAAGATGCTGGGATAAGCTCACGCTCATCTTTTCTAAGCAGAGCAACATCATTTTCCTGCCGCTTGATGTAGTTTGAATACAAAGCATCTTTCGACAATTGTTCAGCAATTTCCGTGTCTACTTCCACCAGATCCGGATCAAGTGCACATATATCAGCGAATTTTACATCCGGGAAAGATAGGAGTTGAAAAGCAGTACGGCGTTGACCGTCCTGATTTATGGCGACTCCGGCTGCCGCTGCCTCTTTTGGTGTGTAAGTCTTTGTCTCAAGAATTGTGCGACAGCTCTTTAGCGCATCCATTTTGCTATTAAATGCCGCACTGCGAATATCAGAAACGCAACCAAGTTCGATACCTTGCTGGGTCAATCGCTGATCTGCGTTGTCGGCCCGCAAAGAAAGACGGAACTCCGCACGTGATGTAAACATGCGATAAGGTTCGGATACGCCTCTTGTGGTGAGATCATCAATCATGACGCCAATATAGCTATTTGTCCGGCTGAACAGAACAGGCTCACGGTTCTGAACTGATAGTGCCGCGTTTAAACCCGCAACCAGACCTTGTGCGGCTGCTTCTTCATATCCTGTTGTACCGTTGATCTGCCCTGCTAAATAGAGGCCCGGCACATTCTTCAGCTCCAGAGTTTGTTTAAGTGCGCGTGGGTCCACATAATCATATTCAATCGCATAGCCTGGCTGCATAATTTCAACAGATTCCAACCCAACAATGGACCGTACATAATCTTCCTGCACAGCGATCGGTAAAGAAGTTGAAATCCCGTTCGGATAGATCGTCGGATCGTCCAAGCCTTCTGGCTCCAAAAAGACTTGATGAGACGTCTTATCAGCGAAACGCACAACTTTATCTTCTATTGATGGGCAATAGCGCGGTCCGATACCGTCAATGTGGCCACCATACATGGCAGAACTCGCCAGATTCGTCCGGATTATTTCATGGGTTCTTTCATTTGTATGAGTGATACCACAGGAAATTTGTCGTGCCCCTGCTTGCTTGGACATGAATGAAAATAGCGTGGGAACATCATCTGCGGGCTGCATTTCAAGACCGTCCCAGTTTATAGTCCTTCCATCAAGACGCGGAGGTGTACCCGTTTTAAGGCGACCCAAGTTCAATCCAAATTGATCAATTCGCTGAGCGAGCTTCTGAGAAGGATTATCGCCCATCCGTCCACCCGGTCTTTGCACATCACCGATGTGAATGATCCCGCGAAGAAAAGTTCCAGTTGTAAGAATAACTGCCCCAGCATGAAGGCTGGTCCCCTCGGCAGTCACGATCCCAGCAACCTTTTCACCTTCCATGATGAAATCAACTGCCTCACCTTCGAGGATAGTTATCCCAGCATGTGCCTCGATCTCGGACAACATCGTCTCACGGTATATCTTCCGGTCAGCTTGGGCACGGGGTCCTTGGACCGCAGGTCCCTTTCGACGATTCAAAAGCCGGAATTGAATCCCGGCCGCGTCTGCAACGCGTCCCATCAATCCGTCTAGCGCATCGATTTCGCGAACCAGATGCCCCTTCCCCAGGCCGCCGATGGCAGGATTACAGGACATCACTCCGATTGTACTACGAGACATGGTCAAGAGCGCAGTACGCGCGCCCATTCGCGCCGCGGCGTGCGCTGCGTCGGCACCGGCATGGCCACCACCAATTACAATGACGTCAAAATGTTTCACGTGAAACAATCCTCATTTTCCAAGACAGAAGCTTGCGAATATCTCATCTAGCAGATTCTCCGCATCAATGCGACCTACCAACGCTTCAAGCGCGTGGATTCCAAGGCGGAGTTCCGCCGCAGCTATATCATAATGATCTGGACCACCATCAAGAATTCTTTGTGCTGCCTGCAGCCCCGATCTGGCGGTCTCCATCGCAGTGGCGTGCCGAGCATGCGTCGCAAGACCAGCCCCTGTGGCAAGATCCGCCAGTTGTCCTTCTATCTTTTCAAGAAGTTGATCTACGCCCGCCCCCGTTTTTCCTGATACAGCAGGAAATGGGTCTCCGGAAAGATCAGCCTTAGAAGTCAGCTCGATATCACCTGCAAGTGGCGTAAATGGAGGCTTTTCACCCTCATCAAGTAAGAAAACGCGTAGGTCTGCATCAGCAGCCCGCTTTAAGGCCAGTTCAACTCCAAGCGTCTCGATCTCATCTGTGCTTTCGCGAATTCCAGCCGTATCCAAGAGTGTCACAGGTAAACCACCCAAATCCATGCGAACTTCGATGACATCACGGGTGGTTCCAGCAATACTTGATGTGATCGCTGCCTCTCGTCCTGCTAGTCTATTCAAAAGTGTGGATTTCCCCACATTTGGTGCACCAACAATTGCGACTTCAAAGCCCGTCCTGATCCGCTCTGCCGCTTTTGTTCCTTCAATCTCACGTTTGAGATCAGCATCGACATCTCTGAGCAGTTCACGAACCTCGCCACTGACATCGACAGGAACATCTTCATCCGCAAAATCAATGGTGGCTTCCAATAAGGCTGCAGCACGTATCAATGCGGTACGCCACACTTCTACCTTTGAACCCAAATCCCCTGACAGAACACGAAGTGCCTGTTTTCTCTGCGCCTCGGTTTCCGCTTCTATCAAGTCAGCAAGGCCTTCAACTTGAACCAGATCGAGGCGGCTGTTTTCAAGAGCACGGCGGGTAAATTCACCTGGTTCCGCGAGCCGTACACCCGCATAAGATCCAAGTTCAGAAAGCACGCGCCGCATAATTGCAATACTGCCGTGCAAATGCAGTTCTACAACGTCTTCGCCTGTGAAGCTATGCGGCCCCTCGAAGCACAGAACCAAAGCCTGATCTATAAAACCGCCATCGCGACCTTTGACCATCCTAAGAGCAGTTGAACGATGCTCTGGCAGAGACCCGACCATTTTTGCGCTGACTTCATGCGCCAACGGTCCTGAAATCCGCACAACGGACACACCGGCACGGCCCATTGCTGTCGCTTGGGCGAAAATCGTATCCATAGACCTAAGCCTTTGAATTTATGTGAAGTTTTAGGTATTCATCGAGTCGAAGAAGTCAGAATTTGTCTTGGTCTGCTTCAATTTGGATATCAGGAATTCGATCGCATCCGTCGTACCCATTGGGTTCAGAATGCGGCGCAGAACGAAGGTTTTCTGAAGATCGACTTTATCGACCAACAGATCTTCTTTCCGTGTACCGGATTTTAGAATGTCGATGGCAGGGAAGACGCGCTTGTCCGCGATTTTCCGATCCAGAACAATCTCGGAGTTACCTGTGCCTTTGAATTCTTCGAAGATAACTTCGTCCATACGGCTACCTGTGTCGATCAGCGCTGTTGCAATGATCGTAAGCGAACCGCCCTCTTCGATGTTACGTGCGGCACCAAAGAAACGCTTGGGGCGCTGCAAGGCGTTCGCATCAACACCACCAGTAAGGACCTTACCAGAGGAAGGCACAACCGTGTTAAACGCACGACCAAGGCGCGTTACCGAGTCCAGCAAGATGACAACGTCACGCTTGTGCTCAACCAAACGCTTGGCTTTTTCAATTACCATGTCAGAAACTGCCACGTGGCGTGTCGCTGGTTCATCAAAAGTAGAGGACACAACTTCACCCTTCACAGAACGCTGCATGTCTGTCACTTCTTCAGGGCGCTCGTCGATCAGCAAAACAATCAAATAGCACTCTGGGTGATTCTTTTCGATTGAGTTGGCGATGTTCTGCAGCAGAACAGTCTTACCCGTCCGCGGAGGGGCAACGATCAGGCAGCGCTGACCTTTACCGATTGGTGAAACCAGATCAATGATCCGTGCAGAACGGTCTTTGACGGTGGGATCTTCGACTTCCATGATCAGCCGCTCATCCGGGTAAAGTGGCGTGAGGTTCTCGAACGCGACCTTGTGGCGGGCTTTCTCAGGATCTTCAAAGTTGATCTGTGTGACTTCGGTCAGCGCAAAATAACGCTCGTTGTCGTCAGGTGCTTTGATCAAACCTTCAATCGTGTCGCCTGTCCGCAGCGAATGCTGGCGGATCATTTCAGGCGAAACGTAGATATCATCAGGTCCGGCAAGGTAGTTCGCCTCGGGAGAGCGCAAAAATCCAAAACCGTCTTGCAGAACTTCCAGAACGCCATCGCCAGAGATTTCCCAGCCCTCATCAGCGCGTTCACGCAGAATCTGGAACATCATCTCGCCCTTGCGCATCGTAGAGGCGTTTTCAATCTCCAGCTCTTCAGCCATATCGATCAGGCTTTTGGGAGATTTCGCCTTCAGGTCGGCAAGATTGAGAGTTTCAACTGTCATGGAGATATCCTTGGCCTCACGCGAAAGCGTCAGCTGGCCTGTCTTGGAAAAAAAATCGGGTTATGCAATCCCCGAACGGGGCGCTGAATGCTCTTAGCCTGCCTAGGCCCGCCCTGTCAATCAATGACAGACCTAGAACTTAACCGTCACGGAAAAGACAATCAGGATCATCAGAACGGTCGGCACTTCGTTCATGAGGCGGTATTGCTTGCCTGTCACCGTGTTTTCACCGCGCTGAAAGCCCTTCATCCGCCGCATAAGCCATACGTGGAAGATGGTCATGCCAATTACCGAGGCGCCTTTCAGCCAAGGCCAAACAAGGTCCCAGTTTACGATCCCGGGCGTCATCACCAGCAACAACCCAAAGATCCATGTGGCCATCATAGCAGGGCTCATGATCACCTTGGCCAGTTTGTATTCCATCATGGCAAAGATTTCATGTGTCTCGCCGCTAAGGCCTACACGTTCGGTGTGGTGCACCATGAGCCGTGGCAGATAGAACAGCGCTGCCATCCACGAAATTACCGAAATGATGTGAAGCCCTTTAATCCAGGGATAGGCCGCGATCAGGATATCACTCATCTTTGTCTCTCCATGCTTGCCCTCTCTTTATAATAATAAAGATAGAAAGAAAGATTGTTGTTTTAAGTAGGGAGGCCAAAACCTGTGGATCAAATAGTTATCCCCACTTTTGTACACCCATCAAACCTTGGAAACATAGGATGTTGATAATGTTCATGTGAACAACATTATCTTTAAAAATCATAACCTTATTGATTAATATGTTTTCATTGTGTTGTGGAAAACTCTGTTGGTGGAACCGAAACAACTTAAGTTACCAAATCATTAAGTTGTCCTTTTCCACCGTGGGTGAAATGCAGGCAAACTGGATGACAGATGCCGGTTATCCCCCTCTTGAACCCAAGCGACGAATTGCGGACAAGTTGTCCTTAAGAATATCTTAAGATTATGCATGAGTTATCCACATGACTGTACAGATCATCCTTGCGTCAGGTTCTGCGATCCGTGGCCAAATGCTGCGTCAAGCAGCGGTGCCCCACGAGGTTCAAGTAGCACGTGTTGATGAAGAGATGATTAAGTCATCCCTTATCGCTGCAGGTGCCCCGCCCCGTGACATAGCCGATGCGCTTGCTGAACTCAAAGCATCGAAGGTCAGTGATAAGAATCCCGGCGCTTTGGTTATCGGATGTGATCAGGTTCTGGATCACAAAGGTGTGCTGCTTAACAAACCTGAAAATCCCGCAGCTGCGCTTGAACAACTCAAATCCATGCGTGCCGATCGGCATACTCTTTTATCTGCTGCCGTTATTTATGAGAATGGAAAGCCTCTGTGGCGTCATATCGGGCAAGTACGGTTGCGGATGCGTGATGCCAGCGATGCATATCTAGAAAGTTATGTAGACCGGAACTGGGAAAGCATCCGCCATTCAGTTGGCGCCTATAAGCTTGAAGAAGAAGGCGTGCGGCTGTTCTCGCACATTGAGGGCGATTACTTTAATGTCTTGGGAATGCCCTTGTTGGAAATCCTCAATTACCTAACGCTTCGCGGAGACATCGATCAATGACCGAACTGCCTCGCATCCCTTTGGCCGGTGTCATAGGTTCCCCTATTGCGCACTCCAAATCACCACAGCTGCACCGGCATTGGCTCAAGACTTATGGAATTCCGGGTCACTATATCCCCATGGATGTGTCTCCGGAGAATCTGGAAACTGTGTTGCGGACTTTGCCTAAGATGGGATTTGTTGGCGTTAACCTCACTCTCCCACATAAAGAGAAAGTGATGGAGATCGCTGATCTGGTTACAGATCGTGCAACCCTGATTGGTGCTGCAAATACGCTGATATTCCGTAAGGATGGAAAGATTCACGCCGATAATACAGATGGTTACGGGTTTATTGAAAACCTGAAGGCGGGCGCGCCTGATTGGAATCCCCGTTCCGGTCCCGCTGCTATTCTTGGTGCTGGTGGCGCTGCCCGTGCTGTCATTGCCTCGCTTCTGGATGCTGGTGTGCCAGAGATATTGCTGTCTAATCGCACAAGGATACGCGCAGAACAGCTGCAGCATGATTTTGGTAGCCGCGTGCAGGTGTATGATTGGGTTCAGGCCGGCAATATGATTGATGACGCTTCGTTGCTGGTGAACACAACATCGCTGGGCATGATCGGCAAGGGAGAGCTGCGCGTTCCCCTAGATGGATTAAGTCCACGCACCGTCGTAACCGATCTTGTTTATGCTCCGCTCAAGACCAAGATGCTTGAAACAGCCGAGAACTACGGCTGTGTCACAGTTGATGGCCTTGGGATGCTGTTACATCAGGCTGTACCGGCGTTTGAACGCTGGTTTGGACGTCGACCAGATGTGGACCGTGCCACCCGTGCAGCGGCATTGCGTTGATGTTTTTGCTGGGTCTCACCGGGTCCATCGGGATGGGCAAATCAACAACGGCGCAGATGTTTGTAGATCACGGATGCGCGCTGTGGGATGCGGATGCAGCGGTGCATCGACTTTATGCCAAAGGCGGTGCGGCGGTGGCCCCTTTTAAGGCAGCATTTCCTGATGCTGTGATTGATGGCGCCGTGTCCCGTTCTGCGTTGAAAGAGATCATTGGGCGCGATCCTGCAGCGCTCAAACAGATTGAAGCGATTGTACATCCATTGGTTGGGCAAGACCGCGCCACGTTCCTTGCACAGACGCAGGCAGATATTGTTGTGCTCGACATTCCTTTGTTGTTTGAGACAGGCGGAGATGCCCGTGTCGACGCAACCGCCTGTGTTGTAACGGATGACGCCACGCAGGAAGCGCGCGTTATGGAACGCGGCACGATGACCCGTGAACAGTTCCTTGCGATCAAAGCCAAACAAATGCCCGCAGCCGAAAAATGCGCCCGCGCGACCTATGTGATTGAGACCGATACCCTTGAACACGCAGCGGCACAGGTGCAAGACATAGTGAAAGAAATCCGGAGCCAGCTTCATGCGTGAGATCGTCCTAGATACAGAAACCACAGGATTTGATCCCCATACAGGCGACCGCATCGTTGAAATTGGCGCGGTTGAGCTGATGCGGCATGTTGCTACCGGCAACACCTATCACCAATACATCAATCCGGAACGTGGCATGCCACAAGAGGCGTTTGAAGTGCACGGACTGGGTGATGATTTCTTGCGCGACAAACCCAAGTTTGTGCATATTGGTCAGGCTTTTGTGGATTTCATAGGTGACAGCAAGCTGATCATCCACAACGCAGCTTTCGATATCAAGTTTCTGAACTTCGAGCTGTCGAAAATGGGTCTGCGCGAAATTCCGTGGGAGCAGGCAGTTGATACGCTGGCCATCGCTCGTAAGAAATTCCCGGGCTCGCCGTCTTCTCTGGACGCATTATGCCGCCGTTTTGGCATTGATAACTCGTCCCGTACACTGCACGGCGCTTTGCTGGACAGTGAAATTCTGGCCGAAGTCTATCTTGAGCTGATTGGCGGCAAACAACCTGATTTTGCGCTCTCGACCCGAGCAGAGCCGAAAGAAGGTGATGCGCAAAGTGAGTGGACCCCGCGTCCGCGCCCTACCCCGCTGCCATCACGGCTTTCTGAAAAAGAAATCGCCGCCCACGCTGAGTTTGTCAGCAACTTGGGCGGCGATCCTTTGTGGCTAAAAGCCTAATTTTTTAAGCGTCTGCTTTCGCACCTTCGGACGCCTGACGGCGCGCGATTTCGTTACGGTAAAGCGCAACAAAGTCGATGTTCTCAAGGTTCAGCGGCGGGAAGCCACCGTCGCGTGTCACGTCGCTGACAATACGGCGCAGGAACGGGAAGATCATGCGGGGGCATTCGATCAGCAGAAAAGGGTGCAACTGGTCTTCAGGCACGTCCTGAATGTCAAAAATGCCGACATAATCGATCTCAAGCGCGAAAAGGGTGGTATCTCCGCCCTTGGCTTTGGACGTTACATTCAGCTTGATCGAAGATTCGTACTGATTTTCAGCAGAACGTTTTTTCGCATCAAGGTTCACCTGAACCTGCACATCAGGCTGCACGTCACTTGGCGCACCCTTTTGGGCCATAATATTTTCAAAAGACATATCACGAATGAATTGACCCAAAACGCGCAGTTGTGGTGCTTTTTGGGATTGTGCTTCGGCTTCGGCCATGAACGGCTCTCCTCTTTGGAGGTTAAAATTTGATGCAGAACGCTTAGCAGGTCAGTTCCAAGCGCTCAATCGCTTAGTGTTTTGTCCAACCCGAGGACCCTTTGGGCGCGTCACTATCGGGTAATTCGATAAATTCACCGTCAATCACATCACCGCCACCCCGCGGATCATGCTGTGGTGGGCGCTGACCGGAACCAGGCGTGCCAAAGGTTTGAACCTTAACGCGGGCACGAATGGCTTTGAACGCTGCTTTTCGGACTGCGGGTATCAGCAGCGCGAAACCGACGGCATCTGTAAAAAATCCGGGCGTCAGCAGCAGCGCGCCAGAAAACAGAATCATTGCCCCATGCACCAGCGGTTCTGTCGGGTCGCGCAACTCATTAAATGAATTCTGCAACTGACCCAGCGCCAAACGGCCCTGACTGCGGACCAGATACGTGCCTGCGAGGGCGGTTAATATGACGATCAGCAATGTAGGCCAAAGCCCGATAAACCCGCCAACTTGTATGAACAGGGCGATCTCAATCACCGGTACGGCGATAAATGCGATTAAAAGCCACATGTATTTGCTTCCTTTCACGGGGGCTACAGTGGACTTGAGCCCCCTTGGCACCTACATAAGGTGCTTAGACGATTGTTTCCACGCCTAGTCCCCAAGAGGTCAACATGAATTCACCGCTTATCCAGCTTCTGGTTCTTGCCGCGATTGCGGTTTTTCTGATCTTGCGGCTGAAAAATGTTCTAGGGACGAGAGAAGGTTTTGAAAAACCGCCTGTGCAGGTGCCACCGGTGCCACGCAAGGGACCTGCGTTCGAAGTGATCGAAGGCGGACCTGACCTTGATATCACGGACCACTTTGACGAAGGATCGCCACAGGCCCGCGCCTTGGCCGAAATGAAAAGGCTTGAGCCTTCGTTCAACGTCACAGAATTTTTGGCGGGCGGCCGTGGCGCATATGAGATGATCGTCATGGGCTATGAGCGGGGCGAGCTTGACGATATCAAGCCGTTCCTGACCGAGGAAATCTACGAAAGCTTTGTGGACGGTGTGGCTGCGCGTGAAGATCAGGGCCTGACGATTGAAGCAAACTTCATCGGCGTACGTGAAATGGCGTTGGAGAATGTGACGCTTGATCCAGAGACAAAAGAGGCCGAAATGACTCTGCGATTTGTGGCCGAGTTGACACAGGCCGTCCGCAATGCGGAAGGCGAGATTGTCGAAGGCAGCATCACTGATGCTAAAAAACAAAAAGACACGTGGGTTTTTGCCCGCATCATGGGCTCGGATGATCCAAATTGGTTCTTGGTTTCTACAGACGGGTAGCATGCGCGCTTCGCATCACTGCCACACTCTGGGCCTCGCTGCTGGCGGGGCCTTTGGCGTCTGAGGTCAAATATAACATCCTGTCCTTTGACCAATTGGATGGTTGGGCGCAGGATGATCACGCGGCAGCGTTTGAAACGTTTCTGAACACCTGCCAGGATATGAAAGATCCCGACTGGCGCTCAATCTGTACGTTTGCCCGATCTGGCCCTGACCCGCGCGAGTTTTTCGAGCTTCTGTTCCGTCCGGTCCTGATCGAGGATGGGCAGGACGCCCTGTTCACCGGCTATTTCGAACCCGAACTTGATGGATCGCTTACCCCGACACCTCGTTTCAGCTATCCGGTTTACAAGATGCCACAAGAGGCACGGCAGAACCGGCCATGGCTTACCCGACGCGATATTCTTGAGACTGGTGTGATGGATGGACGTGATCTGGTCATCGCTTATGTCGACGATCCGGTTGAGCTGTTCTTTCTTCAGATCCAAGGCTCTGGTCGTATCCGGCTGAGCGACGGGACCGCCGTGCGTGTCGGGTATCGTGGCTCGAACGGGCACAACTACCGTTCGATAGGTAAGGAACTGGTCCGCCGGGGCGTTTATGAGCCGCATCAAGTGAGCGCGCAGGTCATCAAGAACTGGGTTCGGCGCAACCCAGAAGACGGGCAAGAATTACTGTATCACAATCCGTCCTATGTTTTTTTCCGCGAGGTCAGCAAAGTTCCTGCTGATAAGGGGCCTTTGGGGGCGATGAATCGGTCGATCACCACGATGCGGTCCGTTGCGGTTGATCCCAAGTTCATTCCGCTCGGAGCGCCGGTCTGGATCGAAAAAGACGGCAAATCTCCTTTGAGAAGGTTGATGATTGCGCAAGATACCGGCTCCGCCATTAAGGGCGCCCAGCGCGCCGACGTATTTTTTGGTACCGGAGATAAGGCAGGGCGGCTGGCCGGAACCCTGCGTGATCCGGGACGCTTGCTGGTTCTGATGCCGATACAGCGCGCCTATGCCCTGCTTCCGGAAAGCGCGATATGACCCGCCGCAGGCTTAGCGCAGAGGATCAAGAGCTTTGGGACCGCGTTCGCGCGAAAACCGAAAGAATTGAGCGCAGCAATCTGGAAGTGAAGCGGTTTGAAAAGGATTCCAGCCTGCCCGCCCCTGCGCCGCGCAATATTCGCAAGGCCAAGTCGGTCATTCTGGGCAAACCTAACCCGCCTTCCCGTTCGCCCGCGCATAATCTGGCTCCAGCCATCCATGATCAGATCCGCCAAGCGCCTGTGCAAATGGATCAGAAGTCTTTTGGTAAGCTCAAGCGCGGCAAATTGCGGCCAGAAGGGAAGATTGATTTGCACGGTATGACGCTGGACCGCGCACATCCGGTTTTGACCGGTTTCGTCATGAACGCGCACGCACAGGGCAAGCGCCTGATCCTTGTTGTGACAGGCAAGGGAAAGCAGCGTGACGAAGGTGGCCCGATACCTGTTCGTCATGGCGTCCTACGGCACCAAGTGCCGCAGTGGTTGTCTATGCAACCGATGAAGTCTGTAGTCCTTCAGGTGGCTCAAGCGCATGTGAGCCATGGCGGTGGCGGTGCTTATTACGTCTATCTACGCCGTCACCGGTAGGTCACGCTGGTAACGCAGGATACCAAGCCCTGCCAAAAGCGCGCCGACAAAGTAGAAAAACGCGATCGGGATCATCTGGTCCGGAAAATCTATGCCGAAATCAATCAACGCACCTGTGATTCCCGGCCCGATAGCCGAACCAAATACCATCAAGGCCGCCGCCGCCGCCTTGATTGCACCCAAATGCCGAGTACCATAAAAAACGGCCCAGAAAGCAGAGGTCGCTGTGCCTTGCATCCCCTGCCCGACTCCGAAAATCACAAGGCCAAAACCGGCCATAAAGATCGTGTCGGCATAGGCAAGTACAAGAAACGAGATGCCGAAAGGCACCATTTGGAACGGTACAATCCATTTCACGCCAAAGCGGTCAATGGCCCAGCCGGTGATGAAGGTGAAGGTAATGCTGGCGACTGTGTAGACTGGCATCAAGGCGACATAGGAAACAAGGCTCCAACCCTTTACCTCCGTCAGGTGCACCTGCTGAAAGAACAAGGCCGTTCCCCATGCAGAAGGACCCAGAACTAGCGGGATGAGGATGTAAAACAACGGATGTCGCAGCATCTGTCCCCTTGTCCAATGCTGCGTGCACATACCAACGCTTTGTGTCCCGTCTGCCATCGACTGCGGTGTGCGTTCTTGCTTTAGCAAAATTTGCATTAGAGGGATCAGAAGCACGATACCCACTGCGGCTATCAGCCACAGACTTCGCCATTGTACCGTTACCAGTAGTGCCACAAACACGACAGGAAGGGTCGCCTGACCCACAGCAAACCCCATAGAAGAGAGCGAAAGCGCCCGACCGCGCGCGGCGATAAACCAACGTGACATTGCCAAAGCGCCCAGCTGTGACAACATGCCCTGCCCCATGAGCCGCAAAGCGTAGATCACAAAGACCAGAAGAAAGCCGTTAGGCACCACCGCCATCGCCAGACAGGCAACTGCCAGCAATACCATCACCCAAAACGACAGATGCCGGACACGAAAACGGTCTGTCAGGGCGCCGGCCCAGATCATTGTCACCGCCGATAGCGTGGTGCCAATCGTATAGATTCCGCCCCAGCCCCCATCGCTTAGTCCGAAAGTATCCTTAATCTCACCCGCGAAGAGCGAGATGAAATACGTTTGTCCGAATGACGATGTGAAGGTCAGAAGGAAACCGGCCAGCAGGAACAGGCGGTTATCTAAAAGGAAACGTAAATAGCCCATGCGCCTAGATTGCCGGCGCATGGGAGAATGGGAAGACCTTAAAGCACGTAGCGGCTGAGATCGGTGGATTTTACAAGCTCACCCAGATTGGTGTCCACAAATCCGGCGTCCACGACAATCTTATCCCCGCCACGGTCCGGCGCGGTAAAGCTAAGCTCTTCGAACACCCGTTCCATCACGGTGTACAGCCTGCGTGCGCCGATATTTTCTACCGATTGGTTCACGTCCGCTGCGATCTTGGCCAGTGCAGCGATCCCGTCCTCGGTAAAGCTTACCTCAACCTCTTCGGTGCCCATCAGCGCGGTATACTGCAGCGTCAGCGCATTGTCGGTCTCGGTCAGGATGCGGACGAAATCTTCTTCGGTCAGCGCGCGTAGTTCCACACGAATGGGCAACCGGCCCTGAAGCTCAGGCAGCAGATCGGACGGTTTAGCGATATGAAACGCACCGGAGGCGATGAACAGCACGTGATCTGTCTTTACCGGACCATGTTTTGTGCTGACAGTCGTGCCTTCGATCAGTGGCAGCAAATCGCGCTGTACACCTTCGCGGCTGACATCCCCGCCGCGCGCGTCGGCGCGGGTACAGACCTTGTCGATCTCGTCCAGAAACACGATGCCGTTCTGCTCAACCGCTTCAATGGCGGCGCGGGTGACGGTTTCGTCATCCAGCAGCTTGTCAGCTTCTTCTCCAACCAGGACATCATAGCTATCTGCAACCGAAAGCCGCTTCTTGCTCGTGCGACCACCCATGGCTTTGCCAAAGATATCACCGATGTTCATCATTCCCATTCCGCCCCCGGGCTGTCCGGGAATTTCCATAGCGGAGAACGGGTTAGATGTATCTGCTACCTCAAGCTCAATGATGGTATCGTCCAGCTGACCATCTTGCAGCTTTTTGCGGAACATATCGCGTGTGCCTTCACGGGCGTCAGGGCCAGCAATGGCGTCAATCACGCGCTCTTCGGCCGCTTTTTGTGCTTTTGCCTTTACGTCTTCGCGCATGTGTTCACGGGTCATCGCGATGGCAGCATCCAGCAGATCACGAATGATCTGTTCCACATCGCGGCCAACATAACCCACTTCGGTGAACTTCGTCGCCTCGACCTTCAGGAAGGGCGCACGTGCCAGTTTTGCCAGACGGCGGCTGATCTCGGTCTTGCCGACGCCGGTGGGGCCGATCATCAGGATGTTCTTTGGATATACTTCATCGCGCAGATCATCAGACAGTTGTTTGCGCCGCCAGCGGTTACGAAGCGCCACGGCAACGGCGCGTTTCGCGTCATTCTGGCCAATGATGTAGCGGTCCAGTTCGGAGACGATTTCACGGGGGGTCAGATCAGTCATGCTTTGATTTTCTCCACGGTCAGGTTGCCGTTGGTGTAAACGCAAATGTCAGAGGCGATTTTCATCGCATCACGTGCCACTGCTTCGGCGTCGCGGTCGCTGTCGATCAATCCACGCGCGGCAGCTAGGGCGAAATTTCCGCCAGATCCAATTGCTGCAATGTTATGCTCTGGCTCAAGCACGTCGCCAGCGCCAGTAATGATAAGAAGCTCTGTGCCATCTGTGACAATCAGCATCGCTTCTAGCTTTTGCAGGTATTTGTCGGTGCGCCAGTCTTTTGCCAGCTCGACACTTGCGCGCTGCAACTGTCCGGGTGTGGCCTCAAGCTTGGCCTCAAGCCGCTCAAGCAGGGTGAAGGCATCAGCGGTAGAGCCGGCAAAACCGACGACCACATCATATCCGCCGGGCGACAGCCTGCGTACCTTGCGCGCAGTGCCTTTGATCACGGTCTGGCCAAGGCTCACCTGCCCGTCCCCCGCAATCACGACTTCGCCGCCCTTTTTCACACCAATGATGGTTGTGCCGTGCCAACCTGGAAATTCGCTCTGTGCCATAATGCCTCCGTTTCTTGCATTCTATATGGCGTGCGCGTGCCAGAGGAACAAGGCCAGCCCTTGTTGCGGCAGCTTGTCGCCGCTAGCTTTGGGGATATGAACAATCCCGAAACTGTAACTTTCTACATGGAGCCAGAGCTGTGCGAGAGTGCGCAAGCGGGCAAACATAATTTTATCGGAAAACTCGCAGGTGTCATGAGGGCCGCCGGTATGGAAGTGATGTACGCTCCATTCGGTCCGCGCGGGGCACCAGACAGAGAGGGGTGGTCGATGAGCCACATCAAAACGCCCCCCGATGGACAGGGATTATGCTTTCGCCGTGCTTATCACTATCCGTTTTGGCAGATCGAACTAAGCTCTGAGCGCTGGGCGTGGGATGTGTCCCAAGCCCCGTTTGACCCTGATCCATCAGAGGCAAAGGAGGCGGCGCGGTTCTATGGTTTTTGGCAGAAACGTCTGTTTGGTGATGCTGCACAGAAAATAACCCGTGATGGCACGGTGTACGTCCCACTACAGGGCAGATTGCTGGATCATCGCCCGTTCCAGATATGCAGCCCGATTGAGATGGTGGAGAACTGCCTCGCCCACACCAGCGGCGACGTGGTTGCTGCCTTGCATCCAAACGAGCGGTATAAGGATGCAGAGCTTTCAGCGCTGAAAGCGCTTGAACAGAGGCACAAGCGGATAACTGTGCAGACCGGCGGCATGGCCGACCTGTTGGCGCGCTGCGATTACGTGGTGACGCAGAATTCCAGCGTCGGGTTCAACGGGTACTTTTTCGGCAAACCGGCGCTTTTGTTCCGGAAGGCGGACTTTCATCATATTGCGGTGCAGGCGGATATGAATGATCTGTCGGCAAGTTTCGCCGCTGTTCAGTCAGCAGCGCCAGATTATGCGGCCTACATCCATTGGTATTGGCAGAAGAACAGCATCAATGCCGGTCGACCGGAGGCAGAAGAAATGATCGCCCAGCGCCTTAGGCGGTTTGGCTGGCCAGTATAGTTAACGAAAAAAGGCGCCCTATGTCGGGCGCCTTTTCTAATCTACGGGTTGTAGAGGTCTTAGATGGACTCTTCGATCCAGCTTTGCAGAGCAGCCTTGGGCCGCGCGCCTGCCATGTTGGAGACCACTTCGCCGCCTTTGAAGATGAACAGCGCAGGGATGCCGCGCACACCCATCTGGGCGGGAGAGTTGGGGTTTTCGTCAACGTTCACTTTGACGATTTTGACTTTGCCTTCCATCTCGGTGGATAGTTCCTCAAGTGAGGGGCCGATCTGTTTACATGGGCCACACCATTCTGCCCAGAAATCCACCACAACGGGGATGTCGGAATTTTTCACTTCGGCGTCGAAGGTAGCATCGGTAACTGAGACGGTGGCCATAAAGCTCTCCATTGGTTCGGGTATGGTAGATAACTAAGAACGCGCGATGCCGGGGTCAAGGTGACCTGTGCGCGCAAGGGCTGCCATCACAATGTCATCGGGCAACGTCATGAGGGCGCCAGTATACGTCCAAAGGATCGCGGTTTCGACTTTTTTGTCAGGGTAAACAGCCTTTAGGGCATGTGCATACGCGCCCATCTGGCGCAGCAATCCTTCGGGGCAGGCGTCGGGTGCGTCCGGCACGGTCCGGTTGGTTTTGAAATCAATCGCCAATATGTGATCCTGCGTGACGATCAATCGGTCGATAATCCCGTACATCCGCTGACTACCCAAATCGGCGGTTACCGGCACTTCTGCTAACGTCTCAGCAGCGAAAACATGAGTCAGCACAGGGTTATCTAGCACGGCTAGAGTTTCCGACAGTGCGGTTTCTGCAAATATCGGGTTTGTGTTGCGCAGCAACTGTTCTGCTGCCACCGAGCGCCTGTCAGCTGCAATCGGGGCAAGATGCTCTAGGAGCATATGAACAACGGAGCCGTAGGATTTGGCATCCTCTTCATCCATACCTTCTTCACCGCCCAGCGCCTTGGCACCGCCAAGATCAGACGGGGACAGGGCATCGCTGCGCTTTGGTGGTGCGGGGGGCTCTGTGTTAAATACAGGCTCTAACTGGGGCGTTTCGATAGATTTAGGTGCGACTGTGACCACCGGAAGGTCGTCCCAGCCTTGTTCTTCGTGACGAATGCCGCTTGAGGGCCCGTCCACAAATGGAACCGCATTCAAATGCGCCAACGCCTCTTCGGTCATCTGATACCAGCTTTTTCCATCTTTTGGCAGCTCTCCTGCAGCTGCCAAAATCAACCACTTCTCTGCACGGGTCATCGCGACGTACAGCAGCCGCAAGCCTTCTTCGGTCTGTTCAGCTTTCAATTCGTCAATGCGGGCGGCAATTCCTTTGGTCATATCTGGCGCGTTTGGCTTCCAAATCGGTACTCCGTCGATTGTGATGATGTCATTTTTGACGCTGACATCCTTTCGTCCGGTATCAGGCAGGATCACAATCGGCGCTTCCAACCCTTTGGAGCCGTGCACCGTCATCACGCGGATCTGGTCAGAGGCGCTATCGATCTGGCGTTTGATCTCCAGGTCATCAGCCTGCATCCATTCAAGAAATCCCGTAAGGCTGGGAACTTCTGTCCGTTCATAGGCCAAAGCCTGCCCCAAAAGAGCGTCGATCCCATCTTCGGCTTCGGTACCCATACGCGCGAGCAGATTATAGCGGCCACCGTGGCGTGTCAGAATTCGCTCGATCAGGTCATAGGGGCGCAAGAAATCCACCTGACCCCGCAAGTCGTGCAGGATTGCTAATGTCTCGGGATAGCTATCCTCCTGCGTGCGCAGGCTTTGCCATAAATCTTTTTTGCTGGGGCGGCCATGCGCAAGGGTGAACAACGCCTGCTCGCTCCAGCCAAACAGGGGCGAACGCAACGCAGTCGCCAATGATAAAGCGTCATCAGGCGTAGAAAGAAAGGAGAGCAAAGCCCCGATGTCCCGCACGGCAAGCTCGGCCCCGACCTTCAACCTGTCTGCACCAGCAATCGGTAGCTTTGCAGCTTTGCAGGCGCGAATAATCTCTGAAAAAAGGCCGGTCTTGCGACCCCGTACAAGGATTAGAAAATCACCAGCGGTGATCCTGCGGCGGATGGTGCTGCGATCTTCAGCCTCGTCGGGGATGTAATGTTCACCCTCCACCAGATATTTTATCTGCGCTGCAATCTGCTCGGCTAGAATAACGGTGTGATGCTGCGGGCTTTTGCGGTCTACCGGATCGGTCCAGTCTGCTTCGTCCTCATCGTCTTTGTTGGCTTCGACCAGCGGCCACAGATCAACACGGCCCGGCAAGGCGTCTTTGAACGCGAGGTGCGTCATCGGCGCGTCCATGCGCGGTTCGGGCACCGTGTTAAAGGTTTGGTCGACGGCGCGCAGAATCGCAGGCGAAGATCGGAAAGAGTAATCAAGGCTCTGGTTTTGAAAGCTTAGGTGCGCCTCTTCGAGGCTTTGCTGGAACGTCGCCCGCTTGAGATCGAACTCGCGCGGATCAGCGCCCTGAAAAGAGTATATTGATTGCTTTTTGTCACCCACAACAAACAGCGTTCGCGAGGTCTGGTCCTCCCGTGCACCTGCGCCTGATGCGAATTCATCCGCAAGTTTTTCGATCACATCCCATTGCCGGGGAGAGGTGTCTTGGGCTTCATCCACAAGAATATGATCAATGCCGCCATCAATGCGGTACAGCACCCACGCCGCGACCTTTGGATCATTGAGCAAGGCACGCGCGCGCAAAATGAGGTCGTCAAAATCCAGCCAACCACGGCGCTGCTTTTCTGCTTCGTAGCGTGTGATAAAAACTTTGGCAAAGCTGTGCAGTGCGCTTGTCCGGGCAAGATTGCGCGCGCGCATTTGTAGATCATGGCATTCGTATACTGATTGGGCCAAATCCTCGAACGGGGTCAGGAGGGGGCCAAGATCGTTTTGCGCGCCCTTGGTCGGAAAGCTTTTTCGAAGCTCCATTTTCTGGGTGAGCATCTGCGATTTGAGCTTTTCAAGATCACCAAATGTCGGTTCGGCAAAATTGATCAGGCGCAAGGCATCTGCCACCCGTTTCATGGTCACCGCACTTTGTGACGCAAGAATATTGATGGCTTCTGGCATCCATCTTGCGACAGCTTCGTCCATAACCTGCCTTGGCAGACCGTCCAGATCAAAACCTTCTGGCACATCAAAGATCGGGCTCAGGTCTTCGGGCAGATTGTCAAACAGCTCCCGCTTGCCTGTGATCGCTTGCGTGAGCGAGGCAAAGCTTTCACCAGTGTAGTGGGCCGCCAGATCGGCCATCAGATGGGCCTGTGGTCCTTCGGCCATCGCATCCAGAATATCCGCGCGCAACAGTTCCGCGGCGCGGTCTTCGATCTCTTTGAATTGGGGGCTGACACCTGCCTCAAGCGGAAACCGCCGCAGAAGCGAAGCGCAGAAAGAGTGGATCGTCTGAATTTTCAGACCACCTGGTGTCTCGATCGCCTGCGCAAACAAAGTGCGCGCCTCACGTAACTGTTCGGCGGGAATCTCCTTGAGCACTCCCAAATCGCGCAGCGCGGAACGCAGCGCGTCGTCCTCCATCATTGCCCATTCACCCAACCGCTTGAAAAGACGGTTCTGCATCTCCGAGGCGGCGGCCTTGGTATAGGTCAGACACAGGATGTGCTGTGGTTCAACTTTGTCGAGCAAAAGCCGCGCCACCCTGTCGGTCAACACGCGCGTCTTACCCGACCCCGCATTCGCACTTAGCCATGTTGAGGTGTCCGGACGCGCAGCGGTGATCTGTGCGCGGGTTGCATCGTTCCAGTCAGGCGAGCCGTTCATGTCAGATCCTCCGGCTGCGCGTCATCCGAACCGTCCCATTCGCCAAAACGGGCAAGGTGGTCAAATTCACCGGCAAAGATTTCTTTTTCCATCATCCGACGTGACGTGAAACCCTGAGTGGGATCAAGGTAGGCGGCAATCAGTTTGCGCAGGTTTTCCAGAACCACCTGCGGAGGCTCTTGTTCCAGCGGCGCGTCTATCTCTTCCGGAGAGTTACCAAGCCCGATAAATGTCGCGCGCGACACTGGTGCGGCACCGATCTTTTTGAATGCACCTTCTTCAACCATTGCCGCTTCGATCAAAAGCTGTTTGTCAAAGTGCTTTTGCTGCTTGTCGCTGGGCGGCTTGCCCGTCTTGTAGTCATAAATCTGAATCTCGCCGCTGAGGTTCCGGTCAATCCGGTCGGCAACGCCGCGGAGGGTAAAACCCAGATCTGCCAGCTCAAGAACACCGCGCGCGTCATCCTCAAAGGCGACAGGCTCTGATCGCGCTAAGCGGTCTTGCTCTGCCTCAATGAACCAGTCTGCCACCCGCGCCAAACGCGCCAGCCAGATCGTGCGCGCGGCGGGCCACGGCACCAGTTCATCCAAGCGTTGTCTGGCAATATCCAGAAGGTGCGCTTTTGTCAGAAGGGCAGGGTCCGCCATCACGGACTTCACAAAATCTTCCATCACAGCGTGGACGACAATCCCGCGCAGCGGCGCGTCGGGGGACTGCACCAGCGGATCGAGCGCGCGCAATCTAAGGCTGTGGCGGGCGTAGATCGCATAGGGATCACGGATCAGCGTCTTTATCTCGGTTACTGACAGGTTACGCGGACGCGCGGCCAGCGGGGGACGCGGAGAAGGGCGTGGGGCGGAAGGAACTGGCACAACCGCCTCTAGCGCCCGTGCTTGACCCAGCCAGTAGTCGCCGCGCGCAATCATCGCTTTCCAAGCTTCTACGCCGCCTTGGTTCGGCAGACCGGTCATCAGGTTGCCCAAACGGTTTACCCATCGGGAAGGTACTGTTTCAGCATCTTCGGAACGGATAGAGCGTGTGATCCAGACCTCACGTGCGCAGACAGCTTGTTGATAGTCATGCGCGGCCAGTCCCACGCGCCGCTCTGGCAGCAAAAGCCCAGCGTCGTGACGCATTTTACGGTTCAACCACGGATCCGGTGGCGGAGCTTCGGGCCAAGTGCCGTCGTTGAGCCCGCCAAGTATCACCAGATCAGCGCCCTGCACCCGTGCCTCTAACGTGCCCCAGATCATGATGTCAGGATGTGGCGCATCGCGGTCACGTACTTCGCCCGCCGACAATAATGCACCGACGAGATCAGCATAGTCAGCGGCATTCAGCTCGGTGCCGTAACCCGCCTCGTTCTCTAGGTCTTGCATGATGCGGCGTGCTTCGATCCCGGCTTTTTGTTGCCAAAGCTCATGAATATCGCTGTTTGTCGGCCCCGCAGCCAATGTTTCGGCCGCTTGTAGATGCTTTGCGGTCCAATCTTTCAATGGATGAATTGTGTGATCAAGATGCCCCATTGTCGCCTCTGCCACCCAAACCGCCCAGCGATGCATTTCTTCATCGTCCGGTACAGCCTTTTCGCACAGTGCAATAAAGGCATCCGGCTCCGGGTAAGGCAGACCATGGCGCCTGATCGCCAGTTCACACCGCTGGGTATAGAGGCGGTGCATATTGCGGCCTTCACCACTATGGGTCAGAGGATGTTTGAGCAGTGTCAAAAGCGCCTCTGCATCCAAGCGTCGGGACAACAGCGCTGCAACGTGACGCAGGAACCGACCAGGTGGCGAAAGGTGCAGCGGCGTGCCAGCGCTGTCATCGGGTAATATATTCCAGCGATCCAGTGCAGCAGTTACGCGACGGCCCAGCATCCGGTCTGGAGTGATAAGTGCGGCCGTCTGACCGTTTTGCGCTGCTTGACGTAATCTTAGCGCAATCGCCAATGCCTCCGCACGTGGCGTTTCGGCAAGCAAGAGGGTCATGTCGCGGGTCGCGTCACCAAGGTTTTCCAAACGCGGCCCCTCGATCCGCCACGCGTCAGTGACAGGGGCAGGGCGCAGGGACAGCGATATCAGCTTGTTACGATCGGGAGCGTAGGGCTTTGCATTTTCATGCCAGCATTCCACGGCGTTGGGCGTGGTGCCCAAATTGGCCATCAAATGGTAAAACCGGAACTGCGGATGATCTTCGGAAATCATTGGATCGTCGAGCGCGGCCCAGACCTCTGGCGGCAAGTCAAAGTCGAACCCAGGCAGAACAAGCGCCCCTTGCGGCAGGCCCGCGACCGCTTGCATCAGCATCATCGTCGTCCCGCGCGAGCCTGTGGAGCCAGCAATGATAACAGGGTGTTGTGGTGGCTGCTCTTTCCAGAGCGCCGCAATGGCCGCAACACGCGCGCGCTGGCGGGCTTCTTTGTCCGGCATGGATTCGGTAAGAGAGAGATAGTTCTGCACGATCCCCAAAAAGACCTTTGCCCGTTCCCAGTGACCGGATTGGTCGGTCACATCCAACTCTGCGATTTTTTCGGGCGTCACGCCTTCGCCCTGCATTTCGTCGATCAGCGCAGCAAGGCTGTCTGCAAGATCATAAAGCGATGCGCGGGATGCCAGATCCGGGGACTTTTCTAGCAGGGCAGAGATAAGCCCGATCAGCTCCAGCCGCCTCCGAAGGGCGGGAACCCCTTCCGGAATGATCACACTCGGGGCCAATGTTTCAAGATCGGTGATGAGGCGAATGCGCGGCAGAAGCATCGCTGGACCGTTCTCAAAAATAGAGCGCAAACGGCGCGCCATGCGCTGCGTGTTTACGATCAGTTCTACGCGGGCCAATGCTTCGGGTGGTTGCCCCTTGAACCGGTCCAACAGTCCGGCGACCAGAAGGTGAGGGAAATCAACGCCTGTTGGCAGACCAAAGACGCGCGGCGTATCTTGCGGTTCAAACATCTGAAGCGAGCAGGTTTTCGGCGGTTGTCACGCCGTCCGGATGGCCCACATCGCACCATCTTCCAGGATAGCTGAGACCGTGCATGGTACCCTTCGCCAGCATGCGGTCCCATACCAGATTGAGGGAGAAGGCCTCTTCTTCAATTTCAGCCAGCAGTTCCGTCTTGATGATCTGGACACCACCGTAAATCACGCCGACACCGCGTGCTAGTTGTCCGTTCGGGGACATAGTGAAATCACCCGAACCGGTATGTTCAAGCGCGCGCGCGGGTTCAACTCCCATCAAGAGAGCGTCCATCCGCTCTGGGTCCCATGCATCTAAAAGTAGCCGCAAGGGGTTCTGGCCCCGCCACACCGCATCCGTGTTCATCGTGATAACCGGCCCATCCCCCAGCAGCGGCATCGCGTTACGTAAGCCGCCCCCCGTTTCAAGGATCAGCGGGCTTTCAATGATCGTTTGCACGCCAAGTGGTGTGAGGTGATCCAACAACTGTTCGGGGCGGTAATGCAGGTTGGCGACAATTGTCGGCGGGGTAATTTCCTGTGCTAGTCCAAGCGCATGATCAATCAGCGGTTTACCGGCGACCTCAACCATCGGTTTCGGGCGGTCCGCTGTCAGATGTTTCATCCGCGTGCCAAAGCCAGCAGCGAAAAGCATTACGGGAAAGCTCATGATGCGCATTTCGATTTGAGAAGCTTCAGACGCTCAGGCGTCGGAACCGGAAGTGTCGCGCGGATGTGATCCGCGACGGGCGCAAGGGCAGGGTGTGCAAGGTTACGTTCGACGAATTCCCAGACACGAGGGATCAGATCAATGTACCGCGGCTTGCCCAAATCAATGCACAGCCTTGCGAAAGCTCCGACAATACGCAAATTCCGCTGCACCCCCAGGATCGCGTAGGCTGCTCTGAAGGCATCTTTGTCTTGCGGATTCTGCGCCAGATATCGGTCAATCATCCGAGTCTCGATCTCGCGCGGTACATCGCGCCGCGCATCTTGCAGAATCGAGACAAGATCATAGGCTGCGTGGCCCCGCATTGCGTCCTGAAAATCAAGCAGACCTACGCGCGCCGCTCCTTGACGCGCTGGCAACCACAGCAAGTTTTCGGCGTGATAGTCCCGTTGGATCAGGACAGACGGGGCCGCGTCAACAGGGGCCAGCAAGTTGGCCATGATTTGTTCGAATTTTGCCTGTTCCGGGGTGCTGCGCTGCCCCGTCAGACCAAAAAGATACCAGTCATAAGCGCGCGCCGCGAAATTGGTCATGGTGGCTATATCATAGGGTGCCAGTTCAGGCAGCGGGGCCGCGTGCAGTACAGTCAGCACATCCACCGATGCCTCGTATAGCGGTAGCTCTAGGTTAGCGTCCCGCGCGATCACCTGTTTGAATAGATCGTCACCTAAATCCTCAATCAGAAGAAAACCGTTTGCGATGTCGCGCTGAAGTATCTCTGGCGCGCTCAGCCCGATGCTGCGCAGATGCTCTGCGATAGCAATGAAAGGGCGCACATCTTCGCCCTTGTCGGCGGGTGCGTCCATCAGAATGATTGTACTGCCGTCGGCGCGGCTCAGCCGCTCGTAGCGGCGATTGGACGCATCGCCAGCCACGGTTATGCGCGTGGCATCACTCCAACCCGCGCCATCGATGAAATTGATCAATAATGTTTCGCGGTCTGTCATGGAATCCAGTCATTCATTTTGGCGTCCCAGCGGGGATCTGACCATGATGCGGTCAGCATGCGGTGGTCCTCAGCATCTGTTGCGGTGAGCGCAATGTCCAGCGCGTCTTGCGGACGCAGATCGGCCAGACGGTCCGGCCATTCAATCAGGCAGATCGCGTCATCCATTGCGTCGGTCAGGCCAAGCTCTTCGCATTCGGACGGGTCGCCAAGGCGGTAAAGATCAGCGTGCCAAATCTCCGTTCCGGATGCGGCTTCGTAGGTCTGGACCAATGTGAACGTCGGGGATGGAACATCTTCGGGCTGTGAAAGAAGGGACTGTATCAACGCACGGGCAAAGTGGGTTTTACCTGCGCCAACATCTCCACTTAGCAAAAGAGTGTCGCCCGCTGTCAGCTTCGCGCCAAGCCGCTGTGCCAGTGCGGCTGTTTCATCTGGGGAATGGAGCGAGGCGGTGATTTGCATGCTGCCAAACTAGCTGCCTCGTGCGGCGCATGAAAGAGCGTTAGCTGCGGTTATTATCTAATTGTTTCGTAGCTAAGGGTGGAACTGCCACCTGACGGGAAAACCGGACCACTGTCGCACCGGATGCGATAGGCACAATCTTGCATTGCATCGGGCTTTGGCCCTTCATGCAAACAGGCATGGTCCATTCTGTTCGATCTTGCAGGTTCATTACCGCGTCCTGCAAATCCTGCCACAAAGGGTTAGGCGCTGACTTGTCTTTCCAAAGACGCACAGCGTCGGTGATTGTCACGTTGGCAAAGCTGGTTTCGCCCTCAAAACCCCACAAGACATCGTAGGCCTTGTTCGAGAAGGTAAGAATGCCTGATTGGGAAAATACCGCTAGCGCATCCTCAAAAGTATCTACTAGGTTTTGTCCCAGTTCTAATTCTGCACGGAAATTGCGAGTTAGAGAAACTTCCGCACTAATGTCTTCGATCAGAAATGCAATTGCACCGTCTGGATGAGGGCGACCTTTCACCCGGTAGGTTTGACCGGTCTCCAGACTCCAGGACTCTTCAAAGCTGCCCAGCTCGGCTGCGCTGACTAGATCGGCCATACGTTGACGCCATGTCTTATAGTTCTTTGGTTCCGGCATACGGCGGTTT
Source organism: Sulfitobacter sp. S223 (assembly GCF_025143825.1). Taxonomy (NCBI): domain Bacteria; kingdom Pseudomonadati; phylum Pseudomonadota; class Alphaproteobacteria; order Rhodobacterales; family Roseobacteraceae; genus Sulfitobacter; species Sulfitobacter sp. S223. The sequence goes on along the minus strand of NZ_CP083560.1, from coordinate 20,597 downwards.
TCGCGCAATGCGTCAAAGAAGGAGTCAAGCGTTGGCCGCGGGCTGAGAAATGAAATCGACAAGCCCGTCAAATCGGTGAGGGCAGGGTTGAAAAGCGCCAATTGTCGATCACGGTTGAAAATGGCTAACCCGATTGAAAGATGCGCAAATGTTTTTGCAAGCGTCTGGACGAAGTCCCGCTGCGCTTCTTCAGCCCTGATTAAAGCGGTCCGTGATGTTGCATGGTGCAGTTTGCCACCATCAACTGCAAAGCTGCTGACGTCGAACCATTGCGGCCCCGATGCAGCATCATCATCAAACTTGACCCTGCAACTGCTCTGACCATCTTCATGTGCAGCTAGGTCGAACAGAGGCTCTGCTGTGCTTCCCTTTGGCGCGCGATCATAGAGAGTTCGGTAAGCATTATTGTGCCAAATTACTGCGCCGTCTGGATTGGTTTTCCACGCGGGATGAGGCAGGCTTTCCTTGATCTGGCAGAGCAACTCCAGCTCTTTGTTGTTGGGAAACTGTGGGGCACTATCACAAGCTTCGTAAAACGTAAGCGATGCTGCATCTTCGCGCCAGTCGATTTGAAGCCTTGTTCGCTGTTCAGGTTCATACGCAGTGCTGAGAATGTTTGTCTGGCCAGTCGAACCATTGCTGAAAACCGAAGGAAATTCGGGATAGACGGGTTGCAGGATATCGTGAAGATCTTGCCAGTTTTGCGCACCGGTTACGATGGGAAATTTTGCCAGCGCCACGTCATTGGCGTATTCCAGAATGCCGCCCTTTACAAAGATCACTGGCAGTTCCTGGGGCGGAGCCTGTGTTATTGGCGCATTGGATCGCAACGCCCAATACAGGCTTAGTGCAACAGTGGGCAAAACAACTGCCGAGATCACAATGAGGTCGTTCAAAATACTTCTCCGCCAGTATGTTGGCCACGGCGTTTACATTGGCTCTCTTAGCCTTAACAAAGTGTTAAAATTGAGGTCGGGCTAAATTTCCGAGAAACGGACATTCTGGCCAGCGGGCAAAGCGTTGTCACCTTCGCGCGCATCGATTTCGCGGCGGGGCCAGCGTACTTCGATAACCGCGCCCACATGTTTGCTGTGTTTTCCGCCCTCATCTGATCCGTTTGCAAACCTAAGAGAGGCACCTGACCTTTCCAGCAGCGTTTTCGCGATAAACAAGCCCAGCCCCATCCCTTCGTATTCGGGTCGGGGGGTGGCTGTCTTGCGCGGCCTACGCCGCGCGACAAACGGGTCACCGAGCCTGCCAAGAAATTGCGGGGGAAAGCCTTTTCCGTCATCCAGTATCCGCACTGTGATGTTTGCATCCGTCCAGCGGGCTTCGATCCAAACAGTGCTCTCGGCGAAGTCCACAGCGTTTTGAACCAGATTGCGAAGGCCGTGAATGATCTCTGGCATCCTCAGGATTGCAGGTTGCGCGCTATCATTACCATCACTGCTTTCTAGGCTGATAAACACATGCTTTCCGCGGTCCATATGCGGTTCTGCGGCGCTTTCTATGACAGTGGCCAGCGGTGCCTGACGCATATGAAGATCATCTTTGCCGGCGCGGCCCATATCGCGCAAAATATCGCGGCAGCGGTTTGTCTGTTGCACGATCAACTCGGCATCTTCCTGTAAGTCTGGCTGATCCCGTAGCTCATTCACCAACTCCGCGCTGGCCAGTTTGATGGTGGCCAAAGGCGTACCTAGCTCATGCGCTGCTGCGGCCACCACTCCGCCCAAATCCGTCAACTTCTGTTCGCGAGCAAGCGCCATTTGCGTCGCGGCCAGTGCATCGGACATCAAATGGATTTCAGATGTTACGCGGCGTGAGTAGGCTGAGGTAAAAATGACGGCGATGATCAGGGCAATCCACTGGCCAAAGACGAACAACTGCGGAATCTGCAAAATGGCACCCTCAAGTGTTTGTAGGGGCAAATGGTAAAAGGCCAATACCGTCACGCTGATGATCGCAACAGCGCAGAGCACAATCGTAGAACGCATGCTAAGGGCCGTCGCCGAGATCGTGACAGGGCCCAGAAGCAACAGAGTGAACGGATTGTTAAGCCCACCTGTGAGAAACAAAAGGATGCTTAGTTGCAGCAGATCGAAAATAATCATTGCCATGTTTTGCCGCTCTGACAGGCGTTTGTTTTCAGGAAAGACAAAACCGGCAACTAGATTACCGATGACCGAAACGCTGATCGCGAAATAGCACCATCCCAATTCCAGCTGTAGACCGAACAGCATCGGCGTGATCGTTACCGCGATGAACTGGCCCGCAATCGCCACCCAACGCAGCAGAATCATCGTGCGCAAGCGAATCCAGTTTGCTCTTTTGCGCTCTCCCAGAGGGCGTATCGTTGGCTGCGTCATCTGCGCGCTCCACTCATTTGTGACTTGCATTGCTTGGGACCTAGCGTAGGTCTGACGCAAATCACCATCAAGGGCGCGTGAGGTCTTGCGCGCAAAGGAGTTCAAGATGATCCGTATCGCTGCAATCGTTGCCGTCATTGTCGCAGGTGTGGGCCTGTTATCCATGTTCTTTTTTGCAGACAAAGGAGGCGAGGATAAATACGCCGAGTGCGGTTCAGGCGCTGTTGCAGGTGATTTGGGTGGGCCATTCACATTGGTTAATGGTGCAGGTGAAACCGTGACAAGCGATGAGGTCATCACCGGACCGACGCTGATTTACTTCGGCTATACGTATTGCCCCGATGTCTGCCCGCTGGACGTTGACCGCAATGCGGCTGCAATCGAAATCTTGGAACAGCGCGGCAAGATGGTCACGCCTGTGTTCATCACGATCGACCCAGCGCGCGACACGCCCGAAGTGGTCCGCGACTTTGCCGAGGCGATGCACCCGCGCATGATCGGCCTGACCGGTAGTATTGAGCAGGTCGCAGCGGCCAGCAAAGCCTACCGTACGTACTATAAGGCGCATCCACCCGTGGATGGCGAATACCTCGTCGATCACTCCACCTTCAGCTATCTCGTTACGCCGGAAAACGGGTTTCTTGAGTTCTTCCGTCGTGAGCTGACGCCAGAGCAGTTGGCTGACAAGATCGGCTGTTTTGTTGATCAGATTTGACCATATGCACTTAAGACCCATATGTGTGCTACAGTCATACTAACGGTTTTGAATAGGGCACATTTACATGTCAGAAGAGCATCTGAACGACATCGGACCTGACAAGCGGCTGCTGCTGCTTGACGATGACGAACCTTTTCTGCGGCGCCTCGCAAAAGCGATGGAAAAGCGCGGTTTTGAGGTCGAAACGGCCGGGTCGGTTGCCGAGGGCCGTGCGATTGCGTCAGCAAACCCGCCAGCTTACGCCGTATGTGATTTGCGGCTTGAGGATGGCAACGGGCTAGATGTTGTCGAAATCTTGCGGGAAAAGCGCCCCGACGCCCGCGTAGTGGTGCTGACAGGTTATGGTGCGATTGCAACGGCAGTCGCTGCGGTAAAGATCGGTGCAACCGACTACCTCTCGAAACCAGCTGATGCGACAGACATCACCAATGCTTTGCTGGCGAATGGTGATGACCTGCCGCCACCGCCGGAAAATCCGATGAGTGCGGATCGTGTACGTTGGGAACATATCCAACGCGTGTATGAACTGTGTGATCGCAACGTGTCGGAAACAGCACGTCGGTTGAACATGCACCGTCGCACGCTGCAACGGATATTGGCAAAGCGCAGCCCACGCTAAATGTCGTAGCGCTTTAGCCTTTTGTCCACGGATGTGCCGTCGGCCATGATGTAGTCTTCGATAACCGCATAATCGCGAAAGCCCCGGCTTTGATAGTAGGTTAAACCACCTTCGTTATCGGCGCGGATATTTGCCCTGATCCAGACATATCCTAACTCTTTTGCGGCGTTGGCCGTTGCTGTGAATAGGGCCGATCCAATGCCAAGCCCTGTTTGCCCAACCTGCACAAAGGTGGCGATTTCGGCAGCTTCCGGCGGTAATTGTTGGCTTGGCTCAATCCATTGAAAGCCAACGACACGTTCTTCGCCATTCAACGCCACGTGCCAGGCTGCGCGGTCCGGTACAAAGTTCATCCACTCAGCCATGTCTTGCCCTGTTACGGGGCGCACCAAGGCGGTTGTTCCGCCAATCTTTATGATTTCGTTAAGCAGTTGCGCCATCGAGCGTGTGTCAAGCGGCAGGGCAGGGCGAACGTGGATCATGGAATCTGTTCCATCAATTTTGCATGGCGCGCGGTAAAGTCAGCGCGCACTTCGACGGGTGGCCGCAGCGAAATTTCCAGCCCCTCCTTCAACGCTGGATCGGGTTTGCCAAAGAACTTGTCGGCTTCTTCAATTGAAAACCCCGCGATCTGAACCGCCTCCATCCATGCGCTGACGCGGTCTGCCTTTTTGATCTGCTTCTTTACGGCTACGGGTACCTTTGCTGGCAGACCAAAGCGGATGTGCACCGCCGCCTCCAGCCGTTCATCCAGTGCGCCATAGCTGGGACCAACCGCAGCTTTCACGGGCGAAATCATATCACCGATCACATATTCCGGCGCATCGTGCAGCAGAGCAGCAAGGCGCCATTTCACCGGCGCCGCAGGAACGATCCGGCCGAAAATCGTCTCAACAAGAAGCGAGTGCTCAGCGACAGAATAGGCAAAGTCGCCTTTGGTCTGCCCATTCCACCGCGCTACAAAAGCAAGGCCGTGGGCGATGTCCTCAATCTCGATATCGACAGGGGTCGGATCCAGCAGATCAAGCCTGCGACCTGATAGCATTCGTTGCCATGCGCGGGGTTGCTGCGCCATATGTGCCTCCTCATTCCGCTAAACCGCATTTGGTTCCGAAAATAAAAACAGGAACCTACTGATAGCTTTGTGGTTCTTTCTGTAACAAGGAGAGAACAATGAAAACCGCATTGATGACAATCGCCGCATTCAGCGTGATGGCCACCGCCGCCACCGCACAAGAAGTGTGTATGAGTGCCGTAGAGATGCAATCTTCGCTGATCGACTGGTACGGGGAACGCCCTGTTGCCGGACCTACTCAAGATAATACACGCCTGTGGGTATCTGACGCCACAGGGTCCTGGACCCTCGTTCGGAACCTTTCGGACGGTAACGCATGCGTTGAAGCGCAGGGCAGAAACTGGTCCGCAGACAATGATGCCGAAGAAATGTTGACTGCTATTCAGGCACGCACAGAAGGTTGATCAACAAGCCATGCCTTCTGCGACTTCGGGCAGATTGCGAAAATACAATAGTGATGGTATGCGCGCTTAAAGATAATTCGAAGGAGCGCCTCATGGCCAATGACTATATCGTAAAAGATATCAACCTTTCTGCGTATGGCCGTAAGGAACTGGATATCGCAGAGACCGAGATGCCGGGCCTGATGGCTCTGCGCGACGAATACGGTGCCGAAAAGCCGCTTAAAGGTTCGCGCATCGTCGGATCACTTCACATGACAATTCAGACGGCAGTTCTGATTGAGACACTTGTTGCACTGGGTGCCGATGTGCGCTGGGCGTCTTGTAACATTTTCTCCACTCAGGATCACGCCGCAGCAGCCATTGCTGCCGGTGGCACGCCGGTTTTTGCGATCAAAGGGCAGTCCCTTGAAGAGCATTGGGACTACTTGGATAAGTCTTTCCAGTTTCCCGAAGGCCCGAACCTGATCCTTGACGATGGTGGCGACGCCACACTGTACATCCTGCTGGGCGCACGCGCTGAAGCGGGCGAAGACGTGATCGCAGTTCCGCAGTCCGAAGAAGAGGTCGCTATTAAAGCACAGATCAAAAAGCGCATGGAAGCAAGCCCCGGCTGGTTCACCAAAATGCGCGATCAGATCGTTGGTGTTTCTGAAGAGACCACAACAGGCGTTCACCGTCTTTATGATCTGTTCAAGCAGGGCCAACTGCCCTTCCCTGCGATCAACGTGAATGACTCTGTGACCAAGTCAAAATTTGACAACAAATACGGCTGCAAAGAGAGCCTCGTGGATGGCATTCGTCGCGCCACCGATACGATGATGGCAGGCAAAGTTGCTGTTGTTTTGGGTTATGGTGACGTTGGCAAAGGTTCTGCCGCATCGTTGGCAGGTGCTGGTGCACGCGTCAAAGTTACGGAAGTTGATCCGATTTGCGCCCTGCAAGCGGCGATGGACGGGTTCGAAGTTGTGCTGCTGGAAGATGTTGTCAGCACGGCGGACATTTTCATCACGACAACGGGCAACAAGGATGTGATCCGCATTGAGCACATGCGCGAGATGAAGGACATGGCAATCGTTGGCAACATCGGCCACTTCGACAATGAAATTCAGGTTGCTGCCCTCAAAAATCACAAGTGGACCAACATCAAAGAGCAAGTGGACATGATCGAGATGCCTTCTGGCAGCCGTCTGATCCTTCTCTCTGAAGGCCGACTTCTGAACCTTGGCAATGCGACGGGCCACCCTTCCTTCGTGATGTCTGCATCCTTTACCAATCAGGTTCTGGCGCAAATGGAACTGTGGCTTCGTGGCGACCAGTATAAGAACGAAGTCTATATCCTGCCCAAACATCTGGATGAGAAAGTTGCGCGTCTGCATCTTGACCGGATCGGCGTGAAGCTTTCCAAGCTAAACCCAGAGCAGGCGGCGTATATTGGCGTGACTCCAGAGGGTCCCTTCAAGCCAGAGCATTACCGCTACTAATCTCAGGCGGTACTACAATTGCTTTTACAAAACCGCGCGGGTCTTTCCGCGCGGTTTTTTGTTTGAGAGAAATTTGCCAAAGCTTACGTGATCCAGCCATGAACAGACCCGCATGTGGTTGGGAGGTGCATTAGGCAGCTGACGTCACGGGGGAAAAGTGCCGAAAAAAATTCCTTTCACGCTTGGGTGGTTTCGGACTAGGGTTCGGGTGCAAATCGCCATTTGGGCGGCAAATAATTAATTGGGAGACGATAATGGGCAAGCGGGACGACTGGATCGCGAAATACGCGGAAGACCTGAAAAGCAAATGCGGCATGGAACCTGACATGGATCTACTTACCAAGGTGACCATCGGCTGCGGTCCTTCGATCTATAACGCTGACGCGTCAACCGTCGCGGGCAGCCAGCCTGCCGAGCTCGAAACCGTCAAGAACAACTTCCTGATGAAAAAACTGGGTTTGCCCGATGGTCCAAACCTGATGGAAGCCATCAATTCTGTGATCGAAGTGTACGGCAAGTCCGAGCGCAACAAATATCGCGCTGTCATCTATTACATGCTGACGAAGCACTTCGGCAAAGAAGCTGTGTACAAGTAATTCAAACGATTGATTTTGTACGTGAAACGCCCGCTTGGTTAAGCGGGCGTTTCGTTTTTACAGACACTTCAACCTATTGATTTGTTGAACGAAAGCCGAATTCGACGTATCAATACCCTAACGGCCAGTACGGCCAGAACATATTTTGAATACGTGTGCCGGGGTACGGGAGCGCACGGGGTGAGAAAGGGTTCTGGCGGTTTGCTGGAACCCTTTTTTTATCAGGCGTGCCTACTGCGAACCCAGCTGCGGCGGCAATAATCACTGCCAAAAAATCGCATCTTCTTTCTCCAGAGTAATTCTGCGCCAGAAGCATGAGCTAATCATCTTTTGATATCTAAGCTTTGGTTTTGCCCATTCCGCAAATCAGGTGCCATTCTTGCTGAGTGACAGGCTGCACTGACAGGCGTGAATTGCGCACCAGCACCATTTCAGCCAGATGCTCTTCGGCCTTTATCATATCCAATGTTACGGGCTGCACGAAGGGACGGACAGCGCGGATGTCTACACATTCCCACCGTGGATCATCTGTGGTGGAGTCCGGATGGGCAGCGGCGCAAACCTCAACAATTCCGACGACTGCCTTTTCCTTTTGGGAGTGGTAGAGAAAACCGCGATCGCCCACGGCCATTTCACGCATGAAATTGCGGGCCTGATAGTTGCGGACGCCATCCCACTCTTCGCCTTCATCCCCTTTGGCCACCTGATCGGTCCAGCCCCATGTGGAGGGTTCGGATTTGAACAGCCAATAGGCCATCAGCCAATCACCTTTTTCCATTCGGTCAAGGTTACGCTTTCGAACAGGCCTGCTTTTGCATAGGGATCATTCGCGGCCCAATACTCTGCGGCAGCCATATCAGGCACATCCAGAACAATCATGGAGCCGCACATCCCGCCATCTTTGCCCACCAACGGACCAGCAAGATGCACGTGATCGGTGCTTTTTAGGTAATCAACGTGTGCGGGACGGTTTTCCATCCGCACATCCAGGGCGCCGGCTTTGTCGTGGGCCATCAGGCATACAAGCATGTCATTCTTCCTTTAAGGGTCGGGTCAGCAGGCTGTGTACAGCCTCCCTAACATCTAGCGTTTTATCCAGCAGTCCGGCAACGGCCATTGTGATAGGCATATCCAGACCTTCCTGCGTTGCGACGCGTGCCACCGCCCGCGCCGTCGCCGCGCCTTCGACCGTCGTGCTTGCGTCAAAGGTATCACCGCGCCCAAGACTGAGGCCAAGGCGGTAATTGCGCGATCCTTCAGAGGTGCAGGTCAGCGTCAGGTCGCCAAATCCGGACAGACCGGCAAGCGTATCAGGATCAGCGCCGCGAAAGGCCGCCATTCTTTGCATTTCTGCATATCCGCGTGTCATGAGGGCTGCGCGGGCGCTTTCACCCATGCCCGCGCCAATCGCGATGCCACAGGCGATTGCCACCACGTTCTTAAGCGCGCCACCTAATTCGGCGCCTATGGTGTCGGTCGTCCGGTAAAGGCGCAGCGTGCTCGTGGTCAGCTCCTGCTGGAGTTCGCGTGCGGTTGCATCATCACCTGCAGCGATGGTGAGCGCGGTCGGCAAACCTCGGGCAATATCGGAGGCAAAGCTGGGACCGGTCAGAATTGCTGCTTTTGCGCTGGGCACTTCTTCAGTGATGATTTGCACAGGTCCAGCGCCGGTGCTCAACTCAACGCCTTTGCAGCAGGCAACCAGCGTTTTTCCCGCTAATTCTTTGGCATGATCCTGAAGAAAGCCGCGCATTTTTTGCATTGGAAGCGCCAGCAACACCGTCTGGGCGCTGAGCGCCTCTGCAAAATCCTGCGTGACAGCAAGAGTATCGGGAAAGCGGCATCCAGGCAGACGTTTGGTGTTTTCGCGGGTGGTATTCATATTTCCGGCGTCCCGCGCCCAGAGTGTGACGTGCCCCTTACCTGCCAAAGATATCGCTAACGCGGTCCCGAAAGCACCGCCACCCAAGACGCAAACGCTCATGCTTTCGCTCCTTTTTTACCGCTGCCCAGCATGGCTGGCGCAGTTTTATCCAGCGGCCAGCGCGGCCGTGCTGACAGGCCCATTCCATCAGGGGCACGGGTACCCATTTGTTCTAATGCGGCATAGGCAATCATCGCAGCGTTGTCGGTGCAAAGGCCCAATGGCGGAGCCACAAACTGTGCTGCGAATTCGGATGCAACAGATTTCAACCGATCGCGAATGGCCATGTTTGCGGCCACACCGCCTGCCACGCAAATGCTGCGGTTAGTCGTTAGGGGGGCGTATAGCGCCAGGGCACGACGCGTCTTCTCTGACAGAACGTCTACAACCGCTGCCTGAAATCCGGCTGCAAGGTCAGCCTGATCCTGCATACCCAGCGTGCCATCGACGATCAGACTGTCACGTTGGCGCAGCACGGCTGTCTTGAGACCGGAAAAGGACATATCGCATCCTGCGCGGTCTAACAAAGGGCGCGGCAAACGAAACCGCTTGGGGTCACCGTCCTTTGCGCGTTGCTCAATGGATGGTCCGCCGGGTTGTGGCAAAGCAATCAGGCGCGCGACTTTGTCGAATGCTTCTCCCGGCGCATCGTCAATTGTGCCGCCTAGGCGTTGGAAATCGTCTGGCCCCGATACGATCAGGAACTGGCAATGGCCACCTGACACCAGCAGCATCAGATAGGGGAATTGGACCCCGTCGGTCAGCCGCGGCGTGAGGGCATGACCCGCCAAGTGGTTCACACCGTAAAGTGGCAGATTTCGAGCTAACGCGATGCCCTTGGCACACATTACGCCAGAAACAACACCGCCGATCAAGCCTGGCCCAGCTGTTACGGCGACCGCATCAATCTGATCTAGGCTTATTCCTGCTTCGCCCAACGCCTGCGTCACGCAAAGGTCAAGCTTTTCAGCATGGGCTCGCGCGGCGATTTCGGGAACAACGCCGCCAAAATCGGCATGCAAGGCTGTTTGGCCCATCACCACCGATGACAACACTTTGGCCGCGCCTGCCTGCCCGCGTAACACTGCGGCGGCGGTGTCGTCACAGCTGCTCTCGATGCCGAGGATGGTCATGCTGGTCATAAGAGGGTTGTTTCCGTTGCGAAGTAGACCCTGCGCAGGTAACACTCTAACGTCTGGCAAACAATCCTGAGAGCATCACGGCCCATGGTCCTGCCCACCCTTCTATTGACCCGACCGGCTGACAGCGCGAAGGCATTTGCAGCCAGCCTCAATTCTTCAGCATTATCGCGGGTGCGGCTTTTGATTGCCCCACTCATGGAAATTTCCAGCACGGGTCTTACACCTTCGATAGCAAAAACACGCGGCGTCATTTTTACATCTGCCAACGGCGTCGTTCACGCACCTAAAGGGAACGGTCGTCCCGCATTTTGCGTAGGGGTGCAAACAACGGAAAAGGCCATTGCGAAAGGTTGGGCAGCCCAACGGGTGGGGAACACAGCCCAAGAGTTGATCGCGACGTTGTTGGCTGATCCTCCCGATGGCCCGCTGCTGCACCTCTCGGGCTGCCATACCCGTGGTGATATTGCAGAGACTCTGACTGCCGCTGGCATCGCCACTGAACGTGTGATGATTTATGAACAAAAGCTGCTGGGTCTGGATGCGGCGGCGCGTTCTGCGCTTGAAGGACCTTGTATTGTCCCCGTTTTTTCGCCGCGCAGCGCGATGCAATTGGCGAAGGAAGCCCATGGCCAGCTAGAAAAAGCATGCATTGTAGCGCTGAGTGAGGCGGTCGCGGCCCCGCTTGCAGGGGAAAAGAGTCATAATTTGACCGTGTTGCCTGCCCCGCAGGCTGCTATAATGCGTCAAACGGTTGAAAACCTGTGTCTCAACCTCAGCTTACCTTGAGCAGCAAGAGGATGCTGGATAAGGTTGAAAAGCTGGCCCAAATCTTGGGCAAGAATCGAAAAGGTATGTGTTGTGGCGTCATCCAAGAAAACCGGCCCGTCGAAACGTAAATCAACGAGCAGCAGGTCGGCTGCCTCAAAGATCGAAGAAGCAGTGATTGTCGAAGGTGAAAAGCCTGCTGTTCCTGTCGAAGATACTCCGAAAGAGGCAAGCGCCAAAGAGCTGACAGCGGCGGATGAGGCCGCACCGACTGCCGAAGCGGAGAAGGTCGATACTTCTGCCGAAGAAACAACACCGCCCGAAAAGCCCAACGAGGAACCGGTTGCTGCGACGGTTGATGATAAACCAACCACCACTGCGGAAATGGTCCATCCCGTCCCTGCGATGGCGCCGGAGCCTGAAAAAGGCAGCAGTTTTCTTCCGCTGGTTCTGGGCGGTATCATCGCTGGTGGCATCGGATTTTTCGTTGCGCAAAGCGACTATTTCACGAAACCGGTGACGGACCCGACAGCAGGCTTCCGGAGCGATCTTGCGGCGCAGGAAGACCGTATTGCCGCGCTTGAAACAGCACCTGCTGACGCTCCCGTTGTTGATTTGGCCCCGATTGAAGCGCAGCTTGGCGCGATCGAAGATCGTATCACTGCACTTGAGGAACGTCCTGTCACAGCGATACCGGAAGGTGTTGATGCGCAGGCCTATGCAGCTGAACTTCAGGCGTTGCAGTCATCGGTAGAGACACAGCGCAGCGAAATTGAAGCGTTGATAAGTAACGCCAAGACTGTAGAGCAGGCGACCGCTGAAGCCGCCGCAACCGCCCGTGCGCAATCTGCCATCGCCAAGATCGTATCGGCGATAGATGCAGGCCGCCCGTTTGCTGATGAGGTTTCAGAACTTCAGTCACTTGATCTGGGTGAAATTGATCCCGCCCTTGTTTCTTCGGCTGGTGAGGGTGTTGAAACGCTTAGTGCGCTGCAGGCGGACTTCCCCAATCAGGCACGTTCGGCACTTTCGGCCGCACGCGCAAGTGGCGCGGAAGAGGGCGGTCAGCAGGGAATTGGTAGTTTCCTTAAACGGTCACTTGGTGCGCGCTCTGTCTCGCCGCGTGAAGGGAATGATCCTGACGCGGTATTGTCCCGTGCCGAAGCGGCTATAAAGTCTGGTGATCTGACAGCTACTTTGACAGAACTTGATACCCTGCCCGAACAAGCAAAGTCTGCGATTGCAGACTGGCGGGCAGCTGCCGATGCCCGTGTTTCTGCCCGTATGGCAGCTGATGCTTTGTCACAACGCCTCACGGCTGACTAAGGAAGAATTTATGCTCTGGTCCCTGATCAAAATCATCTTTTTCATCGGCGTTGTTGGCGCATTAGCTTGGGGTGCGGGTTTCCTGCTGGAAGCCGATGGCGGGCTGCAAATCCGTGCCTTGGGATATGAACTGAACCCCGGACCGCTTGAATCTGTATTGCTGCTTGTTTTGCTGGTTTTTGCATTGTGGGTCCTGCTCAAGGTGGTCTCACTGCTTATCGCAGTGTGGAAGTTCATCAACGGCGACGAGACTGCGTTGTCGCGCTACTTTGACCGGAACCGTGAGCGTAAAGGTTTCGAAGCACTGTCAGAGGGGTTGATGGCGCTGGCAAGCGGTGAAGGCCGGGTTGCCATGACGAAAGCTGAAAAGGCCGACAAATATCTCAATAAGCCAGAGCTGACCAATCTCCTTATCGCGCAAGCCGCAGAACTGGCTGGCGACACCAAGAAAGCGGAAGAGACGTATCGCAAACTTGTCGAGAATGAGCAGACGCGTTTCGTTGGTGTGCGCGGCATCATGAAGCAAAAGTTGGCCGCGGGTGACAAGGAAACGGCGCTGCAACTGGCCGAGAAAGCCTTTTCACTGAAACCAAAGCACGAAGAAACCGGTGACATCCTGCTGCGCCTTCAGGCGGAAAAGGAAGACTGGAGCGGCGCGCGCAAGACGCTGAGTGCGAAGCTGCGGAACGGTCAACTGCCACGCGATGTCCACAAACGCCGCGATGCAGTTCTGGCATTGTCCGAGGCGAAAGATATCCTTGCCGAAGAAAGCCCGATTGAAAAACGTGAAGCGGCGATTGAGGCGAACCGTCTATCTCCGGATTTGATCCCTGCGGCTGTTATGGCCGCAAAAGGTTATATCGAGCAGGGTAAGCCCCGATATGCGGCCCGCTTGCTCAAGAAAGCATGGGACGCCCGTCCGCACCCCGATCTTGCTGCGACATTTGCTGCCATCGTGCCGGATGAGACGCCCGCTGCACGGATCAAGCGTTTCACGACACTGACGAAGATCAAACCGAACCATCCGGAAACGAAAATGCTTCTGGCTGAGCTGAACATTGCGAATGAGGATTTCCCTGCTGCGCGTCGTGCGCTGGGCGATCTGGTCGAAAAAGATCCCGATGCACGTTCAGTCACACTTATGGCTGCAATTGAACGAGGCGAAGGCGCATCCGATACAGTTGTCAAAGGCTGGCTGGCCCGCGCGATCGCAGTTCCGCGTGGCCCGCAGTGGATCTGTGACAACTGTCAACATATCCACGCTGAGTGGAAGCCGATCTGCGAAAACTGCTCCAGCTTCGATACACTGGAATGGAAGCGTCCACCTGTTTCCGAAGTAGCTATGCCTGCCGGGGTTCAAATGTTGCCATTGATTGTTGGTGTACCCGAGGACAATGCGGGTGCAGACGGCGTCCCGCCGGTAGCGCAGGATGTCATGATCGAAGATGCGGAAATCATCGAAAGTGACGCAACGCCTGACCCGGAAGTTGCAAAGCAGGCTTAATAGAGCAGAGCGCTGGCGACTGCGGGTTGCAGTTGATTAGAAGCCGTCTTTCAGAATGCAAAAGGGGCCGCAATCCAGCGGCCCCTTTTTATGTGCCTGTGTGGCGCAGGATTTCCTGAAACGCTGGCCTTGGTGTTCTGACGCTATCCGGCTTGAATTTAACGCACGACCAAAAAGGTTCTCAGCTCAGCCAGATAATGCCCTACGCTGGCGTTGTTTAGATCAAACACATAATCCGCGCATCGTTTTGGGATAAGTATGGGCTGATGTGAGGCACTGCTGAGTTGGCGGAGACGGGATGCATCAGATAAGTCACTGATTTGAATAGAGGTCTAGCGCAAAGTACCCCATCCGCGACGCGCAAGGTTATACGCGCCGCGCAATTTTATGTGCTTCCCTACATGGCTTTAGAAGTCGAGGTTTTCGACATTCAATGCATTCTGCTGGATGAACTCGCGGCGCGGCTCAACCACGTCACCCATCAACTTGGTGAACAGGTCATCTGCTTCGGCCATGTCCTCTACACGCACTTGCAGCAATGTGCGTGCGTCAGGGTCCAAAGTGGTTTCCCACAGCTGATCGGGATTCATCTCTCCCAGACCTTTGTATCGCTGAAGCGATAGACCTTTTTCACCTTCGGCCAGGATCGCATTCAGCAGGTCCATAGGGCCATGGATTAGTTGGTTGCGGTCTTTGCGAACCAAAGTCGCTGGCAGATTATAGACGTCCTGCAAGTGCTCTGTGAACGTGCCGGATTTGCGGGCTTCACCGCCGCGTAGCATCTTACCGTCCAGTGTGCGCACTTCTTCAACGCCGCGCAGTATGCGCGCAAGTTTGATTCCGTGGTCTTGCGTGATCCGGCCTTGCCAGCCGCGTTCGTATTCCAACGCGATAAGGTTAAGACGTGCGGCAACTTTATCTGCCACGCCCTGAAGATCCTGATCAACCGCGCCCGGAACGAACGCACCGGCAATCGCGGCCTGTTCAAGGATGTGGCGCGGATAATGTGTCGGGAAGGCCTCCAGCACGCGGCGCATCTGGCGGGCATAGTCGACAACGCGGGCCAAATCCTGTCCGCTGATCTCTTCGCCGTTGCCTTGGCGCAGCATGGCACCATCAATGCCCTGCTGGATCAGGTATTCTTCCATCGCGGCCTGATCCTTGAGGTACACCTCGGATTTGCCGCGCGACACTTTGTAAAGCGGAGGCTGCGCGATGTAGAGGTGACCATTTTCGATCAGCTGTGGCATCTGGCGGTAGAAGAACGTGAGCAGCAGTGTCCGGATGTGGGCACCGTCCACGTCCGCATCCGTCATGATGACGATCTTGTGGTAGCGCAGCTTGTCGATGTTGAATTCATCACGGCCAATGCCCGTACCCAGTGCCATCACAAGGTTGCCGATCTCCTGGGACCCAAGCATGCGATCAAATCGCGCGCGCTCAACGTTAAGGATTTTACCTTTGAGCGGCAGGATCGCCTGTGTTTGGCGGTCACGGCCGGTCTGGGCAGAGCCACCGGCAGAGTCACCCTCCACAAGGAAGACTTCGGTTTTGGACGGGTCTTTCTCGGAACAGTCTTTAAGCTTTCCTGCGAGGAAGTTGACATCCATTGCGGTCTTACGCCGGGTCAGGTCACGCGCTTTACGTGCGGCTTCGCGTGCATGGGCCGCTTCGATAATCTTGCCGACAACGATCTTTGCGATCTGCGGGTTTTCTTCGAACCATTCAGCCAGCTTTTCGTTCACCAGACCTTCAACAGCAGGCCTTACTTCAGAGCTAACGAGCTTGTCTTTGGTCTGGGAGGAGAACTTGGGATCGGGCACTTTAACCGACAGCACGCATGTAAGGCCTTCACGTGCGTCGTCGCCAGTGAACGAGACCTTCTCTTTCTTTGCGATACCAGAGCTTTGCGCGTAGTTATTTATGGTCCGCGTCAGCGCGCCACGAAAGCCCGCCATATGCGTGCCGCCATCGCGCTGTGGGATGTTGTTGGTAAACGGCAGGACGTTTTCGTGATAGCTGTCGTTCCACCACATCGCGACTTCGACGCCGATATCGTCCTTTTCACCGGTGATAAATATTGGCTCTGGCAGGATCGACGATTTGTGACGGTCGAGGTATTTGACGAACTCTTTAACGCCGCCATCGTAATAAAGCACAGTCTCCAGTGCTTCGGTCGGACGCTCGTCGCGCAAGATGATCTTTACGCCTGAGTTCAGGAAGGCCAGTTCGCGCAAGCGCTTTTCCAGCGTCTCAAATGAGTAATCGAGGTTCGAAAATGTGTCTGTCGATGCGAGAAAGCGAACTTCGGTACCTGTGCGTTCTGTATCGCCGAGTGTTTCGAGGTGTTTGGTCGTGAAGCCACCCTCAAAGCGCGCGATGTGCTCTTTGCCCTCACGCCAAACGCGAAGCTCCAACCAGTCGCTCAACGCGTTCACAACGGAGACGCCAACGCCATGCAGACCGCCGGACACTTTGTAGGAATTGCTGTCAAACTTACCGCCAGCGTGCAGCTGGGTCATGATGACTTCGGCCGCTGAAACGCCTTCTTCCTCATGGATGCCCACAGGAATACCGCGCCCGTTATCAGAGACAGAAACCGAGCTGTCCTCGTGGATCGTGACCGCGACATGGTCCGCGTGACCAGCAAGTGCTTCGTCGATACCGTTGTCCACAACTTCGTAGACCATATGGTGCAAGCCAGAGCCGTCATCGGTATCACCGATATACATACCCGGACGCTTCCGAACGGCCTCCAAGCCTTTGAGAACCTTGATGGAATTTGCACCGTATTCTTCTGGTTGCTGGTCTGTCTCGGACATGTCGTTGATCCTGTATTTCAATTCGCTAAATATACGGTTTTCGGGCCGGATTGTCACGCGAATGACACAAGATTTTGTGGTAACCTGAGGCGAGGATCAGGCGGGCTTTGAAACCGATGAAATCCCGTCGGTTTCACTGACTAAAAGCGCCTGCGCACGGTCGCCCATTGCCTCGAAAAGTCCGTCTTCGGTGCCGGTCATCCACGCCTGTGCACCAAGGGCCACAATCTCGTCATAGAGGGCGGCGCGACGGTCACTATCCAGATGCGCTGCGACCTCGTCCAGCAGCAACAGGGGCGGCGCACCGAAATCGGCGGCAAGGGCGCGGGCATTGGCAAGGATTAGGGAGACAAGCAGGGCCTTCTGTTCTCCGGTTGAGCAATCGCGCGCGGGAATGCCCTTGGCCGCAAAAACGCCATGTAGGTCTGCACGGTGGGGTCCGATCAAAGTACGCCCTGCAGATAGGTCGCGCATCCGGTTGTTTGCCAACGCTGCACGCATCGCTTCGACATCGTTGGGCATCTCACATTCAAGCGTGAGCGCAGCCGTCGGGAAGGCGGTTTCTGCTGCGTCCTGCGCCTTTTCCAGCGCAGCGAGCGCATGAAGGCGGTTGTGATGGATTGCGACGGCTGTTTCTGCCATTCGGGCCTCTAGTGCCGCGTACCACGAAGGCTCTCGGACCATATCCTTGAGCAACCTGTTGCGTTCCCGCATGGCTTTCTCGTATCCCAGCGAGATTTCGGCGTGATCCGGTAAAAAGCTGAGCGTCATTCGGTCCAGAAATCGCCGCCGCCCTTCTGCCCCTTCGATCCACAGGCGATCCATTGAAGGGATAAGCCAAAGCACACGCGTGATACGGCCAAGGGCTGTCTGTGGGGCCGGTTTGCCATCAATCCGAACCTGCCGCGCAGCACCTTTCTCAGAGATGATCTCAATCTCACTCAGCCCCAGCGGGCCGTGCAGCAAGGCAGTAATCTTCCAGCCCAATGCCTCGGGACGGCGTGTCATGTCTTCGGCGCTTGCGCGACGCAGCCCGCGACCGGGTGAAAGCAGAGAGATCGCTTCAAGTATATTGGTCTTGCCAGCACCATTTTTGCCATGAATGGCAACAGGCCGCGTATCCACTTCGATCACGGCTCTTTTATGAGAGCGGAAATGCGAAAGTGTCAGATTGGAGAGGTAGAGACCAGCCATCTAAAAGTGCCGGAATTTATGAAAATTCCGGTGCTCGCTATACACGCATCGGCATGACAACGTAGACGGCAGAGGTGTCATTTCCCTCACGCATCAAAGTTGGATCACCCGACGAATTAAACAGGAATACTGCATTTTCGCGATCAACTTGTGATGCGATCTCAAGCAGGTATTTGGCATTAAAGCCGATCTCAAGGCGCTCGTCGCTATAGGCCACTGCCAGTTCTTCTTCGGCGGCACCACTGTCTGGCGCGTTTACCGACAGGATGAGACGATCTTCGTCCAGTTGCAGCTTCACGGCGCGTGAACGTTCGGAGCTTACGGTTGCCACACGATCGACAGCGCGCGCGAAATCAGCAGCATCGACTTCTAGCTTGCGGGTGTTTCCCTGCGGGATAACGCGCGTGTAGTCGGGGAACGTGCCATCAATAACTTTGGAGGTCAGCGTAATCTGCGGTGTGGCAAAACGCACCTTTGTCTCGGACACAGAAACGGCGATTTTCATATCATCGTCGTCAAGCAGCTTGCGCAGCTCACCTACGGTTTTACGTGGAACAATCACGCCGGGCATATCCGCAGCACCTTCTGGCATATCCGCATCAATGCGGGCCAAACGGTGACCATCGGTCGCCACACAACGCAGCATTTTGCCGCCTTCACCATCAGCGATGTGCATATACACACCATTCAGGTAATAGCGCGTCTCTTCGGTCGAGATCGCAAATTTGGACTTGTCGAACAAGCGGCGCAGCACAGCCGCGTTTGCCGAGAAATTCGAGGCATATTCAGATGACGC
Source organism: Sulfitobacter sp. S223 (assembly GCF_025143825.1). Taxonomy (NCBI): domain Bacteria; kingdom Pseudomonadati; phylum Pseudomonadota; class Alphaproteobacteria; order Rhodobacterales; family Roseobacteraceae; genus Sulfitobacter; species Sulfitobacter sp. S223. The sequence goes on along the minus strand of NZ_CP083560.1, from coordinate 1,862 downwards.
CATCACCGGAAAATCTTCCTTGGGCAATGTCGCCAATGAGAAGTTGGAGCGGCCAGCTTCAACTGTCAGACGGCCGGCGGCCGTGTCAGCGGTAAGGGAAACCATTGCACCATCGGGCAGCTTCCGCACAATCTCATGTAGTGTTGTCGCGGCAACGGTGGTGGCACCTGCGCGTTCTACAAGAGCGTCGGCTTTGTCGACCACCTCGATGTCCAGGTCGGTCGCGCGAAAGGAAACTTCGTTGCCCTCTGCTTCGATCAGGACGTTCGCAAGGATCGGGATCGTGTTGCGCCGCTCAACCACGGATTGCGCTTGCGAGACGGCCTTAAGCAACGCGGCGCGTTCGATGCTGAATTTCATTTGACTATCTCCACTGCACAGGGTCGGGAGGGGCAAAGTACCCGCTTCCCGCTCAATCACAAGACTTAACGAACCACAGACCTAAATCGCAGCCCCGTCAAGGGCCGCGCTGTGGCATCGCTGCATCTTTAGGCGGGTTAAGCTTCCAGCGCGCGGCGCAAAAGCTCTAGATCCTCGGCGATTTGGCCGTCGGATATTTTAAGCTCTTCAATGCGCTTCACGCCGTGCATTACAGTTGTGTGATCACGCCCGCCGAAACGGCGGCCGATCTCTGGCAACGAGCGGCTGGTCATCTGTTTGCAAAGGTACATCGCAACCTGACGTGGGCGGGCATAGCTACGCAGGCGCTTTGGCCCGATCATATCGGAAAGGCGGATGTTGTAGTGATCCGAAACCTTGCGCTGGATTTCCTCAACAGTAATTTTACGCTCTGAAGCGCGCAGTACGTCAGCAAGGCAGTCTTGCGTCAGCTCCATATCAATACGCCGACCAACAAGGGACGCGAATGCGAACAAACGTGTCAAAGCGCCCTCAAGCACGCGAACGTTGGTAGAAATACGGTGGGCAAGGAATTCCAGAATGCCGTCTTCCATTTCCAGTTCTGGATAGGAGGCGCGGTGGGTGTCGACCTTGGTTTGCAAAATTCCAAGACGCAGTTCGTAATCGGTTGGATGCAGGTCCACAACCAAACCGCATTGCAGGCGTGATTTTACGCGGTCTTCAAGGTCTTTGATATCCTGCGGGGCACGGTCAGCAGAAATGATAATTTGTTTATGCTGGTCTACAAGGGCGTTGAACGTGTGAAAGAATTCTTCTTGGGTGCTGTCTTTGCCCGCGATGAACTGGACGTCATCCACCATCAAAACGTCAACGGTGCGAAAAATCTCTTTGAAGTCCATCATTTTGCGGTCACGCAGCGCCTGTACAAAACGATACATGAACTGCTCTGCGGAAAGATAAAGGACGTTCAGTTCCGGCTTTCGTGTCTGAAGTTCTTGGGCAATCGCATGCATCAGGTGGGTTTTGCCCAAACCAACGCCGCCATACAAAAATAGCGGGTTGAAGGTGACGGGCCCCCCTTCGGCAACGCGGCGCGCCGCTGCGTGCGCGAGTTCGTTTGGTTTGCCGACAACAAAAGTATCAAATGAGAAACGCTTTTCCAGCGGTGCAGTGTACGGGGATGTTGTGCTTGCTGCTTTGGGCGTTGCTGCGCGTGGCGCAGAAATGGCATCGGTCTGGCGCGTGGCAGGTTTTGCGGTCTTGCCTGCTACTTCGAAATTCAAGCGTGACAGTGAGCTGTCGAATGCTTTCATCTCATGCAGGATGAGGTCCGCGAAATTCTGGCTAACGTAATTGCCAAAGAATGTCGTCGGGACATTCACGGTCGCTATGCCGGCCTGCAAGGATCCCAGCAGCAAAGGATCAATCCAGGTTGTGTAGTTGTTCTGCCCAACTGTTTTAAGAAGTCGTTGCTTAACGTTGCCCCATTCGTCGCGTGTCAT